>PNOH01000034.1 GCA_013824715.1 Odoribacter sp. | reverse complement strand
AAATAAGCAAACAAGGAACATCGATTGTTGATTTTAGAAGTAATTGAACTTCATAATTCTAAAATCGTTAATCCTTGTTCGATATTTTATTTGTAAAGAAATATCTGACATTACAGACAGACTCTAAATAATTGTAATGGAGGTCAAAGGTGCGGTGCTCTGCACCTCAGGTCGCGTTAATTAACTGTTTTCCTACTTTCTACTTCTTATCAGGCAGGTATTTGCATAATATAAAAAATGAGTATCCGGTTATATACCTAGTTATCCTTTGCCGTCAGCTTCAGCTGACGGACAGAATGGCGATTGAAGCTAATGGCTTTAGCCACAGCAGATAGGGCTAAAGCCCATATCCTTTATTTTCATTTAATCCGTTGACTGAAGTCAACGGCAAAGGATAAAAGCTCAATATTTATCTGTTTGGGTACAAAGACGGATACTCATATATAAAATTGTTTTTATATTTGCTGCCTGTTTATGTGGGTAAGCATAAGATGAAACAGGCATATAATTACATTAACAGAAACAAACAACATGGCAAATTATCTTAAAGCGTTAAACCAAAAAGCACATAGAAATATTTTACACTGTGTAAAATTACTTTACCCGAGCCTATTGCCTCCACAGCCAAAAGAGGTATAATTATTATTTATAATGATTCTATGTAATATTTTTTATGTGCTGTAATTCAACTCATTACAAATCATCGAAAAACTAATTAACAAACATGGCATCCATTATAAAATGGTTTGGCATGGTTTATGATATGTGGACGATTCGGTCTATGCAAATGTGAACGATCCGAACGAATTGAAAAAATATAAAAGAAAATGTAAAAAAAAACAATGAAATTAAAATTATAAAAAAATGAAAATTACAATCAAAAAATTCACGATTACGTTATCATTTATAATGCTAACGGTCGTATTTGCAAGCGCTCAAGTGCAAAATCTTAGTGTTGCAATTAGTTCTTCGGTTAATACCGCTGTAACTGGTACTCCAACAGTTGGTGCTTTCGCAACCCAGGCTGATATAGAAACTGGTCTGATTTCAGATCCTGTTACTTTCGCTGTAAAATCAAATAGGTTGTGGAAAGTAAATACTGCGGTTACAAGTATTACAGGAACTGCCATTACAGGTGGTCCAGTCACAATTGCTTTTCCATTGCCACCACAAAATATTGCATGGGGCACAGTAAACGGAAATGCTCAAACAGTAAGTAGTTTTACTGCATTTGGTAGTCTTGTTAACACTGCTACTGAAATTAAAACTGGTCCAAGGGGTGCTCCAGCGGTAATTGGCAATGAATTTACCCTTAGATACAAAATAATTCCAGGTTTCCTAGTTGATCCGGGAACTTATGCAGTTGTTGTTACTCATACTATAAGTGCTCAGTAAGACATTAGCTTTCCCATTAGGGTTGGTTTTATAAAATAACTCAGAAAAGCGAGGTCGTCTAGAATGGCTTCGCTTTTTCTATTTAAGTTATAGTGTATAATAAAGAAATCCGTTTATAAGATGAAAAGACTGATTTTTATGCTGTTAGCACTCGCATTCATAACTTCTGCTGCAAATGCCCAACAGGGGAACTTTGTAAACAAAAGCGGGTCTTCTAATATTATAGCCAGCATTAACTTAGCGATAACATCGGGCGCCATTACCATTCCTCCTTTTAACACACAATCGGATATAGATGTTGGTCTAGAAACCTCCGCAGTAAGGTTTGTAATCAAATCAAATAAAGACTGGAAACTTGTAACCGAAATAGGCACCATTACAGCGAACCCACTTGCCGGAGGCGCTGGCCCGGCTACTATAACAGCACCCTTATCCTATACTAATATTAAATATTATGTTACGCCCGCTGATAATTTTCTCTATAGCAATATAGTTTCCTTCCCTGGTTCGATAGCTAATGTAAGAACCGGCGTTAAGGGTAATATTCAGAAAACCGGCAATACATTTAATTTAAAGTTCAGGATTATACCTGGATATGAGGTTGACCCAGGTGTCTATACTATTCCAATAATATATACGCTTACCGCGCAATAAAATTAAAAATGGATTAATGACTCTGGTAAACGACATAAAAAAACTATTAATTACCATGCTGTTGCTTGGCATCACGTGTTTTACGCAGGCACAAATGACTGCGGATGTTCCTGTTTTTGTGGATATACAGCTTGAATCCGGTGCTATAACAGTACCTTCTTTTGCCGGATTAAGCGACCTTACCAATGGTCTATTAACTTCGGCTGTGCTATTCAAAGTAAAAGCAAATAACGACTGGAAAGTGGATACGGAAATTGGGTCAATTATTTTAACCCCAGTTCCTGGTGGTCCGGCATCCATCCTGCACCCACTAACATTCAGCAACTTTAGTTATATGGTATCTCCCGACCAGGATGATGTATATGATCCAGCTGTTGTTTTTACTTCTACTTTGGCAACAATTCTTACGGGGGTTAAACAAGGTTATGACAAAAAATTTAGTGTGAAGTTTAAAATCACACCAGGTCTTTCTGTCGACCCGGCAGCTTATACCATACCAATAATTTATACTATTAGTCCCTTATAAGATTATTATGAAAAAAGCACTTATATTCATATTATTCTTACAGCTTTCTGCTCTAACAGCTTTAGCTCAAGGGAATCGCGAATTAAACCAGACGATTTATTCGAATAATTATTCCACAACCATCTCACCTACCATTGTTTTAACAAGTACTTCAACACTTAGCTTACCTTCTTTTGCAAGTACAAGCGATCTGGAAAATGGCCTTGAGAGTTCTGCAATTCACCTTGTCGTTCAAGCCAATGTAAACTGGAAACTGACAACCGAGATTGGAGCCATAACAGCTGAACCCAATGCTGATAGTCCAGCGGTAATCAACTCTCCGCTTACATTCGCCAATTTTACATTTGCCACTACAAGTGTAGATGACGCTAACTTTGGAACTTTTAATCCTTTTAATATTAATTTTCAGGTAGTTACCAAGACAGGAATTCTGGGTAATGAAACTGTCACGGGTAACACATTTAATTTGAAGTTAAAGATAATCCCTGGTTATGAAGTGGATCCTGCTAATTATACTATTCCTATCATCATGACCTTGAGTGGGCAATAAAATAATAGTATTTTTACCAGATCAAATTACAAATGAGTAAAAATATAATATACTTTTACTTCACTTTTATTTTTATTCAATTCTCTGCAAATTCAGTATATGGTCAGAAGCCGATAAAAAGAATTTCTGACCTCGAAATATCGTTATTAAAGGATTCTTTGACATTTGAAGGAAATGCCTATGTCTTTAATAATATCAGGGTAAATAATACAGGGCAGGCTTCCCACTCATTTAATATTGACCTTGACATCCCTGTTGACTGGTCCAAAATAATTGATCAGCAAAAGCTTTATACCATTCAGCCGGGAGAAACGCTGATAATCCCGTTCCGGATAGCTGCACCCTTAATAGCTCAAAGCGATATAAGCTATACATCCACATTAAAATTTCTGATGCCCTCGGAGAACATAAGTGAGGAATTTAAAATGTTATGCTTCGTAAAATCCCGCTCCTTATGGAAGATTAGCTTACCCAACAACAGCATCTTTAAGCAGGTAACAAGTGAAAATGCCACATTCCCGGTTTTAATAAGGAACTTGGGAAATATTTCAGAGCATATCTCACTAAGTTTTAAAGATAATGTAGGTCTTAATATCCCGGATATTCTAAATATAGCAGTTCCACCGGAGATTGATACACTTATACAGGTAAGTCTGCCTGCGGATGACCGGTTTCAAAATGCTAAAGAAGTAAGAATTATTGTCGAAGCAAGCAGCAAATCAAAAGAAAAGCAATCAGCCGTACAAGTAATATCAGCTCTGAACTCATCTCTCATGGCTAATAAAAGCCCCTGGTTTAATTTACCTCTTACCTTAGAGCTAAGTGCGCAAAATGCCTTTACAGATGGCCAGATCTTTACTGTGAACGGGGAAATGACTCTGGATTTTAAGGAGGATCGTGCACTTTCCATCAACTTTCAAAGCGGAAGTCTTTATGGAGCTAAGGGAGGGCAGTCCTTCTATCAGGCTCAATACCGGTCTAAAGGAATAAATATCAGCGCAGGAGATCAGACTGGCTTCAAAAACTTCCAAATGATGGGTTATGGCGTTCGAATTACGATTCCTTTACGAAAAAAAACACAGGAGATCCAGCTTTCAGCTATAAAAAGTAAGTTAAACAATACGTCACAATTTACTTATCAGCATCAGTTCACATTAAAAAAAGGTTCATTTAGCATTGAAAATTATGGATTCTTTGACCCTGATAGAGGTATAAACAGCTATATCTCGGAACTTTTGTTGAAAAGGTCTCTAGGGGAAAACACAACCGTGAGTCTCCTACAGGCAGGAGGGTTTGAAGATATTAATCAACCTGCCCTTACTGCCGGGAGATTGTCTTCGCGAACGGCATTTCAGCTCAATAGTAAAATTAAAAAGTTTAATATACGGTCGAATATTGACAAGGCATCAAAATATTATCCAGGCTTTAGTAAAGGTTTATTCAGTACCACCAATGATATAGGTTTTATAAACAAACCACAATCTTACTCTGTATTTTGGAATATGGATTACCGGAACAGTTTACAGGAGTCAGGGGTGTATGAGAACCAGCTCGGTTTAAACAAAAAGGAATACGGTCTTAAATATGGTCTTACAGGAAAAACATGGAGCAATACTTTATCCGTATCCAGCCTTGAACAAACAGAAGCGGGAGTTGATTCTGTAAAAAGCAGTACTTATAAATTAGGCCTTGTTATGAATAAAAGTTTTGGGCAGAACACTTTGAATCTTGCTGTTAGTGTGGGCAAGGTCAGTCTTCCGGGCCTTGATTCGATTAAATCAACCAGTTTTGTTGGTGGAGGCACCTTTCAGCTAAAAAATATAGGACTAAATGCCCGCTACGAATATGGCTTCGCACAATTAGGTGATCTATACGCTTTCCTAAAAACCGGTCAGATTCCTGAAAGGCTGAACGGAAATTTGTTTATTGAAAATTCACTTTTCAAAAAGACCTTGCAGCTCAGGAATCAGGTGGATTTTAATTTAAATTATAGCGATAATACTAAAAACGTTTCCTTAAAATCTGATTTGATTTTTAATCCTCGCAAATCATCTATACAACTAAAAATATCTTATTCAAGAAACTTTAATAAAATTGGCAATTCAAATATAAACATAAGCCTCCGTAAAAATCTTAACCTTCCAATTTTCGGGATAAGAAAATTTCAAACAATGGAAATTATGCTCTTTAAAGATATCAACGCTGATAGTATTTATAATGAGGGCGATGAACCGCTTTCTAATGCAACAATACTAATCAATGGAAAAGCATTTATTAGCGACGCAGATGGGAAAGTTGCTTACAGGAACATCAGTAAGGGCGTTTATGATATTGATCTTACTTTAAGCGCTCAGAAAAGCTGGATACCCAGATTGGCCTACAAACAATCTATTGATGTGACCAAAGAAACAAATGTTTATATTCCTTATAAAAAGACATCTTTCTTTACCGGAAAAGTGATCTTGAACAAAGCGCAAAACTCGAAGAAGACTTTCAGCATCAACAACATTAAGATAATAGCTGTTAACTCAACGGGCGAAACATTTACAACTTTAACTACCCAAGATGGTTCGTTTTCCTTTAGCATACCCGAAGACAGGTACGAAGTAAGAATAATCAGTTCTTCTTTTGACTCAAGTTTTCAGTTAACAAAAAGTGTGCTGATTGCTGATCTGAAAAATCAATCCGCTATAGAACCACTGCAATTTATTATTAATGAACAAGAAAGGAAGATCAATATAAGGAAGCCGAAGGATAATTAGAGTCTGTCTGTAAAGTATCTTTTTTTTTCAATTTTAGGCATAGTTTTTACAATTTTACTACTGCCATTTATTTTGTTGGGAAATTTATTAGTTAACAGCGGCTCTTTTGATTGATTTTATATTAAAAACCACTACTAACCGATTAACTTTTTAAGATAAAGGGCTACTTTTTTAAGAGTAAGCCCTTTTTTTCATACTTTTTGCGTGTAAAAAACCAAAAGTAATGAGTTCCAAAGATATTGAAAAAAAGTTTGTCGGTCAGCCGATTTTTAAACAACTAATAGATTTTATTCCAAAAAACAAGTTCGATCTACTTGCAAAAAAGCATCAAACAGATCGATATTACAAGTCTTTTCCTGCTTGGACACAACTTGTAACGATGCTTTTTGGCGTTTTTAGCCGTTGTGATTCTATGGGCGAAATTTGCGATGGAATGTTGGCAATGCAAGGCAAATTAAACCATTTAGGGTTTGACAATTCCCCTGCAAAAAGTACGGCTGGCGACGGATTAAGAGAACGAGATAATGAATTTTTTAAAGAATTTTACTTTTTGTTGCTCAAACACTTTGAACCCCTTTTGTCGGTCAGCCGAATTGATAAGATTTCATTTGATAAACTTTTCATATTCGATTCCAGTACAATCAGGCTATTTTCTCAAGTAATGAAGGGTGTTGGACGCGATCCAAAAGGCGAAGGCAAGAAGAAAGGCGGCTTAAAAGTTCATATGCTTATCGATGCCCATTCACAAACACCAACATTTGTAAAAATTAGCGAAGCTAAACTGCACGATAAAAATTTTATTCAAGACTTAGCTCTTGCACCACACAGTATGATTGTCTTTGATAGAGCTTACAATCATTACTTGCAATTTGCAATATTTACTGAAAAGAGAATCAATTTTGTGTGCCGATTAAAGAAAAATGCAGTTTATGAAGTGGTACAAGAACTATTTTGTCAAACACAAGCCTACTCGGGTTTTGGAGTACTCAAAGAAGAACATATTCACCTAAAATATAAAGAAGAAAATCAAGAGAAAACACTTTGTTTACGTAAGGTTACGTACCGAGATGACAAAGGTAGAATGTACGAATTTATTACCAATAATTTTGACATTAGCAACGAAGAAGTTGCTTTAATCTATAAAATTCGTTGGCAAATAGAGTTACTTTTCAAGAAACTCAAACAAAATTTCCAACTACACTATTTTTATTCAGAGACCGAAAACGGAATTAAGATGCCAAATTTGGATTACACTCATTGCACAATTACTTCTAACGGTCTCAAAAGCAAAATCTAAAACAAAAAAAGCGTTTTCGACAACAGCAGCTTTGGTCAGAATACATTTAATCAGCAATCTTGATGTGTTTTGGGTAGTCGAAAACAGTCGCAGAACCTATACAAAACGACTAAAAAGAACCAAACCACCAAATCTACAAGCCGCCTTGTTCTAAAATATGGGGAGGTAGGTTTTATTTTTAAAAGAATAACCCTTGTAAAAACAAGGGTTAAAGGCATATTATTGTCAAGTTTTTAGTTTTATCGGTTGATAGTGATTTTTTATATTAGTTTTCTTTAACTTTTATACTATTCAAGCACGTGATTATACTAAAGAAATTCCCCTTGATCCAATAAATAAATTTGATGAAGTACCTGTTGAAATAATTGTAAAAGGCTACTTACGATTTGAAGTAGATGCCATTATAACCGATCAAAATCTTGTTTATATCAATGTAGAAGAGCTCTTCAATAAACTGGGAATTTCTTGTGTAGCAGATATTAATGGAACTATTTTAAAAGGGTTTATTGTAAATGAAAGCACCCTTTACTCGATTGATTTTGAATCAAAGCAAATTACCAGAGGGGATAGAACTATTAAATCCGAGAATGGAATTGTAAAAGAATTGGGCAAAATTTATGTAGAATCAAGTATGCTGAATGAAGCTTTTGGTTTAAATATGGTATTTAATTTTCGTTCCTTATCCATTAAACTCGAAGCCGATTCCGAATTGCCGATGGTAAAACAAACAAGCAAGACTTGAAGCAATGCGTCAAAATGTAACCAAGCTGCAATCTAAAAACGTAGTAGTAATTGATACCATTATAGGCAGAAAGTACCATCTTTTTAATGGAGGTGTGATGGATTGGGCTGTTTCTTCAAATCAGGCAGCAGGAGAAAAAATAAACAATAGATTTTCTCTTGGACTCGGTAGCGAATTGTTGTTTGGAGAAGCTAAAGTAGCGTTCAATTATTACGATCAGACAAAATTTGATAAACGCCAACTCTATTACAATTGGCGTTGGATAGACAATGATAATACTTTTATTAAACAAGCCCAAGTTGGAAAAATAGGTGCGCAAAGTATTGCTTTTTTAAGGGGACCTCTGGTAGGTGCAAGTTTTAATAATTCACCAAATACAGTAAGAAAAGCTACAGGAACATATATAATTAGTGAAAATACTGAACCTAACTGGACAGTAGAATTGTATATAAATGATGCTTTAGTAGATTATACAGAAGCAGATGCTTCGGGTTTTTTCACCTTTGAGGTTCCCCTTGTTTACGGTAGCACGGGCGTGAAACTGCAATTTTATGGCCCATGGGGCAAAGAGCATTCCAAAGAGCAGAACATCAGCATTCCATTTAACTTTCTGCCTGTGGGCGATTTCGAATATAAGGTTAGCGCCGGCATGGTTGAAGATAGTCATCATAACCGTTTTTCCAGGGCCAATTTTAGATACGGTGTTTTCCGTCGCTTTACGGTTGGTGGCGGTGTCGAATATCTTTCGTCGAAAACATCGGGCAATATAATGCCATTCGTGAGCGCTTCGCTCAGGCTGGCTTCGAGCCTGCTGATATCCGGAGAATATACTTATGGCGTAAGATCAAAAGGTGTTCTGAGTTACCGTATGCCGTCGAATGTGCAGTTCGAGCTCAATTATACCAAATATGACAAAGATCAGAAGGCCATTAACTACAATTACCTCGAAGAGCGCAAAGTTGCAATATCAGTGCCCATCCGTGGCGCGAATTTTGCCGTTTTTTCGAGGCTTACGCTCAATCAGATTGTCATGCCTCAGACGAAATACACCACTGCCGAATTATTGCTTTCGGGCGCCATATCAGGTGTAAACACCAACTTTACCACCTATTCCCTGCTCTCTGATCCCGCTCATCCTTATACCTATAGCAACCTTTCTCTTTCATTCAAACTTCCGGGCGCCTTCATCCTTACGCCACAAGCACAATTCGATTACAACCACGGCCAATTTATTTCGGTAAAGTGTGGGTTGGAAAAACACCTGTTCAAACATGGGTTTATGAATTTGTCCTACGAACAGAACTTCAGAAGTAATTTCAGCAATATGGAAGTGGGATTTCGCTACGATTTCTCTTTTGCCCAGGCCGGTTTTTCAGCCAGGAGGGGCAACAATGCCACTACACTGGTGCAATCGGCCAGTGGGAGCGTGATGGTGGATGCAAAAACAAACTACGTAGGGGCAAATAGCCGCGCAAGTGTGGGCAAAGGTGGCATTACGCTGTTACCTTACCTCGGTCTGAATTGTAATGGCCGGCACGAACCAAACGAACCCAAAGCATACGGACTTAACCTTCATATCAATGGAGGCCGAATTGAACTCAATGATAAGGATACCACCATCCGCGTATTCGACCTGGAACCGTATACCAACTATCTGGTTACGCTCGACGGAACCAATTTCGATAACATCGCATGGCAGATACGGAAAAAAACTATCAGTGCCTCCATCAGTCCCAACATGTTCAAATTGATTGAGGTTCCGGTTGCGGTAGTAGGCGAAGCAACCGGAACAGTTTACTTTGGCGTTGGTGGCGGACAGAAAGGGCAGGGGCGTATTATCGTTAATTTCTACCGCAGCGATTCCAGCCTGGCGGCACGCACACTTTCCGAATCCGATGGCTATTTCAGTTACCTGGGCCTGGCGCCAGGTGAATATGAGGCCAGGATAGATACCGCCCAATTGCACAAATTGCATTGGACAGCTTCACCTTCATCATTGCACTTTACCATTTCTGCCGGTTTTGACGGCGATGTGGCAGATGGTCTTGAATTTGTGCTGCGACCGGAGCAGGATGAAATCCCTGAATAAACAAAATATTGCACCGGAGCCTTCATTGGTATTGCAGGCTCAAGCGCACAAAAACGGAGTATTAGCTTACTGTACAAGTTTATACTTTTCAATCTTGGCATTAAGGGTAGGCCGCGTAATATCGAGAATCCGGGAAGCTTCCAGTTTGTTCCATTTTACCACATCAAGTATATGCTTGATGTGATATTTCTCCAGGTCTGCCAACGACCGGAATTGAGGCATTTGCAGCTCGTTTGCAGCATTCTTATGCAGACGGACAAGGGTGATATTTTCTTTCTCCAGCACATCGTTTTTCGACATAATAATGGCCTGTAAGATGGTGTTTTTAAGTTCGCGTACATTTCCATGCCAGTAATGCTGCTGAAGCATTTCGATAACACCTTCGCCAATCTTGATCACGTTTTTATTTAACTGTTTGTTAAGTTTATGCAAGAAATGGATTACAAGGTCGCGTATGTCTTCCTTACGCTTGCGCAAGGGCGGCAGGTTGATTGTAAATACTTTGAGCCGGTAATAGAGATCTTCCCTGAATTTTCCCTGTTCGATCAGTTTTTCCAGGCTCTTGTTTGTGGCGGCTATAATCCTGGCTTTCATCGGTATGGTAGCTTCACCACCTACTTTTTCAAATTCCAGTTCCTGGATAACGCGCAGTAGTTTTACCTGAATGTTGAGCGATATTTCAGAAATTTCGTCGAGGAAAATGGAGCCTTCCCCGGCAAGTTCAAACTTGCCTTTTTTATCGCGTATGGAATCCGTAAAGGAGCCTTTAACATGTCCGAAAAGTTCGCTCTCGAGCAGTGATTCTGTAAGTGCGTTGCAGTTTACGACCACCAATGGTTTATCGCGCGTAATTCCCGAGAAATGAATGAGCCTGGCAATGAGTTCCTTGCCGGTACCGGTATCGCCCTGGATCAGCACATTCACCTTGTTCATCGAGATACGTCCAATGTTTTTGAAGATTTCCTTCATCTGGGGAGCTTTGCTTACTATTGTATTATCTTTGGGCATACTATCGCTGGAAATATCCTCGCAGACAACCTCTTTCAGGCTATTGCTGGTTTTGACCGAATTAAGGGCCAATTGAACAGTGGATTTGAGCTGAAACGGATCAATTGGTTTTTCAAGAAAGTCAAAAGCGCCAAGCTGGATTGATTTGATCGTTAACACTACATGCCCGTGAGCAGTAAGTACTATTACAGGAATCGCAACATTTAATTTACGTATCTCGGAGAGGACTTCAAGTCCGTCAATACCTGGCATCTGAAAATCGGTAATTACAAGATCAGGGTGTTCTGAACGAACAAGATGTAAGCCCGCCTCACCATCTTCTGCCTCAATAACAGTGTATCCAACCTTGCTGAGTGTCTCCTTTATGGTTTTACGGATCAACTTATTATCTTCGATGATCAAAATTTTTTCCATGACTATTCCGGGTTAATGTAGTAATAGTTTTTTATGAATATCCTTATGCGTACCTAAATTAATACTTCAGTGTAAAAGTAGTTATCTTTGGCGTGATAATGTTGGCAATAAAATTGATTTACTGATAGAAAATGGAAGTCGGCGCTTGCCGGTCGAAGTTAAGTCAGGTCAAACGATTTTGCTTCTAGTCCGGGCGCGACTTGAAGTCGCGCCCGGACTCCATGAGGCTTTTATTCAATCCTGATTTTAAAATCCATCATCTCAATTACATCGCCGCTTCTTAATTTGGCTCGTTTGCGGAATTCCTGCCCGCCGTTGCGGAAAACAATCCCATCGTCAACCATCATTTTGGCCTGTCCGCCCGATTCGCTGATCCGCATGATTTTAAGCAGTTTGATCAGTTCAATGTATTCTTCGCCTTTTAACTCGTATATTTCCATATGAAGTCTTTCTCTTTGCGGCGCATATAACATTTATCTCTTAATTATGTATCGTGGATGCGCCTTGTTTTTTAACTGTTCATTTTTACCCTGGGTGCCGCTACGCTTTACCCAGGGCTATTGATATTTAACCCTTTCAGGGTTTTTTCCACTTATATCCAACACATAGAATTCATTTCGCTATTAGTGTATTCTTTCCATTCAGCCTAACCATTCAATTCCTGTTTCAATCTCAAAGGTAATTTATCAACCACCAACTGATACGAATGATCAATCAATTCCAGAATCAGCTTCGAACTTAATGAACCATCTATCATCACCGTATTCCAATGTGCTTTGTTCATGTGGTAGCCGGGCCGAATGGCCGGATATTGCTCGCGAAGTTCGATGGCCCGCTCCGGATCGCATTTCAGGTTCAGGCTAAAGTCGTCAACCAAATCGGTTAAAGCAAACATTTTGCCCATCACTTTGAAAACAAGGGTATTTTCATCAAACGGAAATTCTTCGGTCACTCCAGGTTTTGAGATACAATACTCCCTGAATTCTTCGATGTTCATAGATGCCGGATTTAATGGACACAAATATACGATTGTCGCCTTGTAAATAAGGTTTTAGAACATTGAATCACTGGCTTTTCAGGAACACAATTCTTAAATAATTGAAAAATTCTCTGAAAAACCCTATTTTGAAGGACAATAAAGAATTTTCAGCCATACATTTGTCCGTTATTTTTGAAACTAAGGCTAATAACCAGTTTATATGTCGGGAACGCATTATCATTCGGGATTAAACAAAGTTACTTTCGCCGGGCTTTTAATTACCATTGGAATTGTTTTTGGCGATATTGGAACCAGTCCGTTATATGTGGTTAAAGCAATTATTTCAGGAGCCGAACATTTCGACAAACTACTGGTTTACGGATCCATCTCCTGCGTCTTCTGGACACTCACCCTGCAAACAACCTTCAAATATGTGTTTATCACCCTTAGGGCCGATAATCATGGAGAAGGTGGAATTTTCGCACTGTTTGCCCTGATGAAAAAAAAATCGGTTTGGGCGGCCGTCCTTACCATGATCGGTGGCAGCGCCCTTTTGGCCGATGGGGTGATTACCCCTTCCATTACTGTTACCTCTTCGATTGAAGGATTGCGGCTTATTAATCCTGATATTCCGGTTCTCCCTGTTGTCCTGACTATCATTTCAGCTTTGTTCTTTATTCAGCAATTTGGAACCAATTTCATCGGAAAATCATTTGGCCCGATGATGGTAATCTGGTTTGGAATGCTGGCAGTGTTGGGTTTTGTTCAGTTAACCAACTATCCCGCAATCCTGAATGCGCTAAACCCTGTATATGCGTTTAATTTTCTGACTCAGTACCCAACAGGTTTTATACTTCTTGGCGCTGTATTTCTTTCTACTACCGGAGCCGAAGCCCTCTATTCCGATTTGGGGCATTGCGGGATCAAGAACATCCGTATCTCGTGGATTTTTGTAAAGGCAAGTTTAGTGTTAAATTACCTCGGGCAGGGAGCATGGCTGATGAACCATCCACAGGCTGTTACTGATTTAAACCCGTTTTATGCCATTATGCCAACCTGGTTTCTTTTCCCCGGAATTCTGATTTCAACAGCCGCGGCTGTCATTGCCAGCCAGGCATTGATTACCGGTTCATATACGCTGATCAGCGAGGCTGTTTCATTGAATTTCTGGCCTAAAATTAAAGTATTGCACCCTACCACTATCAAAGGACAGGTATATATTCCTTTTGTAAACTGGCTTTTATGGGTATTCGTTTGTTTTGTCGTTTTGTTCTTTCAGGAATCTTCGAACATGGAAGCAGCATACGGCCTTTCAATTACCATCACCATGATTATGACATCGATGCTGGTTATTCATTATTTGCATGAGAAAAATGTTCACTTTATAATACTCGGATTACTTACTTTAATTTTTGGAACTATTGAAGGATCATTCCTGATTGCCAACCTGCATAAATTTCCTAATGGCGGATGGTTCTCCATTGCCCTGGCTTTTGTTTTCCTGGTCGTAATGGTCGGTTGGTTCTTTGGCCGGAGGATAAAAAACCGCCACATCAGTTTTGTCAATGTCAACAAATATTTGCATTTGTTCGAAGACCTGAGCCATGACAAAAGCATTCCGCAGATTGCCACCAACCTGGTGTACATCATCAAGGCCAACAACATTCATCAGATCGAATCCAAAATCATGTATTCGATTTTCAACAAACAACCCAAACGCGCCCAAACCTATTGGTTGCTGCATGTTGATACGGTTGATGAACCAGATACATTCAGCTATGAAATCAACCAGATTATCCCGGGAACATTAATCCGAATCGATTTTCATCTTGGGTTTAAAATCGAACCCCGCATAAACCTTTACTTTAAAGAAGTACTGAAAGACATGGTTTCCAATGGTGAAATAAAACTCTCAAGTTCGTATGTATCGTTGAAAAAACATCATTTCCCTGCCGACTTTCTGTTTGTGAACCTTGACCGGATCATGACCCAGGATTACAAATTATCGCCCTGGGAAACAATGGTCATGGGGCTTCATGCTTTTACCCGGCTAATTAGTATTAACGATGTGAAAGCGCTTGGATTGGATTCCAGTAGTGTGATTGAAGAGAAAGTACCGATTTCGATTGAACGGCCGCTTAACCGGAAAATAAAGAGAATTGGGTAAACAGAGGTCAGTCGCAGTGGTCATTGTTTACAGGTCATTAGCAGTAATTCAATTGTCATTTAATTGTCATTCATAGTCATTCATAGTCATTCATAGTCATTCAATTGTCATTCAAAATGATGCGAAGCTAATGACGTGAAACTAATGACTACAAATGACTACAAATGACCTCTTGGATTGGAACTTGTCGGTCAGTTGGCGGATGGAATTTGAAACTACCTTTTCTCCTGAATGAGATTCACTCCTACCCTCACTAACAGAGTAAGAATCAGGAAATAAACTCCTGGATTAAATGGTTGTCCGGTTACCAGTGAAAGAAGTAAAACTCCACCAGCAAGCCAGAAATAATTTCCAGTTATTGGTCTCCATTTTTTAATGGCCCAAAATCCTACAAATACCAGGTTCAGAGGAAATGCCCACAAGAGGTTATAATTGGGGCTCATGGCAGGGTGTTCCGAGTACAAGGTGAACCAGCCAATGATGATTCCGGCAAGTCCGCTCAAAGCAAACAACACATAGTCGAGCCAGTAGGTTTTCTTTTTCAGGAGATATGAACGGACGGTAATTCCCAAAACAATAAGAAAGAAGACGGCAAAAACAATCGCTGGCCAAGGCAAACCGGTATTCAGTTTAGAATTGGGATATTCGAGTAAAGTGCGGGTTTCCTGAACCAAAGGCTGAGTTTTTCCTTCCAATGTAATTTCAGCCCTTGCAAACTGATCCATCAGGTATTCGGGTAAAAACATCTGGCCGTAAGCCGAAACCGGTTCCTCGGCTTTTTTGCCAATTAAAAGATCGATGCCCAGATCAGTCCAGCGAAATGAATGATGAAATTTTTTGATCAGATCGCGGTAACTATCTGTCGGATGATTATCGGTAAAACGAACAGGTGAACCTGAATTGCGTTCAATCATATCGCGAACCCGGGTGGCACAATTGTCGATAAAAAAGTTGTATCGGTATTCGCGGTTTTGTGGCTTTGCATTTTCGATCAGCGCCTGAAACAACAGTGTTTTCCCTTCCGGAGAAAGGTTCAACACCTGCTCGTACACGCTTCGTTTATCCTCTACATATTCGGGTAAAAAGCTACCGAATTTTTGTCCAACCATCAGGTAATCGGTTTGTCCTTTGGCAAAGCGGTAGATAAAATCGGGCGTTTCGAAACTAAAAACGCCATAGTTGTAAACCACATCAATTCCTTGTACCGGATCATTTACCCGAATAGCTGTGTGCCCGTACATCGAATAAACTTCTTCGCCAGGGTTGCAGGTCAGAATGCTGATGGTAGCATTGGGGCTCAATGGCTGAGCCTGTGCTTTGGGCTGAAAGATCAGTATCAATACAAATATCAGTAGAAAAAGGTGAAGCTTCATAAATTAATTCTGGGTTTTAAAAATACGCCTACTCCAAAAAGAGAATTCAGAAATAATCCACTTGCATGGCTGTTTTTTTGAAACCAGAGGTTTCAAATGTTTATAGAAATACATAAATCAAACCGATATTCGACCCCGGATGGGGTCGTACCTTCAATTATCACAATCCGTTTCCAGAAACATTTGACCTCTCTGAGGTCAGAAAAGCACTTTTTGAAGTTGTCTCAAAGATATAGTTTTTGAATTTATCCTGAATGACTAAAAAATCTGATTTCAGGGTAAATAAAAAGTGGCCGAAAGCATAAGATCCCAGCCAAATAAAAGATCATTTTGTCCGCTATTCGCTATTTAGGCCTCATAATAATAGCAAGTTTGCCCAAAATTTGATAATATTGCCAACTTGTTTTAAAAATGTGAGATATGGGATGCAGCGGATGCAACACAAATACGGACTTAGACCGGCCAGCCATGCTTGGCACTTACGACTGGCTCAACGATATACCTGATACCACCAACGAATCGAACATCGTCGAAATAAGGTTCAAAGGAACCCGGAAAGAGTTTTTCAGGAATGAAGACGGGATACAGTTAAAACGCGATGAACTGGTTGTGGTGGCATGTTCTCCGGGACACGATGTGGGAGCCGTTTCGCTTACCGGCAAACTGGCCGAACTTCAGTTTAAACGGAAAGTAAAAAAACCGGAACGTTACGAGTGGAATAAAATATACAGGAAAGCTACTCCTGCTGATGTAATCAAATGGGAGGAAGCTAAAGCACGCGAAAACAAGGTCATGATACGCGCCCGGCAAATTGCCAACGAACTTCAGTTGAACATGAAAATTGGGGACGTCGAGTTTCGCGGCGATAACAACAAAGCCATTTTCTATTACATTGCCGACGACCGGGTTGATTTCCGTGACCTCATTAAATTATATGCACGCGAATTTTTCATCAAAATTGAGATGAAGCAAATTGGTGTACGGCAAGAGGCAGGCCGAATTGGAGGGATTGGCTCGTGCGGGCGTGCTTTGTGCTGCTCAACCTGGCGGACCGATTTTACGAGTGTAACTTCGGATGCAGCCGTGAAACAGGGATTATCGCCCAATGCCGAGAAGATGGCAGGACGATGCGGCAAACTGAAATGCTGCCTTACTTATGAACTTGATCATTATCTTGAAGCGCTGGAAGATTTTCCACATGAACTTCTGACGATTGAAACCGACAAAGGAATTGCCCGGCATTTCAAAACCGATATTCTTCAGAAAAAAATCTGGTACATGTACGATAAATCTGACGGACGAACATTTGTACTAGATCTGGAAGACGTTAAAAAATTCCTGAACCTGAACAAACGGGGGCAAAAACCTTCGATTGACGGTTACTATACGGATGCCGAACCCAGGAAGGAGAATATGATGAACGTTGGCGAACTGGATCAGAAATTCTTTACCAAACCAAATCCGGAGGAAAGAAGGAATAAAAAAAGAAGGCCTCAGGGGAACCGGCCGGCAGCGATCAAACCGACTGTTAACCGGGCACCAAAGGCATAAGAGTCCCTCAGTATAGGAAATACGGCCCATTAATGAATAAGTGGTGCAGTCCCCATTCCAATTCTTCATAAGGAGGAAAGCCTTGGGTATCGCAGAATAATCGATTTTTGCCCTGAAAGGGCAGGATATCAATAGCCCGGGGTAAGTGAGGAACGAACGCCACCCCGGGTTAATGAAACGATTTGAAAACCGTCCGTGAGATCAGGTAGAACAAAGCAATAATCTATTTTCGGACGGAACAGAATCGGCCTTCAAAAAAAGTAGTTGCTTAAAAAATTAGAAAAGTTACAGAAATAAGACTATGTCAGTATTCAACGAAATTCTGATATTTATGGCTGCCATGGCGGCTGGCTTCATTAATGCCATGGCAGGCGGCGGTACCCTGATCAGCTTCCCGGTATTACTGGCTGTGGGAATTTCGCCTGTGGTGGCCAATGTAACCAATACCGTTGCGCTGGTACCCGGAACTATTGGAGGAATGTGGTCGCAGCGAAAAGATTTTAAGTCGCAGTACCGGCGTTTGCTGAAATTACTGCCGGTAGCCATTGTTGGTGGCGTTGCCGGAGGCCTTCTCATCCTAAACACCAGCGAGGATGCTTTCCGAAATATTATTCCTTATCTCATTTTACTGGCTACTTTGTTGCTGGCCGCTCAGGTCCGCATTAAAAACTGGGTGGTAGCGCGTATTGGCCAGGCACATACCGAACACCACAATCCGGTGGTCATGATGGGCCTGGTTTTTCTGGCAGCTATTTATGGCGGCTATTTTGGCGCCGGTTTGGGTGTAATCCTGATGGCCGTGCTCGGATTGGTAACCGACGAAACGATGACCAGACTGAATTTTCTGAAACAGGCTCTCGGATTTGCCATCAACCTTGCTGCTGCCATCTATTTTGCCTTCTCCGGAAAAGTGGACTGGATGGTTGCATTTGTAATGATTTTTGGTTCGTTGCTGGGCGGATTGATTGGTGGTAAACTGGCAGGCAAAATGCAACCCGAAGTGTTGCGCTGGATCGTAGTGGCTGCCGGACTCGTTGCATCAACGGTTTTCTTTCTGAAAGATTAGCATTTCATTGATGCTTCGTAATCGCTTTATGCACTTTTCGTTTCCGGATGGTTTTTTGGTGAAAATCCTTCGAAAGGATACTGATATTTCCATCCACTTCAAGCATTGCAAGGTCAACATCCGAAATTGAATTGACACCATGTTCACGAACGGCTTCCATTAATTCCTCATGGGTAATTCGGGTCCGGTGCATATTTTCAATCTTCATATTCCCCTTATAAACCAACAATATGGCTTCGCCCTGAATGAATTTACTAAGCGAAGGGAAATGGTAAATAGCCTGTTTCATCATGAAATTGAACACAAAAAGCGCTGAGGCAGCTACCAGGCCGCCCCACAAGGTTGTATTATTTCCTACCATTGCATTCTGTACCGAATTACTGATTAGAAGTATAAACACCAGGTCAATGACCGACAATTGCGAAAGTTCTTTTTTTCCAAATAGCCTTATGGCAAATATCATAAACAGATAAACTGCTACTGAACTAATGATGATTGACAGATAATCGTTTTTTAGGATTTCCATGACCTGATTAATTTGGTTCGTATTTAATGTACCGGGTAGCTAATGTATAACATTTTATTGGCTCTTTTGCGAATAGAAAGGATAAGCGTTCAACACCCAAAACTCCTTACTGCCCGTAAAGGCCCTCGACACCCAGCTAAAAGGATATTTCTCAGGATTAAGATGACTGAATTGGACTTCCAAAAATTGAGTCCGTAATTCCGCACAAAACTTTATCTTTGAAACCGGCATAATCAAACCGTTCCACATTCATGAAGAAAATTGCAGCATACCTTTTTATCCTGATCCCCTGCTTCGCTTTCGGGCAATTATTCCCGAAGGTACCCGAATTCAGGGGAAATATTAAAAAAGTGGTAGAAAAAAGGTACGGCAAAGAACTGGCAACTTACAGAAAAGATTCAGGGGTTTTTAAACCGGGAGAATTCTCTGGTTGGAAATACACCTACCTGTTCGACGAAAACTCCATACTGACCAAACGAATAGCAACTTTCCAGGGAAAGGTCCGCAACGAATGCTCGTATCAGACCGAACCAAACGAAAACAGAATACTGAAAAGCGAAATCATTAAGGATTATTATTCGGGACTAAGAGAATATACCATTGAATATGAAAATTTTACTGATTCGGAGGGGCGTATCCAAAAAGTAAATTTTTGGTCTAAAAATGCTCCGGAAAGCCAAAAAGAACTATTTCTTTTTGAGATTAATGCAGAGTACAATCAGGAGAAGTTAACTGCATTTATCCGTCACAACATCCTGATAAACGGAGATACGGCTTCAGGTGAAAAATGCAGTTTGGAATACGATGCGTTTGACAGGCTGGTACGGATTGACCGGAAAGATATTTCTTCAGGATTCAGCACTTCCATCCAATATTACTACAACGAAAAAGGACTGGTTGATCATTATTCCATTGACCTTTTAACCGAAATCCAGGAATACGGAAGGGAACAAATTCAGAATATTTATTTCAAATACGATAGCCGGGGGAACTGGACCCGCATGTACTGGAGGTCGGGCAAAAAAAACCGTTTGGAAGCCAAACGGACGATCAAATACCTAAACCAACCATGATCAAACTAAATATTCTGAGTATTTTCACTTTACTGACGGTATCGGAAAACGGCCTGAAAATAGCAGTACTTCTCAGGAATAGATTTTTACACCGGTAGTACACGTTTCGTTTATTTCAATGCAATGAACTTTTATCCGGGAGTCCTCAAATAGCTGGCAAGCTTTCTGTAAAATAATTTCAGCTAGATGTTCCGATGTTGGGTTCTTCCTGGTCAGAAACACCTTATTGCCTGTTTCTTCCAGATATTTGACCAAAGGATCTTCATCCCAAAGCATGGTAACATGATCGAGGGTATTGTCAATCCATGATTTTAAAGCTTTAGTTTCCTTAAAATCAATCAGCATATCTTTTTCGTCCAACTCCGATCCTTCTAGTGATAATTTCACCCTGAATGAATGCCCATGATTGTTGGAGCATTTGCCCGAGTAATTTCTCAATAAACGGTGAGCCGCTTCAAAAGTAAATTCTTTGTGAATGATGTATTTCATAATTGCAGCTTAAAATTCTGTTCTTTTATTTTCCATGCACGTTACGCCAAATCATCACGTGCAGCCTTGGCGAAAAATTAAATCCAAAGTTAATGATGTCATCAACCAATTCAGGCTTAATCTGCGATGCCAAGGTTGTACCTTCGATACCAACAAATAGCTTTTTTCTGGCGATGGCATACTTATCAGCAAAGTCATTTATTTCGACCAAATCCTTTCTGTTCCTGGCAACAAATTTAAATATACACCAATCATTATTAGCCCAGAAAACAATGGCTTCCTCATTGATTTCCTGAAAAGAATTCGAAAGTTTTGGGGAAATGACCCAATTAAATTCCGAGATGACCTTTTCATCCATGGCCATGCGCGAAAAAACCGAACCATCCTCCATTTGGATATTTAATGCCTGATTAGGGATTATGGTTCCATTGCTTTCAACATGAAACTTCTTATCAGGAACTACCAGTTGATCCAATCGGTATAAAGTTGGTTCGCCTCCTGTAAAGATTACATTCGGGGTCATATTCCCGGTTATAATCTTTTTAAGCTCAGTTTGGGTAAAAAGCTTGTGTACCCCCGAATGTTTGTTCCAGGTGTATTTGGTGTCGCACCAGCTACAACGCAGGTTGCAATGTTGAAACCTAATAAACAGGCTGTTCACTCCTGAATAATTTCCTTCACCCTGAATAGACTGAAAATATTCTGAAACATAGTAGGTGTCATCTGTTAACATCTTAAAATCAGGAATAATCGTCGCGAAAACGAAATTTTTGAGTGATGCAAAGATACTCAAAAATAAATTGGAGTTGTTTTCAACGAATAATCTATACTTTTGCCACTCAAACTTAAGCCAACCATGACAAAGCAATATATTCTGAGCGTTTCCATTTTTCTGACAGTTCTTATTGGAAACTCACTGACTGCCCAGAACACTAAAAACAACAATGCCACAATTCCACGAATAGTGGTTGTACTTTCGGTTGATCAGATGCGTACCGATTATCTGTCGCGATTCTGGAATAAATTTCAGGAAGGTGGATTCAAACGATTGGTTAACGAGGGGGCCGTTTTCTCAAATGCCCAACTCATTTTGCATGTTCAGAAAATATCAACCGGAACGGCAACCCTTTTCACAGGTGTTTATCCGGCAACACATGGAATTGTGAACGACAGTTGGTACGACCGGCTGAAAAAAAAGGAAATCAACTGCATAGCCGATGATTATTTCATCACAGTTGGAAGCGATTCGAAAGAAGGAGAGCGGTCAGCGGCCAAATTGCTCTCGCCAACTATTGGCGACCTCATCAAAATTAATACCCGCAACAAATCGAAAGTATTCAGTGTGGCCATGAACGATGTCAGTGCTGTGCTCTCGGCCGGACATGCGGCCAACGGGGCATATTGGTTCGATACCCAGAATGGGAATATGATCTCGAGTTCGTATTATGTCGATATTTTTCCGGAATGGGTCCGCCAGTTCAACGAAAAACAATTTGCCAAAACATATACCCAACGCGACTGGACGACCCTTTTGCCTGTTAAAAGTTACGAGGAAAGCCTGGCCGATGATTATATTCTTGAAAAAGGGTATTACGACAAATGGAACACTTTTCCGTACGATCTGAAAAAAATTAAAGATAAAGCCGGAAACTTTAAATTCCTGAAAACGACACCTTACGGGAATACCATGGTGAAAGATTTTGCAGTCAATCTGATCCATGCTGAAAAGCTTGGCGCCGACGAGTATCCTGATTTTCTGACGGTCACCTTTACTTCAATGGACTATGAAAACAGTTCCTTTGGTCCGGCATCGGTCGAAATGGAAGACATCTATCTGCGACTTGATCAGGACATTGCTTTGTTATTGGGTTTTCTTGATAAAACATTTGGTAAAGGAAACTCATTGGTGGTGCTCACTTCAAGTTGCTCATCGGTTTATCCGGTTGAATACCTGAAAGAAGAATTCAACATGCCAGTTGGTACTTTCTCTCCCGAAAGCTCCATTGCGCTGCTAAAATCATTCCTGAATATTACTTATGGGCAGGGCGACTGGATTGAGGTTGCCGGCGACCAGCAACTCTATTTTAACCGCGACTTGCTCGAAAAGAAGAATATTGCACCAGAAGATATCCAGACCAAAACAGCCAATTTCATCAATCAGTTTGAAGGGGTAAAAATCGCCTTGCCTTCCGTATCTTTCGAGCAGGGCGACTATACCAAAGGTCAGCTTGCAGTAATTGCGAATTCATACAATTTCAAACGATCGGGCGATGTGTTGTACCAGCTCGAAGACGGATGGCAACCGGTGTACAAATATCAGCGCACTATTTATAACGACAACGCGAACATTCCGTTTATCATGCATGGCAATTTTGTAAAAAACACACACATCAGAGGCCAGATAAAAGGCGAAGATATGTTGCCTACAATTTTAGAGATTTTAAAAATGCCTATCCCCGATTATTGTGCCGGAAAAATTCTGGAAGAAGTTTTGTGGTAAAAAAAATAATCATTTTTAAAATCTGCTATCTTTGACCGCAAATTTCAGGAAAAATGGATAACGACTGGAAAGAAAGGCTGGGGATGGTTTACTCTACAAATCCTGATTTCCGATTCGAAAGTACTGCCGGGAATGAATCGGAAACGCTGCCACCAAACAGGCAGGATTTGCATGTTCAACTCGACAAAAAGCAACGCAACGGTAAAAAAGCAACGCTGATTACTGGTTTTATTGGTACCGACGACGATTTAAAAGCATTAGCTAAAAAACTTAAGACCAAATGTGGAGTTGGCGGTTCGTACAAAGATGGAGAAATCCTGATTCAGGGTGATTTTTGTAACAAAGTAATTGAAATTCTGAAAAGCGAAAATTACAAAGTCAAACGTTCAGGGGGTTAGGAGATTAATAGAACAACTTTTCATTTATGCTCAATAAACTGTTTCTAGTATGCTTAAACAAGTAAAAACCATTGGAATGATTGGGGGAATAGCCCCGGCATCAACTGTTGATTACTACCAGCGAATCATTTCCCGCTTTCAGGAACGAACCGGACAACGTGAATACCCGTCCATCATCATCAACAGTATTAATATGACACATATGTTGAGCCTGATTTCGAACGATCAACTGGATGAATTGGTTGATTATCTGTCAGAAGAAATATTCGTCCTCGAAAAAGCCGGTGCCAAAGTGATTTTTATGGCTTCAAATACACCGCACCTGGTTTATGAAGCTTTGGAAAAACGTGTAAAGACCAAGATGGTCAGCATTGTCGAATCAACCATTGCCTATGCTCAATCCAAGGGCTATAGCAGACTGGGCTTATTTGGCACGATCTCGACTATGGAAGGGGATTTTTTTCAGGATGGGTTTGAATCATCAGGAATGGAAATTATTACGCCCATGCCCGACGAGCGAAAATACATTCATAAAATATACATGGAAGAACTGGTCAGGGGCCGTTTCCTTCCTGAATCGAAAAGCCGCTTGTTATCAATTGCCGGACGAATGTACAACGAAGGCCAGATAGATAGCCTGATCCTGGGTGGAACAGAGTTGCCCCTGTTGCTTAAAACCAGCGATATGGAAGACATTGAATTGCTTAACACCACCAAAATTCATGTCGAACGTATTCTGGATGCTGTTATTGGCTAATTCAAGTCACCAGATTTGTGATCAGCTTTGACGCAGCTTACGGAAAAGCCCTGCACAAGCATCTTCCAAAATATCTATAACCAATCCGAAATCCGCATCGTCGCCATAATACGGATCAGGTACTGAATCGTATTTATCGGAAAAACAAAAATCAGTCATCAGGAAAATTTTATTCCGGTCAGTTTCATTTCTGGCCAGTGCTTTCAAATCGCGTACATTTTGGTTGTCCATCCCGATGATGTAATCAAAGCGGTCGAAATCAACTTTCGTGTTAAAGGGCCTTGAAATGCTGGTCAACCGATAGCCCCTTTTCTTTGCAAACTGTTTCATCCTGAAATCGGCTGGTTCGCCGGCATGATAGGCCGCAGTACCAGCCGAATCGCACTGCAACTCACTTCCGAGTCCGTTCTTCTCAATCAAGGCATTAAAAACCGCTTCAGCGCTTGGACTCCGGCAAATGTTGCCCAGACATACAAATAGTACTTTTATCATTGAATGGGAATTTTTCAGGAAAGCAAAAATAGGGGAATTTCCAGAATTATTGATTGGATCAAAAACTTGAAGATTTGTTTACAGCCAATGATTATTTAAACAAACATGGATCAGTTCGGTGATATTGTGCGTTGAAGTTTTGTCCATGCAGTGGCGCTTATGATTCTTTACGGTATGAATGCTCAGTTTCAGTTCTTCTGCAATCATTTTGCTGCTCAGCCCTTCATGGCAAAGCCTGATAACCTCCATCTCCCGTTGCGTTAAAAGCGAGTTGCTATACCTTCCATACTCTTTGGTAAAAACTTTCTGATAACCCTGATCTGCTGAATACTGGAATATGGTCAGGACAATAGTATCATCGGTTTTGATATCAGCTATTTCAAAAAATACCTTCAGGTTCAGAACCGGTAACAATTGATCTTCGGTAAAGATTATGGAGCCCTCGTGCATAAACTGGGTAATGCTCCCATCCTTCCGGATATACCGGTGATTAAAAACAAACCGGTAATCCGGAAAATCCCAGGCCGATACCGAATCAAAAAACTTCATCATATCCGGAAAAGCTTCCTCACACCAAAGCATTCTATCCTCAGCATGAAAATGAAGTTCATGGAAATCAAGACTTTCTTGCAAGCGGCCATTCTTAAAACAAACACTATGCTTTTGGCAATTTCCGTGGGTGCACGAGAATTGCCTTCCTGAATAATCAATCAGACAAAAGTCGAAAAATGGATTTGGGTTACTGACGGGCAATTCACGGACACTTCTTTTCCTGTTTGGAAAAGTTTTCCTGTCATCAGTATGGTCATTGATCACATCATGATCCAAGTCTGAAAAAGTCAGAGTTTGATTTTTACCCTTCATCATGAAATGCTTTAACTGATTCGAAACGAAATAAAGAATGCAATCCGAACCGTTTACATCTATTAATCCTTAAAATACGGGATAAGTAACCCTAAATTCCACAAGAATTGATTTTCATGATGAAAATAAATCCCAGTCCACTAAAATTGGCATTCTGGATTCAAATATTATAGCCAATATTCGTCTGGTTTGCCCGCCTGAAATTCTGATAGGCCTGAAATCTGCCGCCCGTTATATGACACTTTCGTGCTATTGCGCCAGAGTACATTAAGGACGTAACTTTATACGAAGCTGAAGAACAATTATTTACCAATTATAATTCAGTACAGAACTTACACGTCAGTATATTTTTTAGAATAATTTTTTAAAAGGAGGTAATTATGGGAATATTTATGCGCAGGAGATTAGCCATGGGCTGGTTGCCTGATTATCCCGATTTCAGGGACATGACTGTTGAACACGATGATTTATCTGATCGTCTGAAAAAATTGGGACAAGAGGATTCAGTAAAAAAAATGCTCGAGAAAACAGGCTTTGCAAAGCTTGGAAGGGCTGCTTTACCATCATCTGTTAAGCTGAACAGTTGGTTTTCGCCTGTCGAAGATCAGGGTGACCTGGGGTCATGCACGGCCAATGCCGGAGTTGGACTGGTTGAGTATTTCGAACGCCGGGCGTTTGGAAAGCATACCGATGCCTCAAGACTCTTCCTTTATAAAACTACCCGGAACCTCATGCACGAAACGGGCGATAACGGAGCTTTTCTTCGCAGTACAATGGGCGCGATGGTACTTTTTGGTGTTCCGCCTGAAGAATACTGGCCCTATAATATTGCTGATTATGACATTGAACCTTCAGCCTTCTGTTATGCTTTTGCCCAAAATTATCAATCAATCAGCTATTACAGGCTCGACCCACCCGGTATAAAGGGATCAGATTTGCTTACCCAAATCAAAAACGCTCTTGCAGTTGGACTCCCATCAATGTTCGGATTTACAGTTTACAGCTCAATTGCCCAGGCTTCCGATTCGGGAGGAAAAATCCCTTATCCGGTTAAAGGAGATAAAATTTTGGGGGGCCATGCGATTGTGGCAGCCGGATATGATGATAAAATGAAAATCAAAAATAATGCGGTGGGGGCAAAAGAAACCGTCGGGGCATTGCTAATCAGGAACTCATGGGGTACAGACTGGGGCGACAATGGTTACGGCTGGCTTCCGTATGAATATGTACTAAAAGGTCTTGCCGACGACTGGTGGTCGGTGATCAAAAACGAATGGGTCAATTCAGGGAATTTTATGCCCTGATTGAGAGAAGCTGATTGAAAAAGTTGACAATACAAAAAAATCGAACTGAAAAATGGGTTATAATATAAGTTCCCGAACAAGAAAGGAGGTTGTTATTGATGACCTTACAGCTTTCAAAGCATGGGCAAATTCATTACGAAAGTTTCAATTCGATAATGAACTGAGAACTTACAGCTTTATCCTGTCAGAATTTTCGCCTGACGAGAACCAGAGAATAAGCGATCAGGTAAATGGTTTTCACAACGCATGCGGTTGTGAAACCGGAAGTATTTTTATGAACCTGACTTTCATAATAATGGTGGCTGGCTATTTCATTTCCGGAGGAAAATTCTCGGCCATTACATTTCATGAGGTAATTTGGTGTGCCGGCATTACACTTTTTGCAGCTTTAACCGGAAAAGGAATAGGACTATTTCGCGCCCACTGGAAGCTTATTAATTTTTCGCGTCAATTACATGAAAGGTTAAATATCAATACTTTGAAACAAATAGGATCATATTAACTAATCAAAAAAACTAACAATATGGGACGAGTATGTCGTGAAGTTCAGGAATGGATCGAAGAACAAGTTGAAAAACCCATTGAGGAATGGGAAAACAGGCAGGAAAGGCGTTGCCGTGAACAAGATTGTAACTGGTGGTGCCTATGCTGTAATAAATGGTTCTGCTGGCTGGTATGGATTCTTGTAAAGGTAATCCGATGGGTAATAGTAACCGTTGGCAAATGGGTGACACGAATTGTATGTGAGGTTGTCAACGTTATTCTGGATGTTGTTGGCTTTATTGTCAATTTAGTACTGAGTATTCCCATAATTGGCGGTATTCTGCGGACCATATTGAATTGGGTAACAGAAATCATTTGGCGGATAGTTGGGTTAATCGATTTTGTAGGTTCGCTGTTAGGAATACGCCCCCGTAAAAAAATGTATTTCGGAGTGGTTGTCCCTTCTGTGGGGGGTGTGCAGATAGTACCCGATGTAGATATTATGAGACAAGTAAATTCGGCTATTGCATTCTACGATACTACTTGCAATATCAACCTGATTTTTACAGGGATTTGTAAAACAGGAATTACCCCACCAGCAGCAGGATTGTCAGTAAGCTGTGATGCAGGTGGATTTTTTAATGACTGGTGGCTTGCTGGCTCTTATTTTGAAATAGCATCCGCTACCTGTAAGTTCACCGATAGTTTCAGGCGGGTTATTGGTTTGGGAGCCGAAATATTAGTGTTCATCGTGCAGGATGTCACACCTCCCAATACAAATGGTTGTAGTTTTACTTCTACACACAATTATGTGGTCATAGAGGCAAAACCTGCCGATCAGGCTTTTGTTGCAGCTCACGAAATGGGCCATGCCTGTTGGCTATCACATGATTCAGATACAACTAATCTGATGAATCCTATTACTCCTGCAACAGGGCCGGTACTTTCCAATTTACAGGTTTCGGTGGTACGGTGGAGCAAACATTGTGTTTATATCTAAACTAAATTAAAATGGAAAATACAGATAAGAATCGAATGACCAGAAATGGACAGGATTTAAAAAACTCCTGCAATGTGAATTCTACTTTCAATTTTGGTGTTGGCGCCGTTTCTATCGCAGTTGCCGTATTGATTGGATACCTTTTATTCCATTTCTTATAATGGATTGATATGATGTTCACTTTAAATGAGAACATTAAAAAGATAATATCAACGGAAGCAACCGAAAATCCGAAAAAAGAGTAGGCAAAACATATAAAAAAACAGAAGCTATGAATTATGTTTTTAAAGGAAAACTCTGCGGTTATCTTTGTGAAGAATGTTTTGAACCCCTTGCCGGTATGGAAGTACGTCTTTACCTTCCCTGGCAAAAAGAGAATGTAATCAGCCATGCCGTTGCTGATACAAAAGACACATTCCGTCTCGTTACAAAAGAAGAAGCCGCTGCCAGAAAAGACCTTCTCGTTGCTACAACCAAAACCGATGAAAAAGGCAATTACACTTTTGTGCTGGATGAAAAGCACAGCAAAACAGCCTTTGATATTGATTTTATATGTGGAACTGTACCTCGCATTCCACCCAAACCCCCCATCAGAGAGCCTCTACAAATTCATCTGACTACTGTTTTCCCGGAGTGGAGAATAGATAAACTACGGGAAAATTATTTTTTCCAATGGGAATATTGCATCCCGGCCAAATGGTGGTGCTTAATCAGAGGCAAATATTTTGATGCCTGGATAATTTGTGGCCGCATGGTTGATTGTCGCACTAAAACCCCTATTCCTGATGTTACAATAACAGCCTGGGATGCCGATTTCATTACCGATGATAACCTGGGCAGCGCCGTCACAGATTCAAACGGACATTTCAGGATTGATTATACATCAGTTGATTTCAAAAAAACATTTTTATCGCCCTGGATCAATGTTGAAACCGATAAGGGTTTGCCACTTACATTTCATAGCGGGCCTGACGTGTATTTCAAGTACGAATACAACGGTGTAGCCATACAGGGAGAAACAGCCGCCAACCGGAGAAAAAATGTTGGTTATTGTCTTTGTGTTGAATTGTGCCTGAAAGATATCGTGGTTCCTGACCCCGGCATTCCGGCTTCGTTTACAAAAATCGGGAACAACGGCAATCATTTTATCAACGCGGTAGTGGCAGGCGCTGACCCCAACGTAATTTCGCTTTTGACAGGAAAAACCCCTTCAGGACAGGCATTTTTCAGTTGCATTAAATTACGGGGAAACCTCAGCAAAACACTAAACGGGGTGGCAATGGAGTACAGTTTTGAGACCATTGAAACTGCTGGTCCCGGTGGTGCTGATATTGGCGGATGGAAAAAGGTATTAGCTCCTCAAATGTGCGAAGCCGAAATTGGTTCTTTTTTCACTTTGACAGGTGATCTGATGAATCCAGTTTCAATTGTACCTTATAAAGTTGGCCTTGTTAGCGGAGGGGTTGATCCAGGCGGATGGATAGCAGTACCACAGGCAGCTAATTTTGCCCCAAATATTAACGGCGAACTGTTAAGCCTGAATACGGCTTCGTTAAATGGCGCAACTGTAAATATGGCCGGACTGGTACAAGGCCAATCCACAACTACAATAGCCCCTCTCAGGCAAAACAGGTATTTCAAAATACGGATGGTCAAGCGGGAAGTGGGCAATGCTGCTTCTGAAGTTTTTGCCGGTGTATCCGTTCCTGTTGCCATGTTCAACACCGTGTATCAGAATGTTCCTCAATTTGGTTCCTGGATGCCTCAGGTTTCGAACGAAATGGGCGTTGCCTGTATTGATCTTCAGGAATTGATAGGCGGCGGCGCGGGTTGCACTCCAATCACAAATGCAATTCATGTCAATTATACGGCAGCAAATCCAAATATGGGTGCGGTGAGCCTGACTTTATACGGACCAGGCGGGCCATATTCCATTCAGAACGTAACTCCGGTCAGTTCTGTTCCTGAAACATTCGGAACAGCCACTGAATTGCATAATCCGGCGTTAGTCCCGGTAGATACATTAAGAAGATGTGCTTACACCGTTTGGCTTTCAGTTGAACTAAAACTTACAGATGGTGAAAATCAGCATCACAATATTGAAGATTGGTTGTCATTCTGTAAAGGTTGAGTATTATTTAAGTCCACCACGATGGGATAATAATACAAAGAATGCCACCAGGTCACAAATGACTCAAAGTCGTACAATGGATTGAATCTGTCATATTAACTTAGTGTTCGCCAACTGCGGATTGAGTCATTGGTGGCTTCGTGGCTAAAAAACATGAACTCATATTTTGAATCTATAATGTTTGGAGTGGGTAACAATTTAACCTTATTTATTCGCCAGTAAATCAATAGAAGGTAATAAGGTCAGTCTTTCGCCAGAATCCTTATTCTACTAAGGTTTCCTTGACAAATAAGGTTTAAAAAGAATTGAATATTCCTATACCCATTTTAAAAGAGGTTACTCGGTATAAAATTTAAATTCCCACACCATCCGTTATAGAACCTCTTATTTTGAACTAAACGTTTATGAAAAAGTAAAAATATTCATTAAAAACCATAACAACTATGAAACACTATACTAATTTAAAAACCATTGCCTGCCTCCTGATGATGCTGGCAATTGCAGGTTCGGCTGCCTTTGCACAACAAGCTGTTGAAGCGTCTTATAAAATCAAACAGGTATATGTTCCTGAAGAACGAAGGCCTGCAGTGGAATACAGGATGGAGCAGTTGCCTTTTAAAAATGCAGGGGGACAGCTTCCATCACGCGAAGGGGAAAACTTCCAGATTAATATCAACGGACAAAATGTAAATGAGCCAGATGGTGCGAAACGAATGATTTCCACCTTCCTCGAATCTCTGAAAAGCCCCTTGCGTGTAGATAAGGATGTCCGGTTAGGCATTAATGCAACAACGGCCAAATCGGATGCCGGATACATTGACGAGCAAATACGGATTGGTAAACAAACTACCAAAGAGAGACTACAAAAAGAAATGAAAGATGTAAGCACGTCTTCAGACAATATGCTGAACGAATTAGGAAATGAATTAAAGCAGCAGTCAAACGTCACTGTTACCATTTTCCGCTTCGACCAGTACTTTGAGGATGTGATCATTGACAACACAGCCATAAGTATTGCCAATCGGAACCAAAATGAATTTGTTTCCCTTCTTGGCAAGTTTTACAACACAGTAAAACCAACAAACAGAAAAGCTCTGTCTTTAAAGGAAGCTACTGCAAAAGCCATGGCCCAAATCAGGACAGAAAATAAATTGGAAGAGTTGAAAGCCACTAACAGAGGCGAAATTGTTTTGCTTCCATATTCTGATGGGTTTAAATTTACCTGGAAGACCGAAGTTTCGGCTGATGGACCTTACCAGGTTTGGATAGATACCGAATCTGGAAAAGTGCTTCAATTGTTGCCATTGTTCTTTTTCGATAGAGCAAAAGGATTAGTTTTCAATCCAGATCCCAATTCACCAACCAGGGAATTGACTTTCGAGGTGGATGCGCCAGCCGGTGGCGTTTATACCTTGAGAATGACCGGCGTGCTTACCCTGACCAATGACGGGACAGATGGTACGGCAGGGGTCGTTACCGTAGCTGACGATGGTTCGGGTACCGCTAATTTTAACGTAGCGCCGATTAACGGCACCACCGTTGAAAGAACCAGTCAGGCTGGTTATAATGGGCAATTTCAGCAGGTAAACGCTTTCGCCAACATTTCTTTTGAACGGCAAATATATATGTTTCTGGGAAGTGAAGTGTTTCCGGCTTTAACGGTTTCGGTCAATGATAATAATCCATGCGGTTTTGGCATCAACAATGCCTGTTCGAGCATGGCATTTGGCATTGGTGGGGCCACTACTGGCAATAGTATCGCTTGTGCTCAATTATTCAATTCAGCACTGGATGGAACTGTTATTGCTCATGAATTTGGCCACCGGTTAAATGGTCTGCAATATGGTGTTGGAGGCGGCACATTAACCGGATCAATGAACGAAGGACTTGCAGATTTCTGGGCATGCACCAATTTTAATACGGATATTTTTGGGGGATGGTGGGCACATAATTGTCCGGCACCGGTTCAAAGTGGATTTGTTCCCCGACAGGCAGAGGCGACCGACATTTTTCCTGACCGGAATTCAGGAGGCGGATCAAATCAGATTCATTCGGCCGGTCAAATAACCGCCTGGGCACAGTGGAGTTCACGTCAGGGAATGAATGATGCCACCAGCTTTGGAACATTAAGCATTAATCTCAATACGATTAAAGCCATGACTACCGCTGGTGTTGGTGTGTTGAATGACGGTTCATCGAAATCAATCCATGATTCCAATCAGAATTTATTAAAACAATTGGCGCCACTTTACCAATCATCGCGCCTGATCCATAAATTGCTGGCAGGATATGCACGTGCCGGAATTTTCCTTTCACCAAAAGATGCCATCATTGATATTGATCATTCCTATTTAAACCGCGCCAGTGCGGCCGGCCCTGTTTTTACGGTCTGGACTGGCGATGACTATACATTTGCAGGAAATAATGTGGTAACAAGCGGAGTATTGCCGTTCAATACCGAGTTTCAGGTTGAGGTAGCCAATGACGAAGCATTTGCGGTCAATCATATAACGAGTGCATGGCTGGGCGGAGTAGCATCAGCAGCCGGAGGTACGGCGACTTATACCATGCCTGTTGCTGACTGGAATACTTTGAAGGCAGGAACTGATATTTATTACAAAGTTACAACCAGAGATGGTGCTGGCGGAAATATCCGGAATTCACAGCAACCCGGAAATGAATTCTTAGGCGTAGGTGTTCTGGTTCCGGTGGGCCGGGCAGCCATAAACGGTACCGGAACTAAAGATTGTTCCTGTACAGCATCAGCATCTACATCCTCTTCTACAATGGCTTTGGTGCCACTTTTGCCGCTGGTTGGATTAATTGTTTACAGGAGAAGGAAAACTAAAACAGTCTAATTCTATAAATCGAACTTGTTCATTAAAAAGAAATAGTGTCGCATTATTTATCAAATGACAGAAATCAAACCTGGCTATTCCGGTGCGCTGCACCTTAATTGCATTCCAGGAATCTAATTTCTACAAATATTTCGCAGCTCTGCTGCTTTGCATCTGGCGCGAAAGGTGCGGAGCGCCGAAATATTTGTAGAAGATTAATTCACGCATTCCAAGAGGTGCAGCGCACCGAAACTTTTGTGCAATAAGTATTGACTGATCAAACAATATTATCTTTTTAAAGATTAAGGGTAAAATACCGCATCAAATCATTCCTATTAACCATGCGTCCAAGGCTCATTGAGTACTTTAATAATCTTTTCCACACCGATATATTCAGCTATCTGATTCCCGATCCGGCAGTGGTGTATGCCATCATGCTCGGATTGGGAATTATTTTTCTGCTGAAGCGGTGCAAAGCAACCGGTTTAGATACCCGCCATGCGGCCGGTATTGCGATTTGGGGGTCGGTTGCGGCATTGCTCGGTGCACGGTTATTTTATCTGGTCCAGAATATCAGTTACACCTATCATCATTCTGAAATATTGTTTGAACTTAACGGTGCGACGGTTTCGTTCGGAGTTTACCTTGGCGGAATTACCGGTATTATTTTGTATGGCGTTTTCTATCATATTTCGCTTTGGAAATATTTGGATGTCGTTGCTTCTGTTCTTGGCATTGGGCCTATGGTCGGGCGTTTTGCCTGCTTTTTAAATGGCTGCGACTACGGAACTTTAAGCAACCTGCCTTGGGCAGTCCAATTTCCAAAGGACAGTTTCACCTATTCCGATCATCTTTACAAAGGATTGATCAGTTCTGCTGATATACTTTCCCTTCCTGTTCATCCGGTTCAACTTTTTTGTGTGCTGAAAGGATTTATTCTTTTTGTAGTCTTTTCCATTCTTTGGAAGAAAGATTTATTCAAGCCCGGTGTTTTGTTCTTTCTGTTTTGGATGAGTTATGCCGTCTTCCGGTTCCTGATAGAGTTTTTCAGGGGAGATGAAAACAGGGGTTGGGTTGGCGAACTTTCAACCGGGCAATTTATGTCCTGCTCTATCTTTCTGGTTTCACTTGGATTCGTAGCCATTAAGTACAAGTGGAAAATAATAAAGGAAGCCTTGAACCCTAAAATTGACCTGTTGGTCACATGAACATTAAGTAGATATTGAAAATGAAACGAATAGCGATTTTTTGCGACGGGACCTGGAATACTCCGGATAAATCGGAAAATGGAAAACTTTGCCAGACCAATGTGGTAAAAATGGCCAATGCCCTTTTGCCTGTATCAAATGACGGTAAGTCACAGTTACTCTATTATGACACTGGAATTGGCAGTGAAGGCGACGTACTGAAAAGGGTTTTTGATGGGGCTACCGGAAATGGTATTTCGGAAAATATACTTCAGGCTTACCGGTTTATTATACAGAACTATAAACCTGGCGACGAACTTTTCCTTTTTGGGTTCAGCCGTGGCGCCTATACTGTGCGTAGCTTGTCGGGATTGATCAGAAATTCAGGAATATTGAAGCCTGAAAATACAGATCAGGTAAATCGGGCATACAAAATCTACCGGTCCCGAAAGCTGGATCTTCAGCCCAGGGCCATTGAAGCTACTCTATTTAGAAAAACCTTTGCCGTTGAAGAGACTACAAAAATAAAATTTATCGGAGTTTGGGACACCGTTGGGGCATTGGGAAATCCTCTTTTCCTGAATGGAGTGTTCGGAAACAGGCATCAGTTTCATGATACTGAATTATCCTCAAAAATTTCAAATGCGTTTCATGCCCTTGCCATTGATGAAAAACGGAAAAACTTTGAGGCTACTTTGTGGCACCAGAAAGAAGATTCAAAAGATCAGGTTTTGGAACAGGTTTGGTTTGCCGGGGTACATTCCGATGTTGGAGGCGGATTTCCTGAAACAGGATTATCGGATATGGCATTAAAATGGATGCTCGAAAAAGCGGAAAACTGCATGCTGAATTTCGGTCCTATTCCGTTATCTCCCGACGCTTTGGCACAGAAGCATGAATCGTTCAGCGGATTTTACACCTTACTGCCCGGATTTTTTCGTCCAATAGGAATTTCATATCCGGGAAGTGGCAGAACCAATGAATCACTTCATGTGTCAGTCGTAGAGAAATATAAAAGTGATCAAACTTACCGGCCCAAAAATCTGGTCGATTACCTGAAAAAGAACCTGTTGTAGCAATATTCTTGTCAACCTTAAAAAACACTTATCATGCCAGTAACAGTTGAAGGATTCAGTGAAGTTCTCGGGATTTTAAGAGAATTATTTTCAGGAGTAAAGTCTGCAATAGAATTTGATGAAAATCAGAAACTCGATCTGAATCTGTAACCTATCCTCCAATCTCCTTCATCAATGACTCTTTCGTGCCATTGACTATGGTAAATTATGGGTGTAATTTTATTTGACAATCAGCATGTTTATACCTAATTGGAGTTGCCGAAAATCCTGATTAAAGAGTAGGCATAATAAATATCTACAATGAATCTTCATTTATTAATGGTCTTGTGGCTAATTGTTTATTTCCTGATTATTGCATACTTAGACATGAAGTTCCAGTTACTTCGTGATACAAGTACAGCCGACAAAAAACCATACAGTCTTTCGAGGGTACAATTAGCCTGGTGGATGGGTTTTGTGTTATGCGCTTTCGTTGCGCTGGTCTTTGATAAGAACAATCCCAATTTTTCAATTCCGACCTTTTCAGATGGAATTTTAATCGTATTGGGAATTAGTACAGGAACTACAGCGGCAGCTTCTTTAACTGATGTTTCTGATCAAACAAACGATCAAGTCACCCGCCACCAAAATTCTAACGGAACTAATTTAATCCTGGATATTTTATCAGATAAAGGCGGCGCTAGTGTACACCGGTTACAAGCAGTATTCTTCAATTTAATTTTTGCCATTTGGTTTTTTTTAAAGGTATGGAACGAAAAAATTATACCTGATCTGGAACCAAATGCACTTATACTATTGGGATTAAGCTCCGGAACTTATGCCGCGTTAAAAACGAATGAAAATAAAGGTACTTCGGGAAGTAATCCTGATTTCAAAGCTGAAAAGGCTGATGAAAAAAATGAAAATGAAATACCACCCGTTGGATAAACTTTATAGCTATGGCATTCAAAGAAAAATATTCCATTACCCCGTCATACCTGACATCTCCTTCCAGGCGCAGAAGCGGATTGCTGATGTCGCCCGGGGTTAAATTTATCGTAGCCCATGATACAGGCAACCCAAAATCCACTGCACGTGGAAACAGGAACTATTATGAAAATTCGCGGGATGAGATGAGCGCTTCAGCGCATATTTTTGTGGATGATAAAGAGATCATCGAGTGCATTCCAGCGCTCACCAACCTCAAACCCGAAAAAGCCTGGCATGTGCTTTATGGCGTGCCAACCGACAACCAACTATTCGGATACAATGCAAATGATGCTGCAATTGGCGTTGAGTACTGTTACGGAGATAATATCAATGCCGACGAATCCTACCGGAAATACCTCTGGGTAATCGCAAAAATATGCTTTACCTATGGATTGGATCCTGCCAGCAGTATCATCGGCCATTGCTTCCTCGATCCGAAAAGAAAGACCGATCCGGTGACTGGCCTGTTACAAAGCAGGAGGACTTACGATCAGTTTCTGAAGGACATTGTCTCTGAATTCAACGAATGTACCGGAGTAGCTGCCGATGAATATGCATTCACCTCAAATCCAGGTACTGGAAAAGTATTGCACCGGCTGAACATCAGGAAAGGAGCGCCGACCACCAAAGCAGATGTCATAGAAATCGCCAGCCCGGGAGCAACCGTTGCCTATACTGGCTTTATAAAAAATGGAGAACCGGTAAACGGAAATGCCAAATGGTTCAAAAATGAGGCAGGTAATTATTTCTGGAGCGGAGCAATTGGCTGAAAGAAAGTACACATTGGTGAACTGAAAAGAATAAATTAAACCAATAAACCAAAACAATAAGTACTATGAGTTATTCAGAAAACACAATTATTTGCAGCACAGAAATCCCTACAGAAATACTTGAGAAAACATGTCTTAAGCTCATTGTCTTAAATCAAGACGATGAATTTGTCAACATTGCTGATTCAGTTGCTCAACAAGAACCTATGGGTTTTGACCGCTGCGTTGTATGGATAAAGGACTTCAACTTTGCTTTAATTAAAGATCAGTTACCGGATCTGCTAGCAAATCAAAATAATATAGCCGCTTTTTCAATATCCACAATAAATAAAGTAGCCTGGATAATCAGTACAACCGATCCGGTTAATGGACCCAGAATTGACCGTGCATTTATAGAAGCCGGAAAAAATCAATTCAACAAGTAATTAATGATGAAAGACATCTTCCTCACAATTATATTTGGGATAATCATTTCCCAATCATTCAGCCAGATAATAAACATATCGGAGGCTGAAGGAAATAATAACCTGATTAAGCTCAGTTCATCGGCTATTGTTGATATCAACAGTAATTTAGAATTAAGGATTAATCACGATAGCCTGAACATCAAAATATGCCGGGCTACCAGCAGCAATGTTCCACTCCTCGATGAACTCCAAAAATTCAATTATCTGCTGCTTAATCAGAAAGAAATCCTTGAACTATTAAATAAGGATTTATCAGGTCTTACCGATTCAAAGAGATTGGAATACTTGGGAAAATTCTCGGACAACATGAGTACATTTTATGACAAAATATTTGAAAACAAGGAATGGGAACTCAAATTTTCAGCTTATTTCAATGAATTCACAAAATTACCGCAATCTGAGAAGATGAAGTTTAATAACTACTACATCTCCTATGGCATCGTCAGGTTAAACCAGGAAATATCCGATAACCTGAAAGTATTGCAAAAAACCATTGATCAAAAAAAAATCAGGATACAAATATCAGCTTATCTGAATACTAGGGCTGAAAAGTTAAGGAAAGTTCATATTGAAAACTTTGATGATTATAATTTGGGGGAATTTTATGAAGTTCCCAGATGGGTATCATCATTTTCAAAGGAAGACATTGAAGCTTTTACATATACTCAGGGCTTAGCCAATAACCTCAATAAAATTGTTGACGGTAGTTTTAATGAAATAAGAGATTTATTAAAGAATAACATTAAGTCTTTTAACTGTATTGAAAGCTCATTGGATCATCTGAATGCAGTGTATGCTGACAGAGAAAACATCTTTCAGGAGAATGCCAATGTTGCGATATCATTTTTAAATAATGTTCATATTGAGTATTCAAAATTTCAAAGTGTAATCAAGCATATAAAAGAATGGGATGGTAAAAATGAAAATGCTTTAGAATTATTCAATGTGATACAACAGGAATTTATATCACAAGCACAAATATTCACAAGCAAGATTGACTCATTGATTTCCAAATTACCTAATGATCTAAAAAATTCTAACCAATCCATAACAGGCCTTATTTCTGAAATATCTTCCTGCAAAGCCCTGCTGAAAGAAGATATGGATAAAGTTAACAGCATTCTTTCGATCACAACAAGATTACTGAGGCCTTCACAGATTGTAGCCAAAACTGGAATAGATTCAGGCAAAGATGTGTTCGCATACAGTATTAACGATTTACCAGAATTTGGATATATAAATCTGAAAAATACCGGGAAAAGGTCAAATCAGGATCAGCTCGAAGTACTGCTGATAATAAGGACACAAGAAGATAGCATTTATCACAGACAAGGTGTAATAGTTGAAAAACAAATCTTAACCTTACAACAAATAGGGGTTTACTCAGAATCTAATGTCAGTATTATTCTTGCCAGCCCTTTTAATACTACTGACAAAGTAATGCTAAATAATAAATTTCAGTTTGCCCCTTCTGGTAGTCTGTTGTTCAAATGCGGTTCAAGAAAAGATAAAACCTGGAATTTCCTTGAACCAAGTATCGGATTTAATATTTCAACTCCAGATTTTGACTTAGACGGAGTACCTGAAATTGGTATTGGAAGTGTTGTCACATTTTTACAGGATGTATTATCGGTTGGACTTTCTTATAATACAAAGACAGATAACCCATTTTGGTTCTTTGGTCTGTCATTGCCTTTTTCAACGCTGGGCTTACCAATAAACAACATCCAAACTAACGCCAATAAATGAAAATTGAAAAATAGGATTGTGCCATGTCAACACCGAATCGTCTTGGTCATGTCACCCTGAACATGTTTCAGGGTCTCATTAATATTGGGATGCTGAAACAAGTTCAGCATGACGTTGCGTCAATAGTTTGTTGACAGGCAATTATATGCCACTTGGTAAACAACCTAACATGCGAATACTGAGCATCCAAAGCCGGAATTGTTTTTATCCTCCCATCTCCTTCGTACTCAACAACCCGCAGGCAGCATAAATATCCTGGCCACGGCTGGCGCGGATGGTTGTTAAAATACCTTTGTCGTTGAGGTGATCTTTGAATTTCTGAAGGGTAATTTCGTCGGTTGCTTCGAGTGGTGTGCCCGGAATGGGATGAAACCTGATGAGGTTGATGCGGCATCGGATGCCATTCAGGATTTTGCTCAATTCCTGAACGTGACGGGGAGAATCATTCAATCCTTTAAATACAATGTACTCGAACGAAACGCGGCGCTGACGGCCAAAGTCCCAGCTTTTAATTTCATGAATGACCTCGGCCAAAGGATAGGCAATCTGCACGGGCATTAGCCTTTGGCGTTCATCGTCAAACGGAGTGTGCAAACTAACCGCCAGATGTGCTTCCGATTGGTTCAGAAAAGTCACCATTCCCGGAACTATTCCAATAGTTGAAACCGTGATCCGGCGCGGGCTCATGGCAAAACCCCATCCCGAAGTCAGGATTTCGATGCTTTTTAATACTTCGTCCAGATTGTCGAAAGGTTCGCCCATTCCCATGTAAACGATATTGGTAACCTCGTGCCATTCGGGAATGTTGCGGATTTGGTTCACTATTTCACCGGCAGATAACTGTCCCTGGAAACCTTGTTTGCCGGTCATGCAAAACAAACAGCCCATTTTACATCCTACCTGCGACGAAACACACACCGTTTTTCGGTCATCATCCGGGATCATGGCCGTTTCTATAAATTTACCATTGGCTGTTGGGAAAAGATATTTTTTTGTTCCGTCATTGCTTTCCTGAACTTTGGTAGAACCAATCAACCCGAAAACGTATTTATTGCTCAGCAACTCCCGGTTTTTCTTCGAAAGGTTGGTCATTTCATCAATCGAACCAATGTCTTTCTGGTACAGCCACTCGGCCATTTGTTTGCCGGTGAATTTGGGCAATCCAATTTCAATTGCGAGCGCAGTCAGTTCATTGAGTGTTTTTCCGAAGAGTGAATCCATGTTAGTTAAAAATAAATTTCGGCCAGGATGTTTTGGTACGGAACACCGCGTGAAATAAGCAAATCGCGTACTTCAACAACCATTAAGGCCTTGCCGCAAAGATAATAGTTAATATTGGTCGGAAGGTTGTTTATCTGGTTCAGATATTCAGTAACCCGACCTGGAAATACATCGCACGACTTTTCCTGTGAACAGCAACGCACATACCGTTCGCCCATGGCCCACTCCAATTCATCTTCGAAATAGAATTGGTTTAGTTGCCGCACTCCATGAATCAAGGTTTTATTTTCTGAAATTCCGGAAAGGAACATGCTGTAAAACGGGGCAATTCCAGTTCCTGTGGCAATCCACCATGCCGGGCTCTTGTCGTCTTTAAAACTACCAAACGGTTTGGTAGCCCAAATTTTCATTCCGGGAATAACAGCCGACAACCGCGGTGTCAAAACACCATCTTCCTTAATATTGAAAAGTATGCTTATTTCCGGTTCCCTGTTTCCACTGCAAACACTGTAAATACGTGGCGGAACATCAATATCAAGCGTGATTTTAACCACTTGTCCCGGATAAAAATCATGCATTCGTTTCCATGATATCAAGTGAACCTCTGGCGAAATTTCCAGATTTTGGGTAATGGTAACTTCAGTTAGTTCGATTGGTTTATTCCGGTTTTCTTCTGCTTTCGGCATTTTAGTTTTTTTCAGAATAACAAGTTTAGAGGTTTTAGGTTTATTTCGATCTAATGTAAACTTTTCGTACAATCCAAAGGATTCGAAGATTCAAATAAAACCGAAGAAACAGGAAATGTCTATTTTTACACATCCATTGAAACAAATATCACATCCATTGAAAACTAAGCTATTAAGCGAAGATGCCCAGTCGGCTGGAAATATATTACTGGAAACCGGGGGTATGTTAATGAGTTCGGGGGCCAGTACTCACCGGACCAGGCTTACCCTGGAACGAATTGCTCACGGACTTGGTTATGGCATAGAGTTACTGATTACGCAGCGGGCGCTAATGCTTACCATCATTGAAAAAGATCAGCAACATTTCTTCAGCAGGCTGAAACGGATTTCGCCTCACGGTGTTAATTTCCGCATTGTTAGTGGAATCAGTCATTTAAGCTGGAATGTATTGGAGGATAATTGGACCATCGCGCAAATTTCGGAGGAATTAAAACGACTGAAATCGCTTCCACACTACCCACGGCTGGTGGTTTTAGGACTGGTTGGATTGGCTGGTGCAGCTTTCTGTAATATTTTTGGCGGTGGGGCTATTGAAATGGCTGTAGCTTTTGTTGCCACAGTTGTCGGATTGTTTGTCAGGCAGGAAACTTTGCGCGCTAAATTCAATCCGTACCTTTGTGTGTTTTTTGCAGCCTTCGCAGCATCGGTTATTGCCGGACTGGCCGAACATTTCCAAATTGGCAGCGACCCCGACAAAGCATTTGCAACCTCTGTACTTTTTCTGGTTCCGGGCGTTCCTCTTATCAATTCGGTAACCGACCTCATGGATGGGAACATCCAGAATGGAATTGTCAGGGCTATGAACGGACTGATGATTGCTTTCTCAATTGCGATGGGACTTTTTGCCGCTAAAATGATTTTAAACTTCTGACATGATTATTCTCGATATACTTTCAAAAAGCTTTTGGGCAGGGGTCGCAGCAATAGGTTTTGCTGTACTTTTTAATGTTCCACGCCGGGTCATCTTCCCGATATGGACGCTTGGGGCATTGGGAGGACTAATCAAATTTACAGCTTTGCAGTTTGAATCCGGAATTGTGTTTGCTTCTTTTTTGGGTGCAACCTTTATCGGGATCATTAGTATTCAGATGGCTCACATGAGGCACAGTCCTCCGCTGGTTTTTTCAATACCCTCAGTAATCCCAATGGTTCCCGGTTTTTTTGCCTATAAAATGATGCTAGGCTTAATTGCTTTAACCAGTATTGAAAATACAGATGCCTACTTGCAAAACCTGATCGAAACGGTCAACAACGGGGCAAAAATGACCTTTGTTTTGATCGCGCTTGGAACCGGTGTTGCTATTCCAATGCTAATCACCCGAAAGGAATCGATAAAAAAATCGCCTTTTAATAAACGGAAAAAAGCAAACGTTTTATCATGAGCAATAAAAAGAGCCGCCCCAAACCGGAACAGCTCATTTAGAAGTCATTTTTTGTGTGATACTGAATAAAATAGCTCTGTTGGATCAGTTCACAACAAGTTTGCCCTGCAAATACTCGTCTTTGTATTTTACCCGGACAAAGTAAATTCCAGTTTTCCAGCCTGTTGTTTTAATTTTAAGTTCCTTTCCCTTCAACTTTGTTGTTTGTTCTTTTAAACCCTGAACCTGATCAAATATTTCAACTTCCCACTCGGCATTTTCATCAAAAACAACATCTTCTGAGGTTGTTTCAATGGCCAATGTGGCCTCGCCGTTTGAAGGGTTTGGAGACAAACTCATTGCATAAGAACCGCCACAATATCCACTAGCCAAATAGTCTGTTTTTACTTTGGTATAAACGCTACAGCAGGTAGTTGCATTAACTTCAACCATTCCGCCAGGTGATGAATTGGTATAAACCGAAATCATGTTGGCAGAGGTGTAATTGATTGACCATGCTGCTGGCACCGACCAGGTGTAATTGGATAGCGAACAGCCAGAACTATTGTTCAGGAAAATGTGGTAATGGGTATTGGCACACATATACGAAACGGGCGTGCCATCGGAGGTAAAAAGGCTATAGGATAAATCCTCAGACTTAGGCATATTTACCCCAACACTTATCTGGGACGAAGCAGACATTCCTGAAGGGGAACTAACCGTTAAATATACATAGCCATATCCATTGCCCGAGGTACCACTAACCGTGTAATTGGGGGTCCAATCTCCGCTAACCTGGGTTAAATAACCGGCAGCATTCCAATCGTAACCCCAACCTGATGCTGTAAATCCATTATTAACTGTTCTTTGGCTGCTTGTACATACTACTCCAGTAGCATTATTGATTGAAGGACTCTTCAATGTGTAGTAAGTTAAAGAAGCAGAACTGAAAGGACATTGTGCCGTTGAATGTTCATATAGACCCCACCACCCCCATTTCGACCAAACTTTTCCTGTTGTAGCCGTTGTCACTGCGGAGTGGTCATCTGCACCGTAAAATACTTTTTCGTGATCAGCAGCATATTGAGTAGAAGTGTAAGCATCATTCGTCCAATATTTTGATAAATTTGAATTCCCGTCAACCAATTGGTCTAACCACTTATCACTACTACTTCCCCCTTCAACAACATTCCAAGCATAGGAGTGGCAATTGTAATGTGAGGTCGCAGGTCCTTTTTTTTGTGCATCTGAAGTATGATCTATTATCCATTGCGCTGCTGCTGATTCCCAAGCTGCAATAAGTGGAGCAGTATCCCAATTGTTCCGAACTGAAACAGTCTGCCCCATGGGCGTTTGTATGGTTCCCTGGCTATTTGCTGTTATAGCTGTCAACAACAGAAACAGTATGAAAATCAGGTTTCTAAATATATAATTATTCGTTTTCATTTTATTTGTTTTTTAAAATTTTTGAATAGTCTTCCGATAAACTCATAGTTTTGTTTACTACATCTGAGTCTAAGATTAAGATATAAGCAACATTTAATACCATTAATTCATTGTTAGTGTATTCTTCAATCAAAGGTTTATACTTGTCGAGGTACATAATCCTGGATAAAATAGCACAAGTTGTCATCATTCCAGCAATGCCCCAGATTTGATGTGCGAACTCGTACTTTTTCTTTTGATTATCAAGCGCCAATTGAAACAGTTCTATTTTCTCACGGGCGGTCAGATCAATCAGGATTTCATATTGGGCAATTATGAGTTCATGCCTGATGATGTTATCTATGTACATTCCGTTTTCAAGATCGGTATAGGATTGCCAATCCCTATTAAAATCCAACTGTTTGTATAGATAAATTAAACTCTGAACCTTATCGCCCCTTCCCCACAACTCATCAAAACCGTTACACATGGCATAAACCTTGTCGAATCCACTTTGCAGGTCAGACATGGTCCACATCAACCTCATTTCCGGATAACTGATGCAAGATTTAATCAATGCAACGGTTGAAAGGCAATGCAAGGTTTGTTCGGGAATCTTGAACATTTCAGTCCGTTCCTCAGAAGATTTACCTTTTGCTGCTTCAATGGGATAAACGTAAACCTGATCGATAACTTCTTCGCATTTTTTTTTTGTACAACCAATTGCAAAGAAGAAAAAACACAATAACAATGAAATTTTTCTATAACCCATCTGAAAGAATTTTGTCATTTTCCAATACAATATCATCCAACAAACCAATATCGTTAAAAGTAAGGTTGTCAATGAACGCATTGATTTTTTGGTCGCCATGTTTCATCTTTGTGTTTATTAGTTTTTTGTCTTGTTGTCTTGCCAATATCAGGGCGGTTGTGTGTAAGCCAATTCCACCGTAATATTTTTGCCGATCTTTCTTCAATTTATATTTTTGGCTGCATAAAGTCAACATTTCACGTAAATCATCTGGATTTAATTTGTTAAGAATTTCGGTTTGGGCGATCAACATTTCGATATAAGTAAATTTCGACATAAATTTACCTATTTCAAGGTCAGTCGAGTTTAAATCAAAACCATCAGGTTTATATCCGGCATAAACCTTCATTAGCTCTTTCCCCGCATCCTGTCTGGTTTCCAACTCTACAAACCCATTGAACATTGATCGAATAAAGTTATAGCCTGATTGTAAATCATTTCGGGTAAAGACTAACTGATATTCAGGATAATTCAAACATGATTTTATCAGCTCTTCAGTACTTATTTTTTTTAGAAGGGGGGCAGGAATATTGAGGAGTTCAAGCCTTTTTGAAAAGTCTGAAACTGCTAACCATTCTTTACTGCCCGGTTTTATGGGGTAATCCCATGTTACTTTCTCGTTTTGGGCAATGACAAGAATAGGTACAGTAATTAAAAGAAATAGAATTATTTTTTTCATGATTGGAATTTTTAGTTTTTTATTTTGATTAAAGCCAATGAGCAGCGTGTATCGTATCTTGATGAATTTGAATGCAATAGAATATCAGCTTTATGATTGGCTATTACAACTTTTCAGTTTTTATCAATACACTTTACACTTATCACCGGATATTTTAATCAATTTACTAATTTCACGAACCCGATTTTACCTTTGTGCAGCATCGTGCATAGTTACCACATAAGGCAGGCCCTTTTTGAAAGAAGGAATGGCTCCAACTTTTGGCCGCACCGGCGGGCCGTACCCGGCTGGTTTTCGAGACTCTGGCAGGGATAAATAACCCGGTGCGGCCTCTTACACGAATTTGTTATGGCTCATTTTTGTCCTGTTTGTGACCTGTTATAGTAATTAAAAGCGTTGTCGTTTTACACACATGATCAATTTCAATTGGCAAGCGCTACCGATAGTTGCCCAATTTGTCCCTGAACTGGCGTTCTTCCTGATTTTCTTAATAAGGCAACGAAATCAGATGGTTTACTGAGCTAATATATGAAGTTAATTATGAATAAAAA
>PNOH01000033.1 GCA_013824715.1 Odoribacter sp. | reverse complement strand
ATTATCAACTGATTCCTTGTTTGAGCGATAGCGGTAACGAAGGGGCAGTTATGGGGAGCAGGATTTACTGATACTTAACGTTTCTTCGTGAATAAATTATGAACTGAATGACAATATAAATAGAACTAATCAATCCAGCAATTAATAAGCATTTTGCTACGTATTTACTTTCGGTCATCATAAATAAAAAAGCTCCTAACATGATGAGTAATTGTGAAATTACTAATTTGAATAATAAGAAGAATTTCATAGTATATTTTTATTTTAAAATTAATTCACTAACATCAAATATAAAGTATTTTTTCAATAAACATAACTTTTTTATATATATATCGTTGCGCTACGGGCTATTTTCATTGAATCATCCCGGAAAATGGTGCCAATAATTCTCTTGTTTCATGAACTTCATTTCCTGAATACTGTTTCAATGCCTGAATACATTAATGAAATATGACTGATATAATAACAGAGAGGGAACGATTGCCGCGTTGGATGAAGTCACAATTGCCTAAAGGTGAAAATTATTCGAAGGTTAAGCGGTTAATTGCCGATCACCAGTTAAATACCATCTGTACCAGCGGGAACTGTCCCAATAAAGGCGAATGCTGGAATGCCGGAACCGCCAGTTTCATGATACTGGGCGATAAATGTACCCGCAACTGCCGGTTTTGCTTTGTCCAAAACGATATCCCCGATCCGGTTGACTGGATGGAGCCACTCAGGCTGGCCAAAACGATACAAACACTTGCCTTAAAGCATTGCGTGATAACTTCTGTAACCCGTGATGATTTGCCTGATGGCGGAGCCGAATTTTGGGCAAAAACCATCCGGAAAATTAAAGAGTTGAATCCGGGAACCACCATCGAAACCCTTATTCCTGATTTTAACGCCAATCCTGAATTGATCCAAAAAGTGATTGATGCTGCACCAGATGTGATTTCGCACAATATGGAAACCGTGCGCCGCCTGACTCCAAAAGTTAGGAGTACTGCGCGATATGACCGCAGTTTGCAGACTATTGGAATTATTTCAGGAGCCGGAATTGTATCCAAATCGGGAATCATGGTGGGTTTGGGCGAAACCGAAGCCGAAGTTTTGCAAACCATGGACGACCTTCGTGTTGCCGGGTGTAAAGTTTTGACTATCGGCCAGTACCTTCAGCCCGACGCCAATTTGTTGCCCGTAAAGGAATACATTAAGCCTGAAGTCTTCGAAAAATATCGGGAAGAAGGCATGAGAAAGGGATTTTCGCACGTCGAAAGCAGTCCGTTGGTCAGGTCCTCTTATCATGCTGAAAGGCATGTGAATGGGTAGGGTAGTTCCCAGTGTTCAGTCGCAGTTAACCAAAAAAAGTTGCGGGTTACGAGATGCGAGTTACGGGAAAATTTCGAACGCGCAATAGCAGCATCCCGCAACCTGTATCCCGCAACTCGCAACACATCAGAAAATGAAACGAAGAAAACATATCATACAGGAGGTCATCAACTTAACTCCTGAAACTTTTATCTTGCGGCTCGACCGTCAGGATTTTCAGTTTGAGCCCGGCCAGTATGTAGTTATTCGCATACCTGGCGAGCAAAAAGGCCGCGAATATTCGATTTTCAGTTCAACAACTGATAATTATCTCGATTTTTTAATTCGTGAGATTCCATCTGGTGAATTTTCCCGATACCTGCGTCACCTGGAACCCGGTTCAGAATTGGATGTTGAGGGACCGAAAGGTTATTTTATTCTCAACGAAAGGACCAAACTGGGACATCCGACCTTGCTGATTGCTTCCGGAACCGGAATTTCTCCATTTCATTCGTACGTAAAATCTTATCCTGATTTGAACTACCGGGTATTGCACGGGGTACATTTTGCTGATGAGGCATACGGAAGGGAAGCATTTAAACCGGAGAGGTACTTTCTATGCACATCACGGCACGAAAAGGGCGACTATTTTGGCAGGGTAACTTCCTACCTGAAAGAGAATCCTGTTCAAAAGGATACCATTTGTTACCTTTGCGGAAATTCGGACATGATTGAAGAAGTTACGGCGATACTCGAAAAATACGGCCTCCCGCCTGAAAATATACGGACCGAAGTTTTCTTCTGACTTTCAGGGGAATCAAAGAAGTTTTCAGTTATTTTGCTTATGATAGGGTTATTTCCGAAATTAATTGTCTGATTGGTAACCGTGGCATTCAGGATTGGTAAAAACAGAAAATGTGAAATTTTTGCACCGATATTGGCTAGTTCTTAACCTGACTTTTGGAATGGGTATTCATTGTTTCGAATTAAAAGCTCAGGTACAGGAGAAAGGTTTCCCTGAGAGCTTTTCCATTGAGCAGAAGAGTGCATTACTTATCCCGACCTTGAAATTGGATTCAGTTCATGTAGAAAAAATGCTGGAGGAAGATCAGAAACTCAAAATAGACAACAGGTATGGAGTTGTTCAATCCTGTAATATCAATATCAAAGAGGCTGGAATCAGGACCGAAATTCAGGGCAAAGGAATTATTTGGCAATATAAGGTTGAGTCTGAAGATGCATACTCTCTGGGAATTTTTTTTAAAAAGTATCACCTTCCGCCAAAGGCCAAAGTCTTTATTTATGATTCCTCTAAAACTTTGATTCGGGGAGCATTCACTCAAAACAATAATAATCCGGGAAATCTTTTGCCTGTTGCTGAATTTCAGGGTAAAAATATGATCATCGAATATTTTGAGCCCATGTCGCCTGAGTTTTCAGGAGAACTGGTACTTAGTGCTATATCACAGGCTTATACCGATCTTAAGCAATTGGCCGGCGACCGTATCGGAATAAATTGTGAAGAAGGAGTTGACTGGCAAGTTGAAAAACACAGTGTTTGCCTGATGACTTTCCATGACTTTCAGAATTCATATTTTTGTACAGGAGCTTTATTAAATAATGTCAAAGAAGATGAGACACCCTATTTCCTGACAGCAAACCATTGCATTCGCTCCGAGTTGACAGCAAATACATTAATTACCTATTTTAATTACGAAGATTCGACATGTAAATCGGGTGATGCTTCATTTTCTCAGACTTTATCGGGCGCGACATTTAAATCAGGTAGCAGTCATTCCGATTTTTCCTTATTACTTCTAAATGAATATCCGCCCGACGAATACAATCCATTCTATGCCGGATGGGATGTCACAGGGATAAATCCCAGATCCGGCGCCTGTTTGCATCATCCCGACGGTGAATCAAAAAGTATAGCGACTGCCAATAATACTGCATTCAGCTATCCTGAAAAAATAGAATGGTTTTCTGAAGATCTTCGGTTAATTTCAACCACATTGCCCGATTCACATTGGAATGTTCTGTTTGATCGTGGTTTGCCCAAAGCAGGATCTTCCGGCGGCCCGCTTTTTGACCAAAACAAGCGAATTGTCGGACAGCTTCACGGGGGAGTTAATTCGGTTATACTTTTCGGAAAATTGTCCTTGTCCTGGGACTATCGCGCATCTTACACCGAACAGCTTGCTCATTGGCTCGATCCTTCAAATACAAGAAAAACACTTAACGGGATATGGAAAATGCCGCCAAAAACCAACTTTCGCTCCGAATTGCAGGAAGTATGTGTGAATTCCCCAATCATGTTTACCGATAAAACAACCCACAGACCAACCGGATGGGTTTGGGAGATTGATCCACCGTTTTATAGCTTTACAAATGGCACTGAAAGTACTTCTCAAAATCCGGAAATTTTGTTTTTAAAAGACGGTACCTATTCAGTAAAGTTAACTACATCAAATAAATACGGAAGTCATGAATTTATTCAAAAAAAATATATTCTGGCCAGAAGTAAACTTGATGTCAGGTTCCTGAAAGCCAGAAGAGACAGCACGGTTTGTGGTTGCGACCTGAAAAATTTTGCCTTGAAAGCAGGTGGCGCTGTTAATTACAGTTTCAAAATTGATAAACCGGAATTAATTGATACCACCATTCATTCCAATACCCTGTTTCTTTCCTTGAATCCAGCAGCTAATTACACCAAATCTTTTGATACATGGGTAAAAGTGACCGGGACCAATGGCCACTGCATCGCCTCCGACAGCATATTGCTGCATGTAATCATTCAGCCAAACGATAATGTTATCCATGCATCAAAATTGTTTTTAGGGAGAAATACAGGATATTCAAACAAATGTGCCACACCTGAAATGAATGAGCCCAATCCTCCGTCGTCTGGTTGTTTGGCGAAAAAAAGCTGGTGCCCTGATTTTACTTCTGGCAGAAGCCTAATTGACAATTCTGTGTGGTTTACTTTCATTTCGCCATCGAACGGTTTGGTTACCATTAATACCTATGGATTTGATGACCAGATTGCAGTTTATGAGGCTGAAAATTATTCCTCCATTTTATCGGGCGACAGAAGGCAATATTCCTTAATCGCTGCCAACGACAACCGCTCAAACAGCGATAAAACTGCTATCATCGAAAATCTGGAACTTGATCCGGGTAAGCAATATTGGTTGCAGGTTGACGGGCATAATGCAGCATACGGCAATATTATTATTGATCTATTAAGCAATTCACTTGAGGCCGTTGTATTTCCCAATCCATCAAGTGGCAGCTTTAATTTAAATCTTTTCCATCCCAAAACAGGAATTGCCGACTTATCGGTCAGTGACTTAAAAGGTAGGGAATTGTTTTCAAGACAATTTAAGGTCAGTGTCAATTCAACCCAATTTGACTTTGATCTGGCCGGATACCCCAAAGGAATTTATGTACTTCGGGTTAATTTAAACGGAACAGGTTTAAGCAAAAAGCTGATTTATTTTTAAAAAAAAATCATTATAAAAACAATACCAGCATACTGTTGTTAATAAATGAATTGTCCATATTTGAATCGTAAAACAGTAATAACAAAACAATTTAAAAAATGAAATTTCAAAAACTTATTTTAGTAGCGTTAGTCGCATTGGGATTAAATGCATGTAATCAAAAAACGGCCAAAAACGAAGCCGGCAGTAATGTAAAATATTACCGGAGTATTCAATTCAGTGAAACTCCCTGGGACACTGAAAAAGGTACACATCAGCTCACCGCAGATGAAGCAAAAACAGTGAATAATTACAAATTTACTTTCAACGAAAATAATCAGTTGGCTTCAATCGAATACAACCGAAACAATGTTTTACTTGATTATTCGTCGATAGGCGCTGCAAAAGTGACCTACACGTATGAAGGTGACAAGCAAATCAAACATTTCTTTAATGAAAAAGCTGAGCCTGCCAAGAATGGCGGTGTTTCAGTATTTGAATATACGCTTGATGAATCAGGCGTGAGGATCGCCATGCGTTTTCTGGATGAAAATAACTCTCCTGTTGAAAACCGCAACAAGATTAACAACTACAAATGGAAAAAACTCCCTGACGGTATGGTTCAGGAATTGAGATACAATCTGGCTGGCGAAAGTGTGGTAATGAACGAGTTCTGCCCGTTTTACGAACTTCGTTTCACCTACGACGCAAACGGCTACGTTACCCGAATGGCCAATTATCAGGCCGATACTTTGTATAACTGCACTGCCGAAAACTGTGGCGACATTGGCGTTTCTTATTTTTTGTTTGAAAATAACGCTGCGGGCGATTTGCTGAGTTTCTCGGTACACAATGCTTCCGGACAGTCGTCAAATTTATATTGGGGCTGGTCTAAAATATTAAACATTGTTGACGAAAACGGATTTGTTGTGGAAACAACACAATTCGATCAGGATAACGAATTTCTGGGTGGAAAAAGTTTGCCGGTAACCAAATCAGAATATGACGAACATGGCGCTTTGGTAAAGCGTATTTCGATGGATAAAGATAAAAATGTGGCCAATAATCCTTCTGATGGAGTTGCCATTACTAAGTATTCCTACGATGAGCAGGGCCGCCGCAAGGAAACGCTTAAATACGATAAGGATGAAGTTGTAGTCGTTACCAAAGGTTAATATTTTAACTCTATGGGAACGATCAAACAAATCAGTGCGGCAGTTTTACTCGCGGCGCTGATCTCCTGTTCCGGAGGTGCAAATAAGCCCAAACAGGCCGGGACAGTTGCCTCAGTTGAGCCCAAATCCGCCATCGTTGCGGTAAACGACGAAGCGCAGAAGTTACTCAAATATCTTGAAGAATCGGGCGATTACGTGAATGGACGAAATTTTCCGTCGCTGATAAAAGCTTCTGCTGTTTACAAGGAATTGGCAGGTAAAATTAAAATCATCGATTTAAGAAGTCCTGAAGCATTCGCCAAAGGCCATATTAAAGGCGCGGTAAATGTTGAATTCAGTAAAATTCCTGACTATTTTACCAATGTAATCAAGCCATTCGAATTTGATAAAATTGTGATGGTTTGTTACGCGGGGCAAATAGCCAGTTATGCCACTTCGCTTTTGCGATTAATGGGCTACGGAAATGTGTATGCCCTGCGCTGGGGAATGAGCGGCTGGAACAAGGATTTTGCTGCCGGTTCGTGGCTGAAAGGCATTTCCGACAAATATGAAAGTAATTTGGAAACCGCTGAAAATGGAAGGGCTGCATGGTCCGACTTTCCGCAGATGAATACCGGAAAATCTACCGGAGAAGAAATTTTAGCGGCACGATACATGAGTTTATTCGCAGCAGGTTACGACGATGCCTTCATCACCGCTGATCTGGTTTTTGAACAGCCTCAAAGCTTTTATACCGTTAATTTCGAGCGGAAGGATAAATATGATGCCGGCCATATTCCAGGCGCCGTGCGTTACAAAACGAACGGAACGCTGGGTATTGTTCCTGAAATGGAATCGATCCCGACTGATAAAAATGTGGTGGTTTATTGCGGTACCGGGCATAATTCCGGATTTGTAACAGCCTATCTTCGTTTGTTTGGCTATCGTGCAAAAACGCTCATGTACGGTAACAATGCTTTTATGCACAGCAAAATGATCAAAGATAAAGCCCTCCTTTCATGGCTTCCTTTTACCGAAGCCGAAATGGAGAATTTTCCAGTTGTGAAGAATTGATATATCCTTAAATTGAATCTAATTTCAGCCTGGCCGTTGTGTCGGGCTGGAATTTGTATTTTAGTTTCTCCGGAATTACTTCAGCAGCAAGAATCTTCACGTTTTTAAATCCCAACTGGTTCAAAATAATCCAGGCTTTTGAAGCTGTTGCCACATCGGCAGAATAAACGATCAGATCGCCTTTCACTTCGTTTAATATTTTCCGGTTCGCATCATTCAGTAAATGATCGAATGGAATCCTGATTGAATTTTCAATATGAAGCGAATCGGGCAAATCGCTGTTGCCTAAATTAACCACCATCCAGGGGCTTTTCAACTGAAGGAGCTGATCAGGCGAAAGCAAATTACTATTGTTTTGTATGGCTTCAATGGCCGTTTTTACATCACTCCTGAAAATATTCCGGTCAGAATTTCTGACGAGTACCAGGATTAAAAGAATTACCAATGCCAGTATGATGAATTTTAAATTTTTCAGTTCGTTCATAATTTTTGATTTTCAGGTTTATTCGCAACCTCCGTCGAGTTTCGATTCCTTCAGCATTTTAGCATTGAAAAACTGTGTTTTCAGGCTGTCGGGCAAACTGTTTATCTGGGTGAATGATTTACGGGCATTCAGCCTGTTCTCGAAACGGGCATTTTCGGCGGGAGTAATTTTTTCTCCGGAATACTGACTGAGCATCACCGTTTTGAACCATTCGTTGAGGCCGCCTTTCATAATGTAATTATTGGGGTAATCCATTCCGGTAACAATCGCCCATGCGTAGTTTGCAGTTTGATTGTCGTTTCCGTACAGAATATTTTTTACCTGCTTTTGGTTTAAAACCGGCTCCCAAAGCGGATTTAAAAGATCGTGAAAAGGGATATTGATGGACCCCGGAATGTTACAAACTTTAAATTCTCCGGCATCGCGCAAATCAATCATCTGAACGGTACTATCCTCGCTATTGACAAAACGGGCTACCTGGTCAACTGAGAAGTACATTTCGTCGGAAACCGATCTGGAAAGCAACTCGTCAGCTTTCAATCGAAAAGATTTCGACGCGTTAAACGGCAGAAAGGCCAGAATAATTCCTACGCCCACCAGCAATACTGAATATTTTATTCGTGCATCCATTTTTATCAATTTAAAGCTCGTTGGTAATATCGGCCCGTTTAAATTTTTTCTCCGCAAGCTCTGCCACCCAAAATAAAGCAACGGCGCCAATAATCAGAAGCAGTGTGAAAACTCCGGAAGATACACCCATCCATTCGTCAATACGCATGGGGCCTTTGTAGTTTCCCGATGCCAGGGTCATGATGTACGGATAGGTTTCGGCAAAAAGAAAAGCTCCAACCATTCCTCCAACCAGAAAGATCATCGCGTCTATTTTTCCAATCGAAAGCGCGCTGATGCTGGTTCCGGGGCAATATCCGCCCATGATGAACCCGGCTCCCATAATCACTCCGCCAATGATTGTTGCATTGATATAATAAGGATTTACGAATACCAGTTTCAGGTTTAACAGGCCAAAGAAACTGAGCAGTTGCGACCCGGCCAGAGCCACGATGGCAGCGGTAAAAAATACTTTGAGCACGGTGGTATCGTAACCGTAAAACATGCCGGCAAGTTTCCTGCTCGACGAAAATCCTGCCTGTTCCAGTGCAAACCCAAAACCGATACCGATGAAAAAGGCGATCAGCAGGTTCAGCCATTCCGGAAATTCTGATAGTATTGATAGAGGTCCCATAGGTTGAAAGATTGAAGGATTGAAGGACTGATTTGTTGAATGATTGATTTATTGAATTACAGAAATTCTTTATTAAGGTGACGGTAGCTGAGCCTGTCGAAGCTATATCCAAAGTTTTCGGAAAAACCAGGCGAACAGATAGGCCGATCCGAAAATGGCGATCATGGTTACAAAACCAGCAACCGAAAGTACAGCCATGCCCGAAAGCGCCGCCCCACTGGTACAGCCGCGGGCCAATTGCGCTCCGTAAACGAAAAATACGCCGCCAAGGAATGCAAACAGCAACCGCTTGTTGTTTGATATTTTCGGCGATTTCTCTACCTTGAACTTTAACCGGTGTGCGAGGGCTCCTGAAACAAAACCTCCCAGAACCATTCCCAGAACTTCGAGCGCCAGCCAGTTTTTGAGCGGTTTTTCGCCGTTTTCGAAATACTTGCTGTAATAGGGCGAATCCATCGCATGTTGCTTATCAACAGCGCCAACCATGGCCACTACCGCGTATTTGATGCCTCCACTGGCGCCCAAACCACGCCCCGAAAGAAACATGGCCGACAAAAGAACCAGACCCAGCAGAACGCCGGCCAGGTATGGATTCATGTATTTTCGTTTTTCCATCGTAATAATACTTTATAATACCGGTTAGTAAGACAATTCAAATGGTTTTATTGTTTTTTGAAACGGCTTTAAATCACAAAAAAGCCAATTATTTTGAACAGGTTTTATAAATCCTAAAATAGCCGATAATGACAGACCAAAATCAAAATCCGTTGACCTTTGGTTTTTCCAATTCTATTTAATCGCAAACCTGGCGAATACCGAATATTTCAATTTGATTTTCTGGAACGATAATTCCGGAAGCGCTTCCTCCTGAACTGCTGCATCCATCGCCATCATGGGCATCATGGCTGATTTCCGCATGGGTTGAAATTCGTCGTACGATTCGCGTTCCTGAATAAACAGTGGTTTTCCGACCATTTCGCCAATCGCTGAAAGCAGATACCCGGCTTTTTCTTTAGCTTCCTGAACAGCCAACATTTTTACTTCTTTGCGGAATTTTTTGATTTCAGAATGATCAACGCGCTGGATGTCGGCATTGAAAGCATTGATTTCGTCCAGAAGTTCGAAAACCCTGGCCAGAGTCCCCGTTGTCGAAACTTTCAATAAATAATCTTTCGAGGCAATTACATCCGGCTTTTTGCGCTTGATTTTAATGAAGTCAGAAGCTGCATCGGCCAATTGTAAATCGTTCAGGTCAATTTCGAGCTTCATCAACTTTTTCTTCATCTCTTTCTCCTGATCTTCCAGTTCAATTTTCTTTTTGCCTTCAAAACGCTCTTTTAGCGTAAACGAAATGTAAATCTGGTCCGGAACAATTTCCATTTCACCTTGCCCAACCACTTCAATGTAAGGTGTTTCTTTTCCTGTTGGGTTTTCCTGACTCGTTGCCAGAAGCGGAAGCAATGCAATGAGTAATCCCAAAATTTTTGTTTTCATGAGTTCCTGTTTATGTAAATATATGGTCATTAAATAGTCATTCAGTGGTCATTCAATAGTCATTCAATAGTCATTCGTTGTCAATGCTGCCGCATTAATAATGATATTAGACAGACAATCAAATGACGTGAAACTTATGACAATCAATGACAATCAATGACAATCAATGACCACCAATGACCACCAATGACAATCATTCTTCAGCCCATCAATACCCCGCCGCTTGCCCGTCTTTCCGCGATTCGGAAGCGCCGAAATAAACTTTGTTTTTCGCATCCCATTTGATGGCCTGATAACCTCCATAAATGCCGTTGGTGTATTGAATCTGGTGCCCTTTGCCCAGCAATTTACGGATGGTTTCATACTGAAATCCAGTCTCGAGATACACGATTCCTTCGTCGGTCATTTTCTCATCGGTTGGCTCGCTCGATCCTTCGTGGCAAATCCGGGGGGCATCGCCAGCCTCCTGAAGGTTCATTCCGAAGTCAATTAAATTCACCACCATCTGAACGTGACCTTGTGGCTGCATCGAACCGCCCATCAGTCCGAAGCTGATGAATGGCTTTCCATCTTTGGTAATAAATGCGGGAATGATGGTATGAAATGGTCGTTTATGCGGTTCAAACTTATTCATGTGGTTCGGTTCGAGCGAGAACATTTCGCCACGATCCTGAAGAACAAAACCAAGCTTCCCGGGAGTCATTCCGGAGCCCATTCCGCGGTAATTGCTTTGAATGAGCGAAACCATATTTCCGTCTTTATCAGCGGTGGTTAAATAAATGGTATTTCCGTGCTCGGGATTTCCGGCGGGATAAATTTTTGCTGCTCTATTCGGGTTGATGAGTTTGTTTCGCTCATTGGCATATTCTTTCGAAATCAGCCCTTTTACCGGAAGTTTATTGAAATCAGGATCAGCATAAAATTTGGCCCGGTCTTCGAAGGCCAGTTTTTTTGCTTCCACAAAGGTGTGGATATACTCCGGGCTGCCAAACCCCATAGATTTAATGTCATAGTTTTCGAGAATATTCAGGATTTGAAGCACTGCAATTCCCTGTCCGTTTGGCGGCAATTCCCAAACATCGTAACCACGGTAATTGGTCGAAACCGGTTCGATCCAGTCCGAATGATGGTCTTCGAAATCGCGCATACTGAAAAAGCCACCTTCTTTACGCACGTAATCCACAATTTTCTGGGCAATTTCACCTTTATAAAAAGCATCCCGTCCGCCTTGTGCTATTTTTTCCAGAGTGGAAGCCAGATATGGATTTTTGAAGATTTCGCCCTTTGCCGGAGCTTTTCCACCGGGCATGTAAATTTCTTTAAAACCGGTATAGTTTTCCAAAGCTTTCGAATTCGAATTCCAGTAATAGGCAATCACTTCGGAAACCGGAAACCCTTCGCGGGCATAATTAATGGCCGGTTTCAGGATTTCAGACATCGGAAGTTTTCCGAATTTTTTATTTAGCTCGAACCAGCCATCCACACAGCCAGGCACCGATATGGAAAGTGGCCCATGTGACGGTACTTTTTTAATGCCTTTGTCAATGAAATACTGAAGCGACAAATCGTAAGGAGAGCGGCCGCTGGCATTCAATCCGTATAATTTTTGAGTTTTGACATCCCAAACGATGGCAAAAAGGTCGCCGCCTATGCCGTTACTTACTGGTTCGACCAACCCGAGCACTGCGTTGGCTGCAATGGCCGCATCAATGGCGTTTCCTCCGGCTTTCAGGATGTCGAGTGCCACCTGAGTGGCCAGCGGCTGACTGGTACATGCCATGCCATGTTGGGCGATAACTTCGGAGCGGGTGGCAAATGGCAGGCCTGTAACGCGGTCCTGAGCTTTTGTTAATCCAATGCAGCATAGGACAATGACCCAAAGAATAGAGTTCTTCATATTGTGGAATTTTAAAAACTCCAAAATACTAAAAATGATTGAATTAAAAATTATCCCGAATTTTTCATTCTGAAGGGAAAAGATTTAATCATACCTTTAGGCAAATTAAGCTAAGTTATCATCGAAATAATTCTGCATGAACCCATTTTTAAAACAAGTTGCCAACTATCTCTATGCCAATCACCATTCAGAAATGAGCGAATATTGTCTGGTTTTTCCGGGTAGGAGAGCAGGCGTATTTTTTACTGCTTACCTGAATGAGTTGATTGAAAAGCCCATACTTTCTCCTGAAATAATTACCATCAACGAATTGATTTCATCACTGACTGGCTTGCAGCAAGCCGATCAGGTTTCGCTGGTGCTGAAACTTCAGGAGGTTTATGCCAAAGAAACCGGCCATCAGGAGCCGTTGGACGAGTTTTTCTTTTGGGGCGAAATCCTGCTGGCCGATTTTGATGATGTCGATAAATATTTGCTGAATGCTGATGATCTGTTCAGGAATATTTCTGATTTGAAAGAACTCGAAAATCAGTTTGATTATCTGACCGAGGAGCAGAAACGGGCCATTGACGAGTTTTGGGGAAACCTGGATAAGGTGCCGCATTCGTTTAATAAAGAAAAATTCATTGCGATCTGGATTAAACTGGCTGCCATTTATCACCGCTTTCGTGATGCGCTGAAACGGGAGCATATCGCTTATTCAGGAATGATTTACCGCGAAGTGGCTGAAGCCCTGAACGAGCAGCGAATAAATGGATTGACTGCGAAGAAGTACGTTTTCATTGGTTTTAATGCGTTAAACGAGTGCGAAAAAACGATCTTCAAAAAGCTGGATAACCAAAACAGGGCTATGTTTTTCTGGGATTATGCCGACTTTTATTTGAAAGATCCTGAAAACGAAGCTGGCCGTTTCCTGCGCACCAACCGCATTTTGTTTCCGGCTCCGAAGGGATTTGTTCCTGAGAATCCAGATTCTGCAATCCAGCGAAAAATTACCCTGGTTTCGGTTCCCGGAAACATCACACAGGCTCAGGCTATTAATCTGCCGCAGGTTCTGAAAAGCTTCCCGATAAATAACCGCTTCGACAATACAGCCTTCGTTCTGGCCGACGAAAACCTGCTGATACCGGTCATTTCTTCAGTCGGAAAAAGTTTTACCGACATCAATATTACCATGGGTTATCCGTTTGTGAACACCCCTGTTTACGGATTTATTTCACAGCTCATCAGTTTGCAGAAAAACATCCGCAAATCGGCCAGATCACCCGTGTTTTATTACAAACCAGTGGTAGCCTTGCTAAACCATCAGTTTGTGGTCAATCCTGAAATTAAATCCTTTGTGGCAGTTGTCCACAAAAAAAACAAGGTTTATATCGATGCTGACGAGCTGAATTTCAGTCCGTTTTTGAAAAAGATTTTTTCGGCTTCGGAAAACTGGAGCGGCATTCTCGATTATTTTCTGGACATATTGAAGGAGTTATCGCTGAAATTTAATCCGGCAGAAGACGAGCAAGTTAAATTGGAATCCGAATATTTGTTTCAGGCTTATCTGGGCATTCAGCGGCTGAAAGATACTTTGACGGGATTGAATGTTCCTGATTTCCCGGTTAAGATTCTATTCCGGTTGCTCGATCAGAGTTTGCGGCGGATTTCCATCCCCTTTGAAGGAGAACCGCTCACAGGCTTGCAGGTCATGGGGCTGCTCGAAACCCGCTGCCTCGATTTCGAAAATCTGGTGCTGTTTTCGGCCAACGAAGGATTTCTACCGCGAATTACTGCCGGGCATTCGTTTGTACCCTATCATCTTCGGAAAGGCTTCGGAATGCCGACCTACGAAGACCGTGATGCCATGTATGCCTATTATTTTTACAGGTTGATTCAGCGAACTGAAAATACGGTAATCGTTTATAATTCAATTACCGAAGGGATTTCTTCTTCAGAAAAAAGCCGCTTTTTGTACCAGCTTTTATACGATTCGGAATTTGAAATTGAAGAACTGAACCTGAGTTTTAATTTTAAAGGTACAACCAACGAGCCAATTCGGATTGAAGCCAGTGAAGCTCATATCCAGAAATTGATTTCGAGGTATTCGGAAAAAAACCTGAGTCCGAGCGCCATCAATACTTATCTGGAATGTAAACTGAAGTTTTACTTTAAATACATTGCCGGAATCAAGGAAACGGAAGAATTGAAGGAAGAAATTGATGCTGTGTTGTTCGGAAACCTGTTCCATTACGCCATTGAGCTTTTATACCGGCCATTTGAACACAAAACGGTTGAAGCTCATTCACTGGAATTATTGCGGGCTGATCGGCGCAGAATTGAAGCCGTAGTTTTGGAATCGGTTGCCGTAAAGTATTACCAGATGGCTCCGGAAGAGGCTTCACGCCTGGAATTGAGCGGACAAAGTATTTTGATTGCCTCCCATATTCGCGAGTATATCCATCAACTGCTCGAAAACGATATTCAGGTTGCCCCGTTCGAGGTGGTGAGCCTCGAAAAGGAATATTTGGCCAATTATCAGTTTGTTTCAGGAGAAAGGAAAATAAAAATCCGTATTGGCGGAATTATTGACCGTATAGACCAGACCGAAGAAGGGTTGCGGATTATTGATTACAAAACAGGCCGTAACCTGAAACTTGATTTTAGGGAATGGTCGCAGTTGGTTGACCGTAATTATTACGACCGGCGAAAGGAAATATTCCAGACTTTGATTTACTCGGATATTTTAAGTCGGACCGAAAATCAAAATTCAATTTACCCGGCTATCTACAAACTCGACGATCTGTTTAAGGAGCAATTTGTTCCCAATATAATATATAAGGGCGACAAACTTATTTTCCAGCGTGTAAAGGAAGAATTTACTGTTGTATTTGAAGAAGTCCTTTCAGAAATGTTCAGCATCGGAAACCTCTTTGACCAGGTTAAGGACTCGCAGAAATGCAACTATTGCCCATATAATAAGATTTGCAGAAGGTGATCTAAACCAGGTTAAACGTATATGACATATATCAATAATACGTCCATTAATAATCAGCTTATTTCCTTTCAAACATCAATTTTCATAACAATAAATAACCAAGTAAGGTTTCTATTTTAGGTGCATTAAATAATGTTTGCAAGATTTTGCAACAAAAAAAATTATAATAATCTTAACATACTTATTCTATGAAACTTAACAATTTTACCCGACTTTTACTTTGTGCAACTCTAATCATTTTTGCTGCCACTTCATGCGTAAAAGAAGGCCCAATGGGTCTTACCGGTCCTGCCGGTAAAGATGGAACAAATGGAAAAGATGGCAAAGATGCCAATGAAACCTGTAAAATGTGCCATAATCCGACCAAAGTTGATTTAATCTCAGTTCAGTACCAGTTCTCGAAGCATAATTATGGTATTGCTGCTTTTGAAGAAACCGGAAATACTGGTTGTTCGCCTTGTCATACTCAGGAAGCATTTAAAGATGTAGTTAAAAGAAATGTTTCTTCAGGATATACTTTGAATCCAACTACCGGGCGGTACACTTTAGATTATGTTACCACTGCCGATAAAGCTTTTGGCGAAATTGGCTGTAGTACATGTCACAGTGCAATCCATGCAACTTACGGTTCATCCGATTTACCATCATTAACTACAGTTGCGCCAGTTCCGATGGTCATGTTGGGTGGAAAGAAAATAATTGACCTGAAAGCTGATGGCGGAAAAAGTAACCTTTGTGTAAAATGTCACCAACCACGTCCGCAAACAAACCTGCAAACAGGTAATGCTCAGGATTGGGTAGCCATTGCTGCAAACCCAACAGGTGTTGCTTATGATGCCAATGCCAATACCGCAACCACCAATATTGTCCGTCCAAGTTACCGTATGCATATTCATTATGGTGCTGTTGGCGCTGTTTATGCAGGTTTGGGTGGTGTTGAATTTGCCGGAAGTTTGCCATATACCAATTCGGCACATACCACAGTTGCATCTTGCATTGATTGTCACATGGGTCCCAAAGGAGGTGGAAGTAATATGGTTGGAAGAGCAGGAGGCCATACATTTTTTGCCAAAGGGAACCTTACAACTTGTAATGCAGCAGGATGTCACACAAATGCTATTACTTCAGCAAGCACAACTTTTTGGGCTACTCCACGTGCTGAAATCAAAACACTGCTAAATAATTTGGCGGCGAAATTAAGTGTAAACGGAGTTGATATTTTGAATAGAAGTGCCAATACCAATGAGGCTTTGGGCGGAGTAAACCTTTGGGCAGGACTGACAACAAATAATTACGATGGTTACCTGAATGTATTTGACCCAACTCTCAATAATCCTAATTTAGGTTCAGCTATCTATGGAAATACAACTGGTCCATTCCAGAATCCAAGTCCTGCAGCAACATGGACTGCCGAACAAAAAGCATTCAACCTTACTTTACCAAAACTTAGTTTAACAAATGCCCAATACGGTGCAATCATTAATTTCCAACTTTGTTTGAGGGATTATAGTTTGGGTATCCACAACTTTCCTTACACCAAAGCTTTATTGACCAACTCAATTGCTAAACTGTAATAAGGTAATCATTGACTGATTTAAAAAGACTTCTTTTTTCAGGAAGAGAAGTCTTTTTTATATAAACCTTAAAAATGAGCATTATGAAAAAACATTCGATATTTCTTATTCTTATTGTATTTACACTTTTTATTGCCGGTTGTAAATACGACTTTATTTTGCCTGAAGAGGTTCCTGTTATCGATAACAGTAAGCCAATTAGCTTCGCCACTCAAATTACTCCAATTTTTGCCGAAAAATGTATAAGTTGCCACAACAATCAGACACCTAAATTAACAGCCGATGTCGCTTATTCTCAAGTGGTACCAGCCTATGTGAATACCGCTTCCCCTGCAAGTAGCAAAATTTATACGGTACCCAATTCGGGTACCCATTATGCAAAATATTCTACAACAGAAGCTGCATTGGTTCTGGCCTGGCTTAAAGAAGGAGCTTTAAAAAATTAGTGCAAACAATAAATATTCGATGAGATGAAAAAAAATATCATATTTTTAGTTCTGCTTTCTTTTATTTCCGTCGTATCGTTTGCACAACAAGATGCAGCAGGAGTTAAAGAAAAAGACTATCCGGTAAGCGCTACCTTCGAAAGCGGATCACTGATAGATGCGCAAACTGTAGTTATTCCTGAGGTGAAAACTCTGGAAATGGTTGTTCAGCATAAATTTGGCACCATTGAAGATGGAAGGTCTAACCTTTGGGGAATTTATGGTTCCGCAAATATCAGGTTAGGGCTGAATTATGTTCTTGCCAAAAATTTCCAAATTGGCGCCGGAATCACCAAGAAAGGCATGATGGGTGAAAAAAGTATTATTGACCTAAATGCCAAATGGGCGCTTTTAAAACAGACCCGACAGAATAGCATTCCGGTGTCAGTGGCTCTATATGGAAACATTGCCGCGAATGGAATTGCTGCAAGCGAGTTTGACCAGGTTAAAATCAGGATGTCATCCGATTATTCAACTGTTAGTTTTCTACCTGAAGATCGTTTGAGTTATTTCTCCCAATTAATTGTAGGCCGGAAATTTAATGAATGGCTTTCCCTTCAGTCTGGTGTAAGTTTTACACATTACAACCTGGTTAAATCAATATATGACCATGATAAGGTTGGCGTTCATTTTAACGGAAGAATAAAAGTATCACCACAGGGTTCAATCGTATTTACATACGATCATCCACTTAAAATTAAGGAAATATCGGAACAATGGGAATGGACTGATCATCCAAAACCAAGTGTATCTTTCGGGTACGAAGTTTCAACAGGTACACATGCCTTCCAGATTTATATGGGATCAACCACTTCATTACTGCCACAGGATAATATCATGTGGAACCAGAATAAAATGGATAAATCCGGATTTGCTATCGGGTTTGTAATTACGAGGCTATGGGCATTCTGATTTACTTGATTTTCCTAAAATAAACATTATAAAATGGTAATTCCTGATTACAGGATATTACCATTTTTAATTTAGAAAGGCATTCAATTGAATTTGAGATTTAACAGTTGTGTAATTTCAGTCACCTATAAATTTTTAAAATGAACTCACGTTTCATTCTAATATTTTCCAGTCTATTTTACTTCTGCTCTTTGATCACTAATGCTCAGTCGTATGAGAATGCCCAGCACCACCAATGTTTAAAGTGCCATTCGAATCAGACCTATGCTTTTCTAAATTCGGTTAAGGGCAAGGAAGAAAAACGGTTGATGAATCCATACTTCATTCTGGATACGGTTGCCATGGCAAATGCCGTACATAAACAATTTGATTGTACCGATTGTCATTCGTCAGAATATACCACTTATCCGCATAATGGTAACCTGAAACTTGAACCATTAAGTACCTGTTTAGACTGTCACGGTGGAGATGAATCTTATGCCAAATACAAATTTGAACAAATTCAGGAAGAAGTTAAAAAAAGCGTACATTATAAAGTCTATGGCGAAAATTTTAGTTGTTCCAAGTGTCATAGTCAGCATACCTATGTAACTACTGCACGGAATAGCGACAATGTTCTTGATATTGTTGAAAAAGATAACCAAATGTGTTCATCGTGCCATAACGATATGAAAAAATACAAAATGGTTTCCGGGCACGAAAATCCAAAATTAGTACAGGTCCACGACTGGCTGCCAAACCAGGAATTACATTTCCGGCATGTGAGGTGTGTGGAGTGCCACACTGAAGTAATTGACAGTTTGATGGTTTCCCACAACATTCTTGGCAAGGATCAAGCAGTAAAAAAATGTGTTGAATGTCATTCTGCAAACTCCAGGTTAAAAGCTTCTTTATACAAATACGAGAATCTTCAAAAGCGTTCTGAAGCAAGAGGAATTCAAAATGTATTATCGAATTCATCATACATGATAGGTACGCAACAGAGTCCGTTTCTTAAAATGTTAAGTATTCTAATTTTCTTTGCAGTACTTTCTGGCATTATCATTCACACTCTTTTCAGAATATTTAAAAAGTAATTGGCAATGGGCAAAACTGAAAAAATTTATTTTTATCCTGTTTGGTTAAGGATTTGGCATGGAATTAATGCATTGGGAATTATCATTTTAATCATTACTGGTATTTCAATGCAATCGAGTCTTGACTCACCCTTGATCGGATTTAGTTTGACTATAAACCTTCATAATATTGCAGGAGTGGTCGTAATGCTGAGTTATTTTGTCTTTTTTATCGGGAATATGGTTACTAATAATGGAAAATACTACCTGATAAAAATTAAGGGATTCTTTAAAAATCCGATAAAACAAGGCATTTATTATGCATGGGGAATGTTTCATGGCCAGAAGTTACCTTTTCCACTTTCAGAAAAAAGAAAATTTAACCCCCTCCAAAAATACTCTTATGTTTTGATAATGTACATTGCAGTTCCTGTAGTGATTATTACAGGGATCGCACTTTTATTTCCGGAACTTATTATCGAAGAGGTTTATGGATTCAGTGGATTATTTCTTACAGCCATTTTGCATTCTGTAATGGGGTTTTTTATTTCAATATTTTTAATTATTCACATTTATGTGGCTTCAATTGGGAAATCACCTGTCGATAATTTCAAAAGTATAATTTCAGGATGGCATCATCTTTAGAATAAGTTATGAGAGGTTATTTAAATTTATTTTTATTTGCAATCCTCCTTATCTGGAGTGCAATCAATTTATCAGCACAGTCGAACGATGACTGTTTCACTTGTCACGACGACCCATCGTTAACCAAAGAAAGGGCCGGGAAAAAAGTTTCCTTGTACATAAAACCTAATTCACTTGATCATTCAGTACATAAAAGTGTATTGTGTGGTTCTTGTCATGCCGATGCTGTGGTTAGTGAATATCCTCATCCTGAAATTCTTAAGCCAGTTGAATGTGGTACTTGTCACTTGGATGCAAGGGAAAAATTCTATAGGGGAATACATGGCCGGGCTTTTTTGGCGAACGAAAAATATGCTCCAACATGTAAGGAATGCCATGGTACTCATGAAATTATTAAATCGGACGACCCAAAATCACGCACCTATAAAATGAATATCCCTGTGTTATGCGGATCGTGCCATAAGGAAGGGGCACCTGTAGCACGGGCATACAATATTTCAGAACACAATATTCTTGAAAATTACAGTGAGGGCATTCATGGTCTGGGTTTATATAAAAAAGGATTAATTGTTTCGGCTGCATGTAACGATTGCCATGGTAACCACCTGATATTGCCACATACCAATGCAACTTCAAGCATTTCTCCCCGGAATATTGCATCAACTTGCATGAAATGCCACGCACGCATTGAAGATGTTCATACCAAGGTAATCAATAAAGAGTTGTGGGAGACTCAACCTGGCGCTATTCCGGCATGTACAGCATGTCACCCACCACACAAAGTTGAATTAAAGAATCTGATCGCGGCTATTTCTGACAAGACTTGTTTGAATTGCCATGAAAAGGACGAGACGCATAAAGTCGTGGATAATCAAACCGTTTCTTTAAAAGTTGATGTTTCTGAACTGACTGCTACTTCCCATAAAGCCATCACTTGTGTAAAGTGCCATTCTGATGTCACTGCCAATATCAGCAGACCATGTGAAACAGCAGGTAAAGTTGATTGCTCGAATTGCCATACCAAAGAATCAGATGTTTATTTTTCAAGTGGTCACGGAGAGGCCTATTTCAGTAAAAAGGAAAATGCCCCTTATTGTACCGATTGTCATGGTACTCATTTGATTAAACCTAAATCGGATGAAACCTCTCCTGTATTTCGGTCTTCAGTTCCCAAACTCTGTGGTGGATGCCATCAAACAGGTGGAAAGGCCGTTGAAGGAACTAATCTAAAAGAAGTTGATGCATTTCATGATTATTCGAAGAGTGTTCATGGGAGGAGCCTTTCAGAGAAGGGTTTACTTTCTGCAGCTATCTGTACCGATTGTCATACCTCACATTTTGAATTAAAAGAATCAGATCCCCGGTCATCGGTTCATCCCCAAAATATTGCCTCTACCTGCGGAAATTGCCATAAGGGGATATACAATGAATACATTACCAGTGATCATTCCTATCGAGCTGAGCGTGGAGATATCAAATACCCGACTTGTGGAACCTGTCATTCAGCACACTCAATCACTGAGGTTCATCAGGATAAATTTATGGCTGAAATTACTGCCCAGTGTGGACAATGCCATTCAGAGCTGGCTGAGTCTTATTTGGAAACATACCACGGAAAAGTTTACCAATTGGGTTATCTTCAGGCTGCACGCTGCTCCGATTGCCATGGAGCACACAATATTTATAAGCTGCATAATCCAAAATCATCGGTTGGTCCTGAAAATATTGTAGCAACATGTCAGAAATGCCATGCCGATGCAAGTAAAAAGTTCACCGGTTATTTAACACACGCCACGCATAATAATAAAACTAAATTCCCTTGGCTCTATTATACATTCTGGGCGATGACTACATTATTGGTAAGTGTGTTCCTGTTCTTTGGATTGCATACCCTTTTATGGCTGCCAAGGTCGATAGATGCGATGCGCAAGAAGAAATTGCATGCCAAAGAAGCCGGTGAAAGAGTTTATGTAAGGCGGTTTACCAAAAGCCAGAGCATTACTCATATTTTTGTAATTATCAGTTTCTTATCTCTTGCATTTACTGGTATGTTGCTTAAATTTGCTTATATGGATTGGGCAAAATTCTACGTCAAACTTATTGGTGGAGCATATAATGCAGGAGTCATTCACCGTTTTGCAGCCGTTATTACCTTTGGATATTTTGCTTACCACATATATTCGTTATTTAAGTTGAAAGCAGAGAAGGGGCTTAGCATGAAGGATTTCGTATTCGGAAAAAATACGCTCATGTTTAACGGGCAGGATGTTAAGGACTTTGTGGCTTCAGTTAAATGGTTCACCGGTAGAGGACCCCGCCCATCATATGGTAAGTGGACCTATTGGGAAAAATTTGATTATATGGCAGTATTCTGGGGAGTTATAGTGATCGGATCAACTGGTTTGGTTCTATGGTTTCCGGTATTCTTTACCCGGATATTCCCTGGGTGGCTAATTAATGTGGCACAAATCATTCATAGCGACGAAGCATTATTAGCGGTTGGGTTTATCTTTACGATCCATTTCTTTAATACACACCTTCGTCCTGAGGCTTTCCCGATGGATACGGTTATTTTCACCGGGAATGTGCAGATTGATGAATATAAAGAAGACAGGCCACGTGAATTTGAGGAACTTGAAAAATCAGGAAAGTTGGAGGGTCTTTTGGTTAAGAAAGAATTTACAAAACAAAAAATGAGACTGATTAAGATATTTGGATTTATTTTCTTGTTTACTGGAATTGTTCAGGTTATTTTTATTATCTATTCCCTACTTTTTCATTAGTTAGCAATTTATTACGATCTTGCACAATTTTTAAAATATAACTATTTCTGAAGATTAAAACATGAAACTACCATCATCAATTAAAAATTGGATATCAATTGCAGGGGCTGTTCTTGCTGTTTTTAACCTGGCTGCGATTCTCTCGTTAGTAATCCTTCATTCGTTTTTTGATTTCGGCGGAACCTACATCGGGCTGTTTATTTATATATTGCTTCCGATATTCATGTTTACCGGATTGATCCTCATTCCTATCGGGATGAGATTGAACAGGGCTCAGGCGAGGAAAGAAGAGGCAGCAGGTGAAGTCAGAAACTGGCCTGTGCTCAATTTTAATAACGAAGGCACACGAAATGCGGGCCTAATTTTCATTTTTGGAACTGTTTTTCTTCTGATTATTTCCTCTATTGGAAGTTATGAAGCGTTTCATTATACCGAATCGGTTGAATTCTGCGGAAAATTATGCCATCAGGTTATGGAACCAGAATTTGTCACTTACCACGGTTCTTCACATGAGCGTGTTGCCTGTGTTGAATGTCATGTAGGCTCAGGCGCCAGTTGGTATGTAAAAAGTAAAATGTCGGGATTATACCAGGTTTATTCGGTTTTAGCCCATAAATTCCCAACACCAATCCCTACGCCTATCGCAAATCTTCGCCCGGCCCAGGAAACCTGCGAAAGGTGCCACTGGCCTGAGAAATTCTACGACCGCAAAATGAAATATTTACAATCTTATCTGGCTGATGATTCTAATACTGAACATGTCATTCAATTACAAATGAAAACAAGTTCTAATATCACTTCCGAAGGAATTGAAAAAGGGATTCACCAGCATATAAGTCCTGATGTTAAAATCGAGTATAAAACTACTGCGGCCAACCGGCAAGTTATTCCATGGGTAAAATATACCAATACAAAAACCGGGGTTACCGAAATATTTACGGATAGTGAAAACGTCCTGAGCCAGCAAAAACTTGATTCACTTGAAACCAGGGTTATGGACTGCCTTGATTGTCATAACCGGCCATCACATAACTACAATGTTCCACAGAATTTTATAGACAAATCAATAAGCGCCGGGAAAATATCAAAAACATTGCCTGGATTAAAGCAGATTTCAATGCAAGTATTGTATAAGGTTTATCCAACCAAAGACAGTGCTTTTTTTGCTATAAAAAATCAGGTCATCGAATTTTATAAATCACGCTATCCTGAATTATTGACAAGCAGGAAATCTGATATTGATAATTCAATTGCTGAAATACAAAACGGGTATGCCAATAATATTTTCCCTGCAATGAAGGCTGATTGGAGGGCATATCCAAATAATATTGGCCACATGGAGTACGATGGTTGTTTCAGGTGCCACAACGACAGGCACGCTACCACTTCAGGAAAAGTCATTTCAAAAGATTGTAATTTGTGCCACGATATCCAGGCTCAGGGAAATCCTGCAAATATGGAATATTCGAATTCGTTTCAACCACTTGAATTCAAACATCCTGTTGATATTGATGATGCCTGGCGTACTGAACCCTGTTCCTCTTGTCATTTACAACTTTATTAACAAACATTGATGATTTGGAACAGAATTGAATGGCATTATTCTTGTCTCTTTCAAAATATTATTGCATTTTTGCCCTTATAACGTGATTGTAAAATATAAATTGACTGACAAATAAACATAGGTTCATAAAAGCAAAATATTATAAATCTTTAAAACTACAATGACTATGAATTTCAAAAGATTATTTATTTTATTAGGAATGGTTATATTTTTCCTCTCAATTGTAAATGCTCAGGATGCAAAGTATATCGGGGCAGCCAAATGTAAAATGTGCCATAACAAAGCTGAAAAAGGCGAACAATTTAACAAGTGGGCTAATAGTACACATGCTAAAGCAATGGATAGATTAAAAGGCGCTGATGCGACTAATCCAAAATGTTTGAAATGCCACTCAACGGCAGCAAGTGTTGATCAGGCATTAGTAGCTACAATTACAGTTGCCGAAGGAGTTTCTTGTGAATCGTGCCATGGACCAGGTAGCCTTTACAAAGTTGCCACAACGATGAAAGATATGAAGTTGGCCATGTCGAAAGGTATGATCATGCCTGAGGAAAAAGTGTGTAAAAAATGCCACAATGAAGAAAGTCCTAATTACAAAGGGTTCAACTTCAAAGAATATTCGGCAAAAATTGCCCACGGCGATCCTACAACAAATTAATCCCAGGTTCAGTCCGAATCAAAAAAAAACTCCTTTGTTTTAAATTTAAAACAAAGGAATTTTTTTTTGAATTGTATGCTATTGATTGACTTGTTCATTGTAGTAAATATTTGTAGTAGTTTTTATAGAAAATAACAGCCATGAAAAAAATAATTTCTTTTTTATCCTCAATGTTTTTTGCTGTATTGCTTTTGATGATGTTTGCCATTTCAATAGCTTATGCAACCTTCATTGAAAACGATTACGGAACTGACACTGCTCAGGCGCTAATTTATCAGGCATGGTGGTTTGAACTGCTGCTTTTGGTTGGCGCCTTAAATCTGACCGGAAGTGTAATCAGGTACAAGTTGGTTGCCCAGAAGAAATGGGCTATTTTAATGTTTCACCTTTCTTTTATTCTGATCATTGTTGGAGCCGGTGTTACCCGCTATCTGGGTTTTGAAGGTAGTATGCATATTCGCGAAGGAGAATCAACCAATCAGGTGGTATCCGAAGCAAGCTATATTGACCTGAAAGCAAATGTAAACAGCCATGAGGTCAGAAGCCTGACAAAAGTGAGATTTACACCGAACACGAATAATCAGTACAAAGAAACGCTTCAGATTGATGGAAAAGAAGTAACTGTTGAAAATGAAATATTTGTTCCCAATGCCTCCGAAACGATCATTACTGACCCAAGTGGAATGCCAGTGCCTTCATTGGTACAAATACCTGTCGAAGCAGGTCAGGTGGGAATAGATGCTTTTACGGCAAAAATTACTTCAGGAAACGAAATTCGCAAAGTCAATGTTTTTGGCGGAGGGATTCCTGAAGCGAAAACCCTTACTATTAATGGAATAAATCTGAGCCTTTCTTATGGCTCAATTGTCCGTGAATTGCCTTTCAGAATTCATCTTCGCGATTTTCAACTCGAACGATATCCCGGTTCAAACAGCCCTTCATCGTATGCAAGCGAAATCACCTTAAAAGACCCGGCATCCTCTGCTGAACGTCCGTTTAGGATTTTTATGAATAATATTCTGAAATATCAGGGATACCGTTTCTTTCAATCTTCGTTCGATAAGGATGAAAAGGGAACAATACTTTCAGTAAATCAGGATTACTGGGGAACTTTAATTTCCTATCTGGGGTATTTTTTTATGACACTTGGAATGGCGCTCACTCTTTTTAGCCGGAACAGCCGATTCCAGACCCTTGTCCGTTTAAGCTCAAAACTACAGGCAAATCGCCGGAAAGTAAAAATTGCATTGATTGGACTTTTAATTTCCGGAATAAGCTTGTCGGGCAATTCAGCCTTTGGTGCCGAAAATTCAAAAGCAAAGCACATTGTAGCATTTGGAGAATTATTAGTTCAGGATCATCAGGGCCGAATTGAACCGGTGAATACTCTTGCTTCCGATTTATTGCGGAAAATCACCAAAAAAAATAATTGGGAAGGAATGCCGGCAGTCGAATTCTTTCTTGAAATGAGCGCCAACCCCGAAAAATGGAAAATTGTGCCTCTGGTAAAAGTAAGCAATCCTGAATTAGGAAAGTTATTGGGCGCTTCTGGCGGATTTATTTCATTCCGGCAGATGTTTGATCAGGCCGGAAATTACCGGCTGAACGAAATGGTACAGCAAGCATACAATAAAAAGCAAACTTTCCGGAATAAGCTGGACAAGGAAATCATGAATGTTGATGAACGTGTAAACATTTGCTACCAGATTTTTAACGGCGATTTTTTAAAGATATTTCCGGTACCAAATGACGAACGCAAAACCTGGGTTACCTCCTCAACTCTTCCGCAAACCATGAAAAAGGAAGAAGTTGATTTTGCAGGAAGCATACTGAAAATGTATTATGAAAGTTATTTTAAGTCTGAAGCTTCGGGGAATTGGTCAAAACCTGACGAATATTTGGGGTACATCAAAAAATTTCAGCATACCTATGGAGCCGATATTATTCCTTCTTCGACCAAAATAAGACTGGAAATTTTTTATAACGAATGGAATATCTTCGGAAAACTGGCCAAAATATATGCCTTACTGGGATTTGTTTTACTCATGCTCCATTTTATGCTGATATTCAAGTCAGGTAAAGGATTTTCGAAATATATCAGCATCGGAACTGTACTGATATTTATTGCGTTTCTTTTTTATACGTTTGGTTTAATTGCCCGATGGTATATTTCGGGCCATGCGCCCTGGAGTAATGGCTACGAAACGATGATTTATATAGGTTGGGCAACCAGTCTTTCAGGATTCATTTTCATGAGAAGATCCCCGATTACTTTGGCAGTAACTTCACTTTTAGCGTCAATTATTCTCTTTGTTGCAGGTATGAGCTGGATGAATCCGGAAATAACGAATTTGGTTCCGGTATTGAAATCGTACTGGCTGGTTGTTCATGTGGCCATTATAACCGCCAGTTACGGGTTTTTTGCTATGGGAGCTTTGCTCGGTATGCTCAATCTGGTATTTATGATTTTGAGAAGCAAAAAGAACAATCAAAACATAAGCTTAACCATCCTCGAAATTTCATACATTGTTGAAATGGCCCTGATAGTTGGACTTTTTATGCTTATCATTGGCTCATTCATTGGTGGGGTTTGGGCCAACGAATCGTGGGGCAGATATTGGGGTTGGGATCCGAAAGAAACCTGGGCGTTGGTAACTGTTCTCGTTTATTCAATCATTCTGCATCTACGGAAAGTTCCCGGATTAAAGAGTGCGCTGGCATTAAATAGTCTGGCGCTTCTTGGTTTGGGTTCAGTTCTAATGACTTTTTTCGGGGTGAATTATTACCTGTCTGGCATGCATTCATACGGAGCAGGCGATCCTCCACCTATTCCAAATGCCTTATACATTTCTATAGTAATTATATTTGCCCTGATTATAGGCGCCTGGAATGCTGAAGAAAAGAATGGAATTATTTCCGACCCTGATGATGTGGCTTCCTAATATTTTGGATGAGCCAAATTCAGATGTAGTGTGCATACTGTCAATAAAAGAAGAAACCCAATTAACTGAATTCTTGTTAATTGGGTTTCTATTTATGGGTGGATGATGGGATTTGAACCCACGACCCCTGGAACCACAATCCAGTGCTCTAACCAACTGAGCTACAACCACCATGTTTAATTTTGCGGTTGCAAATATAGTATTATAATTATTAGTTGTGCAATAGTTTCAGCGATTTTTCGGAAAGATTTTAAATCTCAAAATCGATTTAAAGTTTGCTCTTGTGAATTAATCCGCCCTTTTCATTTAGCAGTAATGAAAAACGTATCAGAGCTTCGTCGCGAATAATTAGTTCATATCCAACAATTTCATCTTCGCTAATTTCAATAGCATTCATCAATTCACCGTGTTGACTGGCTTTTTCTTTGATGTGAGGCGGTGTTGCATTTAATGAAAGATTTTTTTTGAGATTATGCAATTTCCCGCTTGAATCAAAATGGGCAATGTGCTCAATTTCTTCATGATAAAAAATAGCTTCAAAAAAATCATCTGTTTGGAGCCACTCAACATTTATTGAACCTCCAAATTTTTCTGCAAAAGAGTCTTTTACCTCAGGAGGTAACGAAACATTAGAGAATTTAAATATTTTGCTGAAAATATTCTTCATGAGTTCTCAAGATTATATCAATATCGGTTGGTATATTTTTTCGAATGATCAGAATAATCCAATCATCTTAACTATAGACGGGAAACTGTGTAAATAGTAACGCTGATGTGAAGGAATTAATTACTGGAGTTGAATTTTAGTTTGTACATGTAGATAACACGGGTTCTTGCTCTTTTTAATCTCATTTTAACGGCATCTTCGCTAATTCGGAGAGTCTTTGCTATGTGTCTGATCGAAAGGTTATCCTGGTATTTCATTAGTAAAAGTACTTTTTCTTCCGGGTGGATTAATTCCAGAATGGTAACCAGGTTTTCATAACTTGCTACTTCAAAGTCAGCTTCTGATTCATCTATAATCTCCGGGATTTCATTGTTATTGTTCCAATTCGGATAGTGAAGTTTCTTTTTAAATCTTAAATAATCGATGCAATAGTTATAGGTTATAGAATAAAGCCAGGAAGAAAATGAAGAATTTCCTTTAAATCCCGGGATTTTTTCGTAAGCTTTGGTCAGAATATCGTTAGCAAATTCTTCAGATAATTTACTTTCCTTCAAAAAACTAAAACATTTGTCTTTTACCTTTTTAAAATAACGTGCGTACAGCACTTCAAATAGTTCCTGATTGCCCGAGTCTATGAGCAAATGGACTATTTCTTCATCAGATTTGTGCTGGTATTTAGTTTTTATTGCCATTTATAAGTATTGAAAATAAAAAATGTCAAAAAAAAATCAAAAAATAAAATAAAGTTGTGTTACTTCTCGTGAAACCTTCGTCACAATGGTAAATTTGACTGAAAGTTTTTTTAAATTTGCAGTAAAAATAGAAGTTTTAGTTATATTATAAGTTAATAATTTTAGAGAAAACCAAAATTAAAAATTGAGTATGAAAAGTAAATTAATTATTGCTATTGCAGCCATGGGTGTTGCCGTTTTATTTAGCTCATGTGCTAAAGTTCCTCAAGCTGAAGTTGATGCAGCTACTGCTGCTATTCAGGAAGTTAAAGATGCAGGTGCAGACCTGTATGTTCCTGAAGCTTACAATGCTTTGGTTGATTCAATGAAAGCAGCTAACGAAAAAATCGAAGTAGCTAAAGCAAAATGGTTCCCAAATTACACTAAAGCTAAAGCAACTTTAGCATGGGTTAGCCAAAATGCTGTTGATACTAAAGCTAAATCAGAAGCTCGTAAAGTTGAACTGAAAGCTGAAGTTGAAGCTATGATCGTTGAAGTTAAAGCTTTGGTTGAAGAAAACAAAGCATTAATTGCAAAAGCTCCAAAAGGAAAAGAAGGCAGAGAAGCTTTAGAAGCTATTAAAAGTGATGTAGCTGTTGCTGAAACAACTGTTACTGAAGTTGAAGCTCTTTTAGCTAATGGTGATTTGATTGGTTCAAACGACAAAATCAAAGCTGCTAAAGAAAAAGCTACTGCTATCAAAGCTGAATTAGAAGAAGCTATTGCTAAAAAAGGTGGAAAAAAATAATAACTCCCAGGAGTTAGTAATTTGAAATACCCGGGGCTTTCCTCCCGGGTATTTTTTTAATACGAAAGTGATGGTTTTTGGAAAGAAGAAAAAAATTAAATGGATTATTGTCATTCTACTGTCAGTTGTATTTATTGCCACAATTGCAAGTATCATTATTGTTTCGCAAAAAGATTTACCAACTGAAGATTTAAGACTTGCCCGCGAAGCTATATCCCTGGCTAAAGAAGCAGAGGCAAATCTTTATTCAGAAAAACTTTATAAGGAATCATTGCAGATGTATGATTCTGCAATGGTAAACTGGTCGCGGGAAAATAACCGGTTTATTCTTTTTCGGGACTATACCAGAGTTATTAACTTCGCAAAAAAGTCAAAGAAAAAAGCAGACGATTCAAAAGAAGAATCAATAAAAAAAGCTGATAATTTAAGTAAAAATGTCGAAGCTGCATTTGTTAGCCTGGGGAAGAAAATAGAATTGTATAATAAGCTGTTTAAGGATTTACCCTTGTCAAAATCAATTTTTGATGCGCATAATAAATCCAAAATGTTTTTAAGCGAATCAAAAATTGCTCACCAAACTGGTAAACTTAAAGAAGCTGAAGTTTTATTTAAAAAAGCTGATATTTATATCAACCATGCCAATACTGCTGCCAGTCAAATGCTACGCGGCTATTTTAACGATTACTCCAAATGGAAGAATCTGGCCAATGATGCGATTGCGGCTTCTCGAGGTGGAAATAAGGTTATTCTGGTTGATAAAGTCGCACATGTATTGTATGTTTATCAGGCTGGGAAGGCTATTCGGAGTTTTGAAGCCGAGTTTGGACCCAATTGGATGGCCCATAAGGAACGTAATGGCGATAAGGCAACTCCCGAAGGAAATTATCGGATAACAAAAAAGAAGGAAAGAGGAAATACCATATACCACAAAGCTTTACTACTCGATTATCCTAACGAAGATGATCGTCGTCAATTTGCAATTAAAAAGAAAAAGGGACTTCTTCAGCGCAGTGCTGGTATTGGTAGTTTAATCGAAATACATGGCAACGGGGGGAAAGGATTTAACTGGACAAGTGGCTGCGTAGGATTGAGGGATCGTGATATTGATGAATTGTACCGATTGGTTAGCTCTGGCACACTTGTTACAATTGTAGGTTCAATTGAACCTCTTTCAGTTGTAACAAAAGGGTTGGATTTTTAATTATTTTGGATTTTTCAAAATAGTGAATTTCGTGATAGAAATGGCTATCTAAAATTAATAGGTGACATAAATACAAAAACAATGGTTCGAACTTTGTTTATTTATCTGGCTATTCTGTTTGCAGGGATATTGTTTTTTGCATCTATGGTGCTTTTTGCAATACCAGCCTTACAGGAATCTGCTTTAGTTCTGCCTGAAATTACTATAAGTCAAAATGAAACTGGCGAGGCTGGACCGAGTAAAGAGTCGCTTGAAAAGGAGATTAATAAGCTTCAGATCAAATTGGATAAGTTTACCCCTATTGATGCTTATATAATAATTAATACCTCTGATAATCATTTTTACCTGTACAAAGGTAAACAGTTGATTCGCGATGGATTGTGCTCGACCGGAAAGAATGAAAAGTTAGTTTCTGAGAAAGGTGACAATACTTTTTATACCCCTTTGGGTGTAAGAAAAGTTCAGCGCAAACAGCCAAATCCTGTTTGGGCCAAACCCGATTGGGCTTTTATCGAAGAAGGGCTTCCAATTCCACCTCCAGGTCATTCATCACGCTTTGAATCAGGTACTCTTGGCGCCTACAAACTTGAACTTGGAAATGGTTACATGATACATGGCACCATCTATAAACGATTCATGGGACTTAGTGTAACGCATGGTTGTATCCGTTTAGGTGATGAAGATTTAGAGGTGGTGTACTCAACAATGCAAATCGGTTCAAAAGTTTATATTTATTAACATGAAAAAATCGGCTGAGGACTTTGATAGCCTTTTTGAAAAAAAGTATTCTGGCTTAAAAATATTTGTAATCTTTTTTTGTTTGATTTTACTGGCGTTTACCTCTGTTTATACTTATTTGTCAGTTACGGCTGTACGCGATCGAATGGAATTGGCAAAAACTCAGGCAACAAGTGACACATCAGTAAATCCAACATTAATTGATTTAATGAAAGAGAAAGCATGGGTTGAGTCCCGTTTAAAAATGGCTTCGCGGGATTCAATTGGATTGTCTATTGATCTGGGTCAACACACCATTCAGATGGAGTTGAAAGGGGTTGTGGTTATGAAATCAAGAATTCGGGACTATTCCACTTCCGGTTTTTTTAAGCGAATGGATGGAAATGTGTATTTTGCCATGTTTGGAAGCCCGTTAACAATCCAAAAATTTGAATCTTCCATCGAAAAAAATCCATTTAAAATTGTGCAGGCCCCCAAATCGGCTGAAGAGGCTGAGAATGCAGTTTCAAAGAAAGATTCGATTATCAAAGAAAATGTTTTTTGGACAGTCAAACTTGACCGCGATTTTGAGTTAAACATTCAGGGCATTGATTCTGTTTCTGAATCACAATCAAAATACAAATTGGGAAAAGGGTTTGAATTTAAAAGAGATTTAAAAAATATTGTAAATTCATTTGAACATATCCTCAAATTTAAAAAGCCAACATATACTCCTGAAATACTGATCAGTATTCCTGAAAATGAGGCCAAAGCTATACTTAGGGCGTTACCACGGAACGCCTTGGTAACTATTCGGATATAGCATATTAAAACAAGGAAACCGGGAAAAAACATTATACAATGATTTTCCCGGTTTTTTTCTGTAGCTTCTTATTGTAATTTCTCAGATAGAGATATATTCGATTTCGATGCTACAGCCAACCTACTAACAATAGAGAGTCCCAAAACTAATATAAGAGCAAAAACTAAAGCGGTTATCCGCCTTTTTCAGAATGCACTATATGTAATTGTGTTCGTGTTATTTTGACGTACTTTGTAAATAAAGTAACCCAAGTTGTACAACATGTATTTGACTGATATTTCCGGAAAACGACCGGAATTTAAGCTGGAAATGTTTAGTTTAGGACTTTTCAGAGAATGAACAATAAGAATAGGCATGAGAGAAAAATCAGATATTTCAGGTTTTATTTTAGCAGGTGGTAAAAGTACCCGGATGGGATTTGATAAAGCATTCCTGTTAGTTAAAAACAAGCCTTTACTCCAAATCATGATTGATGTGATTGAACCGTTTTGTCAAAATGTTGCGATTGGCGGACAAAATCCTGATTATGCAACTTTTCAGGTTGAAATGGTTCCCGACACTTATTCGGATTGTGGCCCTATTTCAGGAATGTATTCGGTTTTAAAACAATCATCCACCGACTGGAACCTGATTGTCAGCGTTGATGTCCCATTTCTGAATGAAGAATTGATCCGGTTTTTGATTCTTAATATCGGTGAATATGATAGTGTCATTCCGCAGCACAAGGCTGGCATTGAACCATTGGTTGGATTGTATCACCGACGGATATGGCCGGTGATTGATGCCCAAATCAGTAACGGAAATTATAAACTGAGGGGGCTTCTTTCAGAAATAAATACCCGTTTTGTTGATTGCAATCTGATGGTTGAAAAGTTCCCGGAATTGTTCCTCAATTTAAATAGCAAAGAGGATTTTGAAGCTGTGTAAAGCTTTTTATGGTTTTTAGTTATCGTTGCGTTATTGGGTAATCCTGAGAGATGCTTTTTACTAACTTTGAAATAAATTAGTTTCCATGTCACAATTCTTGTTTTATGTAATCATTGGCCTTTTAGTGGCAGATTTCATTTTTGAGCGATTTCTTGAATACCTTAATTCAACCCGGTGGAGCGATCAACTGCCGGAGGAGGTCAAAGATATCTACGATGAAGAAAAATACAGGCAGCAACAGGCGTACGAAAAGGCCAATTTCAGGTTTTCATTGATCAGTTCAACATTCAGCTTTGTCATCATCCTGTTAATGTTTCTCCTTGCCGGTTTTGCCTGGGTAAACAGCATGGCGCTTTCGGTTTCGGCAAATCCTATTTTGACCGCATTGATGTTTTTCGGGGTTTTAATGCTGGCTTCCGATCTGATAAATACACCGTTCTCGGTTTACGATACTTTCGTAATCGAAGAAAAATTCGGGTTTAATAAAACGACACCCAAAACTTTCGTTCTCGATAAATTAAAGGGATACATGCTTGGAGCAATCATTGGTGGCGGACTGCTGGCGTTAATCATTTATATTTATCAGCTAACCACAACCAGTTTCTGGATTTATTCCTGGTTTGTTGTCAGTGGGTTTTCAGTATTTATGGTGTTTTTTTATTCCAATCTGATCGTTCCTTTATTTAACAGGCAAACTCCGCTTCCTGAAGGTGAATTGAAATCGGCTATTGAAAATTTCTCAGCTAGTGTAGGTTTTAAACTCGATAATATTTACGTGATTGACGGCTCGAAACGCTCGACCAAAGCAAATGCTTATTTTACCGGATTTGGCTCGAAAAAGCGAATCATTCTGTACGATACCCTTATCAACGATATGACTACCAATGAACTCGTGGCAGTATTGGCGCATGAAATCGGGCATTACAAAAAGCATCACGTTGTCTGGAGTTTACTGCTCGGCATTCTGCAAACCGGTATTGTTTTGTTTATTTTCTCACTTCTTGTTGGCAGCAAAGAACTTTCGGCTGCTTTAGGAGTTCAAACACCTAGTTTTCACATCGGATTGATCGCTTTTGGAATTTTGTATTCACCGATTGCTATGATAACAGGTTTGGCGATGAATATTTTTTCAAGAAAAAATGAATATCAGGCTGATGCATTTGCTGCCCAAAATTTCGATGCCGTTGAACTCGCTTCAGCATTAAAGAAATTGTCTGTAAAAAACCTGAGCAACCTTCGGCCACATCCGGCGTATGTGTTTTTTCATTATTCGCACCCAACACTTTTACAGCGGTTAGAAGAATTAAAATCAATTAAATAACCAATATCGAAAAACTGACCAAGCTTGAAACTTGGAACCCGGAATTTGAAACTTTTTGATATGAAAGCAGAATTAATTACAATAGGCGACGAAATATTAATCGGACAAATTGTTGACACCAATTCGGCATGGATGGGACAACAGCTTAATATGCTAGGCATTGAAGTGTATCAGGTGACTTCGGTTCACGACAATCATGAACATATACTGAAAGCGCTGGCCGATGCCGGACAAAATGCAGATCTGGTACTGATCACCGGTGGTTTGGGGCCAACAAAGGATGATATTACCAAAAAATGCCTTTGCGAATATTTTGAAACTGAACTGGTTTTACATCCCGGGGTTTTGGAACATGTCCAGTCGCTATTGTCTTCCAGAAATGTGGTCATAAATGAATTGAACCGCGACCAGGCGTTATTACCAGCCTCTTGTACAGTTCTGCATAATTCAGCAGGAACGGCCTCAGGAATGTGGTTTGAGCGGAATAATACCATTTTTGTTTCGATGCCTGGAGTGCCTTTTGAAATGGAAGCCATCATGACTGAAGAGGTTTTTCCACGACTGACCAAACTGGGAATCACGCAGTCAATTGTTCACCGAAGTGTTTTGACTATAGGTTTACCGGAATCGATGCTTGCCGAAAAAATAGAGAAGTGGGAGAGTGCATTGCCCGATTTTATCAAGCTGGCATATTTGCCAAACCAAATGATGGTGCGCCTCAGGCTGAGTGGTTATGGAACGGATCAGGCTATAATTGAGACCGAAATTGATCGTCAGGTGAAAAAATTGCTTGAAATTATTCCTGAAAATATATTCGGTTTCGATGATGATAATCTTGGTCTGGTTATTGGCCGGCTATTGGTTGAATCTTCGAAAAGCCTTGCTGTTGCCGAAAGTTGTACCGGCGGGAGCATTGCCCGGTTAATTACTTCCAACGCCGGAAGTTCGGCCTATTTCAAAGGTGGAGTTGTCGCTTATTCGAACGATATAAAAACTAAGCTGCTGCATGTTCCGGAGGGTTTGATCGAATCTTTTGGCGCTGTGAGCCAGCAGGTGGCCGAAGCAATGGCTTTGGGCGCCCGAAAAGTTTTGAATGCTGATTATGCGGTGGCTACCACCGGAATTGCCGGACCTGATGGCGGATCAGAGGAGAAACCGGTGGGTACGGTCTGGATTGCTGTTGCCGGAGCTTCAGGAGTAAAAAGCAAAATGTATATTTTTAAGCACAATCGCGAACGAAATATAATACGTACAACGCATACGGCGTTAAATATGCTGCGAACTATTATTATATCCGAAAATACTGTTACCCAATGAAACGAAAAATATTGATCATCTCCGGAATTGTAGTCTTGATTGTCGGAATTCTGGGCATTCTTCCATTTTTATACAAAGACAAACTGCTTGTCAAAGTAAAAACCACCTTAAACAGCCAGGTCAATGCGAAAATTGATTTTTCGGATTTTAAATTGTCGGTGTTTTCAAAATTTCCAAAAGTTGAAATGGAACTATTGAACCTGAGTATAGTTGGCGTAAATGAGTTTGACCACGATACCATTTTCTCGGCAGGTTCGATTTCGACTACTATTTCGTTGATGGAACTGATCCGAAACAAAGGATTGGAACTGAAAAGCCTCAGAATAGAAAACCCTGAAATTCTGCTGATAGTCAATAAAAAGGGAGTTGCGAACTGGGATATTGCTAAAGTTTCTGAACCAGCCACAGCAACTCAGTCAGCAACCGTTACTGAGGATGTCTTTAAAATGAAACTGAACGATATTCAGGTAAATAACCTGAACCTGTTGTACGATGATCAGGAAATGCCAATGAAAGTGTGGGTGAAAAATACGAACATGAGTTCAGCCGGAGAAGTGGCCGGAATGCTCACCACTTTTGACCTGAAAGGCGAAGCTGCAGAATTTATTTTCGAATATGACTCTGTTCAGTACATTTCGAAAACAAGGCTAAAAGCTGAAACTTTGCTGAAAGTGGATTACAAAAAAATGAACTTTGCTTTCGATCGGGGTAAATTGTGGGTAAATAATCTTCCGCTTGAAATCAATGGTTCGTTTGCCATGCCGTCTGACAGCATGTTTTTCGATTTGGCTTTCAGGAGTGAAAAAAGTGATTTTGCGACCATTCTGGCTTTGGTGCCTGCCGATTTTCAAAAATATCTCGAAAAAGCTGATATCAATGGCTCCGCTGAGTTTAAGGGATTGGTGAAAGGATTGTATTTCAACGAAATTTATCCGGCAATCAACATACTATTGGCAGTAACGAATGCCAGTTTCAAATATCAGGATCTGCCTGAAAGTGTTCAGGATATTCAGGTTTCAGCACAAATTACCAAACCCGAAGGCAACCTGAATTTGCTGAAAGTGAATGTCGAAAAGGCTCACGCTTCGATTAAAAACAATCCGGTTGATGCCCGGCTTTTCTTGAGCGATTTAATGACCGATCCGAACATCAACGCTTCATTTTCCGGTACCATCGATTTTGCTTCGCTTAAACAGGCTATCCCGATTGACAGCCTTGATGTTACAGGAATACTGAAAGCGAAAATGAATTTAGCCGGACGAATGTCGTCTATTGAAAAGCAGGAGTATGAAAAGTTTCAGTCGAGTGGGGAAGCAACTATTCAGAATTTCAGGATCGAAAGCGCGAATCTGACTAAACCCGTTGAAATCAGCCAGGGAGAGGTGAAAGCGAATACCAGACAGGTAAAAATCGAAAAGTTTGATGTGAAAATCGGGCAGAGTGATTTTTCGCTTCGTGGCGACGTGAGCAATTATCTGGCGTATATTTTCAAAGATGGTGTTATGCAGGGTAGTCTCGACCTGAAATCAGCTTTTATGAATTTTTCTGAGTTGTCGAATATTCAGAAACCGTCAAAGAAAACCGTTGAACAACAACTTGCTGCCCAAACCGCTCCGGTTGCGCCATCCGATTCAGTTGTTGCCTTTCAGGTTCCTGATAAGCTTGATTTAAGTTTTCAATCTTCGATTCAACGCGCAGTTTATGATAAAATGCCAATCAGCAATATCAACGGATTGGTCAGTATAAAAGATCAGCGAATGGACCTGACCAACCTTTCGATGGAGATGCTTCAGGGAAAACTTTCGGTTAATGGCTCATATACCAGTAATAAGGAAAACAAGCCGCTCTTCGATTTTAGACTGAACATGGAGAATTTTGATTTGCCAATGGCCTATCAATCGCTAAGTACATTCAGGCATTACCTGCCAATTGCCGCCAGAAGCCAGGGAAAAATTTCTATCCAGTTTGGCCTTTCAGGAGTAATGAACGAAAAAATGAGTTTGGTGCCAACCAGTTTAAATGGATTAGGCGTTTTTAATACTCAAAACCTGATGATTGTTGATTCTCCGGTTTTTGATCAGATTCGGGGAATCATCAAAAAGGAGAAACTCAGGAATGTGAAGGTGGATGATTTTACCGCTAAATTCCAGTTCGAGAATGGCCGGTTGAAACTGAATCCGTTCAAAACCACCATTGCCGATCAGCAAACCACCATTTATGGAAATCTGTCGGCTTCACGCGAGATAAACCTAAACATGGATTTTGTATTGAATCGGGATGATTTGGGGGCAGACCTCAACAAGGGTCTTGGGATTTTGCCCGGTTCTCAGAATATCAAAATGGTGGAAGCATCTGTGATCCTCAAAGGTTCGCTGACCAAACCCGAAGTTTCGCTCGATCTAAGCAAAGCCCGCGCCCAAATTGAACGGGAAGTTAAAAAAGCTTCGGTTGAAGAAATTAAGGGTTCGGTAAAGAAAATCGGGGATGAACTGAAAAAGTTGTTTAAATAGATAAAACAAAACATGTCCGTCACATAAATGTGACGGCAAAGGATATCGCTCTACTGACCTTTTGAGCGATATCCTTTGCCGTTCCGCTTTAGCGAACGGACACATGAGGCACTCTTTAAGCCCCCTCTTGTGGGGAAGGTTTGGGGGAGGCTATCAATGGCAAAATACTCCACATTGCTGCAATAAAGTAGATAATTCCGGTGACCATCAATGCGGTTTGTAAGCTGAAGGTATCGGTGAGATAACCCAATACCGGGCCAATAGCGGCGAAAATGATTCGGATTTCAAAGTTCCTTACAGATAAAATAGTTGCCCTGACTTTAGAGTCGGTATATTGGTTGATTTGTTCTTTCAGAACAGGAGTTGCAATTCCCCGAACCATGTAAAATCCAAACAAAATAGCAATACCAGCGAGGCTTACTTCCACTGATGTAAGTATAAACCCGAGTGAAATGAAAATCACGATAAAAAGCAATGTATTACGTCTTCCCAGCGATCGTTCAATCCGGTACGAATACATAGAGAAAACTCCTGCTGAAAGGTTGAGCAGTGTCCAGAGAATCCCAAATACAGAAACAGGCACTCCGGCTTTCTGAAAGTAAGGTTGTACGAACCATGCGTAGGTTAAGGTGGCCGCTCCGGTAAACGACGAAATCATGATGGCGCTTCGCATTTCCGGTTTCTGATAGGTCAGCTTAACAATGGACAGAATCTCCTTCATTTTCAGATGCGTTCTTTCTAAAGCATGTTTGGGTTCCTTCAGAAAATAGGCAGCAGGAATACCGACGGCAGCTACAAAAATCTGAAAATAGAAGGGTGTACGTAAGCTAATGATGGCCAGCAATCCACCTGCAACTCCTGCAAGCGCTTCTGCAAAATTGCCTGCCGAAGTAATCCTTCCTTCATGTTTGACGTAATCATCTTCACGGTTTTCGGCTTTGAGTGAATCGTACAGCATGGCCGAGTCAGCGCCTGAAATAAAACTGAACCCCACACCTAAAATGATTTCGGCAATTACAAAACTGGTAAAATCACTTGAAATACTGTAAATCATGATTCCGACCGTACCCATTATTGCCCCAAAAAGGAGCGTTCGCCGGCATCCCCAGACATCGGCCAGATAACCTGATGGCAGCTCGGTGGTAACCATGGCAATGGAATAAATAGATTTCAATATAAAAATCTGCGACATGCTCAAACCGTTCTCCTGGTAAAACAGAACAACGATGGGCATCACCAGATTAAACCATTTGGCAACTTTAATCAGGTAAAGCTGAAGCGTATTCTTTGGAAGATTTCTCAACACAGATATTTTAAATTTTTACAAAAAGTCGCATAAATTGACAAAATATATATAAAAAAGATCAAAAAAACTTCAATGTGATGATTCGGTTGCTACTTTTGTCCAAAAAAATGAATATTTTGATAAAATCAAATTTCTAACAAAAAAATCAGCATCAATGAAACTATTTATTCCCCAAAATTATCAATCTTTATTAGATGTCAATCAGACCGAAAAGGCTATTAAGCTTGTAAAAGACAGTTTCCAGCAAGACCTTGCCTCTGAATTGCGCCTTCGCCGTGTTACTGCGCCTTTATTTGTGATGAAAGGTACAGGAATTAACGATGATTTGAATGGCATCGAACGACCGGTATCTTTTCCGGTTAAAGAGTTAGGTGACAACACCGCCGAAGTGGTTCATTCGCTGGCCAAATGGAAACGAATGACCCTTGCTGACCTGAAAATTGAATGGGGCTACGGACTTTATACCGACATGAATGCCATTCGACCTGACGAAGAGCTTACGAATATTCATTCGCTTTATTGCGATCAATGGGATTGGGAACGTGTGATATCGAAAGAAGAACGAACGCTGGATTTTTTGAAGAAGATTGTCCGGAAAATATATTCGGCCCTGTTGCGGACCGAGTTTATTGTTTCTGAAAATTATCCGCAGATTAAACCTTTACTTCCTGAAGACATTACTTTTATTCATGCAGAAGAACTGGAAGAACTTTATCCCTCATTTTCAGTCAAAGAACGCGAACACGAAGCCGCCAAAATGTATGGGGCCGTATTTATTATTGGTATTGGCGGCATACTTCCGGGAGGCGAAAAACACGATGGCCGCGCTCCCGATTATGACGACTGGACAACCCCGACTTTCGGGAACCGCAAAGGTTTGAACGGCGACATTCTCGTCTGGAACCCGGTGATGGAGACTTCGCTCGAATTGTCGTCAATGGGAATACGGGTAGATAAGGATGTTCTCCTCAAACAACTGGCAATTACTGGTACTGAAGCAAGAAAAAACCTGTATTGGCATAAAAGACTGCTGAACGACGAAATGCCATTGTCGGTTGGCGGTGGTATCGGACAATCGCGTTTATGTATGTATTTTCTTCGGAAGGCTCATATTGGTGAAATCCAATCGAGCATCTGGCCTGAAGAAATGAAAGCAATTTGCAAAGAAAATAGGATTGAGTTGATCTAATTTGTATATATTTGCAGCCGCTAAAAAGGATGCCTCGGTAGCTCAGCTGGATAGAGCAACGGCCTTCTAAGCCGTAGGTCTTGGGTTCGAATCCCAACCGGGGTACATGATTTAAATTTATCTAAAAAAAATTGGTAATGTATTTTTTCATTTTGTATTTATAAATGACACACGTGAAAATATAGCTACTTTTGTCATTTATAACAAACAAAATTGATTTTTATTCACTAATCAGGAGTAATTGTGGTAAGGCAAAATAAAATGTCGAACCTTTATTAGGTTCAGATTCAAGCCAGATTTTTCCTCCCAGTAATTCAGCCAGATTTTTTGTAATGGCCAAACCTAATCCGTTGCCTCCATATTTTCGGGAACGTGAAGTCTCAACCTGCCTGAACCGATCAAAAACCTTATCGTGGAATTCTTTTGGAATGCCTATCCCCGTATCTTTTACATGAAACTGAATGGTTTGATTCACTAAACTTACACCAATTTCGATATAACCCTTTTCAGTAAATTTGATGGCATTAGCAACGAAATTGATGAGAACTTGCTTGACCCTCATTTCATCACTGGTCAGGATAATATTGTTTTCACGAATGTTGGGAGCTAATCGTAATTCAATTTTCTTGGCATTGGCTTTATATGAATATTCTTTCTGTATTTCAGAAATTAGTTTCTGTGCCGATACTTCACTCTCAAACAAAACAACCTGACCAGCTTCTATTTTTGATATGTCGAGCACATCATTAATGATCGCGAGCAGGTTATTCCCGCTGGTATTGATCAGTTCTGCAAATTCGATCTTCGAGGCAGGATCAAGGTTAGGTTCGGTCAATAAATCGGAAAAGCCCAGGATACTATTCAATGGTGTCCTGATTTCGTGCGACATGTTGGCCAGAAAAGATGATTTTAAGCGGTCACTTTCTTCTGCTTTTTCTTTGGCCGCAATCAGGTCTTTTTCCATTTTCTTTCTTTCGCTGATGTCTTCGCTCAGGATAATGAAATTGGTAATTTTACCTTCCTGGTTTCTGATGGGCGAAATAAGGACTGATTCCCAGTATTTTTCCCTTTTTTTAGTACGGTTCTGGTGTTCTCCCCTCCATTCCTGGCCTGCAAATAGTTTATTCCAGATTTCGATATAAATTTCATCAGGGGTATGGCCGGCTTTTAAAATCCTGACCACTTTTCCAATTAATTCTTTGCGGGTATAACCCGATACAGAAATAAACTTTTTATTTACATATTCAATAACCCCCTGGGTGTTGGTTATGATTACGGAAGCTGGGTTTTGCTCAAGGGCTACCGAAAGTTTCTGGATTTCGAGATCGGTTTTTTTCCGGTCAGTAATATCTTCTTTGATGGCCATGTAGTTTACAATTTTCCCGGATTCGTCGCGGATAGGCGAAATTAAGACCGACTCCCAGAACAGTTCGCCATTGCGCTTCCGGTTTTGAATTTCGTTCCGGTATTCATTTCCTTCTGAGATGGTTTTCCAAAGCAGTTTATATTCGTCGGCTGTGGTATATCCAGATTGAAAGATACGGGGATTTTTACCTAATACTTCATCAAAGGAATATCCGGTTATTTCGGTCAATTTCTGATTTATATATTCAATGTTTCCATTGGTGTCAGTAATAATGATACTTGCCGGACTTTGCTCGATGCCTTTTGAAAGTTGAATCAGTTTTTGTTCAGTTCGTCGCTCCCTGGTAATGTCGTGGCCAACTCCTACCAAACCAATGATTTCGCCGGAATCGTTCGATAATGGAACCTTTGATGTGGAAAAATATTTTTCTTCTCCGTTTGGAGCCTTGAACATTTCGATCTTATTGATTATAGGTTTTGCTGATTGTACCACCGACAAATCATCTGGATAGGTTTGATTACCTATGCTTAAATCGAATAATTCGAAATCAGTTTTACCGATAACCTCTTTTTCATCGTTAAAGCCCATTAGTTCCAGATCTGCTTTGTTCGAAATGATTTTCCTTCCTGAAGTATCTTTCACATAAATTAAATCAGGAATGTTGTTGATTAAGGTTCTTAACAGAATTCGCTCATCGGCTATTGCTTTCCCGGCTTTTATGCGTTCGCTGATATCACGGACTATGTTCATGACTGCAAGCTGGTTGTTGTAGTGTATGGGAATAATATTGACATCAACATTGATAACATGTCCGTCTTTATGCCTGACTGCTGTTTCAATATTGACATGTTTATTCTTTTTCAGCTTATCAATTCTTTTGGAAATTGAACGATTCTCTGTATCAATTTCGAGATCGAATACATTCAATTGTAAAAACTCTTCTTTTGTATAACCCAACATTTCTGATGCGGCTTTGTTGGCTTCAACAAAATTACTCAAAGTCTGATCTGGATTTATCACAAAGATTGATATCCCATCCTTGTTGGCATCGAAAATGCCATAATATTTTGATTCACTGTTTTTTAACGCTTCGTCGAAAAGTTTCCGTTCGGTGATGTCGCGAATAACACTTACAAGAAAGTGTTTTTCATGAGTTTCAACCGGATAAAAAGTGGTCTCAATGAATCGTAACTGGCCTTTTTTATTCCTGATTTTTCGTTCGGTTGGTTCCTCAAATGATTCTGACAGACGCGAGTTGAGCATTTGCTCCATGTTTCCCTTTAAAAATTCAAATGATTCCTGATTTTTCTCGTTCAGTAAAGCTAATTCAAAATGAAAATCCCAGATGAGAATTCCAATACTATCTTTTTTGCTGAAACCTGTTATATTCTCAAGGCGATGGTTCATCTCAACAATTAAACCCTGATCATTGGTGATAAGAATGCCATCAGCAGACTTTTCGATCACAGCACGAAATTTTTCTTCACTTTCAGCTAATGCTTTTTCTGCCTGCCTTCCATCTGTTATGTCTATATCGCCACCTCTTTCTTTCCTGTTAAGTTGACTTAATTTTAACAAAGTTTGTAATTGAAGTTTAAGCATGATTTCATCAACCGGAAATTTCAGGATTGCATCGGCATGCGATTCTTCAATATCATGGGCGATATTTTGAATATCCTGTTCTGTTCCGGTTAGTATCACCGGAATGTGCTTCGTCAGATGGTTTAACTTCAGTTCTTGTGAGATTTCAGTGCCTTTTGTACCTGATAATTCCGGATGAATAAAAATGATATCAACTTTTTCTCTGGCAGCCATTGGTAAAATGCGCAATCCGGAATCAGTTTGCAGAATTTTTGAATGCTGATCGAACTTTAGCAGAAATTTCTTCAAAATGGCTATATTGGCATGACTCGGATCAGCAATTAGATACTTTCTCATACTTATTTATTATTCTAATAAACCAGTTTTACTTTGTGGCAAACTAAAGATAAATGTACTGCCTTTTCCGGGAGTGCTTTCGACCCAAATTTTTCCTCCATGATTTTCAATAAAATCTTTGCACAAAATCAGCCCTAATCCTGTTCCCTGTTCATTTTCGGTTCCAAGTGTATTTTTCGGTTTGTCTAAATCGAAAATAGTCGCCAATTTATTTTCTGAAATCCCTATACCATTGTCAGTAATGGATGTGAGTATTTCCTGATTTTGTTCAGCTATGGTAATGCTAATTTTTCCTTTTTTATTGGTAAATTTAATCGCATTCGAAATCAGGTTTCTAAGCACTAAATCAATCATATTCCGGTCAGCAAAAATGTTGAAGGTCTTTTGCTGCTTAAAGCTAACCTGCAATTCTTTATTCTGTATGGCGCTTTCTGCCAGTATTAACGATTCTGCAACTTGTTTGTTCAGATTGAGCCATTCAGGATTAAAGTTTTTGCCTTTAGATTGGTTTTTTGACCAAAGGAGTAAGTTTTCGACTAATTTGAAGGCATGGTTTCCAGCGCTTTCAATGGTTTTTAATCCTTTGATAAAAGTTGCGTCATCGAGGTCGTTATAGTTTTTCAGCATTAATTCAGAGAATCCCATAATGGCGTTAAACGGACTTTTCAGGTCGTGCGCAATAATCGAAAAAAACTTGTCTTTGGTGATGTTCAGTTTCTGCAATTCTTTTGACTGCTCTTCCTGAAGTAATTCAGCTTCTTTGCGCCTGGTTATTTCGGTAACATAAACAATGTAGCCAATAATTTCCTTGCTCTCATTTATTGTTGGAATGATGCAGCATTCAAGATAACAGCTCCCTTCTCTGGAGGTTTGGTATAATTTCTGGCTTCTAATCAAATCAAAATCAAACTTATATTCAAATTGGGCTGTTTCTCCTGATTTGAGATTGTCAATCGCATTATGTGGTAAGTTTGGATTGGCAAATAAGTTATAACCAACAACTTCTTCCTTCTTTTTGATTCCAAACAAATCAAGACAGGCCTGATTAACTTCCTGCAACATGCCGTTGGCATCATACAATTCGATAGAGATTGGAGATAGCCTGAAAATATCAATATAGGTTGGGCATTCCAAATTCAAACTGATATCCATTTCTTTTCTGCTTTCAGCATTCATACTTATAATTGTAATTTAGAAATATATCATCTGAAACTACCTGTATAAGTAGTGTGGATGTTAAGTTTAACAAGATACGAATTTAAAAATCTTTTGCGTTTTATTTTGCTGAATTTTCATTCTACCCCGATTGTGAAAGATATAAATTGTTATACTTGTTTAAGAATACCAACGTATGGAACGACAAAATAAGCCAACATTAAATTGTTCTAAAAATCCATTTTAGACTATGAAAAAGAATATTTCCCGCACATTTACATTACAAAATCTGATTTCTACGCTGGTCGTATTAATGTTAACATTTAGCAATACCTCAGCACAAAATTCAGATCCGTTGCCAGGCTGGCCGCAAATCACCAAAGAAGCAAAGCCCTGGAGTCGCTGGTGGTGGATGGGCAATAGCGTCAACCCTTCTGACTTGAAATCCGCCATGGAAGCCTATTCGAAAGCCGGGCTGGGCGGTTTGGAGATCACCCCGATTTACGGTGTTCACGGTTACGAAGATAAATTCATCCGGTTCCTTTCACCTGAATGGCTTGAAAATTTAAAATACACCCTTCATGAAGGCAAACGCCTCGATTTGGGAATTGATCTGGCAATGGCTTCAGGATGGCCTTTCGGAGGTTTATGGGTTACACCCGAAGATGCATGCAAGTATATGAGTGTGCAATCGTATGCACTGAATGAAGGCGGTCAACTGCAGGAAAAAGTTACAATGGTTCAGGAGCCGATGTTACGTTCAATCAGCCGTAAAAACCTGAATATTTCCCAACTTAAATATCCGGTCAGCGCCAATGCCGACAGCCTGCAAAACTGGGCCATCGAACAGGTTCGGTATCCAATTGCAATGACTTTACAGACCTTAATGGCTTATTCGAATATAGGCGATATCCTGAACCTAACCTCAAAAGTTGATTCTGACGGAAAGCTCAACTGGACAGCCCCCGCCGGGAACTGGAAATTATTTGCTGTTTTTGAAGGCTGGCATGGCAAAATGGTAGAACGTGCCGGACCGGGTGGAGAAGGCGACGTGATTGATCACTTTTCGGCCAATGCGATTGATAATTATCTCGGCCATTTTACGAATTCATTTAAAGGTCACGACCTGAGTGGATTGCGCGCATACTTTAACGACTCATACGAGGTGGACGATGCGCGTGGCGAAGCTAACTTTACGCCGCAATTGTTCAACGAATTTCAGAAACGGCGTGGCTACGATCTTCGCGAGTACCTGCCGGCATTATTGGGTCAGGATACCGAAGAATACAATCAGCGCGTGCTCTGCGACTACCGCGAAACGATTTCAGAATTAATTCTTGAAAATTATACCTGGCGCTGGCACGATTGGGCAAAGAAAGGCGGAAAAATTATCCGTAACCAGGCACACGGAGCCCCGGCCAATATTCTTGATTTATATGCTGCTGCCGACATTCCTGAAACCGAAGGCGAGGATATCGTAAAAGTTAAAACTGCTTCGTCGGTGGCCCATGTTACCGGTAAAAAACTGGCATCGTCCGAATCGGCAACCTGGCTGAAAGACCATTTTGAAGCTTCGCTTGGAGACGTGAAACATGCTATTGACTTATTCTTCCTGGCTGGTATTAACCATGTTTTTTACCATGGAACAACTTTCTCGCCTCAAAATGCTCCCTGGCCGGGCTGGATGTTTTATGCTGCTGTTCACTTTGGTCCAACCAATACATTCTGGAACGATTTCGCAACCTTAAATACTTACATTACCAGGTCGCAGTCGTTTTTACAGGCCGGAAAACCCGACAACGATATTCTTTTATATTATCCTATTTCAGACGATTATGCTGTCAGGGGCCGCTCTCTGCTACTGCATTTTGATGGTGCGTCCAAAGGTTCTTTGGTTCGCCTTACTGCCGAATACTTATTCAGGAAAGGATATGCTTTCGATTATATTTCTGATCGGCAGATTCTTGGCCTGACCAATAATTCAGGTCAAATCCTCACTGGAGGAACCAGCTATCAAACTGTTTTACTGCCAACAGTAAAGTTGATGCCACTCGAAACTTTCGAAAAAATTATTGATCTGGCCAAAAACGGCGCAACGGTGTTAATGGAACAATTGCCTGTTGATGTGCCCGGATTAGGAAAACTTGACGAGCGTTCGACCAAATTCCAGAATTTGAAAAAGACATTGAAAATGGAACCGGTTTCAGGAACAGTCAGGAAAGCCAAGGTTGGCAAGGGACAAATTCTCGTTGGCAATTTGTCTGATCTGCTTGCGAATGCCAAAATTCGCCGCGAAGCTATATTCGATCAGGGTTTGCAGTGTATCCGGCGAACCGATGGCAACACGACTGCCTATTTTATTGCCAACCGCGGAACTGAAACTATTGACGGCATGGTTCCACTACATACTAAAATTGGATCATCTGTTTTGTACAACCCCATGAATGGTGATTTTGGCACGACTGTGAACACAAGCTCCGGAGAAATCAGCAAAGTTTATCTTCAACTGAAACCCGGTGAAAGTTGTCTGGTTCAGGTTTTTCCCGGAAAAGCAAACGCACCTGAATATCCTTTACTGAAAGCTTCAGCCGAAAAAAGAGCGCTAATCAACGAATGGACACTAACTTTCGTGAGCGGTGGACCCGAACTTCCGCAGCCGGTTAAACTTTCAAAATTAGGTTCATGGACCGAGCTTGAAGGCGATAGTTATAAAGCTTTTTCCGGAACTGCGGTTTACAAAACAACTTTTACACAACCTGTTGGAGAAGCTAAATATTACCGGCTCGAATTGGGCAAAGTAGCACACAGCGCGCGAATCAGACTTAATGGCAAAGAACTGGCAACTTTGATTAGCTCACCATTTTCGGTTGTAATTCCGGCAGCCGAACTGAAAGGGGAAAATACCCTTGAAATTTCAGTAACCAACCTGATGGGCAACCGCATAGCCGATATGGAACGGAAAGGACAACCGTATAAGATATTCTACAATGTCAATTTTCCGGCCTACAAAGCGGCCAACCGTGGTGCCGACGGCCTGTTTACCACTTTAGGATGGAAACCGCAGGAATCCGGCTTAATCGGATCGGTAACGCTTACTCCGCTACAGCAAATTAAATAATATGAGTATCCGCTTGCATACCTAAATAACTAAATATTGAACTGTTATCCTTTGCCGTTGACTTTAGTCAACGGGTAAAAGGAA
>PNOH01000032.1 GCA_013824715.1 Odoribacter sp. | reverse complement strand
AAATTAAAGGAATCTGAGCCTTTAAAGAAGGCGGTCACCTGGGTGGCCGCCTTTTTTAATTAAGGTAACATTCAAGCCATTAAGGACAAAGCTAATCATAGAATGTGTGCCAAATTTAGAAATGTGTGAATGATGTAACTTTTTCCCTAAATTCTGTAACGCTTTAGAGTGGCCGGTTGTCGATCTTTGATTAGTGAAAATGTTTTCACCATTCAAATTTCTAATTATGAAAAAATTAACGCTCTACATCCTGACAGCATTTTTCATGTTGTCGGTTATTCCAACCCAATTAAAAGCCGGTACAGAAAGTAATCCTGCTGCAACTACTGCTACATCTGCCATTAAATCTACTGAATACAATGTTGCCGCCGACAGGTTAGCCGAAATTAATGCGATTGAAATGTCAACGCTAAATTCATCAGGAACAAAAGAACTTCTGAAAGAAGCAAGCTCTGTTAAAAACGATCAGGGCCGCCGCGGAAAAGGTTATGAAAAACGCAACAAGAATAGAGGTACTGATGTGATCATCGTATCCGAACGTCGGGTGCGGGGCGATGGTTATTATGAAGGCCGCCACCGTCATAGCGGAACTTATATCGGCGCTGGTGGGGTATTGGTCCTTATTCTGATTCTTATTCTGATTCTTTAAGCACTTCATTTAAACTGAAAAGAAGCTTGAGAAAAATCAGCAGTAAAAATATAAACATATATTAATAACATAAAAATTAACGATCATGGGAAATTTACTTTATATCGTCGCAGTTATTTTAATCATTTTATGGCTCATTGGTTTTGTTGGTTACAGTGTTGGGGGCATCATACACATTCTGCTTGTTATTGCCATAATTGCTGTACTACTCAGAGTTATCCAGGGAAGAAGAATTCTTTAAAATATTAAAATGAAAAAATTGGGAATTGTTTTAGCCGCAATCGGATTAATTATGATAATTTATACCGGATTTAACTTTGTGACTAAAGAAAAAGTAGTTGATTTAGGTCCGATCGAAATTAATAAAGAAACGAATCACCCCGTGCAATGGTCGCCAATCGTCGGTGTTGTATTGCTGGTTGGTGGAATTGTAGTCTTTGTCACAGGTAAAAAATCAAGCATATAAAAATATGGGGCATCACAATTATGCGTACCTGTTTCTTTATAATGGGAACTTCAGATAATTATATTTGACATTATCAATTCATAGAAACCTGATTTCGCAAAATGAATTGTTTTAAAACCTTATTTGCCAAAGAAACCTTAGTAGAATTAATAGAGCAAGACGCTTCAACCTTATTATCTAATTGATATACAAATAGACCAATAAGGTTAAAAAACAACCTGGATTATGATTTCTACTGAGGTTGTTTAAATAAAAATAAGGTTTTTATGAACAAAGCTAGTTTAGCTTGAAATCACTTTGTGAAAACTATTGATATATCTTATGTTGTAATTTGATTAAAATCTACCTTTTCAAATATGTAGGTACGCATTTCTGTGAAGAACCATAAATCTGAAAAAGTGTGATTGATGTAACTCTTATCCGGAGGAATTGTATAACGTTTTGGGCTAAAAAGCGTATTTGATGGATATACACATATAAAAAATCATATAGATGAATTTGAAAAGAATCTTTGGGGCTGTACTTACAGTACTTGGAATAGGTGGCCTTATTTATGCTGCAGTACTATTTGTGAATGGCACAGATGATGCAAATGATTTTAAAGCGCTTGTTATTTACGGGATACTAGGTTTTGTATTCTTCATTGCCGGTATTAGCCTGGTGCGTACAACAAAGGACGAATCATAGAGTCCTTTTTTAGTTAATACTTAAAGAACTGGCCTCATGCAAGTAAACGTGATCAGAAAAAATCTGTTTTTTTCTCCTGACCCTTCCAGAATAATTGCCCGGTTTTTATTTTTAAATGATGAAAGATCGGCTGACATCATCAGGAAGGTACTTGCAATGCCCGAAAAGGAAGTAAACATAGCTATCAGCCAGTTGCTGAGGGGGTATTCGAGACGGCACCGGAATATTTCTCGGATATTTGAAAAGCACTTTGCCCGTTTGGCTCCTATATTTGACAAGATTGAAATAAATGAAGAGGATCTGAGCATACCTCAGAAAGCGCTGATAGGTTCATATTTCACGATGGAATATTCTATTGAGTCGGCAGCATTTTTTAATCCTTCGGTTGTTGAAGACCCTGACCAATCGGGAGTAAGATCCGATGAAAAAAGGGTAATTTTTAGTTTCAGGGCTACGGGCGAAGGGCACATTTCGTCCATTGTCTTCCGCACCGGAATTCTTGACCAAAATAATAACCTGAGTATTGAACCAGTTGGTAAGATGCTGGCCGAAGCTGACGTAATCAAGAGGAATTTCTACGATAAAAAGACTTTTCAGGAAAAATTAGTTGAAATGAATAAAGCTGAAAAGACTATTTCACCTGCTCTTCTTGACAAACCCATCGAAATTCCAAACCATGCCAATGTTATTCCCCCTGTTATCGTCGGCTCTCCCGATGCTATAAAGAAGCCTAAAAAGCTTGTCTCTCCTGCTTTCATTCTGGATAACCTTGAAGACAATTTTACCTATGGCGAACTGATGAAAAACCTTGCAATAGCAATAAAAAATTCCGCCATTTCGAAAGATCAGATTAAAGTATTAAACCAGATGATGTGGCTGGCTTCTTCTCACTACGAGATTAATTTTTCAATTGATTCAGCTATTTCTGAAAGGGTTATTTTCCCTGTTTCGGCAACCGAGCAGAAAGGTATTGAAGATGCACGCTTTGTCAGGTTCACCGACGACAACGGTGATGTAACTTATTATGCCACCTACACCGCTTATGATGGAATTGCTATTCTGCCTAAATTAATAAGTACAAAAGACTTTTATAATTTCAGGATTTTGCCTATCAATGGCGAACTTGCCCGCGATAAAGGAATGGCCTTGTTTCCACGAAGGATTAAAGGTAAATATGCGATGCTGTGCAGGATAGATGGCGTAAATAATTATATCGCGTATTCCGAAAGTATCAATATCTGGCGCGAAGCAAAAATTATCCAGCAACCTAAATATCCCTGGGAACTGGTACAAATGGGCAATGCCGGGTCACCAATCGAAACAAAAGATGGCTGGCTGGTTATTACCCATGCTGTCGGCTCGATGAGGGAATACACTTTGGGAGCCTCTTTGTTTGAACTGGAGAACCCGGAAATTGAAATTGGAAGACTGAATCAACCTTTGATGACACCCAATGAATCAGAAAGAGAAGGTTATGTACCTAATGTGATTTATTCCTGCGGTTCGATTATTCATTTAAATGATCTGATCATCCCTTATGCCATGTCAGACCATTCATCTACCTACGCTACTGTTAATCTCAGGGAATTGCTTGATGCATTAAAGGCCTCAGGTAAATGATCCTTAAAATGTTTTCACCACTAAAATTATAAAACATGGACACTACCGTATTTAAAGTAAATCTGATTGAGGAGAAAGGCAAGCTTAAACAGAAGTTTGCCAGCCTGACCGATGATGATCTGTTGTTTGAAGAAGGCAGGCAAGAGGAATTGTCAGCGAAATATCAAGCCATGTTTTTCCAATCAGAAGAAGAATTAGACCAGATTATTTCATCGTTCTAATCTTATTCAGGTACTAACCTGATAAGACAATATGGTACTTAACATTACACCGCCTGATGTGTGAATGATGTAACTCTTAATCAGAATTGTGTAACGCTTTCAGAAACAAGTTCGCCCAACTTTGCAAGGTGAAAATTTATTCACAATCATTAAAACAGAAATTATGAGCTCAGGAAAAGTATTATTGGGAGTTTTGGCTGGCGCAGCCACAGGTGCCTTACTTGGAATTTTATTTGCACCCCACAAAGGTACAGTTACCCGCAAAAAAATAGTTAGAAATAGTGGGGCCTTTGCCGAAGGCGTAAAAGGTAAAATCAATGAATTACTGGATGATATCACCGAAAAATTTGAAAAGGTAAAGGAAGATGTTTCCGAATTTGCAGAACAAAAAATGCAAAAAAATGATGAAGCTAAAAAAGAGGTGAAAGCAACCTAGTCTAGAGAATTCACCAAGTAGTATAATCCTTGAGCTTGCCCTGTAAAGCATTAATATTGAATCTTTCGGGGCTAGCTCAATTTTAAAATTCATATCAACAATGCCATAGAAATGATGGAAGACCATACGAATTTAATAGAGAAGCTAATTGAAAAAGCTTCAGATTATGGGAAAACAAGCTTTGAGTTAGCAAAACTCAGAGCGCTTGAGAAAACCTCGCAACTGATATCATCACTGCTTTCCAAGGCTGTTGTCCTGATTATTATTTCGTTGTTCATGCTTTTCCTGAATTTGGGACTGGCTATATGGATTGGTCAAAGCCTGGGTGAAATCTATTTTGGATTCTTCGTGGTAGCCGGTTTCTATGGTATCATTTCAATTCTTGTTTTTTCATTTTGGCGTAAATGGATAATGAGGAAGGTTGGCGATTCTTTCATTAAACAGGTGTTACAATAAATTCCATGGAAACAGTAACTTCTATAGCAGAACTTAAAAATGCCATTCAAATTTTAGAATTTGAGCAGACAATCAAAGGGCAACAACTTAAAGAACAATTACTAATTACTTACGAAAGCTTAAAACCTGTTAACCTGATCAAGAGTGCGTTACAAGAAGTAACTTCATTGCCTTATCTGACCGATAATATTTTAGGAGCGACCGTAGGCCTGGCTTCCGGGTATCTCTCCAAAAAGATTGCTGTTGGCAGCTCAGGTAATATAATCAGAAAGCTTTTTGGCATTATACTGCAGTTTGGCGTAACCAATATCGTTGCCCAAAACCCCGGCACGATTAAATCAATTGGTCGGTCAATCTATAAATACCTCGTACAAAAAAAAGAAATAAATCAGGAAAATTCCTGATAACTACACAGTTAGTCATCCAAACTAGTTGCCAAAATAATCTCTTAGATTAAAGAACATGAACAATAACCACACTGAAATCTTGTTCGTAACTTCCTATCCTCCCCGCGAATGTGGTATAGCTACCTATTCCCAGGATTTGATAAAGGGGATCAAAAACAAATTTGGTCAGTCGGTATCTGTAAAAGTTTGTGCATTGGAATCGGGCGAAACAAATTATACCTATCCCGATGAAGTAAAATTTATTCTAAAAACTTCAATAACTGCCGAATACGAAAAACTGACCTATCAGATCAATAACGATCCTCAAATAAAAATCGTGCTGATTCAGCATGAGTTTGGATTTTTCCATGCTCAGGAACAAGCATTTCAACAATTTATATCCGAACTGACAAAACCGGTTGTCATTGTTTTTCATACAGTATTGCCGCATCCAAATGAGCAATTAAAGTCAAAAATAAAAAGTCTTGCGTCTGTCTGCCAATCAATCATCGTAATGACTCATATTTCGGCTGATATTCTTAAGAACGATTATGGTTTATCACCTCAAAAAATATCTGTTATAGCACATGGGACACATTTGGTCCAGCATTCAAACAAAAAAATCCTAAAGTTGAAATACGACCTGGAAGGACGCAAGGTACTCACCACATTTGGCCTGCTAAGTTCAGGAAAAGGAATTGAGACTACCATTGAAGCATTGCCGGCTATTGTTAAGCAATGCCCTGAAACAGTATTTCTGGTATTAGGCAAAACTCATCCTGAAGTTGTCAAATCAGAAGGGGAAAATTACCGGCAAATGCTCGAACAAAGAGTCAGTGATCTTGGTCTTCAAAATCAGGTCAGGTTTATTAATAAATATCTGGAATTGCCCGAATTGCTTGAATATTTGCAACTGACCGATATTTATATATTTTCTACCAACGATCCGAACCAGGCTGTGTCGGGGACTTTTGCCTATGCCATGAGTTGTGCCTGCCCTATCATTTCAACGCCCATTCCACATGCAAAGGAAGTATTGACCAGGGATACCGGAATTATTTTTGATTTCCGCAGCTCAAAACAACTGGCCGAAAGTGTTAACAGGCTATTGAATGACGATCAGCTACGAAAAAATATGAGCACAAATGCTTTACAAAAAATAGTTTCAACAGCCTGGGAAAATTCTGCTGTTGCACACGCATCCCTTTTCGAAAAAATTGCCGGAAACAAAATGAAATTGCAATACAATCTTCCGGAAATTAATCTCAAACACATATTGGATATGACAACTGATACAGGGATTATTCAGTTCTCGAAAATTAATCAACCCGATATTGATTCGGGATACACCCTGGATGATAATGCCAGAGCCCTGATTGCCCTCTGTATGCATTATAAATTGACTGAAGATAAAAGGAGCTTATTCCTGATAAAAAAATATCTCAATTTCATAAAACTTTGCCAGCAACCTGAAGGTGACTTCCAAAATTATCTTAACCACGATTGCAAATTTACAGGCAAAAACAAAAATGTCAATCTGGATGATTCCAATGGCAGGGCTATTTGGGCTTTAGGATATGTAATATCTTTAATAGGCCTCTTACCTGCTGAAATCATTTCAGAGGCCGACAAAATCATCGGGAAAGCTTTTCTGCATCTTGATTCTTTGCATTCTACCCGCGCAATGGCATTCTCAATAAAAGGGATATACTTTTATCACAGCGCCATAAAGTTACCAGGGAACCTTGTGCTTATTAAAACTTTAGCTAATCGTATGGTTCAGATGTACAGGCACGAATCAGATAAAAAGTGGGAATGGTTTGAGAGCTATCTGACATATGCCAATAGCATTTTGCCTGAGGCCATGCTGTACGCCTGGTTGTTAACCGGTGAACCAATTTATAAAGAAATCGCCCTGACATCATTTAATTTTCTACTATCACATATTTTTAACGAAAACGGAATAGAAGTGATTTCAAACAAAAACTGGCTGAAAAAGGGACAGAAACCTGATCGTTTTGGAGAACAACCCATTGATGTTGCTTACACCATTATGACATTAAGTAAATTTTACGATGTATTTGACGATGAAGAATTCCGTCAGAAGATGGTCACCGCGTTCAATTGGTTTTTAGGCGACAACCGCCTGCATCAAATCATATATAACCCATGCACTGGTGGTTGTTACGACGGATTGGAAGAATCGAATGTGAACCTCAACCAGGGTGCAGAATCAACGGTAAGCTACCTGATGGCACGCTTAACAATGGAAAAATATCGAATTACCAATAAGCCTGTCAGGGACAAATTGCGAAATCGCAAAAAAATGCCTGCAAAACTAAGAATACCTGTTTATTCAACCGACCTTAAAAAGGAATCAGATAAACCAATCTTAATTTCACAACATTCGCATACCGAATAGCTTCGCCTGTTTCGAAGTATCTGAGGATGTGTGAATAATGTAATTTATTTCCGGAATTGTGTAACAAGTCAAAATTCCTTATAAGTTACCTTTAATTCATCAATTATAAACTAATTTAAAACATCGGAAAAATGAAAAAGACAATTTTCATCGCACTGTTAATGATCTTCTCATTGGGTGCATCAACAGCATTTGCAGGTAAATCTGACCTGAAAAGTAAAACAGATAAAAGCACAGTTTTGACCAAATCGGAAAACAATTTATCCGCATTAGAGGTGAACCGTTTAACAACGCGCGTTGAAGAAATTCGTGCGATGGATAAATCTGACATGACTGTTACAGAAAAGCGCGAGCTAAGGAAAGAAAGTAGAAGTATTAAAGAAAATGTCAGAAGAGACGGTGGCGGATATGTATATATTGGAGGCGGTACCCTTCTTCTGGTACTGATAATCATCCTTTTACTCTAATCAACAGATTAGTGAAATTACCCGGAATTGGGTTGTGTAAAAAGTCATTGATCCTGTCATCCTGTCCCGAATTCTCGGGATGGGGCGACAAGATGCGCGATTGCTATTACTTTTAAGACAGCCTCATTCCAACAACTACATTATTATTATTATTAAAAAATAAAGTTATGAGCTCAGGAAAAGTATTCTTTGTGATGAAAAATCTCCCTAAAATATCTGTGGTACTCTTTTTACTACTTAATTATTCCTGCGCTACCCAGAGCCCGGTATCGGCACAACGGGGATATGTTAGCACTCAGATATTTTACGATCAACTAAGTCCGTATGGCGAATGGGTTGACTATCCCAATTACGGTTATGTATGGATTCCTGATGTAGATCAGGATTTTTCACCCTATTCAACATCAGGATATTGGGTGATGACCGATTATGGCTGGACATGGGTTTCGGATTATTCCTGGGGTTGGGCTCCATTTCATTATGGACGCTGGGATTACGATAATTACTATGGCTGGTTTTGGGTACCGGATAACGAATGGGGCCCATCGTGGGTCACCTGGAGAAGTGGCAATGGCTACTATGGCTGGACGCCAATGAGGCCAGGAATTAGCATTAGCCTGAGTTTTGGATATGAATACAGGGACTTAGACCATTGGAACTTTGTTCGGGACAGGGATTTCGGACGATCGGATATTTACCGGTACTATGCCGACAGAAGTGAATACAACACGATAATCGTAAATTCAACGGTAATCAATAACACATATATTGACCGAAGTCGCAACACAACCTATATTGCCGGACCTTCCAGAGATGATGTTCAACAAGTTACCGGAAGAAGAATCAGTAATTTTTCTGTCAGGGATAACGACCGGCCTGGTCAGGTTTTGAAAAACAATCAGTTACAAATATACAGGCCACAGATTCAACAAACCAGCGACCAGTACCAAAAGCCAGCTCCATCCAGAATAACAAACCTGAAGGATGTAAAGCCAACAAGAGAAAGGAATGCCCCGGATCAACAACGCAGGGTTTCTCCAATGGAAAACAGCCGGAGAGAGCAGCAACAATCACAACCGCAAAGGCAAGTTGAACGTCAGAGACAATCACAACCGCAACAGCAAATCGAAAGGCAGAATCAGGAGCAGCAACAACCGATGAGGCAACGGCAACAAACTGAACGCCAGAATCAAAAGCAGCAGCAACAGATCGAAAGGCAGAATCAGGAGCAGCAACAACAGCAGCAACAGATCGAAAAAAGGAATCAGGAGCAGCAACAACAGCAGCAACAGATCGAAAGGCGGAATCAGGAGCAGCAGAAACAGCAGCAACAGATTGAAAGGCGTAATCAGAACCAACAGCAGCAGCAAAAGCAACAGGAAGCCCAGCCTGTGCAACAACAGCAACAAGAGCAACAAAAAGTTACTGAACCTTCTGGAGATAAAAAACGGGAAAGACAACAAAAAGCAGTTGAAGAAAGAGAGAATAAAAAGAATGAACAGAGCAAAGCGCGAAGAAGATAAATAGGAATAAACTGGTCACATAGTAGAATCAATACGCCAAATTATTGGTCCGTATTGATTCTGCTTTTACAAATCAATACCGGAAATGGTTTTAAATCAGGCAACTCAGCGTCAACAGAACAAACAATCCGGTAATATGTGCCATACATTCAGAATACTTTTCCAAAAATATACATTAGGTCAATTACTGCTCCTTTATTTGATGAGTTTCGGGTTCTTTTTAAAGGCATCAGCACAGGAATATTTTCAGCAAGAGGTCAATTTCAGGATAATTGTTACGCTCAATGATAAGCTCCACGAATTAAATGCCTTCGAAACAGTTGAATACATTAACCATTCTCCTGACACCCTTTACTGTCTCTATTTTCATCTATGGCCAAACGGCTATTCCAACAATGACACTGAATTAGCCAGGCAGCTATTCAGTATTAAAGGAAAGCAAAAGCTGTTCAATGATCCGGAATTGAGGGGATATATGGATTCATTGGATTTTAAAGTTGATGATCAGCAGGTTCAATGGAATTTATTGCCGGGCCAGCCAGATATCTGCCGGATCATTCTGAATAAAACGCTCCTACCCGGAAATACCATTAAAATAACAACACCTTTTCACGTAAAAATTCCTAAAGGGGTCACTTCCAGATTAGGCCATATCGGTGAATCTTATCAAATATCTCAATGGTATCCCAAACCCGCAGTTTACGACCGGAGTGGCTGGCATCAGATGTCGAATCAGGATCAGGGCGAGTTTTATTCTGAATTTGGAAGCTTTGATGTAAGCATTACGCTGCCGGCTAATTATATAGTGGCTGCAACAGGAAACCTGCAAAATGCCAGTGAAACCGAAATACTAAATCAGCTTGCTGCCGATACCACCTGGATCAGAAACATACCTTCTGAAGAAGCAGACTTTCCACCCTCATCAGGACAGTTGAAAACACTTCGTTATACTGAAAATCAGATCCACGATTTTGCATGGTTTGCCGATAAACGCTTCCATGTATTGAAAGGAAAAGTGAAGCTACCCGACTCCGGAAGGGAAGTAACTACCTGGGCAATGTTTACCAATCAGCAGGCTAAACTTTGGGCAGCTTCCATACCATATCTGAATAATGCGATTGAATATTTTTCGGAATGGATTGGGGATTATCCCTACAATAGTTATACGGCCGTTCAAAGCGCCCTGAGCGCCGGCGACGGAATGGAATATCCCGGTATCGCGGTGATTGGTTTGGCAAAGGATGCTTATGCCCTGGATGCAGTGATAGCCCATGAAATCGGTCATTCCTGGTTTTACAGCGCACTTGGATCGGATGAACGACGATACCCCTACCTGGATGAAGGCATCACCAGTACTTACGAACAGAGATATATGAATGAAATATATCCGAATAAAAAACTTTGGGAGAACAAGGTCAAAAACCTGAAAATGGCTAAATTCTTTCACATAGACCAAATGCCGGTTAAACTGATGAGTGAACTCGAATGGCTAGCCCAGGCCCGCGGGAACCTTGAACAATCCATAAATTTATCGGCAGATGAATACAATACACTGAATTACAGCCTGATGATTTACAACAAAGCAGCAATGGGATTTAACTATCTGAGGGCATATCTCGGTGATTCCCAATTTGATTCGGCCATGCATGATTATTACCTGCAGTGGAAATTCAGGCATCCCCAACCCGACGATCTGCGCAAAGTATTTGAATTCAATACAGGCAAAGATTTAAGCTGGTTTTTCAGCGATTTCATTGGCACAACCAAACGAATGGACTACGAAGTGGTGCGCTACGCTGATCAAAAATTGCTCGTAAAAAACAATGGAGAACTGGTTTCACCATTTGTTATCTCCGGAATGAATGGCGATTCCATCTGTTTTGAAAAATGGGTTGATGGTTTTGAAGGGCAGAAAGAAATCGAAATTCCTGAAGGGAATTATTCTGAGTTGAAAATTGATCACAGGCATGTTACTCCCGAAATCTTCAGGCTCAATAATAACATCAGGACATCAGGAATTTTCCCCAAAGCAGATCCCATCCAGACACAGCTTTACTTGACCTTGGAAGATCCCGAAAAACGACACCTCATGTATTTTCCGGCATTAAACTGGACCCGCGAAAACGGTTTAATGTTTGGGGTGGCTTTGCATAACGGTTTCCTCATGCCAAAACCACTTGAATATTTTGTTATGCCATTCTATTCATTCCACAATTCCGATATTGCCGGATTTGGGAAAATATCATACAACCTTATACCATACCAAAAATTCATCAGGAAGGCAACAATTTCGCTGGAAGGAACCCGATTTGGCGCACCAGGCAATCAAAATTATCACAAAGTAAAAGCCGGATTAGACCTTTATTTCAGGTCAAAACAACTAAATAATTCGTTGACTCATAAAGCTTATGGAAACTACATAGCTGCATCCAGCCTTTTTCAGATTGAACAACAGGAGAAGGCAAAACTAAATTCTTACCTGCAGTTTGGTTATCAACTTGAAAAGACGGGCATAATCAATCCTTTTAGCCTGGAAGTTTCTTCCGAATCCGGACCGTCATTTCTGAAAACGGCATTGGAACTCAATTATCGGATAAGCTATTACGGCAAGAAAAAAGGATTGGATATCAGGTTTTTTGCAGGAGCCATGCTAAAAAATAATCCTGATGTTCCTTTTTATGCGCTTTCTCCGGGTGGACGAAGCGGGCCTGAGCAATACCTTTACCTGGGCACCTTTCCTGATCGTTTTAGTGTTTTCCCCACAAGCTTCTGGTCGAGGCAGGCCACCTTTAACGAAGGAGGGCTTGTATCGCCGGTTAACGAAAAGCTTGGATATAGCCGTTGGCTTATTTCCATTTCACTTACAAGTAATTTGCCGGGAAAAACTGACAGGATACCAGTCAGGCCATTTGTTAATTTTCTGCTGAACGACCACGGAACCGGAACGGGTAACAACTCGCATTTTTTCTATGAAGCAGGCCTGAAAGCAGGATTGTGGAACTTTTTCGAGATTTACGTCCCATTGGTCGTTTCCGGAAACATAGAAACCATCACCGGCCCATTCAAAGACCGGATACGCCTGATATTTAAGCTTGATACATTTAATCAGGCAAAACAAAATTCAGGCTTAGGTTTCCAAATCAGGTGATCCTTAACCTTGAAAATTTGATATTGATGTGACATTTAAAATTAATGTGTGAAAGATGTAAATCTTTTAAAAAATTGTGTAATACATCTGTTTTGGCCTATTTCTAACTTTCAAAGCTACTTTTTCATATTTAAAAGTTGTGTTATTTATTATCTTAAATTAAAAAAATGAAATCAAAAAAACAATTAGGTATCTGGATGGATCATTCAATTGCCAATCTGATCGAATTAACAAATGATAGTATCGTAGCAAATACGATTGTGGCTCAGGTAGGAGAACAAGATGAACCACTAAATGCACACGATGAAAGCCTGATACAAAACAAGGAACAAAATGAACTCTCCACGTACTATAAGAGACTTAGTGAGGTAATAAAGGATTATGATGATGTACTGCTCTTTGGCCCAACTAGCGCAAAAAGTGAATTGCTAAACATCCTAAAAGATGATCATCATTTTGATAAAGTGAAAATTGAAGTGAGGCCCTCTGATAAAATGACGGAAAATCAACAACATGCTTTTGTAAAAGATTATTTTCTTATGTAATTATCAGGCACACTTTCAAATGAAGAGAAAGATGGCTAAATACTACTGAATTGTACAAGCCATAAATGATTAATCAATTACATTAATACAGGGAGATTATTAACCAACCTAAAAATGAATTCATGGAAACAACGGTAACCGGATACTGGGACAGAAAAAAGGAAAAAATAAAACAAAAATTTCCTGGCATTTCCGATCAGGATTTATTTTTCTATGAAGGGAAAGAAAAAGAAATGATGGAAAATCTGGAATATAAGCTTGGAATTTCGAAGCTTGAACTGGCAAAAATTATAGAAGCGCTTTAACTGCATTAATACCATGTTCGAAATGGATAACTCACTTTCAAAAAGAAACACACCAGATAATATATCTCCAAAAGCTATTCAAACAAATGAATCATTGGTGAAAAATGAAGATTTACAACTTGATGAAAAGCTGATAGAATCGGAAATACGAATGCTAAGTGCGTCACTGAAAATTCATCGTCTAAAACAACCATATTATGGACACTCATGAAGAAAACAAATATGAACTCATAAAAGAGCTACAAGAATTGCAACAAGAGTATAATTCCTTAAAAGCATTATACGGTAAAGACGCCATCAGAAACCATCAGGCTGAACAAGAGTTAATCATTGCGAACAAGGAACTAGCCATTCAAAATGATGAGAAAGAGAAACGTGCTGCTGAGTTAATCCTTGCCAATAAAGAACTTGTCTTTCAGAACGAAGAGAAAGAAAAACGAGCAGCAGAGTTGGTCATTGCCAACAAAGAGCTTGCCTTTCAAAATGATGAAAAAGAGAAACGTGCTGCTGAATTAATCCTTGCCAATAAAGAACTTGTCTTTCAGAACGAAGAGAAAGAAAAACGTGCGGCAGAACTGGTCCTTGCCAACAAAGAACTTGCATTTCAAAATGATGAAAAAGAAAAGCGCGCCGCAGAATTAATTATTGCGAACAAGGAACTTGTCTTTCAGAACGATGAGAAAGAAAAACGTGCGGCAGAACTGATCCTTGCCAATAAAGAACTTGCATTTCAAAATGATGAGAAAGAAAAACGAGCAGCAGAGTTGGTCATTGCCAAAGAACACGCAGAACAAAGCGACCGTCTAAAATCTGCATTTTTAGCCAATATGTCGCATGAGATACGGACTCCGATGAACGGTATTTTAGGTTTTGCCAGCATATTGAAAGAGGCTGATCTTACTGGTGAAGAGCAACGAGAGTATCTTGAACTCATGGAGCAAAGTGGTGCCCGAATGCTCAACATCATCAATGATATTGTTGATATTTCGAAAATAGAATCGGGACTGATGGAGGTTCATTCGAAGGAATCGAATATAAACGAGCAAATAGATTATATTCATACCTTCTTTAAACCTGAGATGGATAAAAAGAGAATCCAGTTTTTTTCTAAAAAATCATTACCTGGGAAAGAAGCTGTCATTAATACAGACCGTGAGAAAATATATGCAATTCTTACCAATCTTGTTAAAAATGCCATTAAATATACCGATGAAGGGTCAATAGAATTTGGGTATAACCTAAAAACAGAGCGACAGACTACAGTATTGGAATTTTTCATTAAAGACACAGGCATTGGGATTCCAAAGCACATGCAGGAAGCTATTTTTGAACGGTTTATTCAGGCCGATATTACTGATAAAATGGCGCGGCAGGGAGCAGGTTTGGGATTATCGATTTCTAAAGCATTTGTGGAGTTACTGGGCGGAAAAATCCGGGTAAGCAGCGAAGAAGGAAAAGACTCAATATTTTATTTTACCATTCCATACAAATCCCAACCTCATACAAAAAGCGATATTACAACTTTTGTTTCGGATGAAGGGGAAAAAGGTCAAATCAGAAACCTGAAAGTATTAATTGTAGAAGACGATAAAATTTCTGATTTGCTCATTTTAACTATGCTTAAAAAAATAAGTCATCAGGTTTTACATTCAGAAACCGGAGTTGAAGCCATTGAAACGTGTAGAAATAATCCTGACCTTGACTTGGTTCTGATGGATATCAAAATGCCAGATATGAATGGATATGAGGCGACCCGTCAAATCCGTCAATTTAACAATGATATTATCATAATAGCACAGACAGCTTTTGGACTATCTGGCGACAGAGGCAAGGCAATTGAAGCAGGATGTAATGATTATATTACAAAACCCATTAACAAAGATAAATTACTGCCATTAATACAAAAGTATTTCAAAAATTAATTAAATGTAATCAAACAATTAAAAGACAGAAAACAAAGCACTTGGCTATAGGTTGCCCTCCTGTAGTCACAATCAAAATTGATGTGTGAATGATGTAATTTTTTACGGTAATTATGTAACACTCTACGCAAATAAAGGCCTCATCTTTATATCCTTGTGATAATTCATTCACAATCCCAAAATTAGTATTATGAAGAACGAAATTGTCAATTCAAAAGATTTTCAGGATGCAAATAAATGCAATCCGTTAGTTAGCATAACAGAAACAGGTTTTGCCTCAAAAGTTGGCGCCCACCTGAAGAAGCTTATTTATATTGGTAGTGTGGCAGGATTGGGATTATTTTTCAACGGTTGTGCCTCTGGATATGTAGTTACAGAACCAACATATTCTGAATATTCCAGGCCACAACGTCCAAATGATAATTATATCTGGGTTGATAACGGTTGGGAATATAATCGTTCGACCCGCGTGTATGTGCAGAGGAATGGCTACTGGGATCAACCACAACAAAACCGGATCTATGTTACAGGTTATTGGCAATCAACTCCACGCGGAAAATATTGGGTATCGGGTCGTTGGCAAAAAAATGATCGTAAAGGCAACCGTCATTCAAAATATTAACAATTATGAACCAGGATACTGAATCTTCAATCCAAAACAATAAAGTGGTTGTGACTTTTCTCAATCTTTTATTGGCTGATGAGTATGTGCTATATATCCATAATATATCAAACCAACTTGCCGAGAGGCATAATTAAAATCAAATCAGATAAATAGTTAATTATGAGAAGAATATCAAATACAACGCTACTTTATGTAGTTGCATTACTGGTTATTGTTGTGGCTTTTTTGCTATTGGGCGGCGCCTCTTGGGCTAAGGGTATGTTCCATGGGAATAAGATGATGAGCATGGACAATTTAAACTGGGTTCAGATTCTGATCAGTTTAGCCATCGGGTTTGTCCTTGGTCTGTTTTACTCCAGAAGGAGATGGTAATTAACAGCCTGGAATCCATTCAAACTAATTGGGCGCAACTGGCTATATAATGAAGATTCACATCTATTTTCTCTTTATACTAATGTTTTTGGCTCTTCCAGTTTGCGCACAAGAAACATTTACCCCGCCTGTCAAACCAAATACTGCCTTTATAGCCGGCGAACACCTCACTTATCAAATCCGATATGGACTTATTGTGGCTGGAATTACAACCCTTTCACTTACTGAAGAGGTTTATCAGGAAAAAACTGTTTTTCATGCCCTGACCATTGGGCAAACTACCGGATTGGCCGACAAACTTTATGGGGTTAAAGATATTTACGAAAGCTGGTTCGATAAAAATACGAACCTGCCCTTTAAGCAGATTCGCAACATCAGCGAAGGTCGCTACAAAAAGTATAACGAAGTTACTTACAACCGTGAAAACAACACGGTTAATTCAAAACTATCAGGCATACATAGTGTTCCGGCAGATATTCTCGATTTAGCATCTTCCTTTTATTACATCAGGCGAATTGATTTCTCGAAAGTAACAGAAGGCGATGTGCTTTTGGTAAACATGTTTTTTTCTGACGGAATATTTCCTTTCCACCTTGTATTTAAAGGGAAAGAGACTATCAGAACTAAATTCGGAAAAATCAGGTGTATCAAAATCTGTCCGGTTGTTGAAGTGGGGCGTATGTTTAAAACTCAAAACGATTTAACTATTTGGTTTACCGACGATGATAACTGCCTTCCTGTTTTGGTTAAGATGGATATCCGCATTGTTGGTTCAGTATTGCTTAAACTTATTCATTACGAGAACATTGCAAATACGTTGATATTTCAGAAGTAAAATCATCATTTTTTTTATTGCAAGTATAACCAAACCTCAGCTATTTCAGGAATAGAAGATATAACCCACTAAAAATGTGTGAATGATGTAACTCTTTACAAAAGTTCTGTAACACTTTTATGCAAATAGAAGTGCAGTTTTGCAAAAGTTGCCACAGTTCCAATTATATTTTTGAAGATGGATATCATGTATAATTTGATTCAATTACCCCCTTTCTTACTTTTCATATTGATTATTTCTTTTGGGGGAATTATTGCAGGATTGAGCACTTTTCTTTTTCGCAGATACATCAATGTAAATATTCTGCGGTCGCACAACGAAGTAACCGGGTTCCTTTTTTTGGCCATAGCCAGCTTTTATGCATTCCTGCTCAGCTTTATTGTGTTTATGGTGTGGGGTCAACTGAATGACACACAGGGTAACGTGAGTAAAGAAGGCAGTTCTGCCCTGGGTTTATACCGCGATATAAAGTATTACCCTGACACCATTGAATCGAAGCAATTAATGATTGTTTACCTTGATTTCGTTTACAATGTTATCGATGAAGAATTCCCAAATATGGGACATATGAAGCCAAGCCGAAAAACAACGGAATCATTCAACCGTGTTTTTTATAAAATGGAACACCTCAATCCCAAAAACCAGTTTCAAATTCAGTTGGTTGCAGAAATGTTTAATCATTTAAATCAACTCGATACTTACAGGGGACTTCGTTCAACCACAAAAGAAAATGAAATTCCTTTTCCTCTGTGGTTTCCAATTATATTGGGAGGAATCATTACCCTTGCCTGTGCAATGTTACTTGATATTGAGCATACACGAATGCACGTGGCGCTGAATTCACTCTTGGGCATTTTCATAGGGATGCTTTTTTTTATCATCATTCTGCTCGATCATCCTTATTCAGGAAGCCTGAGCATTAAGCCCGAATCATATAAACTGATATTTACTATGGAGCAGTGGAACAAGGAACTTAATTTGGAAACAGCAATACAAATAAAATAAATCAGATATATGACTTTGAACACAAATATCATCTCATTAATTATAACTGGCTGTTTATCTGCTATGTTAATGACTTCGTGTGGACCGCCCAAACAAAAACCGGATGATGCGTTCGATCGTGTTAAAAAAGTAAGAATGTTGTCAAACGACAGCAATTTTGTCAGTGAAGAAATAATTCAGGAGTCCATGAAAACTGAGCCTGTAAAGAAAAATGAAAATTTGGATGCGTGGACTAAATTCAAGATTGAAACGGAAAATAAAATACACCAGAATGAAAATAAAATCAAAGAAATAAAAGGCCTTCCTGGTGCAAATGCAAGTATGCTCCGGAAATTGGCAAATTTAGAGAAAGACAATAACGGCCTGAGAATAAAAATGGATACCTATCAAGAGGAGGTGAAAGTGAAGTGGAAAATGTTTCAGGCTTCGATGAATCACAATGTAAATGAAATCGATATTGAGTTAAATGCCATAAAAGCAGATAATAAGAAATAGGTTTCTTCTGACCGCAGACCAAATGTGTGAATGATGTAACTCTTTTTTATAATTCTGTAAAACCTCAACCGGTGCTTGCTCTTACCTTAGTTCCCACAAAACTCATTATAAATGTGAAATACATGAAATCAAAAACTAAATCTTTTAATTTGTTGATAGCGCTTTTATTCCTTGTATTCACCGGATGTAAAAATGAAGGAATACAGGGACCTGAGGGACCCGCCGGATTGGACGCCACAGTATTTTATTCCGAATGGTTTACTCCATCAGCTTGGTCAGGTACTTCGGGCGATTGGTTTTTCGATGCTTCTGCTCCCGATTTAACTGAGGATATTGTGGAAAATGGTGTAATTCTGGCCTATGTCTGGCTGGCTGGCGATTTGTACAATGCATCTACAGTAAGACCTTTACCGGCCTATGCCATTGTTGCAAACTGGAGTTTTCTGATTTTCAAATTTGGAAGCATCGAGTTCACTTGCGATATGATTTCAAAGCCACTTACTACTGGCAATAAATTTCGGTTTATTGCAATTCCAGGCACAATCCCGGCATTAAAATCAGCATCATTAAAAAACAAAAGTGAGCAGGAACTGAGAAGTATGTTCTACAATGACGTTTGCAAATTATTTAACATCCCTGAATAAATAGGATTTTACCGGAACATGCCAACTGAAAAATTTACCACCGGATATGGGCGTTGCACTGGTAATCAAGTCACTCAGTATGGGAATTATACAGCCCATTAACGAATAACCTGATTAATGTGTGAATGATGTAAGCTATTGCTAAAGTTGTGTAACGCTTGCCTGAAGCAGACTATTTATCTTTATCACGTTGTTTTAATTTCTGCACACCTGCCCCGCCAGATGCGGTATATCCGAAAATTACAAAAAATGCAAAAAGACAAATTAGAAAAACTTGCTTCAGAGAGAAGCTACCCCTGTGTTACTATTTCAATGAACACACACCGGACATTCCCCAACAATCAAAAGGATGTTATTGAACTCCAAAAGCTTCTGAAAGAAGCACATGAGCATGTGGTTAATGAATTTGGACATCAGGAGGTGAGTAGTTTACTTGAAAAAATTGATAATCTGAAAGAGGAAATAGATGTAAATTATAACCTGGATAGTATCCACATTTTTCTTTCCGGTAGAACAACAGAAATAGTAAAATCATCATGGCCTATTTCAAAAAATACAGTTTCTGTTGCTGAAAATTTTGTGATCAAACCATTGATTAAAGACTTTAACCGGTTAGAAGAGTATCTTATTTTGGTGCTTTCCAGGTCAGAAGTGAGGTTGTTGCAGGCCATTAATGATAGTATTTCCGGAGAAATTAAAAGTGACGATTTCTCTTTCGCGCAGAATCCATATTTTTTGACTGATCTGGATAAATCGGGTGATGGCAAGCAGCCTGACAATCTGGTACGTGAATTTTTCAACCAAATTGACAAGGCATTGATGAAAATTTACAATAAAACGGAGATGAATATTGTAGTGATTTGTACCGAAAAGAACTGGAGCCGCCTGATGCAGGTTGCTGACAAACCTTCCATTTACCTTGGAAACACAAGCATTAATTTCAACGATACGGCCAATCATTCTTTAGCTTCTGAAGCCTGGAAAATTGTTGTTGCCATTCAGGAAGATAGCAGGGCAAAAGCTATGCAGGAAATGCAGGAGGCAGTTGGACGTGGCAAAGTTATTACCGATTTACTTGAGATTTTCGTTGCAGTGAAAGGAGGCCGTGGCGATTTGCTGATTACTCACGATGATTATCATCAGGCTGTAAAAATGAATGGACAGTATTCGTTCTATTTAGTGGATGATCTTACACTGCCAGGTGTAATTGACGACATTACCAGCGATATTGCATGGGAAGTAATCTCCAAAAAAGGCCGTGCCATATTTACCAATCAGGAAGAACTTAAATCTCTTGGAAACATCGCGTTAAAGGTGCGGTATTAGAAGTCAGAAGTCAGCAGTTGGTTTGACCGAAATCGTTGGTATAATATGCAAAAGTGTGAATGATGCAAAACTTTAGTGGAATTGTGTAATGATTCACTTTTTTGAATTGCCCACCTTTGATCAGTTATAAATCTGTGACTTATCACTCAATAAAAAATATTTCATATGAATAATTTATTTAGAGGATTAATATCAGGATACGGAGCTTCGAAATTGGGTGGTGGCTGCTTGGGCACCATTGTAGTTTTTGTGATTATCTGGATTATTCTTGGACAATGTAGCTAGAATTAGCCGGGCGTGAACACCAAACTGTAAACCTTTTAAATTTTTTTAAGAGAATTTGGTTCACCACAATCAAAACCTGTTGATGTATCAAATGCTGAAACGGGAACATAACTATGGCTCACCACTAATAAAATATTCATTATGAAAGCAATCCCAAAAACTGCAAAAGATTTTCCGGTAGTGTGCGTAGGCGGTTCTGCCGGAGGGCTTGAAGCCTATACACGGTTACTGAAAAAACTTCCCGATAATATGGGGGTTGCTATTGTAATCATTAATCACCTGAGAACAGTAGCCACTCAGCTTCACGAGATTTTGCCGCGCTACACCGATATGCCAGTTGAACTGATTACAGAAAAATTAGATATTAAACCCAATCAAGTATTTATCATCCCCGAAAAGCGCGATTTGCACATTCTTGAAGGAGAGTTCCGTTTGAAGCCTATATCAAAGCCATGGGGTTGGCCCGACGTGATTACCGTTTTCATGAAATCGATGATAAACAACTGGGACGGCAAATTGATCGCGGTAATTGTTTCAGGTTATGATGGTGATGGATCTGACGCTCTTTGCGGTATAAAAGAAGTTGGTGGAATTACCATCGCACAGAAACCTGAAACCGCAGCTCAGCCGGATATGCCTGAGAGTGCCATTGCAAGCGGTTGTATCGATTTTGTGCTTTCGCCCGAAGACATTGCCAAAAAAATTATAGAAATAGCTCACACGCATAAAAGGCGCATTAAGAAATGAGCTTATAATTAGTGAATTTTCATCTCTGTTTAAAAGTTAAGCGACACATTTCCAATCAAAATAGTTCCTTTTTTATTAGAAGACGAACTAAAGAGCCTTGGTGCAAAATATTGCAAAGGAGATAACTGGGGTTCTTTTGTGAAAAAAGATGAGTTATTAATCACTGGGCAAAATCCAGCATCGTCATCAGAAGCAGCCAAGCTACTTTTAGGTGCAATCAACGAAAAAAAATAATTACGACTATGAATCAAAATGCAAACCGGATAACTTTACAACAAATTGCACGAAGAGCAATGATCTCAAGAGGATTGGCGCCTGATTTTCCGACTGAATTGCTTGAAGAGTTAAAGGAAATAAACATTCCGGCCACTAATAAATCTGATGGGGCCAAGGATATGCGTGGCCTTCAGTGGTGTTCAGTGGACAATGATGATTCACTTGATCTCGACCAGTTAACGTATGCCGAACAGTTGCCCGGAAATAAGGTGCGGCTGTTAGTTGCTATTGCTGATGTGGATGCATTGGTTCCCAAACAATCTAATATTGACAAGTACGCCAGCCAAAACACTGCAACGATTTACACTGTAGCTCAGATATTCCCGATGCTTCCGGAGAAATTATCAACCGATTTTACATCAATGCGTCTGGGCGCCGACCGTTGTGCCGTTGTTGTCGAAATGATAGTTGACGATGATGGGGCCGTGCAACAATCTGAAGTTTATCGTACAACAGTATGCAACCATGCAAAGCTCCAGTATGAGAGCTTAGGCGACTGGCTCGAAGAAAATGGCCCTATTCCTTCAGAAATATTAACGGTTGAAGGACTAGCTGAAAACATACAGCTACAGGATCGAATAGCACAGAAGATGAAGGAGTTGCGCTATGAGCATGGCGCTTTGGAATTTAAAACGATTGAAGCCAGACCTGTCTTTGACGGAGATGCTTTAAGCGAGATAAAGGCAGAACTGAAAAACAGGGCTAAAAGTTTGATTGAAGATTTTATGATTGCAGCAAATGGAGCTACAGCCCGATACCTGGCTGAAAAGAGTTTTCCTTCATTAAGGAGAGTGGTCCGCACTCCAAAGCGATGGGACAGGATTGTTGAACTGGCTTCCGAACGTGGATTTTCGCTGCCGGAAAAGGCTGACTCTAAATCTCTTTCAGCATATCTGAAGTTTATCAGGCAAAACGATCCGGATCATTTCGTGGATATGTCGCTTAGTGTGCTTAAACTTTTAGGGCCGGGTGAATATGTTGTGGAAATCCCAGGTTCAACTCCCGAAGGACATTTTGGTTTGGCGGTAAAAGATTATACACATTCCACAGCGCCAAACCGGCGCTTCCCCGATTTAGTTACTCAACGTTTGCTCAAATCGGCCATGGCAGGCCATTCCGTTCCTTATTCGGTTGAACAACTGGAAGAAATTGCGCGTCATTGTACTGTGAAGGAAGATGATGCGAGGAAAGTAGAGCGACAGGTTGAAAAGTCAGCAATGGCTATGCTCATGAAATCCAGGATTGGCGAAGTATTTGAAGCCATCGTTACTGGCGCCTCGCCCAAAGGTACATGGATAAGGCTTTATCATCCGCATGTTGAGGGGAAACTGGAAAATGGATTTCGTGATTTAGAAGTGGGGAATAAACTAAAAGCACGTTTGATACAAATCGATGTAGAAGAGGGTTTCATCGATTTTGAACGCACTGAATAATGCAACTCTGAGTCCACTTCAGAAAAGTCATCCGATGAATAATTTTATTAAGAACTCAAATATTTATTATCAGCTAATCAGCTATTTATAAATTCATCGGATGACTTAGCTGTAACAAGATTAAAATGTGTGAATGATGTAACTCTTTATAAAAGTTTTATAACACTTTTCAACCTAAAAGCGTTTAAATTAGAGTTATCTAAATTCATTTATCATGAAAAAAGAAAAAAGTGACAACCCTCACCTGTTGGGACATGAGTCGAACAACGATGGAGATAATTTGCCGGGATATCCAATCTATCCTGAAAGCGAAGATATATATAGTATCTATCTGGAAGAGAAAGACATAAATCCTGAAGATATTTCAAAAACCAAAGTACAAACTGAGAATTATAACTATGGCACTACTAATGAATACGACTTTGATAACGATTTTTCAGGTGGTGATTTAGATATTCCCGGATCGGAATTGGACGATGAAATGGAAAATATTGGAAGCGAAGACGAAGAGAACAACTATTATAGCCTAGGCGGAGATGATCATGAAGATTTGGAAGAGGATCAGGGAGACTAAACAACTCAATTACAGAAATAACAATAAACAACATTAAAAACAAAAGACAAAATGAAAAAAGTATTGATTGCACTGGATTATGATCCAAGCTCACTAAAAGTTGCAAAAGAAGGATATTCATTTGCGAAAGCAATGAGTGCTGAAGTCATCCTCATGCATGTCATAGAAGAACCGGTTTATTATTCCTCAACAGAATATTCTCCAATCATGGGGTTCAATGATTATATAGGTTTGGGTGCATTCCAATTAGACAGTATTCAAGGATTACAAAAAGCCGCCCAGCATTTTCTCGATAAACTAAAACATCATCTTGGCGATGAAACCATTATGACTACAGTAAAAGATGGAGAGATTGCCGAAGTAATTTTAAGTACTGCGAAGGATTTGAATGCAGATATGGTAGTCATCGGTTCACACAGTCGAAAATGGCTGGAAAATATAGTGATGGGAAGTGTTACGGAAAAGGTTTTAAATCACACTCAAATACCACTTTTCATTATTCCAATTAAAAAAATTAAACTAAGCGAATGATTTTCGTTGACTATTATAAAATTCTGGGGATAGACAAATCGGCAACTCCCAAAGACATTAAAAATGCCTACCGGAAACTGGCCAGGAAGCACCATCCCGATTTGAATCCGAATGATAAGGATGCGAAGAAGAATTTTCAGCAGATTAACGAAGCAAATGAAGTTTTGAGCGACCCCGAAAAACGGAAGAAATTCGATCAGTACGGTAAAGATTGGCAACATGCCGAAGAATTTGAAAAACAAAAGCAGTATCAGCAACAATCATCCGGTTCACGTGGATCAAGATTTTCAGGAGCACAATCCGGTAGTGATTTTTCGGAATTTTTTGAATCTATGTTTGGTGGAGCTGGTGGTAGCAGCAGAGGCAGGCAGGCGAAATACCGGGGAGAAGATTATAACGCTGAAATCCATCTAAACCTCATCGATACATTTGAAACCCACCAGCAAACCATGACGGTGAATGGCAAAAAAATCAGGATTACTATTCCTGCCGGTATAGAAAACGGGCAAATTATAAAAATATCGGGACATGGTGGCCCAGGACCAAACGGAGGTCCCAATGGCGATTTATATATTGAGTTTTCGATCGCCAATCATACCATTTTCAAACGCCTGGGAAACAATTTGTATGCAAACATCGATTTGGATATCTACAAAGCCGTGCTGGGTGGCGAAATCACAATTGACACATTAAACGGAAAAGTAAAACTAAAGGTTAAGCCTGAAACACAAAACGGAAGTAAAGTAAAATTGAAAGGTAAAGGATTTCCGGTTTATAAAAATGACGGGCAGTTTGGCGATTTACTGGTAACCTATATCATCAAAGTTCCGACCAATCTGACGGAAAAACAAAAGGAGTTATTTACTGAATTATCTAAATCTTAAGCTATGCAAACCGAATATTTAATCGCCGTAAATGAGTTCTGTGTAAGTCACGACATTGAAATTTCATTTATCAGTTCGTTGAAGGAAACCGGATTAATTGAAACCACAACCATTGAAGATACTGTATTCATTGATGCTGAACAACTTCAGCAATTGGAAAAATACATTCGGTTTTATTACGAATTGAATATTAACCTCGAAGGAATTGAAACCATAAAACATTTGCTGCTGCGCGTTAATGTCCTGCACGAAGAAATTACGGCGCTCAAAAACAGGCTTCGACTTTACGAAAACGGCTTTCATTAAAACCTGTTTAAACTTCATCTTTTAGGTTCTGTGAAATTTCGAATGGGTTTTTATTAACTGAGGATGTTGCAGTTATATATGCCTAAAAAATTCATGAATTTACTCTTTTGCCTCATTTGCTATAAACCGGAAGCCCATTATTGATTCCTGCCTGCACTTTCCAATTATAAAGTGATATTCCTTTATAGGTAGGATTTGCCAAAACATAGCCATTCAATAAATCAACAGGTTTAACTGTTAAATTGCTGCCATGTTTCTTTGTATCCGTAAAATCAGTTGTAGTTGTCAGATTGGTTCCCGAAGTTCCATACCTGACAATCATTGCTTCGAAAGCAAAATTATTACTTACCACACTTTCTATATTACTATATCTGAATATACGAAAGGCATAAGCTTGACTTGAATTATACGCGCAAAAAGCTGTTAAATTTTTGTTTAATGCCAGGCAAAATTTAATTGAGGTCGGGAAACAGAAATTGCATGGGAGGATAGAATTACCGCCTAATATTCCTCCAACATAGGCAGCATTTTCACCATCAGGATTTTTTGATAATTGAAATGCAGTGGAAGAAACATCGCCGGATGAATAACAATTCAATATGCTGCCCTTATCCGAAGCGATTCCTCCAGCATAGGAAGAAAACTGCCCAGTTGCAGAAACATTTCCTGTTGAATAGCAATTAATAATTGTGCCACCTAAACTACCGGCAATACCACCGGTTATTCTTCCTGAAACAGAACCTGTCGAATAACAATTAATTATTGTACCAATTGAAGAAGAGCCAGCGATACCGCCTACAATTGCTCCTGAAATAGAACCCGTTGAATAACTACCACTAATTGTACCGCTTGAATAGCCAACGATGCCGCCAGAATAGTTATAGTTACCATAACCAGAAATTGTAGCTGTCGAATAACAATCACTAATAGTGCCTGATGACCAGCTAACAATACCACCAACATTACTACCTGAGAAAGATCCTGTTGTAAAACAATTTGTTATTTTCGAATTCGTTTCTGCTCCGGCGATACCTCCAACATGAGAATCTCCGGAAGTATTTATTCGAATCCAATGTACGCCTAAATTCTTTATTTCACCACCTAAAACATATCCAAATAAACCAGCATCTGCTATTCTAACTGGTATTTCCTCACTGCCAATTTTTATGTTCCTGATTACCTTCCCGTTGCCATCAAATATACCCTGGAAATCGTTCCTGACAGAGTCTCCAATAGGAATCCAGTCTGGCTCACCGGCGAAATCGAGATCTGTCATCAGTTTATATGCTTTATTCCTGTAAACAACATTGTTCGTATTAACACTTTCACGCATTTGTATTAAATCCTGTTTGGTTTTAATAAGATAGGGATACTCTGTGGTTCCAGTCTGTATTTCAACTGGGTCTTCCTTTGTATTTCCTTTGTAACAACCATATAAAAGCAATAAAATCAATGAAGTATAGTATACGATCCATTTCATAGCTTCAAAAATTACAATACCATTATAAGCATAAAACGCATTACGCCAATATATAGTGCAGGTTAAACAAAATAAATACGGGTACAGATTTTTTACTGGTGCTGCGTTACCGAGTTATTGACGGGACGTCATGCCGAACTTCCTGCCAGCCGGCAGGCTGGGTTTCAGCTTCTCCTGATTGATGAGAACCTGAAACACGTTCAGGGTGACTTGCCCTGGACAGTTTTTCGTTGAAATGGCACTAGCGATGTGTGAATCATGTAATTTCTTTCCGAAATTGTGTAATACATTTTCTTTTCATTCATGCCACATTTACGCCTGACATAGATTTAGTTTTCAGTAATAAAGCATAACTGATGTATGAACAAAAACAATCCGGAATAAGTCCTCAATCTTTGGTGAATCTTTTGGAAAGTGAAGACGATAAGGTCCGCACAAAAGCCCGAAAGTCATTGGTAGTAATAGGAAAACAATCAGTTTCTCCATTGTCACTTGTGCTCGAAAATTCCAAAATTTACAAGGCCCGATGGGAAGCAGCCAAAGCGCTCGGAGAAATTGGCGATCTGAAATCGATACCCATATTGGTCAAAGCGCTGGAAGACCCGGAGAGTGACGTGGCATGGCTGGCGGCAAAAGCTTTGGAAAAATTCAGGAAAGCTGCATGGCCCGAACTTTTGCATGCATTGGTCAAACGTGGACCGGAATCGGTATTATTGCAACATGGAGCTCATCATATACTGCGGAAGCAAAAAGAGGATGGGTTCAACGATTTGCTGGAAGTACTTCGGACATCTCTCGAATCGGGGTCTGTTACAGAAAGTATTTCACCGGCTGCATACAATATTTTGGAACGAATGAAAAAAAATACAGGATTTAAAGAATCGGGGCGTGAGCAAAATCTCGCTCAAATATGAATTTGATGAAAACCACATAGACACAAAGGGCACAATAGAAAAATACAAAACGATGTGCCCTATGTGCCTATGTGGTTAATTAACAACTCGCAGAACTTTGTTTGAAAAATAAACACATGTATAATGAAGGTGGCTCCTGTTTTTAAAACGGTTTTAAAGACTTTCATCTGGATGGTCATCATCAGTGTGCTTATATTCATTCTCATTGCTGCACTTATCCAAATTCCATCCATTCAAACGAGGATCGTTCATTATGCCACTTCTATTATCAGCAATAAAACCCATACAAAGGTTGAAATAAGCCATGTCAGCATCATATTCCCCAAATCAGTAGTTGTTGAAGGCCTTTATCTCGAAGATGAGAATAAAGACACGTTGCTCTACGCCGGTAAGGCGAAAGTAAATATGGCTCTTTATGACTTATTAAGGAATAAGATCGCCATAAGTTCTTTCCACCTGGAAGAAGCAATAATAAAGCTACATAACACCCTGACAGATCCCCTGTTCAACTACAATTTCCTGCTCACTGCATTTGGTGATACTGCAATCCAGGTAATTGCTGATACTCAAACAGCATCCAAATGGACATTCAGCATCGATAACGTGTATTTGACAAACGTCAGCTTTTCTTACAACGATGAATATGCAGGTATAAATGTTTCGGCAGTTCTCCGAAATTCTGAATTTAGCGTTGATCAGATCGAATTGGAAAAATCCAACTATCAAATTGATGAGTTGTTGATGGAAGGCTTAACGGCAAATGTGCTGATGAAAGAATCAGGTAATATTCAGATTAACCAATCAGGAAACGTTTTGCCGAAAATATCAGCCAAAATTCTTCATCTTAACAATTCAATGATAAGTTTCACCGATTCAATTGGTTACCGGTCTGTTCAAACCATCGTTGACCAGGGAAAGCTGGAAGATGTTTCAATCGATTTGCAGGCGCAAATGTTGATTGCAGAAAATATCTTCTTACCGAAGAGTAAAATTTACTATCACACCTTCGAACCGGAATTTTCATCATACGCAATCCTTGCGGTTCCTTCAGGAAATAATTGGAAAGTCAAACTAAATCGCCTTGAACTGGCGGACAATTCTTTTACCTACAAATCAGGAAATCAACCGGAAATAAAAAATGCTTTTGATCCGGATTATCTGGAATACAACCAATTAACGCTTGAGGCAACTGATTTTTACTATTCCTCAGATCAGATAAAAATTTCAGTGAAAAAATTGAGCGCTATCGATCAAAACAACTTTTCTATCGCTAGTCTTGAAGGCGATTTCAGCATGGACGAACATTCCATTACAGCCAACAAGCTGAAAGCAAGCACCATCAACTCCAGTATTGATGCTGACTTCAATATCGAATATTCTTCCTTTTCAACGTTGATGGATTCCATGGAATTCAGCAACCTGAATTTAGACCTGAGGAATGTCCGATTCAAAAACTCCGATCTGTTGTATTTTAATCCTGATCTGATTTCACAGCCATTCTTTAAAGACAATTCGAACGTCACCAATGCTTCAGGATTAATCAATGGGCAGTTGGATAATCTGACCGGTAAAAATCTGGCTATTAAAACCGGGGTGAATACAATTTTAAAAACCGATTTCGTGATCAAAGGCTTGCCTGAATTTGAAACCGCATTTTATGATTTCCCCAGCCTGAGTATCATCTCAGGCAAAAAGGATTTGGTCAAGTTGGCCGGTTCATATCTACCTGACAGCATAGAAATTCCGGAAAATATCAATATGCTGATTGCTTTTAAAGGTGTGTTGAAGTCTTTTGAATCAACCGCGAGTATAATCAGCAGTTTTGGTGATGTCAATCTGATTGCATCAATTGATTCAAATGAAAACTTCAGCAGCAAAGTAAGCATGAGCAGTTTGGATGTTGGCCGATTTTTAAAAGATACCATTCTGTATGGCCCGGTTACCTTAACAGCGGAAGCCAGCGGAAAAGGATTGGACATGAAAACAATCCAGGCAAAAATCAAGGCTGATGTAACACAACTTTACCTGAATAAATATACTTACCACAACCTGAAGATGGATGGGAGCGTTTCCGGTAAGCAATTCGAGGGGACAATAAATCTGAATGATGAAAATGCAGTATTCGATTTCGACGGATTGGTGAACTTAAACCCCAACCAGGAACACTATCAGTTTAAGTTGAATGTGCTGGGGGCCGACCTTGTAAAACTCAAATTAACCAAAAATGATGCCCGGATCAGTTTTATCGCGGCAGCCGACCTTAAAGGCGGAACCTTTAATCAGATGAATGGAACGGCTGGAATCACTAATATTATTGTTGCCCGCGATGCAAAAAAATATATACTCGATTCCTTTTTGACCGCTTCGGTAAACGAACCAAATAAAAGTGAAATCAAAGTCAGCAGTGCGTTGATCGACATCAAATATGCAGGAACTGTTTCGCCAGCTACATTGCCTGTATTGCTTAAAAAATTCATCAACAATTATTTCCCGGTTTCAGATTCTAATCAGCAAGTAACGAAAAGCGAACCGTCGAATTTTAATTTTGAAATTCAACTTCACAATCACCCCATTCTTTCGAAAGTACTTTTGCCTGAACTAAAAGAATTCGAGCCGGGAATCATTCAGGGAAGTTTCGACAGTGAAAAAAACGACCTGAAGCTGAATGCAACTGTGAGGAAAATTGTTTACGGATCGACTGAAATTAAAGACTTTGCGGTGGATGTGAAGTCGGGTAATACTTCTCTGGATTATAAAATTTCAAGCAGCGCTATTTCGAACTTGCAGGTTAAACTGGACAATTTTTCGCTGGAAGGGAAACTGGCTGACAACAAAATTACTGCAAACATTTCATCAACTGATGGCAAAAATAAAAAGCTGCTGATCCGTTCACAGATTACTAAAGAGAATGGAAACTACAAGCTTGCGCTCGATCCGAAAGAATTCTATTTGATGGATAAACGCTGGGACATTGCAGCCGATAATTTCATTGAATTCGGCAACCAGGGATTTCGGATCCACAATTTTTTGTTTGATCACAATGAAAGTCAGATCAATATCGCTTCCATTCATGACCGGTTCAATGATGATCTGAACATAGCCATCAGGAATTTCAGGCTCGACGACCTTTCGCGTATCGTAGAAAAAGACACCAGTTTGGTGAAAGGGACTGTGGATGGAAATGTATTGCTAAAAAGAGTGAACAACACGTATGGTTTAGTCGCTGATGCAAAAATCAGTGACCTGATTGTTCACGATATTCCCATCGGAAATCTGACAGTGAAAGCACAGAACCCCAGCTATGAGAAATTTGACATTAATATGGACTTATCAGGTCCTGACAATACCCTTACCGCAAACGGTTATTATATCCCGAAGGGTGGCGCTAATTCTGTCAGCATAAAAACAGTAATTCAATCGCTTTCGATGAAGACCGTTGAAGCTTTTTCATTGGGGCAAATAACCGAAGCTGCCGGAACGCTTACCGGAAATATTTCGGTTGAAGGAACGACCGGTGTACCTGACATTACCGGAACATTGGTTTTCAATAATGCCTTTTTGAAACCTTCATTCCTGAATAACCGGCTGGAAATAAAAAATGAAACGATTCAACTGCAAAAAGACGGAATTTATTTCGACTCTTTTACCATGTTGGATGCCGATCAACATACAGCAGTCATTGATGGTTCGGTTCAGATGAAACAATTCCCGGATTTCTTTTTCGCCTTACAGGTCAACACGAAAGACTTTTTAATATTCAACACCACAGCAAAGAATAATAGGGAATTCTTTGGGCGGATGGTTGTTGACAGCAAAATTAATGTAAGTGGACCAATGAAACTTCCGGTAGTAAATGCCAGGGTGAAAATGAAGAAAGGCACGAACTTTACATTTTCAGTTCCTGAAGACAAACTGACCACCGACAAGGGAGAAGATGTGGTTGAATTTATAGATTTAACAAAATTCCATCCGATTCTAACCAGAGGTTATAAAAAGGGAGGACAAACAACCGGCATAACTGGTTTTGACCTCACCTCCATTATTGAAATAGACAAGGAAGCAACGCTCCGCTTACTTCTGGATCCCGCTTCCACCGACTCATTGGTCGTTAAAGGGGAGGCCGCATTAAGTTTTACCATGGACCAAAGCGGGAAAATGAGCCTTACCGGCGCCTATAATCTAAGCGACGGCAGTTACCTGGTATCGCTGGAATCAATCATCAAAAAGAAATTTGATATTGATGCCGGAAGTACAATTATCTGGAACGGTGACCCACTGGATGCCAAAATATCGATAAATGCAAGATATTCTGTCCGGGCTTCACCATCCGACCTTGTGGCTGATCAGATGTCAGGCTTAAGTGATGTTGATAAAGGCGGGTATAAACAACGCTATCCTTTTCTGGTAATCCTGAAATTGCGCGGCGAAATTTTACATCCTGAAATTAGTTTTGAGATACAATTACCACCGGAGGAAAAAGGGATTTTAGGCGGAGCTGTGAACCAGAGACTAATCATGTTAAACGAAGACGAATCAGCATTAAACAAACAGGTTTTTGCCTTGCTGGTGTTGGGCAGGTTTATTCAGGAAAATCCCTTTCGAACCGAATCGTCCGGAACTTCAACTTTAATCCGGTCAACGGTCGGAAAATTTTTATCTGTACAGTTAAATCAACTGAGTTCAAAGGTGATTCCCGGTATGGAATTGAATTTTGATATTCAATCATACAACGATTATCGGACCGGACAGGCAAAAGGAAGAACACAGGTTGAAATTGGTGTGAAGAAGCAACTCTTTAATGAACGATTGTCCATTCAGCTTGGAGGCGCAGTTGATGTTGAAGGTGACCAGGCGAAACAAAATTCGGCAAGCGATATCACGGGTGATGTTACCGTTGAATACAAACTGAACAAAGATGGCAGTTTCAGGATGAAAGGATTCAGGCATAATCAATACGAAGGAGCCATTGAAGGTCAGTTGGTTGAAACCGGTGTCGGTGTGGTATATGTGCGCGATTTCAATAGTTGGAAGAGATTGTTTAAAAAGCCCCCTAAATCCCCCGAAGGGGGACTTTGAGCGGCAGCTTGATGACGAAGTCTATCCTTTGCCGTCTGCTTCAGCAGACGGACAGATTGGCGAATACAGTCAATGGCTTTAGCCACAGTATTTGGGCTAAAGCCCTGGATCGGTTCTCACATACAGTCCGTTGCCTAAAGGCGAACGGCAAAGGATATTCTGATTTGACTCAATTTAGTTTCTTATCTATGAAACACTTAAATAAAATATTCCTGATACTTTTTTGCCTCCTTCTGGCAGCTTGTACTGGTACAAGGCATTTGCCTAAGGGCGAAAAGCTTTATACAGGTGCGGAAATTAAATTGGAATCGGCAGATCAGGTAAACAGGCGATTGATTAAAACCGCGATAGCTGGGGCGGTACGTCCAGTTCCAAATAAAGTATATTTAGGCAATCGTCCGAAATTATGGTTGTATAGTTTAGCCGGAGAAGAGCCTAAAACTAAATTGGGAAAGTGGTTGATGAAAATCGGCGAACCTCCGGTACTGATGAGTAGTGTTAAACCCGGTGTTACATCCGAAATAATCGATGCCAAGCTCTTTAATTTAGGGATATTTAAAAGTTTTACTGAATCAAAAACCGTTGAAAAGAAACATTCTGTTCATGTAATCTACACCAGCCATGTTCACAAACCATACGTAGTTAAAGACCTGATTTATGCTATTTCAGACGATAGTTTAAGTCGCCTGATCCTCGCAGAAAAAGATAAATCGTTGATTAAAATTGGTGAAGATTATAATCTCGAGATCTTAAAAAGCGAACGGATACGAATCGACGCTTTCCTGAAAAACAAGGGGTACTTCTACTTCAACCCCGATTATCTTCTTTTTAAAGCCGATACTTCAAACGTAAATCATGATGTAGCATTCAGGTTAACCTTAAAAGACAGTATTCCTGAAGATGCTTTAACTGTTTACCGCATTAACAAGGTATATGTCAATCAGAACTATTGGCTGAATGAGAGGCGCACACAAACAACTGAAGACACAGTGATGGTTCAGGATATTGTGTTTTTGGGGAAAGAAGCAAGAATGGCAATTAAACCCAAAGTACTTGCAAAATCGATATATCTGCGAAAACACGAAGTCTTTTCGCGACAGAATCACATTATCACATTGAACCGTTTGATGTCGCTGGGGAATTTCAAATTAGTACAGATAAGTTTTACTGAAAATAACACTTCAGGTACTGGATTGTTAGATGTTAACATTCTGATGACACCGATGCCAAAACGAACATTCAGGGCTGAAATTGATATGGTTACCAAATCAAATAATTATGCCGGGCCGAGGATGAATTTGAGCATTCTGAACAGAAATACCTTTGGCGGGGCGGAATTACTCAATCTTAGCATGGCCGGATCATTTGAGGCACAGTTGAGAGGCAAGGGTGAAAATTTGTATTCCTATTCATGGAATCCGCAACTGGAACTGACATTTCCACGTTTTATTGTTCCTTTTAATATCGCCAAAACAAACAGTATCTATCTCCCCAAAACAAGCTTATCACTATCATACAATTATCAGAAACGGGTCAATTATTTCGATATGCGCACATTCCGGTTCGTTTATGGTTATAAATGGAAAGAAAATATACGGAAAGAACACGAATTGAATCCAATAGATGTAAGCTATACTTCTGTCGGAAATAAATCAGCGGTATTCACCGATTTGCTTGAAGCAAATCCTTTTCTGAAAAAAAGCTATGAAGAGCAGTTTATTGCCGGAGGAAGCTACTCGTTTACCTACAACGAACAAATGCTTTCAGGGAAAAAGCTGCAAACCTATTTTCACCTGAAATCTGAAATTGCCGGAACTGCTTTTTCATTGGCAAAAAGAATTGGCGGCGAAAAAATATCATCCGCAAATCCCTCCAAAGTGGCAGGTTCTATCTATTCGCAATTCGCAAAGTTAAGTGTTGATGGCCGCGGCTATTATAATTTCAGGGATAAAAATAAGTTGGCCGTGCGGGTTTTCGCCGGTGTTGCCAAACCTTATGGAAACTCTTTGGTTTTACCTTATACCAGACAGTTTTTCAGTGGGGGGCCGAACAGTTTACGCGGTTTTCAGATTAATTCCGTTGGTCCCGGCACTTTTTATCAGGATACTGGCAAAAGAGGTCTTCTTCAGTTGGGAGGCGATGTAAAACTGGAAACAAATGCAGAATACCGCTTTGGCATTTACCGCTATTTTAAAGGAGCCTTGTTTGTTGATGCCGGAAATGTGTGGCTGTTAAAATCAAATCCGGCCAATACGGGAAGCCCATTTATGTTTTCTGAATTTCTGAATCAGTTTGCGGTTGGCGCAGGTATGGGACTAAGAGTTGACGTATCCTTCTTCGTATTGCGTTTCGATTTGGCCATGCCATTACGGAAGCCCTGGCTCGAAGAAAATCACCGCTGGGTGACGAATCAGATCAACTTCGGAAGTTCAGCCTGGAGAAACGACAACCTGGTTCTGAATGTTGCGATTGGGTATCCTTTTTAAAGCTAAACATGTGAAAGATGTAACTCATTCCTGAAATTGTGTAAGTCTTTCCCTGATTAAAGGAATCACCTTTGTAACTAAATCAAACAGGTTAAATCCTTTATCCAATGAAGACAATACTCTCCATATTCATCGTCACTTGTTTTGTAGCAACAAGTTTTGCGCAATCAACCGTAATCAAAAAAGACTCTTTGGTGCAGCAATTTTATTCCATCAATAACAAACCCCTTTATTGGTTTTCGTCGCGCAAAGACACAAAAAGGGCAACCGAATGGCTTACTGCAATTGAGGCAGCAAAAGAATCAGGCCTGGTTTCAAGAAAACTCATGACAGGTGAGATACGCACCGCGATGCTAACTAAAAATACCCGGGACAAAACCGTAAAGGCGAATACGGATATGCAGATTACCGGTCTGGTATTAAATTTCATCAAAGAACTGCAAGAAGTCAAGGCCCATTTTGAATATGATGAAGTTAGCATTCCACAAAGTGATTCAGTTTATATCTATCAGTTGATCAATTCAAAAAACAAAGGCCCGGTTTCGAAAATTATTTCAGAACTCGATTGCCAGGATCATGATTATCAGGTTTTGAAAAAATTTCTTAAGGATTCCATTACAGACAAAAACTCGTTGAAATATAAATCAGTGGTTCTGTCAATGAATTATTTGAAGTATCTTTCGGTTAACCGTCAATCGGAATACGTTGTCGCTAATATTCCGGAAACCGAAGTCAGGTATTACCGAAATGACCAGTTGGCGTTAAAAATGAAAACGGTAGTTGGAAAGAAAAAAAATCAAACACCTGCTATTGCATCTTACATCACCAATATTGTAAGTTTCCCATTCTGGAATGTACCTTTCTCAATCGCATCGAAAGAGCTGTTGCCCAAAGTACAAAAAGACGAAAGTTATCTCGAACGGAATAACTTTGAGGTTGTTGATGCAAATGGAAACGTTATTGACGATTCAGATTTAAACTGGGCCGACTATGATGAAAAAAACTTTCCATATTTCTTTCGTGAGTCAACCGGCCCAAACAATTCGCTTGGTGTATTAAAGTTTAACTTGCAAAATCCATTCAGCATTTACTTGCATGACACCAATTTGCGTGAGGCATTTGCGAAAGATTACCGGTTTTTAAGTCATGGGTGTGTCAGGTTGGAAAAACCAGTTGAATTGGCTGATGCCCTGCTCCGGGGCAAGATTGATATTCAGGAATTAAAAAGTGGAAAGAAAGATACCGAATCAAAGACAATTAAGTTAGCTCAAAAAGTGCCGGTCTTCATTGTTTATATGCCGGTAACTGTTGAAGGGCAGAAGGTAACTTTCCTAAAGGATGTGTACGGGCTAATTCAATAATGACGAGCTGCAAATGTATTTATTGTCGGGATTATAAATAAACAGGCATGTTCCTCCTTTAATACTTTCAATAATCGGCTTGTTCATTTCTGGCGGAAGAGCCGGACAACCTAAGCTCCGTCCGAGCCGTCCGTATTTTTTAATGAAATTTTCGGTAGCGTATTCAGCGGCATGAATGATAATTGCACGTTTTACAGCACGATCGTTAAAGCCTTTCTCAACTCCGTTAATCATCAGGGCATATCCGGTGTGCGAACCGACAAATGGTTTTTCGGTAATATAAAATCCCAGGCTGCTTTTTAATGAACCTTCCTCGTTCGAAAACGAACTGGCATATTCATCACCAGTGTTCCGGCCATGGGCTACATAGGTGTTAAATAAAAGTTTCCTGTTCTTCAGATCAATGACATAAAGGCGTTTTTTGTTACTCGATTGTGAGTAATCAGCAATGGTAACGATATTTGGATTTTGCAATTTGCCTTCAGTTTCAAGCTTTTTTAAACCTTTAACCGCCAGGTTGAACACATCTCGGGCCAAGCCTGTATCAACCAGATTTACAATAGTGTATATATCGTTTTCAACTACTTTTCCTGATTCGGATTCAGAGTCACGGGCGTAAATTGCTACAGGTATTAATAGAAATAATATATAGATTATTATTTTTCTCATTCTGGTAAAGGTACTCTAATATTCAAGAAGCCCAAACCGAACGATTTTTGGAACGACTAAAAGAAAACCTTTTCAATAAATTTTGCTTCATCGAAAGGCAACCGGCCCTGGTTTTCCAATTTCAAAATCCCGAAAGCCGAAATCACCTGTTGAAAAGGAGTTCATCTTGAAAATATTCTGTCCTTTACCTGGAATCTGGGGATAAAAAGAAAGAGAAATTTGAAAAGTATTGAAAACCAGGTTTTCGTTCTTGATTAGCACTCCAACCCCTAATTGCGAATATACCTTGCTGTTCCTGAATCCTCTGATTTCATCGCTGAGCATACCAAGCGAGCAAATCAGAAAAGGGCCAAAACGAAATCCGATGAAATTCCAGGGCGCATAAGCCTGCGTCTGTAGCGTAAACAACATTCGGCTTGTACCTTTAAGCGCAGTTGTTTGAAACCCATCCAATCCATAACCGTCGTTGAGTGTTAAACTATCGGATGAAAAGCGGTTTAGGCCCATAATGAACTGCGGTTTTACAAATTGCCTGAATTTCCATTTACCAATTTCAAATAATCCGGTAAAATAATTTACACCTGCAGTAAATACTCCTTCCTCAGCTTGTGATGCACGGATAAAAGTTCCGTATTCAAAGTTTGAACTCAGGTATCCCCAGGGATAATAATTTCCGATTGAAATACGTGCTCCGAGATAAATCCGGTCGGTACGGCTTTTTTCCTGATATCCTCCGGTCAGGCTGAAAACCTTTCCAATCGTTACATCTTCGGTTATCCCAAACTTGAAAATATATTTATCCTGTACGTACTTACGGGTTGAAACACCTATACTTGCCAGATAAAAATTCTCGTCTGTAAACATGTGTTTCGTGTCAAATATTTCATTTGGCTTTTCAAGATAATGGACACGCAAAAAACGGACTGTGGAAATGAAATTAGTGGTTCGTTTATATTCATCATTTCCTTTGAAAAGCTGTATAGCACTACCCACCCAATAATCCTGTGAGTTAAACTTGAACCGCAACAATCCCAAATGAGAAGGATCAGTGAGAACGGAATCATTTAAAAACTGTTGCATAAAATTTACACCTGCCGCCCATCTGGCAAAAGGCGAAAAAAACGGACGATCAATAGTTAAACTTTTGTTGAACGATTTATCTCCGTCAATTCCATAATGCAAAGTTGTTCTGATGTAAGTGTTTTTGATGTTTGGAATCGAATAATTGGTATGAAATACATTCCTTCCAGGACTATACTTAAGGGTAAAATCATTCTGAAATTCGTGACCCAAGCCAAGAAAATTCTTATCAGTTAAGTTAAAGGTGCTGCCTGAAGGGGATGTTTCACCTTTGGGAATAATACTCCAGCTATCTATTTCGCGAATGAAAATATCAACTGAATCGGAGCCTTTTGCCGTAGCTTTTACAAAAAATGAAACATCGCGGATATACTTTTGGCTTCGCACCAATCGTTCAGATTCTTTTACGAGCAATGAATCAAACGTTTGGTTTTGACGGATAAGCAGAAGATTACGAATGGTTATACCCTGAGATTTGATGTGTAGTTTATTCCCTGATTTTGCCAGAAAGTTTGGTGACTTATAACTGGTATCACCTATAGAATATCCAAACGGGTCAAGAGTTTCAATGTTAATGTTCCTAATAATTTTTCCTTCGAAAGAGATGTATGGTTTTTGTATCAGTCTTTTATATACTTTCTTTTTGACTTTCTTTTTTAATGGGCTGGGTGAAACCGGTTTGAAGATAAGCGAGTGCATAAACTTAGTAAACTTGCTTCGCTTCGAAAAGGATTCAATATCAGTATAAATCTGGGTTGAATCTTTTTTAGCTGGCTCTTGCTGTGCAAATGCAAATGCACTTGTAAATATCGAAAACAGAAGTATGACAATAATTTTGAACTGCATTTGGATAGTCCATTTTTGAATATTTTGAAAGAACCAGTTTGTTCCTGTTAATGATTATTTCTTTTCATTGATTGCCTTTACCTCCTCTGCTTTTTTTTCTTCTTCCTTTTTCTTTTTATCTGCTTCTTTCTCTTTCTTGTTAAAATATCCTTTCAGGAGGAAATTATGCTTGGCTGCTTCCATATTTTCATCTAATCCCTTGGAGCTTTTCTTTAGATTGATGATGGTCTGATCTAAATTTCGCGCAATAGTTGTATCCTGAATTAACCGGCCAAGAGTTCCTTCCCCGCTGTTTATTTTAAACATGATTTCAGAAAGTTGTTGGGTGATAATTTCGGCATTCCATGCAGATATCTGCAAACTGGCTATAATAGCATCTGTTTCCACAGGCTCAATTGATTCAAGCTGTTGCCCCTCACTCACTAAACCGGCGTCAAAACTTCCCTGCGAAATAATTAAAAGCCGGTCGCCGATCAACCCTTCTGATCCAATTGCAACTTCACTGTCCGATTTAATAAATTGCCTTACTTCTTTTCGGATCATCAACACTACCTTAACCGTTGAATCGTTTAAGATACTGATGTTGTCAACCGTGCCAACCGTAATTCCGGAGAAACGGATATTGTTTCCTACCTGTAAGCCACTTACATTGTAAAAAGTAGTCGTCAGTTTAAAAACCGGATTAAACAGGTTCTTTTGTTTCCCGATGATAAATATGGCCAGTATAAAAAGAGCCAGTCCTCCGGCAACAAACAGTCCTAACCGTACCTTAAATTGTGGTGTATGTGTTTCCATATTCGTATGTATTGATATTTATTTAAAGAATGAACTGATTAACGGGTCTGTTGACTTTTCAAAATCGTCCAGGTTACCTTCCTGATAAACTTCGCCATCTTTTAACATGATAATCCGGTTTGCCGTATTACGGGCACATTCTATATCGTGTGTAATGATGATGGAAGATGTTTTATATTTTTTCTGAACATCGTTGATGAGCAAACTAATTTCATCTGATGTTACCGGGTCGAGCCCTGTAGTGGGTTCGTCGTACAGCATGATCATTGGATCCACAACAATGGTACGGGCCAGACTGATTCTTTTTCGCATTCCGCCAGAAAGTTGTGAAGGCATTTTATTAAGGGCATTGGCCAGGCCTACGTTTTCCAGTACCTCATTTACTTTTTCTTTAATCTCCGTTTCAGTAAGGTTCTTCCTTATCCTTCGCAACGGGAATTCCAGATTTTGTTTTACAGTCATCGAATCATACAAGGCGCCACTCTGAAAAAGAAAACCAATTTTCTGTCTAAGTTCACCCAATCTATCCATGTTCAAGGTGCTTATATTTTCGCCAAGTACATTAATTGTTCCATTATCAGGATTTAACAACCTAACAATACATTTGATCAGGACCGATTTTCCGGAGCCTGATTTACCAAGTACAACCAGGTTTTCGCCATTAAAAAGATTTAAAGAAACATCTTTCAACACCTCCTGGCTGCCAAATGATTTTTTCAGGTTATTTATTATAATAACCGGCTCACTCCTTGTCGTTTTATACGAAGCTTTCTTCTGAATATCTGTTTGAGCGATGATCATGATATTAGCATATCAGTAATTTGTACTGCAATCATATCTGTAATTATTACCAGGAGCGAAGCCAACACCACCGCCGAATTTGCAGCAATACCAACACTTTCGGTTCCGCGCCCGGCATTGTATCCTTTATATGAACCTACCAATCCGATAACCGCACCGAAAAAGAATGTTTTGACAACTGCAGGCATAAAATCAATAAAGTCAATATGGCTAAAAGCCTGTGAGAAAAATAGAGTCAATGTTACGTCGCCTTTGATATTTGCGCCTGCCCAACTTCCAAAAATGCCAAGTAAATCAGCATATAAAACCAGCAATGGGATCATTAACGTGGCTGCCAGCACCCGTGTGACAACTAAAAACCTCATCGGATTGGTTGACGAAACTTCCATGGCTTCAATCTGTTCGGTTACTTTCATCGAACCTAATTCCGCCCCAATTCCTGAACCAATTTTCCCGGCACAGATCAATGCTGTAATAACCGGCCCCATTTCCCTGATCAGCGAAACAGCGACCATTCCCGGAAGCATTGACTCTGCCCCAAAATCAACAAGTACCGGGCGCGACTGAATGGTAAGCACCAAACCCATTATGGCCCCGGTGATTGAAATAAGCGGCAATGTTTTATATCCGATTTGATAACACTGGCGCAGAAATTCTTTCCATTCAAAGTTGCCCGAAAACATCTCCCTGGTAAGGTGTGCCATAAACAAGGAAACATCGGCCACATCTGTTAAAAAGTTGCCTGCATCTTTTGTTTTAACAAGTGTTTTCTCGCTAAGCCGTGTCATGGATTGCTTCGCCACATCCCGAACTTTCGGGATAACTTTGATTGCAGGGTTAAATTTTTCCATTTTTATTATGCCTTAGCTGGTTATATATACAAATTTAAGGGCAACTTCATCCAGATGTGTTACATAACTTTGAAAATAAGTTACATGATTCACACATCGAATTCCTATCTTTTCAGCGAGTCTTTTTCAGCAGCTTTTGCTTTCTTCTTAAAAAATCCCCGAAGTAGAATATTGTGTTGGGCAGCTTCAAGGTCTTCATCCAATTTTTGCGAACTGCTCTCCAGATTTTTAAAGGATTCCTTTAAAAGAGCGCCTGCTTCTTCATCGTGGAGTAATACACCAACTGCAGTTTTTGGGTTATTGCCTGCCTGTTTGAGATTTGCAATAAACACCGATGCGGTATCGGCCATTTGCTGCAATTGCAAAACCGAAGCTCTAACTGATTTAAAAACTATGGTATCTGTGGCCAGTTCATTGGCCAGAGTGCCTTTTTTGTTAAGCCCTGAACTGAAAGTGGCAAGTGAACCTGCCAATTCCTGTGCTTTAACCGTTGCCTTTTGAAGTGATTTTGTTGCGGAATTGATGTTAGCATATAACGAGGTGTCATTCAATAATTTTCCGATAGTCCCTTCACCGGCAGCTAATTTTTTACTGATGGCTTTAAAATCGGCAGTTATGGCCAGCAGGTTTTTATTATTTTCCTGAAATGTATTGATCATATCTTCCGATGTAAAGGTTTTCTCTACCTCAAGCGTGTCTCCTTCCTGCACTACCAGCGACTTTTCGGTTCCACCGTATATAACCAGTATTTTATTCCCAATCAGTCCATCGTTGCTTATTTTTACTTTCGAATCTTTTGGGATAAATTGCTGAGCTTTTGTATCAATGTTCATACTTACCTCCACCTGCGATTTTCCATAAAAATTAAGATTGTCCACTGTACCGATTTTCACCCCCGACAACCAAATATTGTTACCTTTTTGCAGGCCACCAACATCCTCAAAAAGCGAAACGACATTCATTTTTCGTTTAAAGGTTTCGCGTACGTTGCCAATAATCAGGATTCCTGAGAGAAGAAATACCAAACCGATAAAAACAAAAACTCCGACTATTACTGCCCGTTTATTTGATGATTCGTTCATAGCTTATTGTATAAAATTGTAATTAAAGAAACCTCTAACCTGCTCATTATCGCTGGAGAAAACCTCGTTAAAAGTTCCGAATTTTAAAAACTTTCCTTTATGCAGCATGGCAATACGGTTGCCCGTATTTTTTGCGCAGGTAAGGTCGTGTGTAATAATGACCGAGCTGGTGTTGTATTTCTGCTGAACTTCATTAATTAACTCAATGATTTCGGCGCTTGTAATAGGATCGAGACCTGATGTGGGCTCATCGTATAACATGATTTCGGGTTTCAGGATTAAGGTGCGTGCAATGCCTATTCGTTTGCGTTGACCACCTGAAAGATCAGATGGCATTTGTTTGATTTTATTGGTTAAACCCACTGCATCCAAAACTTCTTCAACCGCAAAATCGACTTCCTTTTTGGTCAGATTTTTTATATTCATGGTCAAAGGGAAGGCTAAATTCTGGTAAACATTCATGCTATCGTACAAAGCGCTGTGTTGGAATGAAAATCCGATTCGTATGCGTAGTGCATTCAGTTCTTTAACAGTTAATTGATCAACCTGTTTCCCGAGCACATAAACTTCGCCCTTGTCCGGCTGGAGTAAACCCACAATAATTTTGATTAAAACAGATTTTCCGGTCCCTGATTTCCCAAGCACAGCAACATTCTCTCCTTTAAAAAGATTAAAGTCAATCCCTTTTAGAACATGCAAGTCATTAAACGACTTATATAACCCGGTAATAGAAATAACCGATTCTTCCTTATTGATGATATGTTGTTTCAAGTTATCCATCATTTAAAAATATCTGATCCAATTAGCAATCTGAACAATAATGACTTCCTCAATAAATATCAGGAACATGGCAAGCACGACAGCCTGATTTGCTGCTTTGCCAACTCCACGGGTTCCCTGTGTGGCATGATATCCTTTGTATGTCCCGACGATGCCAATCGTGAACCCGTAAACAATTGTTTTGATTACAGATGTGAATATATCGATGAAGGTGATCGTTGAAAATGCGTTTTTATAAAAGCTGATCAGGCTGCTGGTTTCTTCAGCATGAACATTTAAATATGAACCATACAGCCCTATAAAACTGCAATACAATGCAAGTATAGGAATGGTGATGGTAGTAGCCAGCACACGAGTGACCACCAGATATTTAAACGGATTGATGGCCGATACTTCCATGGCGTCGATCTGTTCAGTCACTTTCATTGAGCCAAGTTCGGCCCCAATACCGGAACCCACTTTGCCCGCACAAATCAGCGCGGTGACCAACGGCCCTAATGCCTTAATAATAGCAATCCCGATTAACGAAGGAAGCCAGGATGTTGCGCCAAAATCCTCGAGCGGTGGACGCGATTGTTTGGTGAAAACAATTCCTACAATGAACCCTGTAAGAGTAATCAGCGGCAGCGATCTTAAACCAATCTCAAAACATTGATTAATTACTTCGCGAAGGTGAAAAGGTCTTTTAAATGCTTCCTTAAAAAAAAGACCAGTAAATTTCCAGGCGCTGTGAACACCTGAAAAGTAACCGTCAAGCCTCTTTGAGAAAATGTATTTTTTTGAAGTGGTGATGACCATTTAGCTTTTGAGTATTTATGCTCAAAGATTAAAACAACTGAAAAGAAACGCGTTACATAAATTTGTAAATAAGTTACATGATTCACACATCAATACAGATGAATAGATTTACAATTAGACTATTTACCATTTACTATTTGGATGACACTTAACTTGTGAAAATGAATGTCAATGACAAAAGAGCCGGCATCCCGATTCATTTTGTATGGATGGAACCTATTCCTTCCACAGACACAAATACCAAAAAGAAGACCGTCCCTTTTTGGGGAACGGCCTTTCTCACATTGACTTTCTCTCTAAAAACCTAACTCTAAACTAAAACCTATATCCTAATGACAGACCGAAGCCTGTATTTTTTGCGGTTGATTGATCATTGGGAGAATTTTCGTCTTCAGGATTAATATTCAGCATCCCGAATTGGGTATCCAATTGTAAGAAGATCCCGCTTGCCATTTCATAACCGAAGAGGATGTTAGCCCCTGCATCAAATGCATTATAATCTACACCTCTCTCAATGGTTAATGAGTTTCCTTGAAATATTTGCTTGCCGCTGATACCATAAGCAAGATAAGGTCCAAATCCAAGCATTACAAATCCGTTGCCCAATGCACCTTTGTAAACCAGATTCAAGGGCATTTCAATGTAATTGAGTTTGATTTCATCCGTGAATTCCCTACCTAAAAGAGTATATGTGTTTTTAGCGCCTTTTGTGGCAAACATCAATCCGGGCTGGAAAAAGAACTCCGGGGCAATTGGAATCTGAACATTAACACCTCCATGGAAACCCAGGAGCATATCGTTATTGAGTTTGTCTCCACTCGAAAGTTTTCCGTTCAAATTCTGGAAATTTAACCCGCCTAAAATACCAAATGACATTTTTGATTTTTCCTGAGCAATTGCGAATGATGCTGAAAGCACCAGGATTAATAGGACTGATAATAATCTGTTTTTCATATTCAATTTTTAAATGGTTAAATTTTTAAATGGTTAAATGGTTAAATGGTTAAATGGCTAAATGGCTGAATAGTTGAATGGTCACAATGTTGTTGGCAAGCAGACAGCCTGATAGCCTGACAACTTCTTTCTGAAAACTGCGACTGAAAACTGAATTTACTTCACTGCTTCTTTTTCAGCTTCAGCCTTCATTTTTTCATTGGCAGTGATCAGGAACTCAACCCTGCGGTTTTGAGAACGGCCATCTTCTGTATTGTTATCATATTTGGGCATATTTTCGCCAAACCCCTTGGTCCTGATTCGGTCGTTCGCAATTCCTTTATTGTACAGATAACCGGAAACTGCCCCTGCCCGGTTTTGCGATAAATTCTGATTGTACGGTTCGGTACCTTTACTATCGGTATGACCCTGAACTTCAATATCAGTGTCAGGATATACATTCAGAATTTTAACCAGTTTATCAAGGTTTGTTTTAGCATCAGGCGACAAATTTGAACTGTCGAATCCAAACAAAACATTACTGCTAAATTCCACAACGATTCCTTCGCCTACACGTTCAACCTTTGCATCCGGAACGGTATTCTTTATTTCCGCGGCTTGTTTGTCCATTTTATGGCCAATTACTGCACCTGTAGCGCCTCCAACTGCAGCGCCAATAATTGCACCCAGCCCGGTATTCCCGGCTACCTTGCCAATAATCGCTCCCATGGCGCCACCAGATGCAGCTCCTATAGCTCCTCCTTTTTGTGTTTTGTTTAAAGATGCACAGCTTGAAAATAGCAAGGCTGTACTCAAAATCATGATCGTAATAAATCTAATTCTTTTCATAACGGTTTTATTTAATTGTATAAAGATTCCTGATTACTCATTTTTATCTGTGTAAAGATCGGCACTTAAAAATGTTTAGGAGTTACATAACTTTTGATATAAGTTACATGATTCACACTTTTTGAAATATGTGAATTTTGTAAGTCTTTGCTGGAATTATGTAACACTTTTCTCTTGAGATACGTTCATCTTTGTTGGGTGAAAACTCTTTCACAATTAAAATATAAGAAAATGAACTCAACTGAAATTCAGGGAAATTGGAATGTAACAAAAGGCAAACTCAAACAGAAATTCGCAATCTTGACCGACAATGACCTGATGTTGCTGGATGGCAAGAAGGAGGAACTTTTGGGGAGGCTTCAGGAAAAATTAGGCAAAACAAAAGAAGAGCTGCAAAAGATTATTGCATCACTTTAAGAATATCATTACAAATTAATTCCAAGAACTATGAAAAAATTAATTTTACTTTTATTGATCGTCGCTTTTACGATTAGTAGTCATGCTCAAACGATTGACAAAAAATGGGGCCTGGGCGGTGGCGCAGGCGCATACGGAACCTTAGAGAACGGCGGTATTGGGATCATTCCTGAATTGTATTTAAGCAGATACCTCAGCCCTCGTTTTGATATTATGCTGAAAGGCAACATGGGTATCTACAGAACCATATTGCAGAGCAACCTCGATTTTGTAAATCCTTTTCTGAACCTTAGACTTAAACTTTCAGGCGAAGATTCAAACTTACGTCCTTATCTGTTTGCCGGGCCTGGCTATCTGTTCGACAATGGGGTTGAAGCTTTTAACTTCGATTTAGGCCTGGGAAGCAAATATTATATGAGCTCCAATTTTGCGCTTTATATGGAAGCCGGCTACATTCGCGGTATTGAGTCGGTTGCCAAAGGAATAACCGGAAGAGAAAACCTGTGGAAAGTTACAGCAGGCGGTGAACTGGATTTTGGTAAAGCCAAAGATTCGGACCTGGACGGTGTTTCGGACAATAAAGACAAATGTCCGGATACTCCTACCGGAGTTGCTGTTGATAAAAATGGCTGCCCAATTGATACCGATGGCGATGGCGTTGCCGATTACATTGACGATTGCCCGACTATTGCCGGATTAACTTCGCTGAAAGGTTGCCCGGATGCAGACGGTGATGGTGTTGCCGATAAAGATGACAAATGTCCGGACACTCCAAAAGGATGGAAAGTGGATGCCAATGGATGCCCGCTCGACCAGGATAAAGACGGCGTTGTCGATGCATTAGACAAATCTCCGGATACTCCAGTTGGAGTTAGTGTTGACAAAGACGGTCGCCCTATTGATACCGATGGCGATGGTGTAGCTGATTACCTTGACGCATGCCCGACAGTAGCAGGACCAAAAGAAAATAAAGGTTGCCCTGTAATTGAAAAGACAGCGGAAGAATTGGTATCCCCGGAAATGTCAATCGAACCAGTTTATTTTGACTATGACAAGTCGAATATTCTTCCCGTCGAAAAAGCAAAAATTGAAAAACTGGTCAATTTATTGAAATTAAACAATGATTATAATGTTGACCTGACTGGAAATGCCGACAGTAAGGGGACTGAGGAATACAACATGAAACTGACGGAAAGACGGATAAATTCGGTTGTCAAAGCAATTACCACTTCCGGAATTAAAGCGGTTCGTATTTCAAAGCAAAAACCACTGGGAGAGACAAAACCTGCTGCAACTAACGACACAGAAGAAGGTCGCGCATTGAACCGCAGGGTAACGTTTGAAGTCATTAAAACAAAATAATTAATAAATCAATCAATTCAGTATTTAGTATTAAGTCCATGTCAGATTTTGGCATGGACTTTTTTTTTGTTCAGCGATGAATGCTGTGGGTATTTTAGCTTTGTCCGGAGTAATCTCTTTTATCAAAGGTTCAGGAATTTTCATTTTTAAAACCTTATTTGTTAGATTTACCTGTGGCAGAATTACCGGCATTAATCCACACCGGAGAATCGTGCCATGCAGTGCCATCGCCCAATTGACCCACATCATTGAATCCCCAGGCCCAAAGTTTCCCTAGCTCATCAATGGCTAAAGTGTAATTGTAACCTGCTGACACATTTTTAAATTTTGTGCCCGATTTGATCTGTATAGGAGTAGATTTATCAGTAGTGGTGCCATCTCCCAACCGGCCATTTTTATTGTATCCCCAGGTCCAAAGAAACCCTGATTCATCAATTGCCGCAGAATGAACAGATCCTGCATCTGTAAATTTAAATTTGGTACCAATCCTGACCGATACCGGTTTTGTTTTAGCCAATAACGCACCATTTCCCAACTTTCCGTATTCATTACTTCCCCATGCCCACAAATTCTCAGATTCATCAATCGCCAGGGTATGAGAATAATAGGTCGATACAGTCTTGAATTTTATTCCGGGCTTAATCTGTATTGGAGTTGATTTGTCAATAGTGGTACCGTCGCCCAATTGTCCCGTTTTATTCATTCCCCAACCCCACAGGTTGCCTGATTCGTCAATGGCCATGGTGTAGGTAGTACAAGCCGAAACGAATTTAAACTTTACCCCTGGTTTGATATTAACAGGTATTAGTTTGGTTGAGGTTGCGCCGTCGCCCAACTTCCCGTAACCCCAGGTCCACAGATTGCCCGTTTCATCAATAGCCATGCTGACAGAAGATCCGGCCGATATAATTTTAAATTTTGTCCCGTTTTTAACCTGAACAGGAGTGTTTTTATCCTCTGTGGTTCCATCACCCAACTGTCCGTAGTAATTATATCCCCAGCACCACAAATTCCCTGATTCATCAATGGCCATACTGGTATTATATTTTCCTGCTGCAACGGCTTTAAATTTAGTTCCTGATTTTATTTGTTCCGGAATGTTTTTTCCGTTTTTGGTTCCATCGCCTAACTGTCCGTAAGAATTAGCGCCCCAGGCCCACAAATTTCCCGATTCATCAATAGCCAGGGAGTGTTCGTTACCTGCTGAAACGATTTTAAATTTTACATCCGGTTTAATATTTACAGGTAATAACTTTCCCGAAGTGGTTCCGTCGGCAAACTGTCCGTTTTCATTCGATCCCCAACTCATCAGGTTTCCTGATTCATCAATGGCCATGCTGTGATTATAACCGGCTGAAACAGCTTTGATTCTTGTACCTGATTTGATATTCACCGGTAAAGATTTCTCCGAACTTGTTCCATCACCTATATTTCCGTAGCCGTTATACCCCCAGGCCCAAAGATTTCCCGATTCATCAATGGCCATGCTGTTAGAAGATCCTGCCGATATGGACTCAAATTTTCCCCCTGATTTAATTTGTACCGGGCTTGATTTATTGAAATCGCTTCCATCGCCCAATTGACCGGAAGAATTTCCACCCCATGTCCACAAGTTTCCCATTTCATCAATGGCTATGCTGTGCCCAAATCCGGCTGATACAATTTCAAAATTTGTACCTGATTTGACTTTTATAGGAGTGTACTTATCTGAAATGGTACCGTCTCCTAACTGACCGTATTTATTGTTTCCCCATGCCCAAAGGTTTCCCGACTCATCAATCGCAATGCTGTGAGCAGTACCTGCTGAAATGGACTTAAACAATGTTCCTGATTTAATCTTTACCGGTGAGGGCTTATCTGAAGTGGTGCCGTCTCCTAATTGACCCTTGGTATTAGATCCCCATGCCCATAAATTTCCCGATTCATCGATGGCTAAAGTATGAGAATAATATATTGAAACGTCTTTAAATTTTGTACCATGCTTGACCGGTACAGGTATGGAGGTGTTGTCTGGAATGGTTGCATTACCCAACTGTCCTGAATTATTAGTTCCCCAACCCCAGAGATTTCCAAATTCATCAATCGCCATGCTGTAATCAAATCCAGCTACAGCGATTTTAAATTTTGTTGTTGGCATAATTTGCACAGGTATGTATTTTTCTTGTGTGGTTCCATCTCCTAACTGTCCACAATAATTATAACCCCATGCCCACAAATACCCAGATCCATCAATAGTTAAAGTGTGGTAGGCCCCTGCAGAACAGCGCTCTATTTTCTGTGAGTAAAAATTGATAGCATTCAAAACAGATGCAACCAGGACGATAATGAGTAAAATAAACAGCCTCTTCATTTTCTAAAATAATTTGTTTGGCATTTTAATACCTTAACGGTAGTTATTTTCGGATAGTACCTAAGCTCAGGATAAAAAAAAGACACAACATCTATTTTTCTAATTTATTCTGGAATTTTCTAAATGTGAGAAAGATGTAACTCTTTAATTTAATTGTATAACACTTTAAAAAGTCATAAGCCTCTCCTTTGTCTGGATGCTCTGTATGATTTTTTTAGTTACGTTGTTTGCTATTCCGAATGAAAATTTCGGACAGGCGTCCCATTCTGTGAAATGCTAAGTGAGGATTTATAACATTTTTGGAGAACAAGTGATCAGCAGAATAATTTCAAAATAAATTGTGTTTTGGGACTTGATTTTACATCCAAATGTAATTTATCCATAATTACATTTGGAATGTGAGAAAGATGTAAATTTTTACATAAATTATATAACAATTGCATTTTTGCGACTTGTACTTTTACTTTAAAATATCCGGATTTATTAATACTTTTTTATTATGAAAAAAAAACTACATAATGTTTTTCTTGCGCTCGCACTGATTTTATTGCCAACCGTCATATTTGCTCAAGCAGCTCCTAACTTAGGCGCAGCTTCCGGTTTTGCGCTATTTACCGCTGACGGAGCATTTACAAATACTGGAACATCAATCGTAACAGGAGATGTTGGCACTAATGCAGGTGCATACACTCCTCCTGGAACATTAAATGGGCAAAGCCATATAGCGGATGCCACTTCAGCACAAGCCAAAATAGATTTACTTGCAGCTTATGGAGCGTTGAACACTCCGGTCGGCACTAATATACCAGTTGGATTAGGCGGCCAGACTCTTACCCCAGGTGTTTGGTATACGAATGCTGCTTCAACATTAAACGGAACTTTAACTTTAGATGCAGTAAATGATCCTGATGCTGTATTTATTATCCGGATAGGTGGTGCTTTTGCAGAAAGTGCATCCTCAAACGTCGATCTGATTCGTTCAGCCTCCTTGTGTAATGTGTATTGGCAAATAGGAGGACAATTTGATTTAGCAACTGGTTCTGTTTTTCGGGGTACTATAGTTGCTAACGGACCTATCTATTTATTGGGAAGCTCATCTCTTCTGGGTAGGGGGCTAACAACTGCAGGAGCTATTTCCTTAGTTGATAACATAGTAACTATACCTCAAACAGTAGGCACACCTGTTTTCGCTCTGGGTGCAGCGTCAAACCGTTGCCAGGAAGCAGGTACAGTAACCTATACGGCTACTGCAACAAACAGCATCGGAATAACATATAGTATGGATGCAACCACCGCAGCTTTTGCTGGAAACAGTATAGTTGCGACAACAGGCGCAGTAACTTATGCAGCAGGATGGAGTGGGACAACCACCATCACAGCCAGTGCCGCAGGATGTAACGGGCCGAAAACAGCAACACATACTGTCACGGTTAACCCATCATCACTAACATCAGCTATAACTCACCTGTAAATGACACATAAACCAAAAATATAATAGAATATATAT
>PNOH01000031.1 GCA_013824715.1 Odoribacter sp. | reverse complement strand
CTGGGCGGAGTAACCCAAGGAATAAAAAACCAAAGAAACCTTACTCAATGAATTACAAACGATTATGAATAATCACTAACTAAACGACATTGATAAATAAATTGTAAATAAAACGATGAAAATCATATTCATATTTATAGCCGTTATACTGGCCGTTGGGGTTTCGGCTCAGGATCTTCTGAAATTTGAAGTTGCGGCTGGAAATACCGACCGGTTGGATTGTCCGGTAAGCCTATCGGTTGATCAATTCAACTGCAATACGGATTCATTGAAACTGGCACTTTTTGAAATCAAAGGAAAAACAGAAACTGCCGTTCCTTTTCAGTTGGAAACCGCTTCCGGCTCAAAAGTCTGGTTCGTTCTAAACGGACAAACACTTAAAAATACCAAACGCACCTTTGTTCTTCGGAAAACTTTAAACCCGCCAACCTCTCAGTCAGGGATTAAAGCAGTAAAGAAAGATGGTGCGCTGAACCTGAAGTTGGGAGAAAAACCGATTTTGAGTTACCAGATTGAAACAGTAAATCCACCCAAAGGAATAAGTCCGTTTTTCAAACGTTCGGCATTTCTGCATCCGGTTACTTCTCCGGGTGGTGAAGTGCTCACCCGCATTCAGGCGCCCGATCATTACCATCACTACGGAATATGGAACCCCTGGACACTCACTTTTATTGGCAAACGGGAAGTTGATTTCTGGAATTTGTATAAAGGCCAGGGAACGGTTCGCTTTGCCGGATTGATTTCGCAGATAGAAGGCCCGGTTTATACCGGGTTCAAAACACTTCAGGAACATATTGACTTTGGAGCTGTTGGCGGCGATGCTGTTGCAATGAATGAACTTTTCGATGTACGGGTCTGGAACCTGAATAATCAACGCTTCATGTTTGATTACGCAAGCACCCTGAATACACCGCTCGATTCAGGAATTCTACTTGCCGCTTACCGTTATGGTGGTGGAATAGGCTGGCGCGCTACCGAAAAATGGACAAAAGACAACAGTTCGGTGCTGACTTCAGAAGGAAAAAACCGTAAAGATGCCGACGGAAGCAATGCCCGATGGTGTGTGGTTGAAGGCGAATCGGCAACCAAAGAAGGCCGCTCCGGAATATTGTTCCTGAGTTATCCGGCCAACCGGATGCACCCTGAACCAATGCGCGTTTGGCCCATGGATGCGAATGGTGGACGTGGCGACATGTATTTTGAGTTTTGCCCCATCCGGCACAAAGACTGGAAAATAGAAAAAGGAAACGACTATACACTGAGATATCGGCTGATTATTTTCGATGGTAAAATGACTCCGGAAGAAGCCGAAAATTACTGGCAGGCTTTTGCAAATCCACCAGCAGTAACTATTTTAAAATAATTTTTTGCCAGTTGCTGGCAGCTAGCCGCTGGCAACTGGCAAAACCGAAAACCTTTTTCAAACAAACGGTATATGAAACTCAAACTGATCCTTTTCAACTTTTTATTTCTGATCCTTTTTGCAGGATTAACTCAGGCACAATCAAAAATATCAGCGGTCAAAAAAGGCGCAAAAATAGATGTGACTATTGACAACCTGTTTTTCACCAGCTACATTATTGCCGAAAACGAAAAATATCCGTTCTTCTACCCTGTGAACGGCCCATCAGGTGCAAGTGTAACATCAATGCGAAACGGAACGTACCCGCATCATAGTTCACTGTTCTTTGGTTGCGACCGCGTGAATGGCGGCAATTACTGGCAGGAAGGCCTGGAACGTGGACAAATTGTTTCGCTGCGTGAGGACATTCTCGAAAACGATGGTCCACGTGTGGTGATTGAAAACGAATGTATCTGGAAACGTCCGGGTGCAGTTTCTCCGGTGAAAGACCTTCGGAAAATAACGATTACCGCGCCATCCAAAGAAATATTCCAGATAGATTTTGAAGTAACTATGGAAATGTTATTGGATGTTACCATCGAAAAAACCAACCACTCACTCTTCTCCGCAAGAATGGACCCGGCTCTGGCTGTTGTCAATGGTGGAACAATGATCAATGCCGAAGGCGAATCCGGAGAAAAAGAAACCTTCGGCAAGGCATCTCCCTGGATGGATTACTACGGAAAAAGAGGCGACAAAATCGAAGGAATGGCCATTATGCAACACCCTTCGAACAACTGGTATCCTTCGCCCTGGTTTACCCGCGACTACGGATTTTTCTCGCCAACGCCCATGTACTGGCCAGCCGACGATAAAGCGACAGTCATGAAAAAGGGAGAAACCATCAAACTGAAATACCGGGTTCTGGTTCACTCCGGAACAAACGAAACCGCGAAGATTGCAGCGGAATTTAAGAAGTATGCAGCGGAATAGTTCCAAATTCCAAATTTCAAGTTCCATGTTTTGTTCATACTTGGAATTTGGAATTTGAAACCTGGAACTTTTTCAAAATCATAAATAATCAATAACCAATCATAAATCTAAACCTATGGAACGACGTAATTTTTTGAAACAGACGGTTACCGGCGCTGCCGGAGCCTTTATATTGCCGACTATTGTACCATCAAGTGTGATGGGTAAAAATGCGCCAAGTAATAAAATTAACATCGGGCAGATCGGTTGTGGCCGTATTGCCCGCGATCACGATATGCCTGGCACATTACGGCATGAGGTTGCCCGGATGATTGCAGTGTGCGATCTGGATAAAAATCGGCTTGCAGATGGTAAAAAATTGGTGGAGGACTACTACAAAAAGAAAACTGGTCAGGATAACTATGTAAACGTTAAAATGTACGACGATTACAAAGACATGCTTCTCAATAAGGACATTGATGCGGTCATCATCAGTACTCCCGATCATTGGCATGCCCAACCTGCCATTGAGGCTGCTTTGGCCGGGAAACATGTTTACGTGCAGAAACCTACCTCGTTAACCGTTACTGAAGGCCGGATAATGGCCGACATTGTGAAGGAAAAAGGAATTATCCTTCAGGTGGGAACCCAGCAACGATCATCAACACAATTTCGGGTGGCTGCCGAGTTAGTCCGAAACGGACGTATCGGTCGCCTTCATACCGTAAAAATTGGTTTGCCCGGCGATCCATCAGGTCCTGAAGCTGCCGAAATGCCCGTACCAAAAGGCTTCAACTACGATATGTGGCTGGGCGAAACACCTTATGTTCCTTATACCGAAATTGGCGTTCATCCGCAGGTTGGATATGGCCGTCCCGGTTGGTTGCGCCGCGAACAGTTCGGGGCAGGAATGATTACCGGATGGGGACAACATCATTATGATTCGGCAGCATGGGGCATGAATACTGAATATACCGGGCCAATTTCAATTCAGGCTGTGGCCGAGTTCCCGAAATCAGGTTTGTGGGATGTTCACGGCGATTTTATGGCAAAGGCCGAATATGCCAACGGAATTTCCATGTACACCAGCGGTGGTTATCCAAACGGTATCCGCTACGAGGGCACTGAAGGCTGGATTTTTGTCTCGCGTGGCGACTATGTGGCTTCGGCCAGCGATCCGGTTTCGAAAGCCAGAAGCGCCAAAGCTTTGGATGCCAGCGATCCGAAGATTTTGAGTTCAGTCATCGGCGAAAATGAAATTCATCTTTACAAAAGTGATGAGCAACATGGCAACTGGCTCGAATGTATCCTGACCAAAAAGGAACCGATTTCGCCTGCTGAAATAGGGCACCGCGCTTGCACCATTTGCCTGATCACCCATATTGCTATGAAGTTGAACCGCAAGCTTAGATGGAATCCGGGAACCGAGCGTTTCGAACACGACGATGAAGCCAATGCGATGCTAAGCCGGCCAGAACGTTTTCCTTATGGAATAAGTAATATAAAGAGGAAATAAAGTAAGTACATGAGCAAACCAAATTTTGATTTAAAAGGAAAAGTAGCCGTAGTTACCGGCGGCGGTGGAGTTTTAGGGGGAAGCATTTCGAAAAGCTTGCTTGAAGCCGGAGTGGTGGTTATTATTCTCGATATCAGGGAAGAAGCCATTGAGCGAAGAATGTCCGAATTTGCCGGGTTGGGCGAAATTCACGGTTTGGTTTGTGATATTCTAAACATGGAAAGCCTGAAATCAGTATCTGCAAAAGTTGTTGAATTGTATGGTCAGATTGATATTTTGGTGAATGCTGCAGGAGGAAATATTCCCGGGGCAACTCTGTCAGAAGATCAAACTATTTTTGATATGAAAATGGTTGATTTCAACAAAGTAACAGATCTGAACATCAACGGAACAGTGATGCCATGTATGGTTTTTGGCGAAGTGATGGCGAAAAACGGCAAAGGCAGTATTATCAATATTTCGTCAATGGCTACCTATTCAGCAATTACGCGCGTGCCAGGTTATTCGGTAGCCAAAATCGGGATCAATATTTTCACCCAGTGGCTGGCTTCTGAACTTGCTATGAAATTTGGCGAAAAGGTTCGGGTAAATGCGATCGCTCCAGGCTTTTTTATCGGCGATCAAAACCGGGCAGTGTTAATTAATCCGGATGGATCTTATACTGAACGAAGCTTCAAGGTATTGGCAAAAACTCCCATGAAACGTTTTGGCGACATCACCGAATTAAACGGGCTGGTACAATTCCTCTGTTCTGATGCGGCCAGTTTCATCACCGGCTCAATCATCCCGGTTGACGGAGGGTTCAGCGCTTATTCAGGAGTATGAAAATTTCAGGTTTCAGGTTCCAAGTTCCAAGTTCCAGGTTAATTTGCAATTCGAATCCTGGAACTGAAAATTCATCATTCATCATTCAAAATTCATCATTTTCAAATGGCACTCGAAAAATCATGGCGTTGGTTTGGTTTCGGCGATCCGGTTCAGTTATCGGACCTGAAACAGATGGGAATTGAAGGGGTGGTTACCGCGCTGCACCACATCCCGAATGGCGAAGTTTGGCCAGTCGGGGAAATCATGAAAGTAAAATCGGCCATCGAAGCTCATGGGATGCGCTGGACAGTGGTTGAAAGTTTGCCTGTTTCAGAAGGGATTAAAACCCGAAACAGTGAATACGAACGGCTGGTTTCAAACTACAAACTATCGCTCCGGAATTTGGGCGAATGTGGCATTGACACCGTCTGCTATAATTTTATGCCCGTACTCGACTGGATTCGGACCAACCTGCATTATCAGTTACCTGATGGGGGTGAGGTCATGTATTTTGATTATGCCATTTTTGCCGCTTTCGATGTGTTTATTCTGAAACGTCCCGGCGCAGCCAACGATTATCCGGCAGAAGTAACGGCCAGGGCTGAACAAGTCGCGGTATCCATGTCTCCCGATGAGCAGGAAGAGCTTGCCCGAAACATCATTGTTGTTTCGCAGGGATTTATAGATGGAACTATTGATAGTTCGGTTACCGATTACAAAAATGCGTTCCTTAAATTTCTGGAAACATATAGCCATATTGACCGCGATAAATTACGCAAACATTTATCGCTTTTCCTGAAAGAGGTGGTTCCGGTAGCCGAAGAAGCTGGTGTAAACCTTTGCATTCACCCGGATGATCCGCCATTCCCTGTACTAGGACTACCGCGGATTGTAAGTACTCAGGACGACCTGGAATGGATTTGCGACCAGGTTGATTCAACTGCCAACGGCCTCACTTTTTGTACCGGCTCCCTGTCGGTAAACCGGGAAAATAATCTGGAACAAATTGTAAAGAAACTGGGTCACCGTATTCATTTTACACACTTGCGCAACAATGTGTTTTTAGAAAATCGCGTTTTTCACGAGTACGGCCACATCGAAGGCGATGTGGACATGTATCCCATCGTAAAAGCCTTGCTGAAAGAGCAAATCCGCCGTAAAGAATCCGGGCGTAAAGATTTCCGGATCCCTTTCCGTCCCGATCATGGCGTAAAAATGCTCGATGATTTTAACCGTTCAGCCAATCCGGGTTATCCGCTGATTGGCCGTCTGAAAGGACTGGCCGAATTATCCGGAATGCAGATGGCGATAGAGAGGGAATTGAATAACCCCATCCCCACCCTTCCTCTTCAACCTTGAAGTAAAGATTCTTGAGGTTTGCTCATTAAAAATTAATCAGTTTCAAAAATTCATCTGAATTCTCTGTTTTCTTAATTCGTTTTGTTAAATTTATTGACCGCTTCTGAAAATATCTTTCGGAACAGCAAATAAGAAACTAATCGAATGAAGGAAGAATTTTTACAGTTCATTTGGAAACAAGGATTGTTTACAAAAAATAACCTGAAAACTACCGACGGGCGATCGGTCGAAATCATTTCGACCGGGCAGCCAAACTCCGATTCCGGGCCAGATTTTTTCAATGCACGGATCCGGATTGGCGAAACCGTTTGGGCGGGCAACATCGAGGTTCACCAGAAATCGTCGCACTGGTACCGTCACCGGCACAATACCGATGCAGCGTACGAAAACGTAATCCTGCATGTGGTCGAGTTGAACGACAGTCCGGTACTGGTGAAAAGTCAACCCTTGCCGACATTGGAAATCACCTATCCGGCAGAGATTCTGGAAAACTACGAACAACTTTTAAAGTCTCAGCGATGGATTGCCTGCGAAGATAAACTTCCGGAACATGATCCCTTTTTAATCCGCTTTTGGTTCAGCGCTCTGATGATCGAACGGCTTCAATCGAAGACAGATGATATTCTGGCCATTCTTGGGCAGAACAAAAACAATTGGAACGAGACTTTTTACCAGCTTCTGGCGCGGAACTTCGGAATGAAAACCAATGCGCTTCCGTTCGAATTGCTCGCCAAATCGCTCCCGTTGAATGTGATTTCGAAGCACAAAACCGATTTGTTCCAGATTGAAGCGTTATTATTTGGCCAATCAGGATTGCTCAACGAAACGTTGCTGGGCGACGACTATTTTTTATCGCTCCGGAAAGAATATTCGTACCTGTACAAAAAGTACGGTTTATCGGGCATCGAAACACATCTGTGGAAATTTATGCGCTTGCGTCCGATTAACTTTCCAACCATCCGGATTGCACAACTGGCTATGCTGATCCATCATTCATCGGCTTTGTTTTCGAGGATTCTGGAAACCGAAAATCTGGAAGAACTGCGAAAATTATTCGATGTTTCGGCATCCGGATATTGGAATAATCACTACCGCTTTAATAAAATATCGAAAGACAATCATTCAAAAACACTGGGCGAAACAGCTTTTAATAATTTTGTAATCAATACAATTGCACCTCTGCTATTTGTTTATGGCGACCAGCATCTCGATCAGGAATTGAAAGACCGTGCCTTGCTGTTACTCGAAAAACTGGCGCCTGAAACCAACCAAATCATACGCAAGTGGAACGAACTGGGAATCGAAAGCCGGTCGGCATTTGAAACTCAGGCTTTACTTCAGTTAAAAAACAAATACTGCGAACCTAAAAAATGCTTAAATTGCCAGTTGGGAGCAAAGATCATAACTTCAGTCAATAATTGAAAATGAGCCAACCGTATAACAGATTTAAGGCAGTATCGAATAAAACCATCCGGACTGCAATTGTGCTGATTTTACTACTGCTATCTTCCGGCACTATGTTTTATTGGGCACATGAAAAGTACCCGCTGATTGATGCTTTCTTTATGACTGTGATTACCATTTCGACAGTCGGGTTCGGCATGATTCATCCACTTTCTGATTTCGGAAAGCTTTTTACTTCCGGATTGATCATGTTCAGTTTGGGCAGTTTGGCCTGGGTGGGTTCAAGTCTTGCCCGTTTTGTTTTCGATGGAGAATTAAAAGATTACTTAAAAACTTACCGAGTGGACAAAAAAATCATGAAACTGAAAGACCATACCATCATTGTTGGTTATGGAAGGAATGGAGAACAGGCTGCCCTGGAGTTACGCGACTGCGGCGTTGATTTTGTGGTTATTGACAAGCGCGAAACGGTCATGAACCGCATTCGTGAAGACGAAAACCTGCTTTACATCCATGGTGATGCCACACACGAAGAGATTCTGTTCCAGGCACGTATTGAACATGCCAAGGCATTGATTGCCACTACACCAAACGATGCCGACAACGTTTTTGTGGTACTGACAGCACGTAGTATCAATCCGGGATTGAAAATCATCAGCCGTGCTTCGGAGATCGAATCAATTACCAAACTTCGCAGGGCAGGCGCTACCAATGTAATTATGCCTGAACGTATTGGCGGTCAGCGAATGGCTAAACTGGTTACTCAGCCCGATGTGGTCGAATTTCTGGAATACATACTGCTTCAGCAAAGTAAAGATGTGAGCCTGGAGGAAATTTCGTGTACCCAAATGGCCACCTACTTTGTAAACAAAGCGCTTAAAGTGTTACATGCAAAAGACAAATCCGGGATCAATATCATCGGAATAAAAATCAGCGGCGCCAAATACGTGTTCAATCCCGACCCGGAACTCACGCTAAGCCGGGGCGACCAGCTTTTTGTGCTCGGTTCGCCGGTTCAGATTAAGGAGTTCAGGAATCTGCTGGAGAATCAGAAATAAGGGGAAAAGGAAAAAGGCAGGAGCATGTCCGAAGCACCAGAGGTGCGGAATATTTGTAGAAGAAAGAAATAAGTGTTGGAAGCCGTCCGCGAGATGAAGTTGGAACGAGCTTTTCCCACGTTTCGGACGGAGTTGAATCAGCCTTCCAATAAGGAACTAGATTTTAGAGTTTCAATATAAGTTCAATTAATAACCTTGAAACCAAGCACATTCCTTATTTGCCTGATAGTTTTCTCAGCAATTACAAATCTTTTCGGACAAAAAATCAGCGAAACCAGCCTTGCGTTAAAGACTCCTCCTGAGGTTCAATATTCAAATTTATTTTTTAATATTGGAGCCTTCCCGTATTTTTAACCGAATGTCAATTTCGTTTTTTGCCAAAATAGTACAAGTACTTGCAAAAATAATACAGCGCTAACTGTCATTTAACAGCTATCTTTAACAGGCTTAACTTAAAAAAAATGATTAACAAAGCATTGAAATTTTTCTAAATGGTCCAAACCTATTTATTTTAAGTAATTAACCTATAATTTGTATTCTATGAAAAAAAAGTGTGACCTTATCGGTTCCGTTCAAGGCCGGCAAAAATTTATTTGGTACACGAGACTAACCATTCTACTTGTTCTGTTCAGCTTTCTTTCGGTGAGCGCTGCAACAGACTCTCGTTCTACTAAACTTGGCTCCGGGCAAGACAACAGCACACCTCTGACGCAAGAACAAAAATTTAGCGTTAAAGGTACCGTGAAATCACAAAGCGGTGAGCCTATTCCCGGCGTAACAATAGCAGTGAAAGGAACTTCCACGGGTACAATCTCAGACGGGAATGGAAATTACACGTTATCTGTTCCCAGTGGAGCTTCAACCTTAGTGTTTTCGTTCGTAGGACTAAAAACCCAGGAAATTGCAGTAAACAACAGAACTTCCATCAATGTGGTATTGGAAGAAGAAACCATCGGGCTTGAAGAAGTTGTGGCTGTTGGTTATGGAACCATGAAAAAAAGTGACCTGACAGGATCGGTTGCATCAGTAAAATCATCGCAGGTTGAAAACGAACAACCTCAGGCCCTTCAGGATATGCTTCGTGGAAATATCGCTGGTCTTCAGGTTGGATTTGCCACTGATGCCAAAGGAGGCGGTAATCTTGAAGTGAGGGGTGACAATACCCTGAAGGCTTCATCGAACCCGTTGGTTGTTTTGGACGGAGTGATTTATCAGGGTGGGTTGGAAGATATCAATCCCAATGATATTGAGTCAATAGATGTTTTGAAAGATGCATCTTCGGCAGCCGTTTACGGTGCACGATCAGCCAATGGGGTTATCCTGGTTACCACAAAAAAAGGTAAACAAGGCAAACCAATCATCAATGTAAACACCAGTTTTGGGTTGGCTACGATGGCTACCGTAATGGATGTTTACCAACCATACGAATTTCTGTCATGGCGTACCAAGGTAATGCAATCGCTCAACTATTACAATGCTGCCACCAATACCAAGCTTTATAAATTCGTTGATCCGGGCAAACTTCCTGATGGTGTAACAGAAACCATGTGGAGGGATGGAAGCGCCGGAGAACTGACTGATGTATGGCTGGCACGTATTGGCCTGCTTCCGGTTGAAATTGCCAATTACAAAGCTGGCAAGTCGGTTGACTGGACAGATATGGTCTTCCAGAACGGATTAAGGCAGGACCACAACCTTTCGCTGTCGGGAAAGAAAGATGAAGTCACTTATTACATGTCGTTAGGTTATAACAACAATGAAGGTATTATAGTTGGCGATGCATTTACCACCATCCGCAGCAGGCTTAGCCTGGACGCCAAAGTAACCGATTGGCTGACTGTAGGTATCAACACCCAATTCTCCAACCGCGATGAAAGTAAAAGGAACCGTAGCGGAAATCCTGATCCGACCATTCAGGCTGATTGGGGACTGCGCGTAAATGACTCCCCCTGGGGTTCAGTTTTTAAAGACAACAGCACGGTCTGGCGTATCAGCCCGGTTGACGATCTTGGCCGGGGGGCCAAACACCCGTTGTACGATATGACTTTCCAAACCAGAAGGCAATTCTACAATACCCTGAACACTACCCTATATGCCACAGTCAAGCTACCATTTAATATTTCCTATCAGGTGAATTTCGCTCCTCGTTATGAATGGTATGAATTCATGAACCATCAGTCAACCAAACACGAGGACTGGGCTTTATTCGGAGGTCAGGCCAAACGTCTGCAAACCAAAACTTATAGCTGGCAGATTGATAACCTGATTAAATGGAACCAGACCTTCAATAAAATTCATAAGTTCGATGTGACCTTGCTTGTAAACGCTGAAAAACTTCAGAGTTGGTCGAATTACATGTCTGCTCAGAACTTTCAGCCTACCGATGCGCTTGAATATCACCGTATGCAGGCCGGAACCGGAACAACTTTCCAGATTACCAGTAACGACGAATATGAAACTGCCAATGCGCTTATGGGCAGGGTGTTCTATTCCCTGAAAGACCGCTACATGTTAACCATGACCCTGCGTCGCGACGGGTTCTCCGCATTCGGGCAAAACCATCCTTATGGTATCTTCCCTTCAGCAGCTTTGGGTTGGGTAATTACCGAAGAATCGTTTGCAAAGAACGATTTCATGACCTACGGGAAACTTCGTTTTTCATGGGGTAGCAATGGAAACCGTGCTATCGGACGTTACGACGGATTGTCGGACATGTCAACAGGTAAATATCCTTATCAGACACTCTCAGGAACCGTTTACGAAGGAACTCAGTTATTTGTAAACCGTATGGCCAATCCTGACCTGAAATGGGAACAAACCGAATCGTTCAATTTTGGCTTGGATTTTTCAATCCTGAACGGCAAGTTTGACGGCTCACTCGATTATTATACCGCTACCACCAAAGACGTTTTGGTTGACCGTGCCTTACCCGATATTCTTGGATTTAGTTCGGTAGCCTCCAATCTTGGACAGGTAAATAATCATGGGTTCGAAATTGTATTGAATTCAAGAATCATGAAACGGGAAAACTTTACCTGGAACGCCAATGTTAATTTCACTCTGAACAGGAATAAAATTGTTAGCCTGTACGGCGATTTGGTTGATGTAAAGGATGCTTCAGGAAATGTAATTGGCCAAAAAGAACCGGATGATTACACCAATGGCTGGTTTATCGGGAAAGCCATCGACATTATCTGGCAACCTAAAATTGCAGGAGTATGGCAGATTGGTGAAGAAGCAGAAGCAACCAAATATGGTCAGTTCCCAGGCGACTTTAAATTGGAAGACGTGAATGCAGATGGTAAAATCAATAATCTGGACAATCAGTTCCTTGGAAACAGGGAACCGCGTTTCCGCTGGAATATGCGTCAGGAGTTCACAATCTTCAAAAATTTCGAAGCTTCATTCATGCTCTATTCGTACTGGGGACATAAAACAACAATGAACTCAGCCAAGAACCGTGACGGATTTCCTGAGAGGATAAATTCATACGTTATTCCATTCTGGACACCGGAAACTCCGTATAACGATTATGCCCGTATTTACTCCGCCCAGGGTGGCGCCGTATTCGATGTTTGGAGAGATCGTTCATTTATCCGTCTCGACAATATATCCGTGTCGTATAATGTACCTTCTTCGCTCCTGCAGCGGGCACAGATCAATAACCTGAAAGTGTTTACGACCATACGCAATGTAGGCTGGTGGGCGCCAACATGGAATTTCTGGGATCCTGAAAACAGTGGGCCAAATCCACGTTATTACACGATAGGCGTAAACTTAACACTTTAATAAATTTTAAGAATGATTGTTATGAAAACTAAAAATATAAAATTTCATTACCGACTTCTGTTAGTTGTTTCGTTTATACTTGGAACAATTGGCTGTAACGACGAATGGCTTGACCCCAAACCACTCTCGTTTTTTGCTCCTGAAAATTCGCTGATTGATGCTAAAGGGATGTATGCCGCATTAACTGCCTGCGAACGCAACATGCGTTACGAATGGTATGGCGATGGCGCTCCAATCATCACCGAGCTTGTATTTTCTGAAGTTTGTGTGGAAGGAACAACCGACAAACCGGGGCCGGCACAAAATCTGAATATTCAGATAACTCCTACTTCACAATTGAATCATACTGACTTCAATAAAATTGGTTGGTATTGGTACGAAGGCTATAAGGGGATTAAATATGCCAATGTGGTGATAGACCGTATTGACCAGGCCACCTATAAAAACGAAGCCGAACGGAACGCAGTATTAGGTGCTGCCTATTTTCACAGGGCTTTCCGTTATTACCGGCTGACCAACCAATTTGGCGACATCCCCTTTATCGGGCGTGAAGTTAAGGAACCCAAACTCGACTTTTATTCAACCAAAAGAGAAGTTATCCTTAAAAAAATGCAGAAGGATATGGAATTTGCCGCTGCAAACTGTGTGGATAATGTTGATCGTGGTCGCGTAACCAAAGGCGCTGCCGGACATCTTCTCACCAAAATTAACCTCGCACTGGGCGATTTCGACAAAGCCATTGCTTCTTCCAGTGCGGTCATAAACGGGGGTGTTTATAGCTTGATGACTTCAGCATTTGGAAGTGTTCCAAAGGAAGAAGGAACTTATCTTACTGATATGGGTGTCGTCCGAAATGATGTGGTATCGCGCTTGCATTGGTGGCAAAATAAAGCCATTGCAGCAAACAAAGAAGTATTGTTTATGGTACTGTCGCGCGAAGAACTGGTTGACTCACGCGAAGATTTATCCATTATGCGCCAGGCAGTTCCGTTCTGGGGAGTTTCAAACTCCAACATGCTATATACTCCTGACGGTTTTGCCCCTGGAACTTCAGACCTTGCCAATCAGAAAATTGACCAGGTTAAAACTTTTGGTCGCGGAATAGGTCGTGCCCGTGGTACATCCTATCACACCAGAAGGATTTGGGACGACCCGAATGACCTTCGTCATAAAAGGTACAACTGGATGAACATGGAAGACCTGGTTTACAATCATCCCAATCTGGTCGGGAAAAGTACCTTTGCAGGGAAACCTTTACAGTTAAGAGATGCTAAAGGAAAAGTCCTGACCACTGACACCATTCGCAACTGGTATGGATGGCCACATTACAAAACCTACAATCCCGATCCACGAGCCACACAACCCCGCGGAGGTTCATACGACTGGTATGTATTCCGTTTGGCCGAAACCTATTTACTTCGTGCCGAAGCTTACTGGTGGAAAGGCGATATGGCTAACGCCATGGCTGATGTAAACAAAGTGCGCACCCGTGCCGGAGCCGCTCCTTATACCGATGCTTCCAAATTCGATATTGGTACCATTCTCGACGAACGTGCCCGTGAATTATTCTGGGAAGAACCACGCAAAACTGAATTGAGCCGTATCTCCCTGTTGTTCGCCCAAACCGGTAAATCTTACCGCGGAAAAACTTATTCGGCTGCTGGATATGGAACAAAAAACTTCTATTTCGACCGGATTATGGAATATACCGATTTCTACAACAAAGGGGTAAAAGCCAACAACGGACAGGAATACACCATGAGTCCTTTCCACGCTTTATGGCCAATTCCTCAGGCAGCAATCAGTACAAACACCAAAGGAAGGCTTAACCAGAATTTTGGTTACGACGGTTTTGCACTGAATGTACCGGCTCTGACGGCTATAACTAAAGAAGACGATAAATAAAAGCATTTTCATCTCACCAAAAAGGCTGTCCTTAACCGAAGGGCAGCCTTTTTACTTGAATACTTTCCCGTAGGGAATTTATATCAATAGAAAATCATTTACCGCAGAATGTTTCCCTGTAAGGGATTAATGGCTTTTATTCTATTGGTTTATAAACATACCTCTCGTCGTATTCGATTTCAAATAATTTCAAAAATTGAATGTATTCTTCAATAAACGTTCGTTTTTCATGATGTTTTTTTTGTTGTTCAATGTATTTGGCAATATCTGGTATTTGAGAGTGGCCATAACTGAAAACTCCGAAACCTTCCTGCCAGGCAAATTTCCCTGTCACAAAACGGTTTTCATTGATCCACAATGACGAACTTCGCTTTACATCGTGCATTAAATCAGATGGTGCTTGTTTGGGGTTCATGCTTACAAGTGAATGAACATGATCAGGCATTCCATTAATCGCATACATTTTATGACCGTTATTTGTAATTATTCCACTCATGTATTTGTATAATTCGACTTGCCATTTGGGACTGATCAGGGATATCCGATTCTGAACAGCAAAAACAAAATGAAGATAAATTTGAGAATAGGTATTAGCCATAGTTGTGTTAGTTTATCCCCTAGCGGGGAATTGGGTTGTTATTGATACGTTATTCTATTGATATACATCCCATAACGGGGAATTTCGTTGCTTTTATTTTATATCCTTTTCTTTTGATATTTTTCCCCTAATGGTGGAATAAGGTCGCCATAATTGCTTCTTTCTGTGATATACTTCCTTAATGGGGAATTAATGCCTTTGCCGATGAACAACCAACTATCCGGATTAGGTTTTTTCCCGTAGGGAATTTATATCAATAGAAAATCATTTACCGCAGAATGTTTCCCCGTAGGGGATGAATGGTTTTTCATATAACATGATTTTTCAATATGTTGACTAAAGTTAAGCCAATTACAGTTTAGTACAATCAAAATGAATCAGTTTTTCAATCGATATTTTTGGTTGATTACATTCTGACTGGTTTCGAAATCCCCATTCTAAAATTATTCTCCTACCCTCTTGAATTTCAAAGATATTTGTTTATTTTTGCCGGGCTTTAAAAAATTAATTTTAAGCGGTTGTTATCGAAAGCGTTGCTGCTGCTTAAACATTGTACAACAATTTAAAAAACAATTCATGTTATCATCTGAAAAGAAAATCGAATTTTTCGAAAAATACGGCCAATCTGCCGTTAACACTGGTTCATCAGAAGCACAAATCGCGATGTTTTCATTCCGCATTAGCGCACTGACCGACCACCTGAAAACAAACAAAAAAGATTTCAGCACCCAGCGTGCTCTGATCACCCTGGTAGGTAAACGCCGCAGTCTTCTGGATTATCTGAAGAAAAAAGACATCGCTCGTTACCGTGCAATTATCAAAGACCTTAACTTACGTCGATAATTTATCACTGAAAAGGCAATATAAATATTGCCTTTTCTTATTTTTATACGCCGTTAAGAAATATGCCGGTACCATACTTTTAACTGCAATTTCAGTATTTCTGAACAAATGCCCCACCACGACCATTTGTAGTACCTTTTAAAAATTTTATTTATTTGAGAAATTATGAGTCAAGCAATTATTAAAACGATTGACCTTGGTGATGGCCGCACCATTACCATTGAAACAGGACGATTGGCCAAACAGGCCGACGGTGCGGTGGTTGTTAGGATGGGCGATACAATGGTGATGGCAACTGTTGTAGCAGCAAGAGATGCCAAAGAAGATGTGGATTTTATGCCACTTTCGGTTGACTATCGCGAAAAATTCGCCGCTGCCGGGCGTTTTCCGGGCGGGTTCCTGAAACGCGAATCACGTCCATCGGATGATGAAGTATTAATTGGCCGTTTGGTCGATCGCGCTTTGCGTCCATTGTTCCCAGCCGATTTTCATGCCGAAACTGCTATGATGATCTCCCTGATCTCATCAGATTCGGAAGTAATGGCCGACTCCCTGGCTGGTCTTGCTGCATCAGCCGCTATCGCTGTTTCGGATGTGCCTTTCGAAACCCCTATTTCTGAAGTGCGTGTTGCACGTGTCGAAGGAAAATTCATTGTGAACCCAACTTTCTCGCAGCTTAAAAAAGCTGATCTCGACATTATGGTTGGCGCTTCATACGACAACATCATGATGGTTGAAGGCGAAATGGACGAAGTTTCGGAAGAAGAAATGCTCGAAGCCATTAAAATTGCTCACGACGCCATAAAAATCCAGTGTAAAGCTCAGGAAGAACTCGCCGCGTTGGTTGGAAAAACCAAACGTACTTACTGCCACGAAATAAACGATGCCGATCTGAAAGCGAAAGTTTTCACCGATCTTTATCCGGCCTGTTATGCTTTGGCTACCCAGCGCCTCAACGATAAAGCGCTTCGTATTGAAGGTTTTCATGCCATTGTTGAAGATTACATTTCAGAATACAAGGCAGCAAATGCCGAAAATGCTGAAATCAATCTTGGAACAAACATCAGCCTGATCAAAAAATATTACCACGATGTGGAGAAAGAAGCCATGCGCCGCATGATTCTCGACGAAGGCATCCGTTTGGATGGCCGTACTACCACTCAAATCCGTCCGATCTGGGGCGAAGTAGATTACTTGCCCGGATCTCATGGATCAGCAATTTTTACGCGTGGTGAAACCCAGTCGCTTTCTTCAATCACTTTGGGAACAAAGATGGATGAAAAGAAAATCGATAGCGTTACCTATCAGGGAGTCGAAAAATTCCTGTTGCACTACAACTTCCCGCCTTTCTCGGTTGGTGAAGCCAAAGTGCCTCGTGGTGTTGGCCGCCGCGAAATCGGTCATGGAAACCTCGCTTTGCGTGCCCTGAAAAAAATGATCCCGGATGAATTTCCTTATGTAGTGCGGATTGTATCTGATATTCTGGAATCAAACGGATCATCTTCGATGGCTACTGTTTGTGCCGGAACCATGTGTATGCTCGATGCCGGTGTGAAGATGAAACGCCCGGTTTCAGGAATTGCCATGGGTTTGATTACAGACCCTGCCAACAATAAATTTGCTGTATTATCAGATATTCTGGGCGACGAAGATCACCTCGGAGATATGGACTTCAAGGTAACAGGTACTTCAAAAGGTATCACCGCTACCCAAATGGACATCAAAGTTGGTGGACTTTCATACGAAATTCTTTCCCAGGCATTGCTTCAGGCCAAACAAGGCCGCGAACACATCCTGGGCGAAATCCTGAAAGTAATTTCTGAACCACGGGAAGATTACAAACCAAATGTTCCACGTGTGGTCGTCATCCAGGTTCCGAAAGAATTCATCGGACCAATTATCGGTCCGGGCGGAAAAAACATTCAGAAACTTCAGGAAGAAACCAAAACCGTTATTTCGATTGAAGAACGCGACGACATTGGTTACGTTCAGATTTCGAGCGTGAACAAAGAATCGCTCGAAGCTGCTGTAAGCCGCCTCAAAATGATTGTTGCCATTCCTGAAAAAGGTGAAATATATAAGGGAAAAGTAAAATCGATCACTTCATTTGGTGCCTTCATTGAAATCATGCCTGGAAAAGAAGGTTTGCTTCATATTTCTGAAATCAGCTGGACCCGTTTGAATACGGTTGAAGAAGCGCTTGAAGAAGGACAGGAAATTGAAGTGAAACTGCTGGATATGGACCGCGATGGAAAAATGAAACTGTCGCGCCGTGTATTGCTTCCAAAACCGGAAGGGATGCCCGATCGCCCGGAACGCAGCAACGATGACCGTCCTCCACGCCGTGACGATAACCGCGGAGGCGGCGACCGTCGTGATCATCGTGGTGGTGATCATCGTGGTGGTGACCGCCGCGATAACCGTGGTGGAGGCGATCGCCGATAATTATTAAACACTCATCTGTCTGATAATAAATAAAAATGCCTGCTGGTCGGGCATTTTTTGTTGGTATTTGTTCTTCATGTCCGTTGCATAAATGCAACGGCAAAGGATAATGCTCTGACCAGCATTCCCTCTCATTCATTGCGCTATCCTTTGCCGTTCGGCTTTAGCCAACGGACATGAATTTATAATGAAACACAGGGCTTTAGCCCGAAATTCGCTCAAAACCATATCTCTTTAAAAACAGTTCGACCTCATCATCCCAACTAATCTTTTTATGATGTTCATCCTGATTTTTAATATACTCCCTTACCCTGTCAACATGTGAATGACTGACAGAAACAGCAAAATAATCGTCTTGCCATGAGAAATGACAGGGTAAAGTTTTCTGATTATTTATCCAGAATGAACTTTCACCTTTCAGGTATTGCATCACAGTTGAAAGATTTTGCTGTTTCCCCAGATTTATAATTGCATGTACATGGTCTTCATGAGCATTGATATAATCCAAAACAATATTTTTCTCGATAGCGTTTTCCCTGAAATGTTTTAACAATGATGGACGAAAAGACTGCGGTATGATACAGGTTCTGTTTTTTGTGCTCCATACACAATGAAGCCAGATTTTGACATAGGACATATCTGAATTGTTTTTGGTGAATACACTAATTTAATGAATATAACCTAACCTGAGCGATTTGGATTAAAAAAAATAAAAGATGTCTTGCTTATTAAATTGATAATGAGTATATTAGAAGTGATAAAACAAACAAATAACTCATCACCTTTCAGGTGCACAAGACTATCTTTTATGACTGCTAAGATAACAAAAATCGGTATTACAAACGACAAAATTTCCGGTCGCGGAGGGCTCCTTTTTATTCTTCGTTACATCGAAAAAACGGCGCTTTACGGTCTTATTTCGGATGTTATTCTGAAAAAAATAAAGGTTAATCCCAAAGGGTTACAGTTACAACAATTTCTAAAACAGATACTTGCTTGTTTTTTTGATGGTACCGATATGTCCATGACCGGTTTCGATGCCAAGAAAAACGATCAGGGGTATGCAGCAGTGTTGGAGAACAAATCCTTTGAAATGGCTTCATCACATCAAATGAAAAGGTTTTTCGCAAAACTCTCCATTGTCCCCAATAAATTGTACCGGATGATTTTGCACCGGCTCTTCATCTGGCGCCTACGGATCGAGAAACCCAGAATCATCATTTTAGGTATCGACACCATGGTGATGGACAATGACTCATCCAGAAAGCGTGAGGGTTGTGAGACTACCTATAAGAAAAAGAAGGGTTTTCAGCCATTACACATCTGCTGGGGCCCTTTTCTGATCGATGTGACCTTCCGCAAAGGAAGTGCCCATTCAAATCACGGCACCGATTATATTGATTGTGTTACCGAGATCGTAAACCTGATCCGCTCAGAATATTCGGAGCAAGTACCGATTATCTTGTGCGCCGATAGCGGGTTTGCCGACCAGGTAGCGTTTGAGTGTTTCGAAAACACGCTAAAAATCCATTATGTGGTTACCAGCAAAATTTACCCCAATATCAAAGAGTATTTAAAAGACCTGTCCCCTGATGGTTTCGGAGAATTCCGCAAAAACAAGGCAATTTGGAAGTACGTGGAGTTTGGCAGCAAGCTAAGTTCATGGAAACAGTTCAGGCGCTGTATCTTCACAAAACTCCACATGGATCAAAAAGGCCAGTATATACTGGATATCGAAAAGCCGGATTCGATCATTTACACCAATATTGGCATGTGTCAGGAAGCTGATGATAAATTACTGGCCGCTGGAGGACAAAAGTACTTTGAAACAGAAAACATCATTGCCCTATCTCACCAAAGGGGCGCAGACGAATTAATCCACCGGAGTATCAAGGAATTGGCAACCAAAGAGCAACTGCCTTTCAAATCTTTTGGGATGAACCGTGCCTATTACTATTTGCTTGTTATCTCACACTTTATGTTTGAAACTTATAAGCGCGACATAACCCCCGATGTTATTCCCGTAACGGCCTATCCAAATACACTGCGAAGGATACTGATTGATTTTGCAGCCAAAATAACAACAAGGTCAAGGAATATCATCCTTAATGTCACCAAAACAGTCTATGAAACCATTAATATTGAACAGATATGGGAAAGATGTCAATCACCGCCGAAGATCCAGTTTGCCTGAACAAACAGATGACCTTCGCCGTTTTTTCGCAAAATCAGATGGAAAAGTTATGCCTTTCAATGAAAATACATAGCATAATAATGATATTTTAGGGATAACAAGTACTCCTAAAACAGTCCTATCCTGAACCAAACCACAATATCCAATTAAAAACACTTCAATCAGTACACCTGGCGAACCCAAAAGGGATACTGAATTTATTAATCGCTCAGTTTAGGTATAAATCACAAATCGAATCTTGATCCATCTTTTTAGACTATATACGGGCTAAAGCCCAAATACATTGCAGTTTACATGTCCGTCACATGAATGTGACGGCAAAGAATAATGCTTCGATAAATATGTCCTCTCATTCAATGCACTATCCTTTGCCGTTCCGCTTTAGCGAACGGACATATATATGCAAAGGAAACTGCCCTGAGCTACATTTGAGCCAATATCCTTTGCCCCGAGTACTCGGGGCTTTAGCCGACGGACATGAAATAAAATCATCTAATCAAATACCAATAGGAAGCTTTTTCTTATAGTTTTGCAGAACAACTGACATAAATTCAATCTTTTTATGAAACACATTATTATTTCATTTTTAGCACTGTCATTTATGATGTCATGCACCGAAAAATCCATTCAGTATCCGCCAGCAAAAAAAGGCGACGTAAAAGACACTTATTTCGGAACCGAAGTTGAAGATCCTTACCGCTGGCTCGAGGACGATAATTCAGCAGAAACAGCCGAATGGGTTAAAACACAGAACCAACTTACTTTTGGTTATCTGGAAAAGCTTCCGTACCGGGAACAGATAAAAACGCGACTGACTGAATTGTGGGATTATCCAAAATACGGAACGCCCTTTAAGGAAGCCGGCAAATATTTCTTCTATAAAAACAATGGGCTGCAAAACCAGAGCGTACTTTACACAACAACCGATCTGGCAGCAGTATCCACTGTTTTGCTCGATCCGAATACTTTGTCACAAGACGGTACTGCCGCACTCAACAGCATCGAAATATCGAACGATGGTAAATACCTGATCTATCAGGTTGCCAAATCAGGATCCGACTGGAACGAAATCTTTGTAAAAAACATTGAAACCGGCAAAATACTGTCTGACCACATTCTATGGGTTAAATTTTCGGGGTGCAGTTGGTACAAAGATGGATTCTTCTATAGCGCATACGATAAACCTGAAGTTGGTAGCGAACTTTCCAAATCGAATGAATTTCAGAAGGTTTACTTCCATAAACTGGGTACAGAACAATCGGCCGATCAGCTAATAGTAAATGATCCGGTCAATGCAAAGCGAATGTTTGGCGCTGGCTTAACTGACGACAAACGCTTCCTGCTGATTTCGAAAAGCGAAGGAACAAGCGGTAACGCACTTGATTTGAAAGACCTCAGTAAAGATAGAAGCGGTTTTGTCTGCCTGATGGAAAGCTATGAATATGATTTTAATCCGGTTGATAACAACGGCGATGAACTTTTTGTACTGACCAACTATAAAGCTCCAAAGTACCGTTTGATTAAGATCAACACCAACCATCCGGAAGAAGCAAATTGGGTGGACATAATTCCGGAGAAAAAAGATGTACTGCAATCGGTTCGTATGATTGCCGGGAAATTGGTAGTTAATTACATGACCGATGCTCACAGCAAAACAGAGGTTTATTCGTATGAGGGAGTTCCTGATCATGAAGTAAACCTTCCGGGAATCGGCACAGTAAGCGCTTTTTCAGGAAAAAAAGAAGAAAACATTGCCTATTACAATTATACCTCATTCAATACCCCTGGCGAAATCTACAAATACGATTTTACGACCAAGCAATCAACACTGCATTTCAGGCCTGAAGTCAAATTCAATCCTGACGATTTTGAAGTGAAACAGGAATTCTATACGAGTAAAGACGGAACAAAGGTTCCGATGTTTATCGTAAATAAAAAGGGAATTGAACTGAATGGCAGCAATCCTACACTGTTGTATGCATACGGAGGTTTCAACATCAGCCTGACTCCATCTTTTTCTGCTGCACGAATGGCTTTTCTTGAAAATGGTGGAGTATTTGTTATGGCCAACCTTCGGGGCGGCGGCGAATACGGTGAAGAATGGCACAAAGCCGGAACAAAACTTCAAAAGCAGAATGTATTCGACGATTTTATAGCGGCTGCCGAATACCTGATTTCGAAGAAATACACTTCCAGCAAAAAACTGGCCATTCAGGGAGGATCGAACGGAGGATTGCTGATTGGAGCGGCTACCAACCAGCGTCCCGAATTATTTAAAGTAGCGCTTCCTCAGGTTGGGGTTATGGATATGCTGCGTTATCACAAATTTACTATTGGCTGGGCCTGGGCAACTGATTTTGGAACCAGCGCCGACAACGAAGAAATGTTTAAATACCTTTATAATTATTCGCCTTATCATTCCATCAAAAAGGATGTGGCGTACCCTGCGGTTCTGGCAACTACGGCTGATCACGACGATCGGGTTGTTCCGGCACACACGTTTAAATACATGGCCCGACTTCAGGAATACGGGGCTGGAAATAAGCTCCCGCTACTGGTTCGAATCGATGCAAAAGCCGGTCACGGGGCAGGTAAACCAACAGCAAAAGTGATTGAAGAATATACCGATGTGTGGTCGTTTGTATTCTATCATTTAGGAATGAAAATGTAAGTTATGAGCATGAATTATCTGGTAATTGAAGGTAATATTGGAGCTGGAAAAACGACGCTGGCGCAAAAGATCAGCGAAAAGTTCCAAACCAAACTGGTTTTGGAGCAATTTGCAGATAATCCGTTCCTGCCTAAATTTTACGAAAATCAGGAGCAATATTCTTTTCCGCTCGAAATGGCCTTTCTGGCCGAAAGGTACAACCAACTCAACCGCGAACTGAGCCATTTCGACCTGTTCAGCCCATTTACAGTGTCGGATTACTATTTCATGAAATCGCTGATTTTTGCTCAGAACACCTTGCAGCCAGACGAATACAATTTATACAGGCAGTTTTTTACGATCATCTACGACAAAATGCCGAAGCCTGATTTGTACGTTTACATACATAAGGATACTGACTTGCTCCTGAAAAATATTGCACTTCGGGGCCGGAACTATGAAACATACATTACTAAAGAATATCTTGAAAAAATCACACAGGGATATTTTGGATATTTCAGGCAGGAAAGCGATTTCCCCATTTTGATTATTGATACTAATGATGTTGATTTTGTAAACCAGCCTGAACATTTTAATAAAATGGTTCAATCCATATTTGAAAAAACATACAGCAAAGGAATAACCCGGGTTTTATTGTGAAAATTCAATCAGTAAATGCAAATTTTTGTTATACAACAATGAAAAATAATACTAATTTTGTGCGCATTAACCGAATTTATTACACCATCAAATTTAATATGCATACTATGAGAAAAATTAACCTTAGACCACTTGCAATTATTGCTTTGGCGGCTGTGATGTTATCCAGTTGCGCAAGTTTGCAAAAGATGAAAAAGAATGCCAGCCTCATTAACTTTAAAACTACTCCTGAAATTCCTGAAACTCATGCCGGTAAAGTTGATCTGGCCATCGACGGGAAATTCCCAGCCAAGTATTTCGCAAAAAAAGCCATCATGGTTGCTACTCCTGTCCTGAAATACGAAGGCGGAGAAAAAGCATTTGAATCGGTAACCCTTCAGGGCGAAAAAGTTGATGCCAACAACAAAGTAATCACCCTGGCAAACGGCGGAAGCTTTGCATACAAAGATGCCGTTCCTTATGCAGAAGCCATGCGTTTGTCGAACTTGGAACTGAGGATTACTGCGTCTCAAGGTAAAAAAAGTGTTGACTTTGTCCCGATTCAATTGGCGAAAGGTGTAATCGCAACACCAACTTTGGTTGTTAATTATCCAACTCCAATTATTGGCGTGACCAGGGGGAAAAATACCAGCGGAAAATATGATCCGAATATGGATGTTTTTCAACGTGTTGTTCCTGATGAATATTCCGCTGACATTAAATATCTGATCAACAAAGCAGATATCCGCAAAGAAGAACTGACTAAAGAAGAAATTGCCAGGTTGAATGAATATAACAAAGCTGCTGCCAGCGATCCAAGGAAAAAAATCAGAAGTATGGAAGTTTCTTCCTACGCTTCGCCCGATGGAACCCTTGATTTAAACACCAAACTGGCTGAAAAACGTCAGGATGCTTCTTCCAAATTTTTAACCAAAGAACTGAAGAAAGCTGAAGTTGAAGCCGAATTTAAGACCAAATTTACACCTGAAGACTGGGATGGTTTTAAAGAATTGATGGGCAAATCAAACATTCAGGATAAAGAACTGATTTTGCGCGTACTCTCCATGTACACCGACCCTGAAGTTCGTGAACGGGAAATCAAAAACCTTTCAGCCGCGTTTACCAGTGTTGCCAGCGAAATTTTACCGCAATTGCGCCGTTCAAAATTCACTACCAGCATTGATCTGATCGGCAAAACCGATGAAGAAATTGCTGCTTTGGCCGACTCGGATCCTTCAAAACTAAATCCGGCCGAATTACTTTATGCTGCCACATTAACCAAAGACAACAACAAAAAACTGGCGATCTACAACTCGTTCATGAAACAATTTCCGGACGATTGGAGAGGTTTCAACAACGCAGGTATGATTTTGGTCAAACAGCAAAAATTTGCTGATGCCAAAAGCCTGTTCGAAAAAGCTGAAAAACTGAACAATAATGAGCCCATCATTAAAAATAATTTAGGAGTTTGTGCTTTGAAAGAAGGCGATTTGGCTAAAGCAGAAATGCTGTTTGGGGCAGCTTCAGGAGCTGGCGATGCTGTAAATAACAATCTTGGTATTTTAAGTATCATTAAAGGCGACTACGCAAAAGCTGTCAAATATTTCAACGATTCGGATTCACCAAATACCGGATTGGCCAAAATCCTTGCAGGCGACAACAACGGAGCTTTAAAATCGTTGGAAAACTGCACCTGGGAAGGCTGCTACATGAAAGAATATTTCAAAGGTGTTGTTGGCGCACGCACTGCCAAAGAAAACCTGATGTACGAAAGCCTTGAGAAAGCAATAAAAATGAAACCTGAATTGAAAAAAACAGCAGCTACCGATATGGAATTTGCCAAATATTTCAACGAAGCACGGTTTAAAGAATTGGTAAAATAATACAGTTATAATACGACATCCGAAAAGAGCGGTCCGAAAGGGCCGCTCTTTTTTGTGGTAAAAATCCATAACAAAAGTTTGGTTTAGCTCACCTGAGAGTTGTTTAGAACAACAAATGGCATGTTTTTTTTGATTCCTTCAAACGATATTTGCCCTTCCGGATCACAACAATTCGTTTAACCTATTTTAAACATTTTTTCAGACCTAAATCGGGAACCAATGAATTACAATCACATATTTTCTAAAATATATGACACTCTGGAAGAAACAGAAAATCCGGGTGAGGTCGCTTCTTACATTCCGGAGTTAAAAAATATTAATCCCAATAAGTTTGGAGTACACTTGACAACTTTGGATGGCCATCATTATAGTTTCGGCGATTCCGATGAAAAGTTTTCCATTCAAAGTATTGCAAAAGTTTTAGCCCTGGTTTTGGCCTACCAACTGGAGAATGAAAAATTATGGGAAAGAGTGGGCGTTGAACCATCAGGAACGCCTTTTAATTCGCTTGTTCAGCTTGAATATGACAAAGGAATACCGCGAAATCCTTTAATTAATGCAGGCGCTCTGGTCATTTCAGATATTTTGATCAGTCATTTCAACGAACCCAAAAAGCAGTTTATAGATTTTGTCCGGAAGGTTTCAGGCATCCCCGGAATTGACTTTTCGGTAAAGATTGCCGATTCAGAAAAATCGGTTGGATATACCAATGCAGCATTAGTTAACCTGATGAAATCGTTTGGAAATATCCGAAATGATATTGACGATGTGCTGGATTTTTACTTCAATCTCTGTTCAATAGAAATGACCTGTAAAGAACTTTCACGAACGTTTCTTTTTCTTGCCGGCTATGGTGTTTGTCCATACTCGAATGAACAGATCATTAACGCCAGCAAATCAAAACGGATCAACGCCATTATGCAATTGTGCGGATTTTATGATGAAGCCGGAGAGTTCTCTTTTAAGGTCGGTTTGCCGGGAAAGAGCGGTGTCGGTGGCGGAATTATAGCCATTCATCCCGACAAGTACAGCATCGCCGTATGGAGCCCCCGGCTGAACAAAAAAGGCAACTCAATCCGGGGGATGAAATTTCTCGAACTGTTTACAACTGAAACACAGGCTTCAATTTTCTGACCAGACCAGACAAAAAAGAGCTGAAATATAAATGGGTTTAATTGAATATCAGATCAGAATTCCCTAAACTTGTAATCAACTCAAACCTTATAAACCATGAAGAAAATCGCTGTTTTCCTTTTCACGACCATCCTTCTTTTTTCAAATTCTTATGGGCAGTTTTCAAAACAAGCTCGCGACAGTATATACAAGATTACGGTAATTGATTATCAAAACATGCTCAACCAACTTGGCATCACTTCGGTGCGCCCCGGAGCGAACGGGAACGACCCCAAAGCGCCCAATGCAGCCAACTACGATGAATCTAAGGCCAATCCATTTCCTGACCTGCCCGATCCTTTAGTTCTGAAAAATGGAAAGAAAGTTACATCAGCCAAAATATGGTGGAAGCAACGCTATCAGGAAATTGTGGAAGATTTCGACCGTGAGATTTATGGCCGTTTGCCCCGGAATACGCCAAAGGTCAACTGGGAAGTTGTTGAAGTCAAAAACGATACAGTTGGTAAATTTCAGGTAATCACCAAAAAGCTGGTCGGACATGTCGAAAATTCATTATGCCCGACCATCAAGGTAGATATTCAATTAAGCCTGACGACGCCAGCCAATGCAACAGGTTCTGTTCCCATCATCATGGAATTTGGCTTCATTTTCCCTCCCGGATTTCGGATGCCTAATTCAGCAAACAAACCCAAAGAGACAAGCTGGCAGGAACAAGTGCTGGCCAAAGGATGGGGTTTTGCCATTTTATCGCCTTACAGTGTTCAGGCTGACAACGGAGCCGGGCTGACTCAGGGAATCATCGGATTGACGAACAAAGGTCAATTCCGCAAACCAGACGATTGGGGCGCTTTGCGGGCCTGGGCCTGGGGAGCCAGCCGTGCGCTCGATTACTTTGAAACCGACAAGGCAGTTGACGCCAAAAAGGTTGGAATTGAAGGCCATTCACGTTTTGGAAAAGCGACATTGGTTACAATGGCTTACAACAGCCGTTTTGCCATTGCTTTTGTCAGTTCTTCAGGCGAAGGAGGCGCCAAACTGCACCGCCGCAATGCCGGAGAAATAGTGGAAAACGTTGCCGGTTCGGGCGAATATCATTGGATGGCTGGCAATTTCATCAAATATGCCGGGCCGCTCACTCCGGGCGATTTACCAATTGACTCGCACGAACTGATCGCATTGTGTGCTCCCCGTCCGGTTTTTATCAGCAGTGGCGAAGTCGGAGATGCCTGGGTTGATGCACGGGGAATGTTTATGGCAACTGTGGGGGCAGGTCCGGTTTACAAATTGCTTGGTAAAAAAGATATGGGTACCGACATTTTTCCTCAAGTAGAAACCGGCCTGATGGATGGAGATCTGACTTTCCGCCAGCACAGCGGCGGCCATACTCCTGGGCCAAACTGGCCAACATTTGTTGAGTTTGCAAGCCGGTATTTTAAGTAATACCCCCTACAAAAAAATTCTCATCCAGAATTTATCTCAAATTTGACCTTGCACTGATCGCTCACCGAAATGTAGGTTTTGCAAAAATTGATGTGATGCCTACCAAAATCTTAGAAGTCAAAATTATTAAAAGACATATTTATCTTATATTCTAAACTTTTGTTTTTTAAAAGCGTTATCTCAGAAATGTGTTTCTTTAATAGATCAAAAATTCGAAAACCTGCAATTATGAGAACGTTGAAAAAAATTTCATTCTGGACCGTATCGATTTTTGTAATCGTATTGGGTTCTGTGTTGAGTTACATCAAGTTTGTATTGCCAGATATTGAAGAAGCTCCAGTTCTTAGCGTTGAGTTGACACCCGAACGCATAGCACGTGGCGAATATCTCGCCAATCACGTGACGGTTTGCATTGATTGCCATTCAACACGCGACTGGTCAAGATTTTCAGGTCCTCCCACTGAAGGAACTTTCGGAAAGGGCGGAGATCCATTTGATCAGAAATTTGGATTTCCAGGAGCCTACTATGCTAAAAATATAACACCAGCAGGAATCAGCCGATACTCTGACGGAGAACTTTTCCGCACGATAACAACCGGAGTAAATAAAGAAGGTGAGGCCTTATTTCCAGTAATGCCTTTTCATTATTACGGACAAATGGACGAAGACGACATCAAATCCATCATAGCCTACATTCGGACATTAAAACCCATTGAAAATGAGGTTCCGAAATCAAAATCCGATTTTCCGATGAATTTCATCATTAACACCATACCACACAAAGCGAGTTTTACCAAATTGCCTGAAAAATCAGATGTGTTGAACTATGGTAAGTATCTTACCAATGCCGCAGCTTGCATCGATTGTCATACCCAATTCGAAAAAGGAAGCCTGGTTGCCGGAACTGAATTTGGAGGTGGACGGGAATTCCCCTTCCCCGATGGATCGGTGGTTAGATCGGCCAATATTTCATCGGATGAAGATACGGGTATTGGCGGCTGGGATGATGAAACATTTGTGAGTTTGTTTAAAGCCCATTCCGATTCAGCAACCCTAGCTACTAAACTGAACCCGGGAGATTTTAATTCCATTATGCCCTGGACCATGTACGGCGGAATGAAGGAAGAAGACCTGAAAGCGATTTTTGCCTATTTGAAAACGGTTGCTCCAATTAAAAATGAAGTAACGAAATTTACTTCGGCACAGAAAAAATAAGGTTATTGCCAGCCATTTTTAGTTTCTACAAAAAATTCTTGTCCGGGAACTCCTCAAATTTATCCTTGTACTGATCGCTTACGGGGATGTAGGTTTTCCCAAAGATGATTCGGCTGCGTTCGATGGTATCAATCCTTTAGAGGTTGAAGATGATTGATTCTTATTTCCATTTTGCTTGGATTACTGTTTGGCCATTTTCAAGGCTTCAGTAGTAGTAAAATATTTGGTAATCATGTTTGGAACTTCCCATTCCGGCAATTTCCCATCTTTAAGATATTGCAGGTATTTTTCAGTTACTTCTCCGAAATGTGCTTCGTGACCCATTTTGTATTTGTCAGGAATTTCGATTGTCCAGAGTTTATCGCTGATTTTTATCAATTTCAGGCCGGGATAGGTAGCAGCAATGTCCTGATCAACTGCTTTTTTCAAAGCGCCATCGAAAGTGGTTAAACCTTCAGTGATGTTCGCTTCGATATAGACAGTTGGTTTGTAGCTTTCTTCTTTGCCTTGTTTGATCATCACACTGCAAAGTTTTCCGCGCATGATGCTGTAATGCGTATCGCCAGTGCCATCGGGAGCTTCGAAGTTCCAGGTAACAGATACTTTAGCAAATTTGCCTTTCAGCTTGTAAACGATTTCACCGTTCGAGTAAACTTTCAGTTTGTCTCCGGAAACATCCTTTTTCAGGAATTCTGGAAATTCTTTTAGCCGGGTTACTTTTTCGAATTGATCCGGAGTCAGGTCGGTTGCCCAACGTTTGGCTGAAATTAGTTCAACATCCATTTTTTTCAGGATAAATTCCGGGAAAGCCCCCCATTGTACCAGGTCAACCAGATGAGTAGTTACATCAACAATTCCTTCGCCTTGCTGGGCAGTATCAAAAAACCAGGCAGGGCGTATTAAAGCGCTGCCAGCAACCATCTTTGAAAAATGATGTACGCTTTCTTTTACGATGGCTGGCTTTTCAGCCGTTCCTTCTTCTAAACCGCCGAATACCTCAGGAATTTTGGCCAGTTCACGCTGAATAATGGAGGTGATTTCATGACGTTCAGTCATGATGTCGTAAATCAAAACTCCTTTTTCAGCAGCAATTTTGAAAGTCTGTTCCAAAACCGGAAATGCTTCAGGAGTGATCACCATCGGTTTGTCGGCAAAAACATTCAGGCCAGCCTCAACTGCTTTCTGAATGTATTCGGTTTTTTTTGCATTGTTCCCCGCCACCATCATCACATTTCCAGGTTTGTCGGCCAGCATTTTTTCGAGGTAATCAGCCCCGGTATATACTTTTTCGATCCACGCTGTTGGCTTCTCAGTACGTTTGTTAAATCCTTCTATCCGGGTCAAATGATCGGTAACATCGGATCCTTCAGGAGCATACACATATACGGTTGGATCGATTTGCTGATACATTGATTTTTGGATGAGGGCAGCGTGGAAATGGCCGGGATCGAGGGTCATCAGCTTTACTTCGCCGGCAGCGCCGGTAAATTTGCTGATAATCTTTTCTTTTTCGGCAGGTTTTTGCCCACCGCCGGCACATGCCGAAAATAGGGTAGCAACAGCAATAACGGGCATAAGATGTTTGTTCATGGATTGAATATTAGGATTATCTGATTTATTGTAAGCAAAAATAAAATTTTCTGCGGAAGAAAACATGGTAAGATTAATTAAACAGAGGATTTATTCAATAACTATCGAACCTGAATTTAATTGAAAATGATTTTAAATCCTTCTTTTTCAACAATTTTCCAGGCAAGGATAAGGCTCTCCTCCTCTGTAATTCTAATCCTGTTTTTTCGGATCAATTTCCTGATTGGTTTTTGATCTTTTTCAGCAAATTTTTCAAGGAAAGCGTTTGTATTTATCCTGACATAAGTGAATCCTTTTTCAGGTGTATAAAAAAAGTATTGGTATGCTGATACGTAATTCTGATCCATCAAAATACCGCCCTCGCCTTTATAAGGCATCGTATTGGCTAAAATGATTTTTCTGAAAACAATCAGGTCGGTTTCACCTTCAGAAAGGATTTCAAAAAAACGATCACCATTCATAAACCCATCGTAATACTGTTTCCTGAATACCCTGGTATTTCCATCCCTGGCAACAAAAGTAAATCCACTGATGCTGGCTTTGTCAATTACAATATGGCTTGCTATTTCCTTGTTGTAATAGAGAAGTTCATCTTTGAAGGCGCTGTACCTGAGGTATAAACTGTCGGAAATTTCACCGTTAGAAAACTCAATTTTTCCAGACACCCAACTATCGTTCAAAAAAGGAGATCCGCTATAAGGCGGATAGGGCATATAACGTACCCCTTTAATTTTTTGCTTGTCCCAATTGTGGTTTAGAGGCTCCTGCGCATTTACGATAGCTGAATTAGCAAAGAAAAGCATGATCAACAGTATATGTAAGATTTTTGTGTTCATGTTATTTTACCTCAAATTGTTTTTCTGAAAAAATCAGTGTTCCGTCTTTTAATCTTCCTTTTACCGACAGTTTAAACTGACCGATAATGGATGAAGCGTTGCATTGGACCGAGAGCATACTGCCTGGTTTTGTTGCTGGGTTCCAGTAAAGAATTTGTCTCATATCGGGAACAGATGGTTCGGTCAGGTTTGGTTCTGCCAACTTGCATGGCAATTGAATAGCTTCAAGCTTCAGCCGGATAAGCTGACTTGATTCCGGAAGTCGTGAATATTCTTTTTTAGTGGAATAAATCGCAACTACGCCCGGAAAACGCAGATCACCATAAAAGCGCTCGTTCTTGCAAATGTCAACACGTTCGATATCGCTTGTCCCCATATCTTTAATGACATTTAAATCGCGTACGGGAATTCCATCCAACAAAATCAAAGGATTCTCTTCAAAATAGTAATGCGTTGAATTGTTGATAACCTGCAAAGTTGGTTCATTGTTGTAATTCCGGTATTTTACCCCGGGCAGTAATTCTCTTGATATTTCAGCAAAATCGGGCAAATCAACGAATAGTTTCGGATCAATGGTATGTGTTGCCTTTCCGTAATAAGGGTAGTCTTCGGTTGATTTTTCTTTATAGGGGGATATTGCATAATTATTCTGCCCAAATACTTTCCGGAGGGTAACTGCCGAGATGTTTCGGGCCAAAGTTTCTTTAAGGGTTCCTGAAATTGACTGCAACCTGAAATCAGGAATTTTGCCCGGTTCAGCGAAGAGTTCGTCGAGTTTGACATTTAGTCGTTGAAGAGGAGTATTCCCAAAACATTGAATAACAGCCTGAATTGAACCAAAGTATTTGTCGAGCAGAAAAAAGAAACGACCATCTTTTTGAGTTTTAAAATACTGGAATCCAGGTATCGAATCGGGAATAGTAAGAAAAACGGTAATGCCACTGGCTGGTTCAGAATTTTTTTTATCTGTTACAATCCCGGAGATAATAATCCCTTTTTTTTCGATCATTCCTGACTTGGTCTGCTCTGTCTGTTCTGCATAACATTTTGAGACATAGGAAGAATCAGCCTGAACAACACTTACCAGTAAACTCCCATCCAATTCTTTCAGTAACGACTCATCAATCCGGATACCTGCTTCGATCTTGCTCAAGGAAGGATAAGACTTCTCCAATTCAGAAATCTGAATCATATCAGTTTTTTTATCAGGAAATACAGATGATGGAGCTACCCGTTTCAATTGGTCAGTTTTTTCAAGCCTATCGAACCGGCTCGAAATGTATATTTCACGTATAGTTTTGATTTTACCGGCATTATATTTTTGGTAGCACCGTATCAAATAAGTTCCTGAACTTAGCGAATCGGGCAATTGAAGATAACCTTCTGCCTCATTATCACGGATTGCCAGTGAAACGCCGTTTATCCGGATACCATTTTGATTGACCAGATCGAGGCATATAATCCGCGATGGAATACTATCAGGCAAATATATTTTAGCCAGAAGTGTTTCACCGCTCACATATATATCACGATCGGAATACAGGCCATAAAAGCTTTTGGTCTGAGTTCTTCCTGACATGGAAAGGATGATCAGGAAAATGAATATTAGTAAAGAATTTTTCACTCGAAATAACGGAATTAATTGAATATTTGAATATTAAAATTGCATTCTCTGTTCGATAGATTCTCATTTAATTTGTTTCCCAAAACACGGGCGGTATTCCCCTAACAAAGCCTCTATCCGGAATATCCGGATACATTTTTATTTGATGCTTAACGACCTTGCTTTTTTCATTTGTCCCCAGATTAAGGAAATATCGGTGCTGCCTGTAAGAGTTTAAGTCGAAATAGCCTAATACCATTTTTGAATCATCATTTTTACAACGAAAATTTCCAAAAACCTGGGCGAGTAACGGATCAAACAAATTTCCTTCAGCCGATATTTGTTTATTCAGGTTTTCATGATAGATATATGAATCTTTTGAAACACCGAACTGGTCCAGAATCACTATCCAGCCGCTTCCTACCTGCGCGGACGAATCAAGATATGCCTCGACATTGTATGGGAGTGATAAGATGGGATGTTTGGTAACACGACTGGAAACACTGAATTGCTTGTTTCCGGCAAGGTTAAAAAGCCCATCCTGATATCTTGAAAGCCAGCCCAGGTATGAGGGTTGAGATGGTCCATTTAATACAACCGGATAGTAGGTCCATTGAAGGACAGTACGCCAGTTAAAGCGGTAATATTGAAGCGCCTGTGTAATGGGTGCGTCAATATAGATTTCCTGGCCAGGTGTTTCGACCAGTGTGGGCGGCCCACTGGCATCAGTTCTGTACGATCTCTCTAATTTGAACCTGGTGTAAAGTGAATCTATGACCGGGATAGGTGGCATCAGTTCCAGGTTCGATTCATAAATATCATTTCCCACAGTAATCCGCAGCTTGTACCTGTTTCCCGGAACAGGGGTATTTTGAAAGATGTAATTTCCGGCGCTATTTTCTGTTGATTTATAAGTAGTTTCAATGGGTCTGATGTTAGTGCCGGTTACCTGAACCAGGTCAACCCTGGCCCCGGTGATTTTTTCCTGTTGATTGGTATTGTAGAAGTCATTCGACTTTGAAAGCCTGACAAAATTTTTTGCCGGATCGTTGGTCAGTTGTGATTCCACAACCAGAATTCCGGGAACAATTTCCAGATCAGGTTTGTAAATATCTTCGCACGAAGCAAGGAGGAACAGGAACAAAGCCATCAGAAAGAATATGGAAGATATCTGTTTCATATTTAATAAGTTTCCCAAAATGAAGGTTGAATTCCCTGAACAACTCCCCTAAATGGAATGTCAGGATATCGATTGAGTTTTCGTAAAATCATTTTGCTTTTCTCATTCGTTCCCAGATAAAGGAAATATCGGTACTGTTTATACGAGTTTAAATTAAAATTGCCAAAAACAATTTTAGACGAATCACTTTTGCAACGCATATTTCCGAAAACCTGTGTAAGTAGGGGATCAAACAAATTTCCTTCTGCAGATAGCTGTTTATTCAGGTTTTCATAAAAGTTATGAGAATCTTTTGAAATCCCGTACTGGTCAAGAATCAGTATCCAGCCGCATCCAGTTTGTTTGTCCGTTTCCAGATAGTCATGCAGATTGTATGGAAGTGAAAGAACCGGATGTTTGGTAACAAGGTTAGAAGTACTGAATTGCTTGATTCCGGCAAGGTTGAATTCCCCATCCTGATATCTCGATAGCCAACCCCAGAAAGATGGTACGGAAGGTCCATTTGAAGGTGGGATGTTGGTCCATTGTAGGACTGTTCGCCAGTTAAACCGATAATATTGAAGTGATGGTGTGATTGGTGCGTCAATATAGATTTCCTGACCAGGTGACTTCACAAGTGTTGGTGGACCGTATGAATCAGTTCGGTATGAACTCTCTAATTTGAAACGGGTGTATAATGAGTCGATGGTTGGCAGGGGAGGCATCTGCTCAAGGTTCGACTCATAAACATCGTTGCCCATAGTAATCCTCAGCCGGTAATTATTTCCCGGAACAGGTGTATCTTTAAAAATATAATGTCCGGGACTAACTTCTGTCGAATTATAAATAATCTCAAAAGGATAGTAGGCGAAACCAGTAAACTGAACCAGTTCGATCTTTGCCCCGCTAATATTTTCCTGTGGGGATGTATTGTAGAAATCATTTGTTTTTGAAAGTATGACATAGTTTTGGTTCAGGTCGTTTGTTACATGCGATTCAACCACAATGATTCCGGGAACAATTTCCAGATCAGGTTTGTAAATATCTTCGCACGAAACGAACAAGGTTACCATCAAAACCAAAAATAATAGTCTTCGTTGCATCAGAATTTGAAATTATACGTGATTGACGGTACGGGTACACCAATTACCGAAAGTTTGTAAATCGCATAAGGAGTCTTCTCAGTTAACTGTATAGACGGATCTTTGCGGTAGAAAACCGAATATGGATTTTTCCGGCCATACAAATTATATACCGAAAATGTCCAGCTTCCTTTCCACATGCGTTTTTTACGCAGGTTCTCATCCAGCGTAATACTGACATCCATGCGGTGATAAGGTGGCATCCGGTATTTGTTCCGGTCTGAATAAAATACCACCTGCCGGCCATCAAACATATATTTTTGTTCGGGTAAGGTAACAGGTCTTCCCGAGGATAAAACAAAGTTGCCTGAAAACCGCCAGCGACGGCTGATCTGGTAATTGAGCACAGTTGATAAATCATGTGGTTTGTCGTAAACCGATGGATAGGATCTTTTAGCGTTAACTATTTCCTCCTGAAATATATTGTCGGTTTGCCGCAAGGTACGTGAGTAGGTATAACTTACCCAACCGTTTAATCTTCCCAGGTTTTTCTTTGCGTACAGTTCAAGCCCGTAGGAATATCCATCTGCATTGATCAGATCAGCTTCAATGTAGTGATTCATGACCAGCAGTGCTCCGTTTTTATATTCCAGAAGATTTTGAAGTTTCTTGTAATACACCTCGACAGAAGTTTCGAACCTTCCTTTCTTTGGTGACTTAAACAAACCGATGGCAAACTGATCACTGATTAGTGGCTTGATGTGGGCATCAGCCGATTTCCAGAAATCAGCAGGTGAAATGACCGACGTATTCGAAATCTGGTTCATGAACTGATGGATGCGCTGATAACTTAATCGGAACGATCCACCACTTGGAATATTGAATTTCAACGAAAGACGAGGCTCTAGCCCATGATACATTTTGGCCGTTTCCCAGGCCACGAAAACGGTGGAGTCGGTTACCGAACCAGAATTGATGGTTTGGTTAGGATCGTATTTCAACACGGTTGTCGGGCCCATGCTCATAAACCGGGCATAACGCAGTCCAACATTCAGGGAAGTGTTGACTGAGAAATCAAAATCATCGTCAATAAAGGCACCCATTTCAACCGACTGCTCATTGGCCACTTTCTCTGCAACAACATTACTCGGTTCAGTGGAAGGAACGATCTTTCCCGGGAAAACCTGGTATCCGATGGCCTGAAATCCTGCATTTACACGGTGCTTTTCATTAGGCAGCCACGAAAGAATATATTTCAGGCTGCCATATTCCAGCCCGGTAATCAACGAATAATCATCTTCTGCAATATTGAGGTCTTTTTGGTCAAGATTAAAATTGTATTTACTGTAGGCTAGACTTAGGTTCGAAAAAAGGTTTTTCGAAATACTCATTTTCCAGTTTGCAGAACCAATGGCATTTCCATAGGTGTAGAGCGAATTTGAATTCAGGTTAAATACATCGTTGCTTAAATAGCCCATTAACCTGAGATTATTGTTTTCGCCCAACGACAGGCTAAGAGTTCCGTTAATGTCATAAAAATGGGCTACACTATTCATGAATTGTGTATTTCTGGATTGTCGCATAATCCAGTCCGAATAGGTCGATCGGCCTCCGATAAGAAAGGAGCTTTTCTTTTTCTTCACGAACGGCCCTTCCAGCGTAAACCGGCTGTTGATCAGTCCGATTCCTCCATAGAATTTCAGATTTTCGGTATTTCCTTCTTTTAACTGAACGTCCATAATCGACGAAATGCGCTCACCATACGATGCGGGAATTCCGCCTTTGAACAAGGTTACATCTTTTACGGCATCAGGATTGATCATCGAAAAGAAACCGAATAAGTGTGAAGTATTGAAAACAGGGGCGCCATCCATCAAAATCAGATTTTGATCGGTATTGCCACCTCGTACATTTATACCCGACGACATTTCGCCCACACTCTGTACACCGGGCATCATAATCATGCTCTTAATCAAATCGGCCTCACCCATTAGAACCGGAAGTTCTTTCATCGTTCTGGAATTAACCTTTATCATGCTCATTTGAGATTTTGACGCTTTCACATCCTCGCCCATCACGGTTACCTCTTCCAGATTGAAGCTTTCTTCAAACAGTTCAAAACTGACAGCGCCATTTTCGATCAGTTTTATTTTCTGGCGCAGAACTTCGTAGCCCATAAACGAAACCTGAAGAGTGTGTTCACCAGTCGGCAGATCGAGCTCAAATCTTCCGTTTCCGTCAGTTGCAGTTCCGATACCGGTTTGCGCATGAAAAATAACTGCTCCGGCCAGCGGTTCAGCGTTTTTGCCATCGAGCACCTTCCCGTTTATCCTGGCCGAATTATATCGGCCTTCGTTCAGAGGGTCGCCAATAACAAACACCTGATTCTCGTCGGTTCCGATGGTTTGCCGGCCATCGATACCTTTTGGGAATACTGCTACCGAATTATTCTGGAAAAACCGGAAGGACATAGGCTGTCGGTCAAATATCAGATTAAGGACTTGAATCAGGGGCATATCTTTGAATTCCTGATTGACCACATACGATTTGATCCATTCCGAACGGTAATAAAAACGAATGTCGTAATCTTTTTCAAGCTGGTTAAAAAACTCCTGAAGGCTTGTTTTCTGAAATTTACCACTAATTAATTTTTCCTGAATATTCTGTGCTGAAACAGTAAGGTGTAGAAGGAATATCAGAATGAAGACTGAAAATATTTTCAGACAGGTAGAGGTTGTTGGATATTTCACGGTTTGGATAATTCTGATTTTGTTTAGCTTTTGGGTTGATGTAAAATTAGGGATTTAATGCAAACGACGAGGAAATAAATTGTGCATTTGACAAAAAGAATTTGAACTGGTTTAATCAGGTCATCAATAAAATTCTCAGTCCAAAAAAAAATAAGAATAAATTCAGCTATTTTTAAATTTGTAAATCTTCATAATATGGAAATGACCTGCGAAAATGCTTCAGAACAAATCAAGGCCAAAGCCAAAGAGCTTGGATTTCTGGATTGCGGTATTTCGGAAGCCCGTTTTCTGGCCGAAGAAAAAAATCGGTTGATGAACTGGCTTCAGGATGGGATGCACGGAGAAATGAACTACATGGCCAAATATTTAGATAAACGCCTCGATCCGTGCCTTTTAGTTGAAAATGCCCGTTCTGTTATTTCCGTTTTGCTGAATTATTTCCCGGCTGAAAAACAGGTTGATCCTGAAGCTCCGGTACTCACCAAATATGCCTTTGGCGCCGATTACCATTTGGTGATTAAAGATAAACTTAGCGAATTGCTGAAGTTTATCCAACTGGAAATTGCGCCTTGCGAAGGCCGTTGCTTGGTTGATTCGGCTCCGGTTTTAGACCGGGCATGGGCTGCCCGTGCCGGTTTAGGCTGGATTGGGAAAAACACCAACCTGATTTCGGTAGAACATGGCAGTTTCTTTTTTATCGGTGAGTTGATCATAGATATGGAATTGCCGGCTAACCAAAAAATGGTTCACGACCACTGCGGAACTTGTACCCGATGTATTGTTGCCTGCCCCACTCAGGCTTTGGTTGCGCCTTATATTTTAGATGCCCGCCGGTGTATTTCCTATCAAACCATCGAAAATCATGGTGAAATTGATCCATCGTTGAAAGGAAAGTTTGAAAATCGGGTATTTGGCTGCGATATTTGCCAGGATGTGTGCCCCTGGAATTTAAAATCAAAAGTTCATAACGAAGCTGCATTTTATCCTGACGTAAAACTGATAAGTCTGTCGAAAAGTGAATGGCATGAAATGGATAAACCTTTGTTTAATGAGTTGTTCAGGAATTCAGCCGTGAAACGGGCACGGTTTGAGGGCTTGAAAAGGAATCTGAAGTTCCTGGGAGTATAAAAATCATGCAGGTTTTATATATTTGTGAAAAATAATCCAGCTATGACAACTATAATAATCAATGAACGCACAACTGATGCAAAAAAAATGATTGAATTTCTCAAAACTCAATCTTACGTGACCATTATCGAGGAAAAAATCCCGAGCGCCACATTATTGAAATCAATACATGAAGCTAAAACTGGAAAAGTAACCCGTACAAAAAATGTGGCCGATTTACTTGAAAAACTTAAATCGTAGCATTCGTGTTTCAAATCATTTTCACTAATCAATTCAAAAAGGATTACAAACTTTGCGAAAAGCGCAGGTATAAAATAGAACTGCTGGACGCTCTTTTAATTGAACTGGCCGAAAACGGCACATTACCAGCCAAGTACAACCCGCATTTTCTAACTGGCAATTTGTCTGGATTTTGGGAAGCTCATATTAAAGCTGATTGGCTTTTGATATGGGAAAAAGACGTAAAAGAAAAAACAATTAGACTAATCGGTACAGGCACGCATTCCGACTTATTTAAATAAACGCGCCCCCACAAACCAAAGCCCGACCTTTCTTAGTTTTTTTTGCTGTTTCAGTGCGTGGTCAAAACGAATCATCTGATATTATTGTGGGGAAGAAGGGAAATCTTTTAAAAAAGCGGTACTAAAAAAACCTGAATAGTTCCTCAATATGTGAAGAATATGGCTTATAAATGTACAACAGGTACCGTTCTGCACCAGAGGTGCAAAATATTTATAGAAAGAGAAATTGGAAGACAAAATCGTCCGCGAGATAAAACCGGTCAATACTTTGGTCTCTTTTCGGACGAAATAGGATCGGCCTTCTGAAATGCTTTGGTCGTGAATCCAATTCCGTCCGAAATAAGGTTTATGCCTTGAAAAACCATTTTACACGGACGGTTTTCAAAACTCATTTGTATTTGATTAAAAAGAAAACCCAAACACCATATTAAAACGATGTCCGGGTTTTTGTGGTGCCACCTGGATTTGAACCAGGGACACATGGATTTTCAGTCCATTGCTCTACCAACTGAGCTATGGCACCATTTTGAGTCCGGTGTGGACTTTTTCCGAAGCAATCAGGGGTCGCTTTTGGCTCTTCTGTTTCGCTTTCGGGTTGCAAATATAGACCAAATATTTAAACTACAAAAAAAATGAATTCATCTCCGGCGTTTTTTTTCGTACAATGATCGGATAAATGTACTTCACTCGAGAATAAAATTAATAGGTACGGTATAAGCGCCTTTGGCCGGTTTACCATCCTTTTTGCCCGGAATCCATTTAGGCATGTTACGAACAACCCTTACAGCCTCAGCGTCTAAATACATATCAACGCCCCACAGCACTTTTATTTCGGTTAAACTTCCATCTTCGTTAACTATAAAAGTTACCAATACCTTGCCTTGGATGCCTTTCTCTGCTGCTTCAATAGGATATTTGATATTGGATATGAGATATTCTAATAAGGCTTCTTTACCACCCGGAAATATTGGCTTTTCTTCCGGATCAATAAAAAACTGATCTTTAATATTTCTTCGCAATCCTTCTTTTGAAAGAATAAGGTTTAAAAATATCAAACTGTTCACCGGAATATTTTCAACCGTTGCGGGCACATATTCAGGCATTTCATTCAAAACGGCGTTTAATAAATCAAGCTCCTCGGGGCTTAATATTGTTACGACTTCCACATTGGATATTTTCCCGGTTTTATCCACGATTAGTTTAAGGTCAACCCATTTTTCTTTCGTTACCTTTTCGAATCCGTTTACATCTGCGGATCTCATCTTCAAATAGTCATCAAACTCCGCATTGCCGTTGATGTATTTTGCCGGCACCTCCGGTTTTTCATGAATCACGTCCTGAACGACTGCCTCTCCTGAAATCAGTTTCCCTTCCAGATAAATGCCCTTTCGGATTTGGGTGCCAATGGTATCAAATTCCAGAAATTCGCCATCTTTCAGGTTACCCCGGTAATTTCCCGAAAAATATATCTGTCCGTCCGGATACCATATTTTGTAGTCACCTTCAAGCGTTTTTCCGTCACCTGAAATCAACAACTGCTTTTTTCCGTCAGGGTAATAGCTGGTTTCCTGCTTAAGGATGTCCTCTCCGAAAACTAGTTCATTTAAAACAGAGCCATCTTCCCGGTAATTGATATGGAAACCATCGCTGATTATTTGCTTTTTTAATGAGTAAGATAACATATTGGTCAGTTCAAATCTCTTTCCATAAAACTTAGCTCGCGATTTGGATTGTATGAGTCCTTCACGATTGAACTTGGAAACAAACAAATGGTCCGGGCTATTCAGGTCATATTCAACTTCGGTTTCATCCGGAATACCTGAGATTACCGGGCCTCTTCTTTCACCTACAATTTTAAAACGATGGGCAGTTTCCTGCGAAAATGTACCGAAAGGCAGAAATGCTAAATTCAGGATGGATAGAGAAATGGCAATTCTGAACTTCAGGAGCGAAAAGGGAGAGATGGAAATCAGCATAAAACGGAATTTTAATTTTGTGGTTATTTTATGTGTACTAAGTTAAGGCATTTTTATGGTTCTATAACGAATGCTGTGGGTATTATTGTTTTGTCCGGAGTTGCCTCTTTTGTCATTGGTACAGGAATTTTCATTTTTTAAAACCTTATTTGTCAGAGAAACCCTAGTAGTAATGGTTAGTAAATGTGAATTTGACCTTATTACCTTCTATTGATTTATAGATGAATAAATAAGGTTAAAAACGTGGGGAGTTATTCTTACTACTAAGGTTGTTTTAAATAACATCGAAACTTTTTATCCTTCAGGATTCCAATCCATGAAAGTGTTTTGAAAGGCAAAAGGAATGTTTTTCCTGAAATATATCATGTATCTTTGAGTGAATCACATCTATCTTGACGGTTAAAAATCTGAATAATCTATATTCTAACATAAATCTTAATTCGCATGAAATTTAATCTTTTCTTCATTGCTGCTTTAATTCTATTAAGTCTCTCTGTTTCGGCCAAAACTGATGAAAAAGACAAGTCAAAAGACAAAACCAAAGAAAAAGCCAAAGGCGACACCATCATTTCCACTTCGCTGGTTGATGGTTTAAAATTCAGAAGTATTGGCCCTGCCTGGTGCAGTGGCCGTATTGGCGATCTGGCAGTCAATCCAAAAAACACGAAAGAGTATTACGTTGCCGTTGCCAGCGGAAACGTGTGGAAAACGACCAACAGCGGCACCACCTGGGATCCGGTTTTCGACAAGTACGGCGCCTATTCAATAGGTGTGGTCGAGCTCGATCCAAATAATCCGAATGTGGTGTGGGTTGGTACTGGCGAAAATAACCATCAGCGTGCTTTAGGTTATGGCGACGGCGTTTACAAGTCGGTTGACGGGGGCAAATCGTTCAAAAATATGGGATTGAAAGAAAGCCGTCAGATTGGAGGCATCATCATCGATCCGCGAAATTCGAATACCGTATTTGTTGCTTGCGAAGGCTCTGCATGGGGTCCCGGAGCAGAACGCGGCTTGTATAAAAGTACCGACGGTGGCACAACCTGGGAAAAAGTATTGTTCGTGAGCGAAAATACGGGCATCAACAATGTAGTGATCGACCCATCGAATCCCGACATCATGTACGCAACATCGGAACAAAGGCGCCGGCATATTTTTTCTAAAATTGGCGGTGGCCCCGAATCGGCTGTTTACAAAACGACCGATGCCGGGAAAACCTGGCGCAAAATCATGGACGGACTTCCGAAAGTTGATATTGGCGGAATGGGAATTGATGTTTCGCCGGTTAATCCAAATATCGTTTACCTGATTGTGGAAGCACAGCTCGGCAAAAGTGGATTTTTCCGCTCGACCGATAAAGGCGAAAGCTGGAATAAAATGAGCGATTACAGCGCCAGTGGGCAGTATTATAACGAGATTGTCTGCGACCCGCTGGATGCCGACAAAGTCTATTCGACCGAAACGAGAAGCCAATTTACGGTGGATGGTGGCAAAACATGGACTTCGCTTGGCAACAACAAACGCCATGTTGACGACCATGCCATTTGGGTTGACCCGAAGGATACCGAACATTTCATGATTGGCGGCGATGGTGGTTTGTACGAATCGTGGGATGCTGGAAAAAACTACGATTTCAAAGAAAATATTCCGGTCACACAATTTTACCGGGTGAATGTTGACAATGCTTTCCCATTCTACAATGTGTATGGCGGAACCCAGGATAATAATTCGATGGGAGGCCCGTCAGGAACTACTTCGAATGATGGCGTTACCAACGACGAATGGTTTGTAACCGTTGGCGGCGATGGCTTCTGGATTGATACCGACCCGACCGATCCGAACATTATTTATACCGAATCGCAATACGGCGGAATGGCACGCTTCGACCGCAAAAGCGGTGAAGACATCAGCATCAAGCCCCGCGAGCGAAAAGGCGAACTGGCCTACAAATGGAACTGGAACGCCCCGCTTTTTGTCAGCAAACATTCGCCGCAACGAATTTATACCGCAGCAAATAAAGTATTCAGGAGCGACGACCAGGGAAACTCGTGGCAGGTAATTTCCGACGACATCACCACCAAAACCGACCGGAATTCATTTCCTGTAATGGGCAAATTCTGGAGTTCAGAAGCTGTTGCCAAAGATGTTTCCATCTCGCAGTGGGGCACCATTGTGGCGCTCGACGAATCGCCGGTTCAGGCAGATTTACTTTTTGCCGGAACTGACGACGGTGTAATCTCGGTTACCGAAGATGGAGGTAAAAACTGGGTTCAGACCAAAACTTTCGCCGAAATCCCTGAATATACATACGTTAGCGACCTGAAAGCCGACCGTTTTGATGCCAATGTACTTTACGCGGCATTCGACAATTTGCAGCGCGACGACTTTAAGCCTTATCTGCTGAAAAGTTCGGATAAAGGAAAAACCTGGGAAAACATTGCCGCAAATCTTCCGGTAAACGGCACTATTCATTGCATTGAGCAGGATTATCTGGCTCCCAACCTGTTGCTTGTGGGTACCGAATTTGGCGTATTCTTCACCATAGATGGAGGCAAAAACTGGGCCCAGATGAAATCGGGTCTTCCAACCATAGCCATTTTTGACATTGCCCTGCAAACCCGCGAATCGGATTTGGTACTGGCCACATTTGGCCGCGGATTTTATATTCTTGAAAACTACAGCCCCTTGCGCGAACTTTCACACGAACTGGCCAGCCGCGAAGCCCATATTTTCAAGGTGAAAAATGCCAACATGTACATTCAAACTTCCTCGAAAGGAAACCAGGGAAGTACATATTTCATTGCAAAAAATCCGGATTTTGGCGCCACATTTACGTATTACCTGAAAGAGGTTCCGAAGATTAAAAAAGAGCTCCGCCAGGAAGCTGAAAAGAAACTGTTTAAAGAAGGCAAACCCATTCCACAGCCCGGCATACGCGAATTGCAACTGGAAGCCGCAGTGGAATCGGCCCATCTGATTTTTACCATTACCGATGAAGATGGAAATGTGGTCCGCCGCCTGACCAAATCTCCCTCGAAAGGAATCAGCCGGATAAATTGGGATTTACGCTATGCCGGAACCCGTGCTCCACAGGGAAGCAAATTCGATCCGGTGAAAGAGTCGAGGGGAAGCATTCTGGCCATGCCCGGAAAATACAAAGTCGGCATGAGTTTATGGTTCGAAGGTCAGGAGAAAGAACTGGTAGCGCCGGTTGAATTTACCTGCCAGAAACTCAACCTGGCCACATTACCGGCAGCCGACTATCAGGAGGTTGTTGCTTTTGGAAAAAAAGTTTCCAGAATTTCAACAGCAATAAACGGAACCAACCAGATGACCACCGACCTGATTGCAAAGCTTGAAACCATGAAGCAGGCGATTTATGCAGCCCCGGCAGCCGACCAGAAACTGATGGACCTTGCCCGCAAACTGGGCGACCGGCTCGAAGCGCTCAAATTTAAAATGGAAGGTGAACAAGCCAAAGCCAGTTGGGAAGAGATACCTCCGGCACAAATTCCGGTGATGGAACGGCTTGGGAACATTTCGTATGCCCACAACAGCTCTACTTCAGCAATCACTGCGTCCGAAAAAGCCGACATGGCTATTCTGGAAGAAGAGTTTCCGCCCATTCTGGAAGAACTCAGACAAATGGTTGAAAAGGATATTCCTGCGCTGGAAGCTGCAATGAACAAAGTCAATGCACCCTGGACACCGGGCAGATTGCCGGTCTGGAAATAAGAAGCCTCCCCCAGCCAAAGCCTCCCCCAACCCCCTCCCAAAGAGGGGGCTTTGAAGGGTTGCGCTTTTGGAATGATTACGCCTTATCAGGCAACTGGAATAAGATGACCAAAAGCATCGGGACTCATCCAAAATGCACAGGTAAAGCTGCCAAATTGCATAGCTGATCAGATTACAAATGCTCTGGCCACTCCCTTAATTGGGGAGTGGTTGACTGCCCGCCGCAGCTAACGTGTACCCACATCTTTTTTGGCACTATGACGATTAATAAAACTTTATTCTTATTGGGAAACCTTAGTACAAAACATGCGAACCAAAGACTCAAACCTTATTAAAATGTTGTATTCTAAATAAAAATAAGGTACTGATTGGATGGTGATTGCCGGGCTACTAAGGTTCTTCCGGGAAAATAAGGTTAAAAAAACAGGAATACCCACATCAATCGTCATAGAGCCAAAATTAATAGATTTATGGGTACACGGTAGCCGCCGAAGGCAGGAAGATGGGCTGTAATTCTTTCCTGATCATATTCTCAATCTCCCTGGCCACTTCTGCCATATCCCTGTCTTTCGGATCAATCGGATCAAAGACCGTCAATTTAAGATTCACTCCTAAAGTCATCGGAAAATAACCATGTCTCATTAGTTCGTAATTGCCATCTATCGCAAACGGAACGATCAGCGCCGATGGGGAAGTTTTGTATAATGAAGCTATTCCGGCAGGCATGAATGGTTTTAAAAGTCCATTTTTACTTCGTGTACCTTCAGGAAAAATGCAGGCTGCATAGTTATTTTCCTCGATGTGTTTGCCGAGCAGAAGAATATCCTTGACTGCCTGTCTGGGATTTTTGCGGTCAATCAGTACTGAACCACCATGACGCAGGTTGTACGAAATACTTGGAATACCTTTACCAAGCTCAATCTTGGAAATAAATTTCGGATGGTTTTTCCTGAAACCGACAATGATAGCGGGTATGTCAAGTGTGCTTTGATGATTGGCCACAATAATGATTGGACGGTTCTGAGGTATTTTTTCCAGGCCCTTAAAGGTGATTTTTGTACCTAAAACCTTCAGGCTATACAACAAACCAAAATTCATCAAATCAACAGCCTTTTTGCGCACCGGATAACCCCATATCCAGTTGGTAAACATCTGGACCGGATGAAAAATGAGCAAAAGCAATCCAAAAATAAGAAGGTAAACAGGAGTCAGGAGGTAAGACAATATTTTCTTCATGATAAATTATACTTATTAAACAAGAGCAAAATAATCAAAAAAAATCGTGTTTTGGAAAAATAATTCCCTGTCAGGCTTGTAAAGAATAGAACTAAAGCAATCAGGCTTATATCTGAATATATATTTTCGGTAAGGTTTGAGCCTTCAACCCGGATTAATTTGTAATTTTAAGATCAGATTACATGAATAAAATCCAAACAATAACCAATTATGAAAATCAATCTACTCCTTATTTTGCTGTTGGCTTCATGTCTGAACAGTTTCTCACAGAATTCACAAAACCTGGCCGAGAAACTTGGATTCGACCGCAATGCCAAACTGCTCATTGTTCATGCCGATGATCTGGGTTTGTCGCATGCTACCAATAGCGCTGTTATAGAGGCTTTTCAGAAAGGCGGCATCAATTCAGGCAGTATTATGGTACCTTGTCCATGGTTTCCGGAGATTGCCGAATTTGCTAAAAATAATCCAAATTTCGATATTGGCATTCACACCACCTTTACTTCCGAATGGGACAAATACTTCTTTGGTGGCATTTTGCCTTCATCCGTTATTCCCGGTTTGCTTAATAAAAACGGATATTTTTACCCTTCGGTTGAAGCATTTGCACAACATGCCATTGCTGCTGAAGTGGAGAAAGAAGCCAGGGCTCAAATTGAAAGGGCTCTCTCTTTTGGCATAAAACCCACTCATCTGGATAACCACATGGGAACCGTACTGGCTTCTCCTGAATATTATCAGATTCTGTTAAATCTGGGAAAGGAATATCGGCTTCCGGTGTTAATTCCTGCAGATATGATAGCTGGAATTTCGCCTCAATTTCTTGAAATGCTGAGCAAGGATAACATTGTAGTCAATCATTTATTCATGATTTATCAGGCGAGTCCGGCTGAAAAATGGGGAGAACCTTACCTGAAATTCATTGCCGATATGAAACCCGGATTAAACGAGATAATCGTACATCTGGCATACGATAATGATGAAACCCGTGCAATCATGGTCAATCATCCTGATTTTGGATCGGAGTGGCGGCAACACGACCTGGATTTTGTTTTGAGCGAGGATTTTAAAAAAGCATTGAAAGATCATGACATCAAACTGGTAACCTGGCGGCAAATCGGCGAGGTGCAATATCCTGAAAAATAATCGGCAGATTATTAAAGTCAGGGTTTCACTTGAAGTGAAGCCCTGACTAATGACCTATTCAAAATACCTGAATTCCTCTACCAGCAAGCGGTACAGCTCTTCGCGGACTTTTTTGGTCAACTCCTGAATTTCGGCAAACAGATCGTGCAGGTCTTTCAAACCTTGTTTTTCGGCGTATTTCCTGATCTGGATGAGGCCTGAATGTGGTGTCAGGTAATCGTCGTAGGCAAAATACCTGAAATACGGTTCGTCTTTCAAACCAACATTTCGCAGGTATTGGCCCTGACAGTAGTTGTGGTTCCAGGTTTTGTATAGTTGCTTGATCTTTTTCACCAGAAGAAAAGCCACGCTGTGATCAGCCGAAACTTCCCGATCGAGCACAGTTGACCAGAAAGAATCCTCATTGGCCGGACAAAGCGGGTTATCCACAAAAATTTCGGGAGCGCCCACAACAGGATTATCAGCTTCGAAAGTAGTTACCACGCAGCGGTTCTCGGCCAAAACGAAGGCAAAACACAGGGAATACCAATACGAAGCTAAATCGGGTGTAATGGCTGGTGTCCAAATATCGGACTGGTTGGCCCAAGTTGGGTACTTTCCATTACTTGCTTTGGTTATACAAAACCATGTAAAAAGACTTTTTGCAGAATCTAAGGAATAGGCGCAATAACCTCTATTATCTGGTGGGCCACCAAAAGTTTTTGTTCTGTTTATTCCCTTAAAATCATTATCCAGTCTAAACCAAACTCTGTCTGGTTTATTTGACAAGCGTTCCAATGCTTCTTGTCTCATACGGACAGGAGTGTTATCGTCCATAAAACCGACAAAAGGCCCATCAACAAAACCGTGTGGAGCTGTTATTCTGAAATGCCTGTCATCTTTGAATGGAAACCCGCTAACAATATCTTTTCCCTCTTCTAATTTGGTTCTGTTGCGATAAATATTACACCTTGTTTGTTTTGAAATCTTTTCATTGACAACCAAGGTTGGAATAGTTTCCCTGATGTCAATCCTTTCATTTCCAAAAACCACTTTTTGTTCTATTTCAAAATCAAGTCCAAGCATAAAATTTACATCCTCGTCGCTCATTGCCCAATTTACATGACTAAATCGGGCGCTTGTCATTTTGGTCAAATCGTAAACGCTTACCCGATTGTCGCGGTTTTCTTCAGGCTGGTACTTCCAAATGGTAAACGCCAGCGGCCATTTGCCTTTCAGTTTAAAAAACTCGTTGCTGGTAATAATAAACCCGTCGAGATAGCTGAATTTGCTGTCCCATATTTTCCTGAAAGGCACGTAAGTTGGGCGCGGAATAAGCCACGATGTGGGTGTAAAAATCATGACCACGGGTTCGCACCCTTCGCGCTTTTGGGTTTGGTTGCGGGCAATGTTCAGAATCTGCCCCAAAAATGCGAGGTAGCGTTCTTTCCCGGCATCTTCGCCCGTCAATTCTAAAATCGACGGATGAATGGTATAATTTGCATCGGCGCTTTCGCGGGCGCTCTCGTGTTCATCAGTGTTTTTGTATGGTGGGTTCAGCAAAAAGGCAATAGGTTTGTCGAGCGAAAGGTTTTTCAGTTTGAGTTCCTTTTCAAGTTCTGACACATAAGATGCAGCATCGCAATCTAAAAAGTTCAATCCTTTGTTTTCAGAGGTTTTCGGAATAATGGTAAACCCAGTTTCAATGTGGTACGGGTCAATTTTCATTCGGCGTTCGATAATACGGAGCAGATCGGGTTGCAGTTCGGAGATGATTTTGTGTTTCTGCTTTCCGCGCCAGCTCGAAATCAGGTTGCCTGAACCGCCAGCCGGGTCGAAGAAAATGTAAAGGTCGTTTACCTTTTCACCTAAAATGCGTTTGGCAAACCACAACGCGAATCGGCTCAGGTTCGCATCGGTAAAAAATATGCCGTGCTGTTTTACGTATTCTGGATCGATGCGTGCCATCACTTCATCGAACCGGCTGAAATAGTAATCGACGGTGAGGCCCGATCCTTCGTTGGTAAAAATGAAACGGTTCTCAACAAACTTTTTAAAGGCATTATGTTGCGCGGGTTTTACTGCAATCGGCTCGCAAAGATTACGGCCTTTGAAACCTACCAGTTGCACTTCGCCAGAATATTCGTTTACAGCAATAGTTGAGGTAATATCCCAGTAGGCAATCATGGTGTAAAATGCATGAACAGCTTCAATTGGGTGTTCGAAAAAATCTTTCAGCAATTCAATTTCGCCAATAAAATTGTGCGTGTCAATTTGCATTCTTCCAGCTTTGCTGTTCCGCAAAATCGAAGCAATTTCATGCCAGAAAAATTCAATGCCAAATCGCGGATTCCCGTTAAAATCGAAACTAATGGCTTCGTTTTTCTGATGAATTTTATCGAAACGCTTAGGGTCGATAAAATAGAGCGCGGTTTCTTCAATCTCCTTTTTTGCGGGTGTGGGAGTTTTTGCGGCGTTTTCCTTACCAACGAGGCTGGGCGCTTTATAAGGTGCGGCAGTGTGTGCCATCAGAAAAGCGTGTTCCGGAATTTGGTTTACGCGCCAGATGCCCACAAATTTATGGGTAATCACAAGAATCAACTGGTATGCCAGCCCAAACCGTTTCTGGTAGTGCAATGCCTGGTAAAAACCGGCCAGCCAGTCGGAAAAATCGGATTTTGTTTCGAGGATAAAAACCCCTTCCACATAACCATCGGCGCCATTGGCATCAGTTTCTACGATAAATTTATCATCGTAAAGGTTTCTGAAAAATGGATAAAGCAAAGGTTGTTTTGCCTTTTCACTGCTGGTACTGGTTAAGTATTGTGTCAGCAGCTTCATTTCCTCGTGAATCGATTTGCCTTTTTGTCGTGGAATTGCCATTGATTTATTGGTTTTGAAAATCTCAACTAATAAGCGATAATTTAAATTTCAGTTTTATCAATACCAGCCTGTTTAAGGATCGTAAAAAAGGTTCCTTTTGCCAAATCTTTATTGCCATGAACGGGCACAATAACTGTTTTACCAGTTAAGGGATTATAAAATAAATGATGGCTTCCATTGGCTCGCTTAAAGAAATACCCATTTCGTTCGAGCAATGAAATCAGGTTTTTAACCGAATAGTTCATGCCGTTTGCATACTGATGGAATATTCCAGGGTTTCTTTGTCATCTGGAATCTCTTCTCCACGGTCCTTGAGTTCTGCTATATAAAGCTCGATAGCTTCCTTTGCCATTTGGATACCATGTTCAACATTTTCGCCGTAAGTAATACAACCAGGCAGGGCCGGCACGGAAACAGTGTAAGATCCTTCGGGCTCTTTGTGCAGGAATATTTTATAAGTAAGTTTCATAATTGAATGGGATGTAAAAGTATTTCCTATTTCAACAAAGATAAAAAATAAAAGTTGGAAGTATCCGACCTGAATTTATCACTTGAAGTGAATCCCTGACTATCTCACAAGTTTTTTGTTTCTTTGAAGAGGATTACCATAACCTCAAAATTTATCCCGATGACCAACAACGATATCCTCAAAAAACTGCGCGTAGCTCTTAAACTGCGCGACGAAGACATCATTGAAATATTAAAACTGGTAGATTTTCCGGTTTCAAAAAGCGAAATCAGCGCTTTGTTCCGGGCCGAAGACCACCCAAACTATGTGGAGTGTGGCGACCAGATTCTCCGGAATTTCCTGAACGGATTGGTTATTTATATGCGTGGACCGGCAGCGGAGGAAAGTAAGCCAGTTCCAGTGATAAAAGTTGAACGAAGAGCAAAACCTTTAGTGATTATTAAAAGGTCGAAGAGACCGAGAAATAATAAAGACTTGTAATTTAGTTTTATCAGATAGTGAGTTGATTCTTATTCAGAAGTCCTGAAATCAGGTTTCCCGGCTTCAACCCAGGCCGAATAAATTAAGGTAGCCGTTACTTTTGATGATTCTTCCAAAAGTTTGACAGTAAACGACTTCGAATTATCCCAAAGGTTCTTGTAATAAACTTCGTTGTATTGCTTTCCCGCTACTTCATAAGCAATGCTATCTGCGTGCAATAACAAATCAATGTTTGAATGATTCGTGTACAAATAGTTAAAGATGTACGATTGAACTCCTTTTATTTTCCGGCACGTGGAAGTTCTGAACTGAATTTCACCAATATTGCGGTCAATCATCGTTTCTTCGTACCGGCGGTGAATACCGGTTTGACCGGTTAATTGTCCATCGTAATTTGCTGAAATATGCAAGGGCATAAATCCATCGCCCACATAATGACCCAAATCTGCAGAAGTTAAAACTGCCTGATCCCAATTACCTGTTTTAAAATCCCGAACCAGCGCCCGGTAAGTTGAGTCGGTTGCCCAGGGCAAAGTTCCCTCTTTCTTCACCTTCTCTTTTCCATATTTCCGGCATGCCATTTCGAAATTCTCCACAATCCGATGCTTGTTGTTGAAATCTTCGTAATTGTCTATATCAATAAAGTGCCTGACAAATTCAGTTTTGTCTTTTCTCTTCCTGATGTCAGCATCCGAACCATGATCGCCAAGTATTGCTGCCCAGGCTTTCAATTGCTTCAATTCCTTTGGAAAGAATTCAACACACGACGAATTGATTTTGCGATGCGCTTTTTCGCCCCAACTGCACAGGCCAATCAGAAGGATGAATAAAAATGAGTATCGGATCAATGCAGAATTCATAAATGGAAATTAAAAACTGTGTTAAAATAACTCAAAAAAAGATTGGAATTTACTGGGTAATAAAAAAGATGTTCAAGAGTTTGAATACCTTTTTGTTTTTGGTGGAGGTCAGTAGCGTACCTCAATAGATAGTTGATTATCAATTTTTTAATGAATATATTTTTCTTAGGGGCGGTATGGGGGGCTGTTTAGCGGTTTTCTGATCGTTTGATCTGGCAGCAATTATTCGTTGCTTTTCTTTATAGTAGCTCTTTCGAAAATTGCATCTTCGACCTGTGAACGCCCTTTCTTTCTTGTACTCTTATCATATACTTTAGGATATTTCAAGTTTTTGAAACCCTTTTTACCATTTGATTTCAGAAAAACATTAACCCTTGCTACATAAAAATCCCGTTTACCATTATAAATTGAAATTGGATAATCAAGTTCACCTAAATCAAGTTCTCCTTTAAAATATTTATTAAAGATAAAATCAACAGAATCTTTTTCTTCAACAATAAATGAATGATATGATCTATCTGTTAAGTCCTTTACGGTAATGTAAAAACCATTACTGTTACTAACAATAGAATTTTTAGTTGAAGGAAAAAAGGAAAAACAAAAAAAGGAAATAATAATCAAAGAAAAGGTTTTCATATCTTAGAGTTATAAAGTTTTAAAGTTTTAATCAACTCATGATTTTGGTTCTCCTTCAATTTCTTCCATCCAAAAGACTCCTAAATCAAAATCAAGCTAAATACTTAACTAATTTACAATTTTTATATTTAAAAAATACTATTAACTGGATAATTTTTTGTAATTTTAATTCAATGTCGTTTAGTTAGTGATTATTCATAATCGTTTGTAATTCATTGAGTAAGGTTTCTTTGGTTTTTTATTCCTTGGGTTACTCCG
>PNOH01000030.1 GCA_013824715.1 Odoribacter sp. | reverse complement strand
CAGGGCTAAAGCCCAAAAATAAAACAGTCAACAATCCGTCACATGAATGTGACGGCAAAGGATATTGCGACGATCTATAGTTTGAAAAATTGAACAATGTATTATTGTGTCGAGGATAGCACCAGAGGTGCGAAATATTTATAGAAAACAACATTGAAAACGATTTTTCCGTCCGAGAAAAGGAAGCTAAAAAAAGCAAAAACATTGTTTCGGACGGAATGGAATAAACACTAGGAAATGCATTATCCTTTGCCGTTTGCCTTTAGGCAACGGACATGAAAACTCAAAACAAACTAAAAATAAACAACAATGAAACACATTCTTTCAACATTTATCATTCTGCTTGCTTTCACAACAAGCATGTTCGGAAAAATCATCCTTCCATCAGTATTCGCCGACAACATGGTTTTGCAACAAAACACTGATGTTGCCATCTGGGGCTGGTCCGATCCGGGCGAAACAGTCAAAATTGTGGCCAGTTGGAACAGCAAAGACACCGTAAAAGTGAAAGCCGACAATACTTCGGCATGGAAAACCACTATCAAAACCATTGCTGCCGGTGGTCCCTACTCCATCCGGATTCTGGGAAGCAGCAAAGTTGAACTAAAAAATGTGATGCTGGGCGAAGTCTGGATTTGCAGCGGTCAATCGAACATGGAATGGAGTGTAAACAGCAAAATTATGAACGGTGAGGAAGAAGCAGCGAAGGCCACCAATCCGAATATCCGGATTTTCCATGTGCAGAAGATTGGAGCAGAATTTCCGCAGCAAACCTGCAACGCAACCTGGTCAGTTTGTTCTCCTGAAACCATGCGCGCTACCAGTGCGATTGGTTATTTCTTCGCCCGCGAATTGCAGCAAAAACTAAATGTTCCGGTTGGTATCATCGTTTCGGCATGGGGTGGAACTCCCGCCGAAGTATGGATAGAAAAAAGCCGTATTGAAAAAGATCCGGTTTTGAACAGACATAAATATAACCAACACTTTGACTGGTGGCCTGAAACTCCAGGAGCTCTTTATAATTCCATGATCTTTCCTGTTATTCCTTATGGTATTGCTGGGGCAATCTGGTATCAGGGCGAATCAAACTGCGGTAACCATCAGATATATTCACAATTGATGAAAACCCTGATCGAAAACTGGCGGGCCGATTTCAAAAAAGAGTTTCCATTTTATCTGGTTCAAATCGCGCCTTACGATTACGGTGACAAAGGAACTTCGGAATACCTCCGCGAACAGCAGGAGTTGATTACCAAAACCGTTCCCAACACCGGGATGGTCGTAGTGTCCGATTTGGTTGACAACATCAAAGACATACACCCGCAGAATAAACTGGATGTTGGTAAACGACTGGCCAATTACGCCCTTGCCGAAACCTACAAACAAAACATGGGCGCCTATAAAAGCCCGTCATTTCAAACCATGCAAGTTGAAAAAGACAAACTTCGTATTAGTTTCAGCAATGCTACAACAGGATTGAAATCAACAGGAAAAACTCCTGTCAAATTCCTGATTGCCGGTGACGATCAAAAATTTGTACCTGCGACTGCCAAAATTGAAGGAAGCACAGTTGTACTTTCATCCAAAATGGTAAATACTCCGGTCGCAGTCCGTTTCTGCTTCGACGACACTTCCATGCCCGATGTATTCAGCGCAGAAGGCTTGCCACTGGCTCCGTTCAGGACTGATAAGTGGTAGGAAGAAGTGCCTAAAGTGAGCTAGAGTTTGGAGTGCCTAAAGTTGAAAAAAGCTTCTGGCAACTTGCTATTGGCAAATTGATTAAAGGCCAACTCTTATTTCGGACGAAATAGACAATCTCTGTTTTCTTGAAATTATTAAGGCGCAATTTATTGAACCAATTTCTAAAAAATGAAAAAAAATTCTTTTTCTTTTCCTGATCATTATTTCCAAATCAAATCAGAAACGGCTTTGCCCGCTATTGTCTATTTCACATGCGGAGGATGGGTCGGCGGAGCAACTACAAAATAATCACTCTAATATCTTGAATCTAAAGCTATGCGGCCAATAATTACACTATTTTTTTCTGCATTCCTCTTAATTATGCTTACGAACTTCCGGTTAACCGCTTCCGCCTTTTACGTTGATTCACAATCAGGCAACGATTCCAATCCTGGAACTCGGGAACAGCCTTTTCAGACCATCGAAAAGGTAAATTCGCTGAAACTTCAGCCGGGTGATTCGGTTTACTTCGCCGGTGGACAAGCATTTAACGGAACACTCCGGTTAAAATGTCTGACTGGTACCAAAGACCAGTCTATCTTCATTGGTTCGTTTGGCAATGGACGTTCGATCCTGAACGGTGGAAGCGAGACGGCGATCCAGGCTGACAGTTGTTCATGGCTTCAGATTAAAAACCTGATTTTAACCGGAAACGGACGGCTTTCAAAAAACAGAGGCAGTGGGGTGGAATTACGTCATGGTCAAAATTGCCGGATCGACAGCATCGAAGCCAAAGGTTTTTTTTGGTCAGGCGTAAAAGTGGTAGGTGGTCAGAACCTGCGGATAACCCATGTTTATGCCCACGACAATGGCTTTTCGGGCATCAATGTAGAGTCTGACGGGCAGGATTCCGGAGGGTTGGAAGGTTCAGGAAGAAAAACATTCCGGAACCTTTACATTGCCAACTGTGTGGCTGAAAATAATCCGGGTTGTCCGGAAGTTAAAGAAAACCACTCAGGAAACGGTATTCTTATCGGAGGGGTAACCAATGGAACCATTGAATATTGTGAGGCCATGAACAACGGTTGGGACATGCCCCGCGAAGGAAACGGGCCGGTGGGAATCTGGGCCTACCAGAGCGATAGCATCACCATTCAATACTGTTATTCCCACGACAATAAAACTTCAGCAACAGGAAAAGACGGCGGTGGATTCGATTTCGATGGCGGAGTTACCAACTCGGTCATGCAATTTAATTTATCAGCCAACAACGAAGGCGCCGGATATGGCCTATTTCAATATTATGGCGCATCGGTATGGAAAAACAACATTATTCGCAACAACATCAGTTACAACGATGGACGCAAAAACGGACAGGCCGGATTCCTGATGTGGATTGCAAACGGTTCGCCCGAACTCATGTCGAATTGCGAAATTTATGAAAACACGGTTGTGAACGTTTACGGTCATGCAGTGAGTTTTGAGCCTGGCGATTATCCGGGATTCAACTTCAGGAACAACATTTTCATGATTACCGGTAAATTTGCTTCAATAGTTAATGGAAATTACTCAGGAGCAACATTTGAAAACAATCAAGCCTGGTCAACCAGTCAGAAATTTCCATTTGCTTTTCCTGAAGTCAGACAAATCATTCCGTCTGATCTGGGAATAAACATTCCAGCAACAGAGAAACCTCATAACTAAACTTACAATACATGAAAAACCTGATGATTTTCAACAAAACCTACCAAAAACAGAATCAATTTAATACCGGATTTCTGATTCTGTTTGCTTTGATATTATTCGTTTCGTGCAGCACACAAAAACCTGATTTCAGTCAGCGTGAACAGGATTTTGACTCCGGATGGAAATTTATCCTGGGCGAGGTTCCGGGTGCGGAATCGGCAAGCTTCGACGATTCGCAATGGCGGACACTCGACCTTCCACACGACTGGAGTATCGAAGATTTACCGGCAACTGAAGGCAAAAAGCAAATCGGGCCATTTTCGGAAGACAGTCCTGGCAAAGGTGCAACTGGCCATGTTTTGGGTGGAACCGGCTGGTACCGCAAAACATTTACGCTCGATCAATCATCAGAAGGTAAAAAAGTGCAAATCCTGTTCGATGGTGTTTATATGAATTCGGAAGTCTGGATTAACGGCCAATCGCTGGGCGTTCATCCATACGGCTATACACCTTTCTTTTACGACCTGACTCCGCATTTGAAACCAACGGGAGAACCAAACATCCTGGCCGTGAAAGTGAACAACAACGGCAAAAACAGTCGCTGGTACAGTGGTTCAGGCATTTACCGCCATGTAAACCTGATTATAACCGGGAAAGTACATATTCCGGTTTGGGGAACTTTTGTTTCAACTCCGGAAGTGAACACTGAAAAAGCATTGGTCAAATTAAATATCCGTATCAGTAACGAAACTGCCGAAAGCGGTAAATTGATTGTTACTACCCGTATTATTTCTCCGGATGGAAAATCGGAAAGTGAAGCAAAAACTACTGTTCAGCCGTTTAAAGAATCAAAATTTGACGCAGAACAGAAATTTGAACTGAAAAACCCAGCACTTTGGTCAGTTGATTCCCCGAAACTCTATCAGGCGGTTACTGAAGTTAGCTTTGATGGAAAAGTAGTTGATCAGCAAACTACCACTTTCGGAATCCGTTCCATTGAATTCAGCGCCGAAAAGGGTTTTTTGCTGAATGGTGAAAAAGTGCTTTTGAAGGGCGGTTGCATGCACCACGACAATGGTCCGCTGGGTTCGGCAACCATTGACCGGGCTGAAGAACGCCGGGTTGAACTGATGAAAAAATTCGGTTTCAACGCCATCCGCACCAGCCACAACCCGCCTTCGCGCCAGTTTCTGGATGCCTGTGACCGGCTCGGTGTTTTGGTCATTGACGAATCGTTCGACCAGTGGAAGCGTCCTAAAAATCCCGAAGATTACAACCTCTATTTCGACGAGTGGCACCAGCGCGATGTGGAAGCAATGGTTTTGCGCGACCGAAACCATCCTTCAGTCATCATCTGGAGCATTGGCAACGAAATTCCTGAAAGGGCCGATTCTACCGGCCTTGAAATCACGAAAAAATTAAGTGCAATCATTAAAAATATAGACCAGACACGCCCGGTCACAGCAGCTATTTGTGAGTTCTGGGATAACAAAGGAAAAACATGGGAAGCCACTATTCCTCCTTTTGCTTTATTGGATATTGGCGGATACAATTATCAGTGGAAACACTACGAAAGCGATCATGTCTTGTTTCCGCAACGCATAATGATTGGCACAGAATCGGTACCCAAAGAAGCCTTCGAAAACTGGCAACTGGTTGAAAAATATCCGTTTGTTCTGGGCGATTTTGTGTGGACTTCAATGGATTATCTGGGTGAATCCGGAATCGGACATACGCTTGTCAGTAAAGATGGCAAAGACCAATTTTCGCCGGGCTGGCCGTGGTACAACGGCTATTGCGGCGATATTGACATTTGCGGCTTCAAAAAACCACAGTCGTACTACCGCGATGTGGTCTGGAAAATCAAAAACCTGGAAATGGCCGTTCATGCCCCAATTCCTTCAGGAATGAAAGAAATCGTGAGTTTCTGGGGATGGCCCGACGAACAGCAAAGCTGGAACTGGGCGGGTGATGAAGGCCAAAAGCTTCAGGTGAATGTTTATTCCAATTATCCTGAAGTAAGATTAGAGCTAAACGGAAAGGCGATTGCAACCAAACCAGTTTCTGCCGAAACAAAGCTGACGGCCACCTTTGAAGTTCCATACGAAGCCGGAGAATTGAAAGCCATTGCTCTGAAAGATGGCAAAGAAGTTGAAACCAAAGTGCTGAAAACGACTGGCAAACCATCCAAAATCCGGTTAACAGCCGACCGTTCAGAGCTGAAAGCCAGTCGCAACGACTTATCGTATGTAACTGTTGAAATAACCGACGAAGCTGGAATTTTGGTTCCCGATGCCGACCTTCCGGTTCAATTTAAAGTCGAAGGAGCCGGAGAACTGGCTGCCGTTGAAAATGGAAATCCGAAGGATATGAAAAGCTTCAGCACACCGCAAGTCAACAGTTTCAAGGGCCGATGCCTGGTAATTCTTAGGCCGAACGGAACTTCCGGAGAAATTAAATTGAAAGCTGCATCATCAGGGCTGGAAAACGCTGAGGTCGTTGTAATGACGAAATAAGCAAAGCAAACAGGACGAACCCGTTTTCGGGTTCGTCCTGTTTGCTTGCTTCCATTCAGAATTCCTTTTTAGTGGTGGCCTTCAAGTTTAAACGATACCTTTAGCTTTGTCCTGTAGGTTTCAATTTTGCCATCTTTAATAGTCAAATCCATTGAGCAAACTTCACCAATACGGAGTTCGTGAAGAGTTTCGGAAGCTCTGGAAATAGCGTTTTGAGCAGCTTTTTCCCATGATTCGGTACTTGAACCAACTAATTCGATAATTTTATAAACACTGTCGGGCATAATGGTCTCCTTTCGTTTTTGATTTTACAGCATGTACAGAATATTTATGGTTAGGGTTGCGTAAAATTGACTGTTTGACAATAGGTTTCGGCATTTACGGTCAAAAAAAGAAATCGGAATCGGATCATTTGAGAATCGTTTTTTGTTTCAATTCAATTTAAAACAAATCAACCGGGCAGGTTTGCAAAAATTGTGACACAGGCAAGCCACTTGCACCAATCAGATAAACTTTGCAGTGCGGAAATTTCCTTTTATATGCCTCCATTCCTGAAATCTTAATTCGTGTTCCGCTTTTTACTTCGATGGCAATGACCTTCCCACGATAATTCAGAATAAAATCAACTTCATCATTGCGTTCGCGCCAATAGTGGACGGTGAATTCGTCGGCACGTGAACTGTTAATCAGATGAGCGCCTATAGCCGATTCAACCCATCGTTCCCATAGATCAGGTTTCATTTTTACCTCCTGAAAAGTTAAGTCATTCTGAGCCGACATCAATGCGGTGTTATATACCTGAAATTTAGGGCTGGATGATCGTTGCCTGATAAAATCAGGACTATATTTTTCGATTCCGCTTAATAAACCCGCAGTATCCAGTAAATTCAAATAATTGGATAAAGTTGTTGTATTACCAGCATCCAAAAGTTGTCCAAGAATTTTGTTAAACGATAGAATTTGGCCGGAATACTGACACCCCAACACAAAAAGCCGACGCATCAATGCAGGTTTATCAACTCTGGTCAGCATCAAAATATCGCGCGAAATACTTGCTTCGATTAACGAGTCCAAAATGTACTGCTTCCATCTCCTTTCATCCTGAATAAGGGAAGCAGCTCCGGGATATCCTCCAAACCAAACAAACTGGTCTTCATTATATCCAAAGGCTTCCTGCATCTCAGAGTATGACCAATGTCCCATGTAGGTAGTTTCATACCTGCCGGCAAGAGATTCTGTAAGGCCTTGTTGAAGCAAAATACGGGATGAACCTAACAGAACAACTTTCAAACCTGTTCCATTCAATGTATCTAAATCCCATTCCCGCTTGACTGCCTCACTCCAGTTTTCGAGCTTCTGAATCTCATCAAAAACCAACAAACCATCATTTCTGCCCGATTGTTTGAGTAGCAAACGGCCAATTTCCCATTGCTGACTTATCCAGATTTGTTGATCAGAAGATACGCCATCGGCTGATACATAATGTGATGGCATGTCTGCTTCCTTTAAAACCTGACCAATCATGGTCGTCTTTCCAACCTGCCGTGGTCCAAATACTACCTGGACAAATTGCCGTTTTTCGTCCACTAAACGATTCAACAGCAAACCCTTATGACTTCTTTCAAAATTCATATTACAAATTACTCAATACACTGAGTAAAATTACTCAATAAGTTGAGAAAAACAAATCAAACTATTTTCTTTCAGCAAACCCATAACCTGCACCCTATTTTTTCTATTTTTATCTCCCGAAAATAATCCAAAAACCCAAAAATCATGGAACTTCATGAACTGATCAAAAAGCAAAAAACGAAACTTCAAAAATCCCTAAATAAGCCTGAACTGGCTTTGGGCGAAATCATGTTCAACAACAACGATTGCCAGGTGTTGTCGCAATCTGCTGTCCGTTTTGAGTTATTTGTAGATTCTGCTGATTCGAAGTCTCCGAAGGAATGTTCGCTTAACATTGAAGACCAGGATGTTATTCCTTCGATAAATGGAGAGCGTTCGGGATGGGAACGGGTTTCGTATGCCTGCCTGCTCGAAGTCGAAAATGAACTGAAATTCCTCGACCCCAAAGAACCGGTTGAGCATAAAAAATACTCCCGCGAAGGGATGATCAAACGTGTTTTGCTGGAACGAAGACAAAAATCGGATAAAGCAAAATACCGCATTAAATGGGCATCAAACCTATACGGTGACCACATCCTGACCAACGAAAATGGTGTAAAGTATAAAATCTTTCTGCGCGACTTCGAAAACGAAACAGGGTACAGCGACAGTATGGATTCGCGCCTCAACAAGCTGGGCACCACCAAACATATCATGTTTACCTTTCAGCAACTGAAAGAAAACAAGGCTCTTTTTGGCCAACTGGACAAAACCTGCCCGTTTATCGAAATTTATTGTGACCCTGTGAACGACTACAAAATAAGCTGGTTCTACCCGCATACGCTACCAATCGACGAACAATTACTGATTTCAAGATATTTCAAAAAGGCAACTTATATTGAGGATAACGACCTGAAAAATCTCCTGAACTTTTTGGAAGAATCGGCTGATTTCCCAATGATCCATATCCGGCCTGAAGTTCGTGAAAAAGTGGAAAAAGTTTATGAACAAGACATGCTGGATGAGCTGCGGAAGGATTGGAACCCTGACTTCTCCGGAATCAAACTTGATCTGTTTCCCTATCAAAAAGAAGGGATAGAATTCGCCCTGTTCCGCAAAGCAGCCATCATTGCCGATGAAATGGGGCTGGGTAAAACAGTTCAGGCCATTGGTACTGCCCTGCTAAAAAAACAAGTATTCGGGTTCAAAAAAGTATTGATAGTTTGCCCGGCTTCGCTCAAAAGCCAGTGGAAAAAAGAAATCGAAAAATTCAGCAGCGAAAAAGCGTTAATTGTGGAAGGCCTTCCCAGTGATCGGGTAAAACAGTACCTCGATACGGAGCATCTGTTTTTCATCGTCAACTACGAAACCATCCTGCGCGATCAAATGGCTATCAACAAAGCCGGGATTGACCTGCTTATTCTGGATGAAGCACAACGGGCAAAAAACTACGAAACCAAAACGGCTTCATCAATCAAACGGCTCGATTCCAAGCATGTGTTAATCATTACCGGTACGCCAATTGAAAACCGTCTGATCGACATTTTTTCGATTGTAAGCATCCTCGATCCCCAATTTTTCGGCCCGCTTTGGGAGTTTTCATACCAACATTGCCTTTTCGACCCTGAGCGGCCCGACAAAATAAACGGTTACTACGACCTGCAAAAACTCAACCGTAAATTAGAACAAATCCTGATCAGGCGCGAGAAACGAAAGGTACTCGATCAGTTGCCCAATGTGCAACAAACCAATATTCCGGTCAACCTTTCGCCATTGCAAGCCGATTACCATGCAGGATACGCCCAGGGAATTGCCAACATCATCCGAAAAAAATTCCTGACACCCTACGACTTACAACGCCTGCAATTGTTACTGGCAAGCATGCGAATGGTTTGCGACTCAACCTATCTGATTGACGAAGAAACCAACGAGTCGCCCAAGTTGGATGAACTGAAATACATTTTGCTTGAAAAACTGGATGTCCCGAATTCTGAGCGGAAAATCATCATTTTTTCGGAATGGGTGAAAGTCCACAAACTGATAGGCAAGATGTTGCGCGACAATGACATTGGGTTTGCCGAACTGAACGGTTCTGTTCCTGTGAAACTCCGGGGCGAACTGATCAAAAAATTTGAAACTAACCCTCATTGCAAGATTTTCCTTTCGACCGAAGCCGGTGGTTCAGGATTAAACCTTCAGGTAGCTGATACGCTGATCAACTTTGAACTTCCGTGGAACCCGGCCAAAAAGAACCAGCGTATTGGCCGGATAGATCGGTTGGGCCAGAAAAGCAACAAACTCACCATCTTCAATTTCATTACCCGAAATTCGATCGAACAGCAAATTGCATCAGGGTTGTTGATCAAACAAAGCCTTTTCGATGGAGTACTCGACAGTTCAAGTACTACCAATTATGTTGATTTCTCGAGCAAAGGACGTTCGCAGTTCATCCAGCAGCTTGAAGAATTTATTACTGAAACGGAAAAAGTGGCATTGGAAGATGATATTGAAAAGGTAATTGCTTCTGAAAATATTCCTGAAAATTTATCTCAAGTATTGCTTCAACCGGATGAGCTTGACCTTTCCGAAGAACAGTCTGAATCAGAACCTGAAACAATTCGGGAAAATCAAAACCCATCTCCGCAAACGGTTGCTGAAGAAAAAGCGCATGAAATTGAGCAAGTAATGAACAATGGCATGCAATTCCTTGCCGGTTTGTTTAAAATGTCAACCGGGAAAGACCTCGGTTTGAGCGGTCAATCTATCGAAATCAATAAAGAAACCGGCGAGGTGATAATGAAATTTAAGCTGCCGGTTTAATTGGTAACCGGAACCAATTTTACAACGATACCCGGGCTTTCAACCGCTACATAAATATAGCCGTCAGGACTCACTGTAACATTCCGCACCCGACCTACATTTTCGAGCAATTTTTCCTGTTCGGTTACTTTACCACCTTCCAGATGGACACGTTCGAGGTATTTAAAGCTAAGCGAACCGCTCAGGATATCGCCTTTCCATCCCGGATATCGGTCGCCGGCAACAAATTTCATGCTGCTCGGGCCAATGGATGGGGTCCATTGAAAAACAGGCTGTTCCATTCCTGCTTTGGCTGTTTCTTTGGTAATTATGGTTCCGTCGTAATTAATTCCAAAAGTAATCACCGGCCATCCGTAATTGTTGCCCTTGCCCACCAGGTTAATTTCGTCTCCGCCGCGCGGGCCATGTTCGTTGTTATATATGCGGCGGGTTACCGGATTAATATCGATTCCCTGCGGATTGCGGTGCCCATACGAATAAATGGTAGGCATAGCTCCGGCAGTGTTTACAAACGGATTGTCGGGTGGTATCCGGCCATCATCAAAAATGCGGTGTATTTTACCACAATGATTGGTCAAAGTTTGAGCATTCGTCTTCTCGCCGCGTTCGCCAACCGAAAAGAACAAATAACCCTGATCGTCGAATACCATCCGGCACCCAAAATGTACCCCGCTCGTTGTATTTGGCATGGCTTTAAATAATTCCTGCTGTTCAACCAACTGGTTATTTTTCAGTTTAGCCCTGAAAATAGCAGTGTTCCCTCCTACCCCGTCGGGAGCTTTCTTTGAATAAGAAATGTATATCCAACCGTTTTCTTTGTATTTCGGATGCAGAACGACATCCATTAATCCACCCTGACCCAATGCCAAAACTTCAGGAACTCCTGAAATGATTGCTTTTAATTTGCCGCCGCCGAAACGGAACAATTGTCCGCTTCGCTCAGTCACCAGCATATCCCCGTCAGGCAAAAAAGCTATTCCCCACGGCACATCGAGCCCTTTGGCAACAGTATCGATTCGAAATGACTGATGTTTGGAACGGACCACTGCCGGAAATTTAACTGCTACTGTAGCTTCCTTTTTGTCTTTCATCTCCAGTATATAATCCGAAATAGCTTTCATCTCAGCTTGGGTAAATGCTTTTTCGAACGATGGCATCCCCAAAACAGGCAAACCGCTTCGGATAACTCCAGTCAGATCGCCACCAGCTTTAAAGGCTTCCCAGGTATTACCTGCAAAACGCTCCATTTTGGTTCCATGACAACCAGCGCAATATTTCAGGAAATTGTCTTTGGCAGAAGGCTGACTAACGGGAGATACAGAGTGATCAGAAGTACCTGGAAAAATTATAAATCCGGTAATCAGAATCATTAGAAATGATGCAAAAAAGTAAACTTTCATTTTTATAAATTTTATTGTTGGTCACTTCTTAACAGTTGAAACGACTGATTGTTGAACCCCAATTGCTATAAAAAAGAAAAGTCATTGAAATATCTTATCCTTATTCGATTTTTATGAAATTCATGATGGTTTTTATGCAGATGCGATAAAAATTTCGTTTTCCTTTGTAAATGAAATCCTAATAAAACCAAGCTATGAAACCTAACTCTAACCAAGCTATTTTCACAATTTTCCTCCTGTTTTCTTTCCTAACCTGTCATGCTCAAAAAACAATCCAAATTCAGTTCGACAGCAGCAAAGAAGTTTCAGGGCAAAAATTCGCGATTCGGGACTTAAGTCCCGGACTCACTGCCAATTGGGACGATTATAATTTTGTCGTCCTCGAATTCAAAATCTCCACTCCTCAGCGTTTTCATGTAGGATTTACAACAGAAACAGGCTATAATGAATTGCGCATAATGAGCTACACTGCCAATGGATGGAACAAACTTGCCATTCCCCTGAAATTTTACCGCCGTTTGCCCGATGCGGCGCTCGATTTGGCCGCGACCTACAACCAGGCCCGCTATACCGGATGGATAAATCTGGGCGGAAAACGCGGCCCGCTTCAGGGCGTTGATTCAATCGGCATCCGCATGAATGCACCAATCAATAATCCAACGTTCGAACTTCGCTCGATTGCGCTGTCTGTTGAAGATCCTGGCGATCAATATCTGGGAGAAAAACCAGTTTTCAATGAATTTGGACAATGGGACCTGGGCAATTTTGAGGGAAAAGTCAACACGGTCGAACAGTTGAGAAAAGAATGGGAAGCCGAAGAAAAAGAAGTGGTCTCAACTCAAGCCTATAACTATTCCAGATTTGGCGGTTACCTTCAAGCAAAAACCAATGCAACCGGATTTTTCAGGACCGAAAAAATGGATGGCCGCTGGTGGTTTGTCGATCCGGAAGGATATTTGTTCCTTTCAGTCGGAGTTGATTGTGTCAGTCCGGGCGGAGGTGGAAATGTGATGAACCTGGATAAACGCCGGAATCTTTACAAAGAATTACCTCCTTCCAGCCTGATCACAAACCCGGCCAGGCCCGGTTCGGTTTCCTTTGGAACATGGAATTTATTCCGCAGGTATGGTGAAGACTATCAGGCCAAATCAAAAGAAATGATCATCAACCGAATGGATAAATGGGGACTGAACACCATTGGCAACTGGTCGAACCCGGAAGTTATGCAAATGAACCGGAAAGCTTTCATGTTGCAGTTACGCGGGGTTGGAATTGAAGATGGCATAATGGGTTTGCCCGATGTTTATGCTCCCGGATTTGCTGATAAAATTGATGCAGCCTGCAAATCGTCGGTAGGGCCTAATAAAGATAATCCATGGCTGATCGGATATTTTACCGGCAACGAACCTTCGTGGCTTGAACAGGAAGAACGGCTTTGCACCATGATATTGGAAGGAGCTGACCGCCCGATAAAAACAGAATTGACTGCCTGGCTGGCTAAAGGAGATTCACCTTTACGCCGCAAACAGTTCATTTTTCAAACCTTCCGCACTTTCCTGAAAACGGTTGACAATGCCATCACGAAATATGATCCCAACCACCTCAATCTGGGGATCAGGTTCGGAAACGTAATGGGAATTGACCGCGAAATACTGGAGATTTGCAAAGAGGTTTTCGACGTGTTCAGCTTCAATTGCTACGACCTTTATCCTAAAAAGGAAATGATGGACCGGGCCATGGAAATGACCGGACTACCGATGATCATTGGCGAATATCACTTCGGAACTGTTGACCGGGGCTTGGCCCAATCGCTTTGGCAGGTCAATTCGCAACAGGAACGCGGAGTTGCTTACCGGTACTATACAGAAAGGGCTTATCAACATCCAGGATTAATAGGGACAGCATATTTCCAGTGGTGTGACCAGGATTTGACCGGACGCCGCGATGGTGAAAACTACAACTGCGGACTGGTTGATGTTACCGACCGCCCTTACAAATACCAGGTTGAAGCCATGATGGAAACCGCCAAACGGTTATTTGAAATTCATACCGGCAAAATCCAACCCATTGAACAGGCGCCAGTAAAGCCTCGCGGACATGGCGGAATGCCAAATTTGTGGAATAAATAGATAGATGAAGTGCACTGACGGGGTGACTTTTTTATCAACATAACTGCCATTTAGGGTAGCTAGAGGTGATAATCGGGAGTCACCCCGTCAGTAGCATAGCAAGGTGTCAGTGGAAACTGCAACGCTTAACTTGAAAAACTACAAAAAACCGACTGAGCTAACCCAAGCTGATGAAAGGTGCGGTCATTGATTTCAAAATGGCTGCAATTCCCAACTAGGACAGGGGAATCGATGAAAAAGATTTTCCGTATTCGTTTTCAAACGAGTTGAAGAAAATAAAAGGGATTTTTTTGTTATGCCTGATTAGTTTTTCGTATGGGTAAAACATCTGATGAAATTGGAAAAAGTTTTACTTGTAGGTAAAACTATTCTTCATCAACACCTCAATTCCTGAATTTAGTTTTTACAATGTATTCCAATTCAGATTTTTCAGTACTTTTTGCTTTTTCTCAAGCCTGAAAATTTCCCGTGCATTTCCGTTTAGAAGAGGGTCAACAAGCGTCATAGCTTCATTCAGGCTGATGTGATTTTCTTCCACCAGCTCCGACAAAGCCAATGCAATGCCATTGCGTGCGATAATCGAATGGCCCAGAACAGGTTCAACCGGAGTATAATCGCCGCCAAAAATCAGGATTTTATTGCACGGAACAGTTACTATAAATTTCTTAAGGAAATCTTTGGCTGCCACCGGATTGATGATCCACGCCCAGCACATATCAATTGTGGCATTGGCAAATTGTTTGGCAACAGCCAGCATCTCCTCGTAATACGGATAGCTGATATGAAAGAAAATAAACCGGGTATCTTTTGATTCATCGCATAAACGACCTGCATCAGCCGGATTATTCCGAACCATTGCCAAATCCATCTGGTTGGTTTTTCCAGCCCATTGCGCATGATATCCCAAATGCATTTTTACCGGCAAATCCCACTTTGTAGCCTGTCCGACGACATGCCAGAAAAGATGATCCTCGAGTTTTTTCTTTTCTTCCGGAGTTACCTGTTTTCCTTGGATTACCTGATTATAAACCGGTTCAGCTTCCTCATAAGGAATTCTGTCAAAATTAATTCCACGCGAATAAGCTTGTCCAATTTTGATCGCAACAACATACTTTCCGTATTTTTCAAACCACCATTCGATCACCCTGTGCCAGTCCTTCAACGTTTTCGGATCGATGTTGGCCGCTTTTGCGTAATCATTGTTCCCAACATAAGTCATCAGGGAGTCGGCCCACAAGTCTGACATCAAAAAATCAGGCATTTCCGACTTTAGTATTGGATAGGAATTGACCTGACACGATTCAATGTTGCCTTTTTCCTGAAGTATCTTCTTATAAAATCCAGGCGCGACCATTTCCTGATAAGCTTTTTGCAAGCGGGGAATGGATTCTTCGGAAAGCTCTTCGATGCCATACAGTTCTTTGATGGAAATCCGCACAGCCTGCGCATATCCGGTATGTTTGACCTTTGGCCAAACGGGTTCAAGGATTTTCCATTTTTTAATTGGGTCAACATCAGCAGAAAAGAACCGTTTGTAATCGTCTGCCGGCATACCTGCCGAAAGCATATCCGAATCGAGGTAATGGCTGAACAGATAGGTCCAGTCGTTGCTTTTGGTTCCAATCAATGTCCGGTTGCCCAAACGATCTTTTTCGTCTATCAGGTGTTCATGGGTGTCAATTAAAGGAGTGCTGAAAACCTTTTCGGTAATTGTTTTCCGGAGATTTCCCGGCTTCTTTTCCTGAATTCCTGAACCAGTAGGGACAGCCCCAGATAAACCAATACCAACGGTACCAATTCCAACATATCGAAAAAAGTCTCTTCGTTTTACACTTTTGTTGCTCATAAGAATTTGGTTTTTTCAATCAGTTCTAAAATTAGAACATTCTATTTCAATTCCTGAAAAATTGGCTGGAATATTTATCCTTTGACAGCGCCATTGAATAAGTCAAAAAAAATCATTCACCTTGAGGCTTCAACCAATTGAAGCAATTGTTTATTTTTATGCTGAATTTAAAACTTAAAGATCATGCTAAAGGAACTAATCCTGAAAAACCGAAGCTACCGCCGTTTTTATCAGTCTGAAAGAATCAGCACAATCCAGTTACGCGAATGGGTTGATTTGGCGCGCAATTCTGCATCAGCCCGTAACTCACAGTCCTTAAAATATATTCTGAGTACTGAAGAATCACTGAATGCTAAAATCTTCGAGCAATTGGCATGGGCAGGTTATCTCACCACATGGCCCGGGCCGGAAGAAGGTGAACGACCTTCTGCATACATCATCTTACTTCATGATACTCTCATTTCAGAAAATTATTTTTGTGATGATGGAATCGCCATGCAAAGTATTTTGCTTGGGGCAACTGAAGCTGGTTTTGGCGGTTGCATCATCTATTCGGTGAACCGCAATAAACTTCGCGAAATCATTCACCTTTCGGATCAATACGAAATACTTTATGTTCTGGCACTCGGAAAGCCGAACGAAACAGTGGTTCTGGATGAAATGGAAAACGGAGACGTGAAATACTGGCGCGACGAAAACCAGGTTCACCACGTTCCAAAACGGCCGCTGGATGAGATTATCCTGAACTCGAAATAATTAAGACCTACATGTTGGAGTTGAAAGAAAATCCAGGTAGTTTGCCGGTGTAATTACCTCGAACCGATGTTCAGGATAAGTTTCGGCAAATGATTTTGGAATCCGTGCCAGCTTTTTGTCGTTCCATTTAAACTCAAAAGCGTAGAAAATACCATCCTTTTCTTCCAACAGATCAATCTCTTGCTGTGTTTGAGTTCGCCAAAAGAAAGATTTCCGGTAATCCCGGTTGTACGAATTCTGTTTGATACGTTCGCTTACCATAAAATTCTCCCACAATGCCCCTGTATCCTGTCTTAAAGCTAATGGTGAAAAATTATTCAGGATAGCATTCCTGACACCATTGTCGTAAAAATATATTTTTCGGCTTTTTTTCAATTCGCTGCGCAGATTCCGGTTAAACGAGCCCAGGCGAAATACAACAAAACACTTCTCGAGCAGTTCGATGTACTTTTCGATCGTAGCTTTATCAACACTGATTAATTGTCCCAGTTCATTGTACGAAACCTCCTGCCCCATTTGCAATGCAAGTCCGGTCAACAACTTATCCAGCACATCGGGTTTTCTGATATTCTGGAACGACAGAATATCTTTATATAAATAGCTGTTAATCAGTTCAAGCAGGTTTTCCTGTTCATTGCCCAAATCACTGACTATTTCAGGATACAGACCGTAAATCATACGCCGTTCCAGCATCCTGTTTTCAGTTAATTGGCCATGATGTGCGACCATTTCGGCCACTGACAATGGGAACAGATTGAATTCATATTTACGTCCGGTAAGTGGTTCGTTCGTTTTGTTCCGCAGCTCAAAGGCCGACGATCCGGTTGCAATCACCTGTACCTGTTCGATATTGTCAACGATTAATTTGATTGTCAAACCAATGTTTTCAACCTTTTGTGCTTCATCAATCAGGAGCAAGGTATTCCTGCCAATCATTGCTTTTAATTGGTCTGAACTTACATTTTCAAGCATTTGACGAATGTCGGGTTCATCGCAGTTTAATAAAAGCGTTTCGTGCTCCCGTTCTTTTTGTAAACTCTTTAATAATGTTGACTTACCAACCTGACGGGGCCCGACCAATAGGATGGCTTTTCCTTTTCCCATGCGATCGGTCAATTGTTTCAAAATTATTCGGGATATCATGTCTGATTTTTTGCACAAAAATAGGGATTATTTTTGAAATCCCAAATTTAGACTTGAATTTGGGATTATAATCCCATTTTTAGACTTGAATTTGGGATTATGATCCCATAATTTGACTTGAATTTGGGATTAGACTAATAAATACCCAGTCAAACAAAAAATCTGACCGGGTATTTTTGTGGTGAAAATTTCCCGCTAATGCATTCCAATCTCCAATTCTGCGGAAGCCAATCCTTCTGCACTTGCTTTGATTTTTACTACTCCCGAAGTTTTGCCAGCCATCAGCAAAATGGTAGAAATACCAGCTTCGGCTTTCCGTGGATTGTCGCCAACTAATTCAGCATCACCTTCAGTGGTGAAAGTTACCGGACGAATATCATCCGTAATTATAGTTCCAGCAGCATCAGTAACCGAAGCATACACGAAAACAACATCATTTTTTCCAGCCTGAAGTTCCTTGCCACTCAAATCAATACTTAAAGAAATTTTCGCCGGTACTCCAGGTGTTTGTGCCTCAGTTTTAGCAACTTCTTTTCCGAAAATAAATCCTTTGGCTTCCAGCTTTCCGGCTATAAATTCAGTCATCACAAAAGTAAATGGGGGATGTTTCAGGTTGGTCGAATTCCGGTCCTGATCGGGTTTCTGGCGGGCAATTACTTTTCCGTTAAGCGACAATTCAACTTCATTGCAATTGCTGTAAACCTTAACATCTTTGAATTTCGGATCGTTCCAAAAATTAGCTATGCAAATCATCGGCGCAGCATTTTCTGCCTGGCTCGCATAAAAGTAAAACGCGAATTTTGGTAGCCTGAAAATATCCATAATACCAGAAGATTCGATATCCGGCGCGTATCCACGTTTGTAATCGAACATCAGCCAGTTGGCATCCCCCACTGCCGGACCGTTCCGGTTATCGTTGTGCGATTCCTGGTAATTGAGCGCCTGCTGTGCCAGACGTTTCTGACCGAATCCACGCAATTGGCGCGAGTTCCGTTCTTCGGTTTGCAGGTCTTTATATGCAGTCTGGTTGAAACCTGCATTCTGTGCATAATATTCCCAATCGCCATATTCGGCAATCAGGAGGGGTTTGTCTTTGGCATATTTGTTCCAGTAATACGGAGGTTTGGAATGTTGACGCGCCGGAATAAACACATCGTAAACACTGTCAATCCAGCCGCAGGTATAAACATCAGCAACCGGCAACTCTTCATGCACCGCCTGATGCGCCCGTTCCATATACGATTTGGGCATATCAGATTCGTTGAGCGATGCTTCCCACAAAATGATGGAAGGATGATTTCGGTCGCGGCGAACCATTTCACGGGCATCACGAATGCTGTTATTTTGAAATTCATCGCCACCAACAAATTGCCAGCCGGGAATGGCATCCATCACCATAATTCCCAGTTCGTCGCAGACAGCCAGAAAAGCCGGTGATTGCGAATAATGCGAGCAACGCACGAAATTAAATCCGGCTTGTTTAATTTTGAAGGCATCGCGGAATTGGGCATTGTCGGAAAGTGCGTTTCCGATGTATGGATATTCCTGATGACGGTTGGTTCCGCGAATTTTTAGTTTTTGTCCGTTCAGCACAAAACCCTCTTTTGCTGAAAACGAAAAGGTTCGGATACCGATTTTTTCAGATAACGAATCAACTGCCACTTTATCGCTGATCACTTTTACATTTAGTTGATAAAGAGCTGGGCTATCGGGCGACCACAAACGTGGATTATCGAGTTTGAATTGCTGTTTGAACTGAATAAAACCTGAAGCCGAGACCGATTGTTCAGTAATTGTCTCAGACAGAACAGATTTTCCTTCCGCATCTTTCAGGCTAATTTGTAAACTGATAAGTTTTGCCGTTGCCGATTCATTTTCAACATCAACCTGAACATTAATTTGGGCTGATTGCGCGGTTACATCACTGTAAGTCACAAGTAATCCACCTCCGGCAACACGATTGGCTGTAATCGGATCAGATATATGGAGCTTGTCTTTTATTTCGATAGTGACATTACGGTACAAACCACTATAATAATTGAAATCGAGCGTAGCAAGTGGTTTGCCGGGAGGTACCAGCGGATTGTCGCGGTTGTCAAGTTCAACCAAAATACAGTTTTCTTTGCCAAATTTGATTTTGCCGTCCAGTTTTATCTGAAAAGGAAGATACCCACCCAAGTGAGTTTGAACCAATTCTCCATTCTGGTAAACTTTGGCAATCTGCATGGCTGCCCCGAAATGAATCGAAACCGATTTGCCATCAAACTGCTCCGGAACGGTAAAAAACTTGCGGTAGCGGGCAATTCCCTGCCATTGTTTTTCAGGCGAATCAACCGCTTCAATGTTGGCAGTATGCGGCAAAGTAACTTTCTGCCAGGTAGATGATTGCTTTTCATCCTTCAGGAAAAGTTCAGAAGAAATACTGTCCAACGGGTCTTTGATGAATTCCCAACCGGAATTAAAATTACCGGATTCTGTTGAGAAAAGGATGGGAGCAGAAATGCTGCATGACGATAAAATAATAGTTAGTACAATAAAGAACAAAGTTTTTCGAAGGGTCATTTAAATGGTCTTTAGAGATTTATTATTTTTGTTTTATTGATTCTTTTCGCTTTGCAATGTCACCCCTTCGGGGTTTTGGTGCGATTATCCCGGCTTTCAATCTATAATCATGTTATCCCTTCGGGATTATGTTGACATCATCTTGGTTCTTGCTATAATCCTGACATTATTCGGAATTTATTCTTCTAAAAACGCATCCATCGCTTTCGTTGGCCTGCCATCGTCTCCCCATGCGCTGAGCGCATAACGGCTCCAGCTTCTGGCTCCTTCGGGTTCCCAGTAAAATACGCCCATGCCTTTTCTTTCAGGAACTTCCTTCACTTTTTTCAGGACCGCCAACAACATATCGTAGGTGTTCTGTACTTTGGTGTCTTCACCTCCCACCTCAACCACCATCACTTCTTTTCCATAGCGTGAAGCCATGTCTTTCAAATTAGCTCCCAGATCATCAATAGACAGGGTATAATCCGGCTTTCCTTCGAGCCAGTATGGATAATAGGATAATCCAATCATATCGTAGTTAACCCCATTGGCCTTCGCGGCATCGAACCACCAACGGAACCGACTGTTGTTATTTCCCTGATCAACATGGAGAATAACTTTGGACTGCGGACTTACTGCCTTGATCGCATCGTAACCCTTGTTGAATAATTGTGCCAACTGCGGCCAGTTCGAAACACTTCCTTCGGGATAGATCATTCCTCCGGGAGTTTCATTCCCGATCTGAACCCATTCGGGCGTTACCCCGGCAGTTTTAAGCGCAGTCATCACATCAAAAGTATAATTGTACAGGTCGTCCAGCAAAGTCGGGAAATCGTGGCCTTCCCATGCTTTTGGCTTCCGTTGTTTGCCCGGGTCGGCCCAACTGTCGCTGTAATGAAAGTTAATCATCACCCTCATCCCCCATTTTTGAGCCCGGACTGCCATTTCAACCGTTTCGTCCTTGCTGCAATGACCGCTGGCCTTATCGTCCGAAGGATTCACGAATGTCCTTAGCCGGATGGAATTAATTCCGTGATCCTTCAAAATTTTAAAGCAATCTTCTTCATCGCCTTTATCGTTGTAAAATTTGTATCCGGTAGCCTCCATTTGTGGCAGCCAGCTTATATCGGCCCCCTTTGCAAAATTTGTAGCTGGCAGGTTTTGGGATGTTCCGTCTTTGCTGCATCCTGTCAGCATGATGACAGAAAGGAACAAAATAAGATTTCTGATTGGTGAAGTTTTCATTTATGTGGTTATTAATTAAATCTGAAGTTTGTACGAATATGGGGTTGAGAAAGATTTGTTTTCAGAATTGTCAATTTCAACTATTCTTTTATTTGGAGTATGGCATCTTTAATCTCTTTCAGGAACAGCGGAACTTTCACTTTCGGGTCACCTTCTCCGAGAGTTTCCAATGGAATATAACCCCTGTATCCTATCTCCTGAATAATTTTCATGATCCGGTCCAGATCGGTTTTTTGCTCAACGCCGTTCACAAAAAGATTTTCTTTAAGCTGCCAGTTCACCGTATAAGGAATGGACTGGGCAATTTCCTGGTATGGATCGCCTGTGCGGTAACTGCCCACATCCAGAATCAAACCAAACCAGTCGGAGTTAACCCGTTTGATGATTTCGATGGCCTGATCGGCTGTTTTGATAAAATCGTTGTGGTTCTGGATGCCCACCACTACTCCGTGCGCCTTTCCAAATTCAACACATTCTTTCAGGTCGGCGACCATGTAATCAACTACTTTTTCGCGCGGAATATCTTTCACATCAACCGTTCCGGAAAAAACCCGAATGACCGGAGCTCCCAGTTTTTCAGCGGCAATAATCCATTTTTTAACCAACTCCACACTGGCTTTTCGCTTCACCGGATCAGGATCGGAAAAATCGTTACGCACACCGGTTCCGCTGATTTCAACGCCAAGCAGGAAAGCTTTTTGTTTGATATGATATAAATATTCATCCGAAGGAACTTCAGGATATCCGGGGAAATAATAAGCCGTAATGTCAACCGCGTCAATCTGGTAAGCAGCACAAAATTCAAGTAATTCGTCCAGGTTCATTTCGCCTTTCATTAACGGACCATTGAAGGAATAAGCGTTCAGACTGGTCCTGAGTTTTGCCCGAAGTTTCTCATACGGTTTGCCATGTAATTGTAAAGTCAGGAGAAAGGGAAAAAGAAAGAAAAGGAGAAAGGGAAAAGAAATTCGTTTCATGATATATCAAATTTATTTTTTACATAAAGACACTCATAATCAGAACAGTGATTATTCCGACAATCCCAACTATTGACTCCATCACCGTCCAGGTCTGAAAAGTTTGTTTCACGCTTAGTCCAAAATATTCCTTGAACATCCAGAACCCGGAGTCGTTGAAATGTGACCACATCACACTTCCGGCGCCGGTGGCCAGTACCATCAATTCGGGCGAAGTGCCGGCCTGTTGGGCCAATGGCAGCATGATGGGAGCTGTAGTGAGGGTAGCAACCGTAGCCGAACCAACCGCCAGCCTGAAAACAGAAGCAATCAGGAAGGCCATCAGTAATGGGTTCATGTGGATGTTATCCGAAATTGAACGGATGTACTCAATGACATGACTGTCTTTTAATACCTGTGAGAATGCACCTCCACCGGCAATAATCAGGACGATCATCGAGATAGCGCCAATTGATTTGGCCGAACTGTTCATCACATCGTCCATACTTCGTCCTTTTCGCAGTCCAAGCGCGAAAATAGCAACAATCACTGCTGAAAATAGTGCAATGTTCGCGTCGCTTAAAAATTTGAAGAAGGTCAGTATTCCGGAGAAAATATTCACTGATTCAGTACTAAAACCCTTTTCAGTAAAAATATGCTGATAAAATCCGGTGATATTTTCAATGCCCATTTTGGTAAGTTCTGCTTTTGCAGGTGGCGGACCAAAAGATAAATCAACTAATGCTCCGATCAGCATCAGGATTATTGGGGTAACGGCGCTAAGAATACTGATTCCCAATCCGGGCAGTTCGCTTTTTTCGAACTTCCTCTCAGTAAAAAGCCCTTCAGGTGGCGTAACATCAATTTTTTTAAAGAAGCGCGATAACCACACACCACCAATCAGGCAAGCTGGTATCATCGGGATTAGTCCGTACAGCAACACTTTGTTTACATCGGCTTCGTAAATAAACGATACGTAGGTTGGAGCCGGGTGAGGCGGTAAAAAACAATGTGCCACCGACAAAGCTGAAAGAAGCGGCAAAGCCAGCCAGATAGTTGGCAGTTTGGTGGTATAAGCAAATGTGAAGATCAATGGTATCAGCACCAGAAAGCTGGCATTATACATCATGGGCAAGCCAACCAGAAATCCGGTTATCAGTAGTGCGTACTGAATGTTCTTAAGTCCCATGAATTCAGTCATACGGAATGTAATAGTGTGGGCAGCGCCGCTTTCCTCCAGAATTTTTCCGAGCATAGCGCCAAATGCCAGGATAAGTACGATTTTCCCCATGGTGTCGCCAACACCTTTCAAAATGGAATCGAGAATATCCATTGGATTCATACTGCTCAATAAGCCAACTGCGAAGGAAGTGATGAGTAGCGCCAGAAAGGCGTTAATCTTGAATTTGCTGACGAGGACGAGAAGAATCAGGATTCCGATTCCGACTATGAGTAGAGGCATGAACGTTTAGTGTATTAGTTTGCAATAAAGATAGAAATTTGCAACTTGGATGCAATCGGAAATTAGTCCAAATCCATGTATCTGTTGATCATATACATGTGAATTGACTAATTTACCAGTAATTTAGTCATTACGTTGACGATTTTAACAGTTTTTCAGGAAATGGAAGCCTATTACCCTCCAAAGAAAAGTTTAATTACCTGAAAACCAGTTTCAGGGTTTGCGTTTCTTTAGCGCCTGAAATTTTAGCCAGATAAACTCCTGCCCGAAGCTGTAGCTGAACAGAAACCAGCGGATTGTTCGAAAATAGTTGCGAAAATACTTTTTGGCCATTCACTCCAAAAACTTCGATGCTTACCTTCTCCTGAGAGTTGTTTTGGACTTCAAGAGTAACCATACCATCGGCTGGCTGCGGAAAGGCTCTTGCTTGAATCCGGCTGATGATTCGTTCGGTTCCCGTTGTACTGCATACTCCCCCCAGATAGGCATCAATCCAGGATAATCTCCGAATCGTCCAGTCTTTCATGTAATTCACATCTTCAGCATAGGTTTTCCCAACATACGGATTGGGCCAAATGTAAACTCCATGAATCGGCCATTTGGCAAAATTCCGGGTTGCCGCATCGCCAACCTGTGTTGTGGCCTGATCAATAGTCGCCGAAATTGAGGTATTGGAAAGAACTGTACTTCTCAATTCGAGCCACCTGCATTTCAGCTTATTCTTGAAATCATTGTCATTCATTAATTTGTTCCACCAAATCGGATTTCCCCATCCATCAGCCGGAACCAGGTAATTCCAGCCCCAGGTATTGGCCGCTTCCAAATAATTGGCATTCCCGAAAGCCAGATCGTAATCCCAAATAGGCCCCATGCGTATCAGCGGATTCCTGTCATCACGATCTTTATGCAAAAACGCACTGAGCCGGTATCCATCCGTATTCTTACTGATCTCGACCATGATCCAGTAATCTATAAAAGAAGATACGTCAATAACATTGGTATAGCCCATTTTCGGATCGTTATAAAACCAGCTTACCATTACATTTTCAAAATCGCGAATCTTTTGGGTAATATAATCTTTCTGAGCTGGTAATATATCAGCACGGTCGGGATACGACCAGGCATAAAATACTTTTTTATTCCTGGGCCCACCACCAGTTCCTGTTCCGTCATACTCCGAAAAGAACCCGTCAGTGTATGAACCGTCAGCCGACCGGTCAATTTTTACAATATATCCACCGGTGAGGCCAATTCCTGAAACATCTTTCGCCTCTAATTTGGCAAGATCCACCCGGTTCTTATCGCGCTTAATTTTTTCAACCAGAATATAGAAGCCCTGATAAACCTCATTAATATACACTTCGCACATTTTAGTCCCAGGGGCGTATTTTCCCATCGACAATGCCAGGTTATAAGCCAGATAATTCCGAATCAGTGTTTTATCTGAATACGGGCCATGCAATACCCAATCATTTTCCTCAGGTAATCCGAGAAGCGCCACATTGGCATTCGTTCCATCAGCATTGCGGGTTTCAAAACCCATATTCTTCTTTGGAAACATCATTGATGACGATCCACGGTATTCAATTCCGATTTTTCCACTGTAATTATTCCAGACATCGGTTGGGTAATTCAGATTCCCCTGACCATTATCTATTATACCCATATCAACGGTAACTTTAATGTCTGCCTTAATTTGCTGATTATTCGTCCGGATCATGATGAGAGGCAGTTTTGAACCCGGGATATCTTTAAAAGGATTGACAAACCATGAAGGAACATTTCGGTAAACACTTTCGGATGAAGTTAAGCCCACCGAAAACCAGGCATTCGAACTTAAATCACTGGAGGTTGCCGTTGCATTATTAACCTGTATAGCCAATATATTGGCGCCGTTTACCAGACAAGTATTTAATTTAGACTTCAGGAGCAAAAATGATTCGGGCTGCAAGGAAATATTATTCAACGCTTCATGGTCGGTGGCGAATGAATTAAATGGTGTCGGAACACCTTCAGTTCCAAGATTGGCCCGGGCAATTTCAATTCCATTGAGGTATGCAACAAAACCATCGTCATAATCCATGTGCAGAATTGCCGAAACAATCTTCGAAGTATCTTTAATTTCAAAGGCCCTGCGAATAAATACCGCCAAAGGTGTTGGAGTTGAAGAAATAACAGTGCCGTCATCATTATCAGCGTATCCAATTCCGCCAGGTCCGCTGCTCCAGTCCGAATCCTGAAAATCGGCTTTATTCCAATTTGCAGATGGTCCGCTGGAGGTTGCCACCCAATATTTCCAGGTATCATTGGCCAGCACCACCGATTCCCAATGATTGACCCTGTTTTGCTGTGCCTGAACTTGTTTCGGTGAAAAATTGATTAATAACACAAAGAGAAATACCTTTACAACCTTAAATTTAATCATTTGAATTCCTTTTTTCGATGGTATCGTTCGTAATAAATTTCCAATTGATGGTGAACGCAAAGATGGAACAATTTCGATTTTACTCCTATTTAACTTGAATTTTAAACGCCCAGGCATAGCTGCATGATGTTGGCCGAGCTTTCTCGCGTGGATATTGAATAGTCAAACCGTTTGTGGCATCCCAGGTCCATTCCAGATTTCCCGGAACACCAAGCATCGAAATCTTTGATCCGGGAACAGGTTTAACTGCTTTTACTTTAAATTCTTCGCCTTGCCATTTCAGGAACGTAGCATAAACAAATTCGCCTTTCGACGTAAACCGTGCATCTCCTTCAACTTGCGTTATCCACGGGCGTGTTCCATAAATAGCCTCGCCATTGGTAGCCAGCCATTCGCCCAATTTCAGGAGAGGATATTGTTCGTATTCAGGAATGATTCCGGCTGCAGTCGGCCCCACATTGATGTCGAAATTTCCATTCCGGGCAATGCCGTCAATCGTTTTGTCTATAAACTCTTTGGGCGACAAGCAATCTTCCATATCGGTATCCTGGTTGTAGCCAAAAGTTTTTGCGATACCCTGCCAGAACGACCATTTGTGGGTTAAAATTCCCAAACTGGCATCGTTGTAACTGTATTCAACATTGTACAAATCGCCGTGTTTGCCCCGGTCTTCCGATCCGAACCGGTCGTTTACAAATACTTCCTGATTTCGTTTAGCTGCCTGGTTGTAATAATATGCAACCACTTCTTTCATTTTCCAGAACGGTTCCGAATGATCCCATTCTCCGTCGAAATAGAAAAAATCAGGATGATAAAGTTCAATCAATTCCTTGATTTGCGGTATCATAAAATCGTCAACATAATTGTTCACTTTTTTCAGGCCGGCATAAGGAATGTCTTTGCCCGTATAAAGTGGATTAAACCATTCGTACAACGAATAATACAAGCCAACTTTCAACCCTTCTTTGCGGGCGGCAGCAAAGTATTCACCAAGAATGTCCTTTTCAGGGCCCATTTTCATCGCATTACGGTCGGTATATTTGGTTGGCCACAGGCAAAAACCATCGTGATGCTTCGAGGTTATGAACATGTATTTGGCGCCCATCTTTTTGGCAAACCTGGCCCAATCGGTTGGGTTATAGGCTTCGGCTTTCCACTGCCGGATAAACTGGTCGTAGGTGAATTCGTTTCCGTATTTTTGGCGGTGGTACAAAAAAGTTGGATTGTCTTTTTCGGTCATCCGTTTTCCATACCATTCGGCATACGAAATATCCTTCTCGCGGGGGGCCCAGGCCGGTACGGAATATACGCCCCAGTGCATACTCAATCCGATTTTGGCATCGTCGTACCATTCCGGCATTTTGTGAGAATCGAGCGACTCCCAGGTTGGCTGATAGGATTTTTGGGCTGAAAGTGTTGAAAATGTAAAAATACCTGCAATAATCCCTGTCAAAAAAATAGAATTTCGTTTCATATTCGGATATAATTTAGGTAAGTTGAGAAAATATTAATGTCAGAAATACTTTAGTTTATAACAATTTTTTGGGTTGTTGAGCTTTCCAAAGTTGAAACAGCTAAGAAATAGATTCCCTTGTCAAGCTTAAGGTCATCAAGGTTAAAATAAACCGATTGACCAGATGGAAGTACTCTTTTTTGTAATAAAGTCGAGATTAACTGACCCTGAAGATTATACAGTTTAACGGTTGCGGGTAATCCTTTTGACGAATGACTGATCATTTCAAATATACCGGAATTTGGATTGGGGAAAATTTGTATATCGGCCGACTTTTCAGGCCAGATTACAGCATTGGTAGCAGTTACTTTTTCGATGCTTACATTATCCAGAAATACTTTTCCGGTAAAACGCCCAAATCCAAAGCCAAAGCGGCAATTGGGATCACTGGCTTTGCTCATGGTAACGGTCCAGGTATAACTCTGTCTGGTATTGGAAATGTTTTTGATCGTAGAATAATAGGTCACATAATTGTCATGGTTTTCAGCCAGAAAAACATCCATTTGATTTGGGTTTTCGGACCAGGCATCAAAGCTTATTTTGTAGGTTGTTCCCTGTACCAGCGGAATATTTAAATACTGATCAACAATGTGCCAGTTGGCGGTTCCCGGACTGGTAACATTAACAACATAAACTCCATCAATTACCGATGCAGTGGCTTTCTGTTGTGCACTGTAAAAATAAAAATTGCCCCAGTATTTTATTCCCAAACTGAAATCGCCATTTACAATCAGTTCATTTTTTTTTTTGAAAACCGGAGTCATGTTCAGGTCTTTCGAAACTTCTATTTGAATCGGGTTGGCCGAACCTGTATGCAGCCATTTATCGAATTCGAAATTCGCATCAGGCTTGGCGGTGAGGGTTACCTTGGTTCCTTCAGGATAAACGGATAGTTGTGGCGAGATTTCAACCGTACCACCAGTAGCAGGTTCTATTTTCAATGAAAACGGACCGGCAGATTCCTGTAACTGATACACCCGAACGTAATCAATAAAGAATTTATGCGGAAGTTTCGTATCGTCTATTCCCTGCTGGGCGCCCCAACTTCCGCCATAGGCCAGATTCAGGATGAAATAGAACATTTTATTGAACGGCCAAACTTTCGGATCGTCAGATGTTTTTGTGTAAGTGTGATATTTTACCCCATCGGCAAACCATTCCATTTTGGTGGGTGTCCAAATCAGGCTGAAAGTGATAAACTTGTTGTATGGTTGACTAATTGCTGTTGTATAATTCCCGGAGCTTTTATGGCCAGCACCCGAATCTGATCCAAAATGGGCTGTAAAATACAGGTTCGACGGATTCATGCCTACATATTCCATGATATCTATTTCGCCACTTTTTGGCCAGCCGCCATATTCATCATCAGTAGGCATCATCCAGATTGCAGGCCAGGTGCCTTTTCCTGTCGGAACTTTGGCCCGAATCTCGAACTTTCCGTAAAGCCAGTCGCCTTTGTACCTTGATATCAAACTTGCCGAAGTATAGCTGGCGCCCTTATAGGCTTCTTTCCGGGTCTCAATAATCAGAACGGTATCCTGAATACGTGCATTCTCCGAGCGTTTAAAGGTGTAATACTGAAGTTCATCGTTGCGCACTTTGCCCATTTCATAGTCCCATTTGGTACTGTCGGGCAGGCCGGGAGTGTTAAACTCATCGCCCCATACTTTTACGTATTTCTGCGGAAAAGCCTGAACAGCAAGATAAAAGGTAAAAAGGAAAAGGGAAAGTTTTTTCATTGGTTCATCAGGTTTAGGTCGGGTAAATTTAGGAAGAAAACTTGAAGTTTTATCTCGTTTTGCTTAATTCCTCGAACGCTTGCGATGGAAAAGTGCCAGTTCAGATTAGTTAGTCCGAGCGCGACTTTGAGTCGCACCCGGACTAATTGCACCACCGGTTTCAATCCACGCGCCCCTTGCGAGGCGCGACAAGGAGATTACAAGGGTAAAATACACCCAACACAGTTTCAATCCACGCGCCCCTTGCGAGGCGCGACTTCATCTTATCGCTTGTAAATCTTAGCTGACAGGTTTCAATCCACGCGCCCCTTGCGAGGCGCGACAGCAGCTTAATGTTTTGTTTCAACCTTCTGTCTGTTTCAATCCACGCGCCCCTTGCGAGGCGCGACAGTGTCAAATAACTAAAAAATAATATTTATGAAGTTTCAATCCACGCGCCCCTTGCGAGGCGCGACATGACCGCCAACAATATTACCTGTTTGCTTATTGTTTCAATCCACGCGCCCCTTGCGAGGCGCGACAATCACAAGCCGCAGGAGTGACCGCCATTATGGGTTTCAATCCACGCGCCCCTTGCGAGGCGCGACCCTGGTGTATAGGCTTGCGCTTGCTTCAGTTGGGTTTCAATCCACGCGCCCCTTGCGAGGCGCGACCTTTAGTTAGTTATCCGCACTTTAGAAACAGAAAGTTTCAATCCACGCGCCCCTTGCGAGGCGCGACCTTGTATCTAGGTTTTCTTGTTAAACCACTAAATGTTTCAATCCACGCGCCCCTTGCGAGGCGCGACTTTCACCAATTTAAAGCTTGATGTCTGCACAATGTTTCAATCCACGCGCCCCTTGCGAGGCGCGACTTGCCGGTTAAAGCATTAATGCCGCTGTTTGATGTTTCAATCCACGCGCCCCTTGCGAGGCGCGACTTATTTACGATTTACTATTTAACCCCATTGCCTTGTTTCAATCCACGCGCCCCTTGCGAGGCGCGACGGGTTGCGTGTTTCGGGTTACGGGTTACGGGGGCGTTTCAATCCACGCGCCCCTTGCGAGGCGCGACCCGTGCCATTAGTTCGCAAACCGGTTCCGGAGGTTTCAATCCACGCGCCCCTTGCGAGGCGCGACAGGTGTTTGGCCGATATTTCACCCCAGTTATCGGGTTTCAATCCACGCGCCCCTTGCGAGGCGCGACTTGTCTCTCCTTAGTACATTGCCGGTTTGGCCCGTTTCAATCCACGCGCCCCTTGCGAGGCGCGACATTGGGCGCGGCACTCGTGGGCGACCATTGCCCGGTTTCAATCCACGCGCCCCTTGCGAGGCGCGACAACTTTAGATAAAGCAATTGTTGATCCTATTCGGGTTTCAATCCACGCGCCCCTTGCGAGGCGCGACTGCCCCGGGTTGGCTTAACTATTCAGGAGCAAAGTTTCAATCCACGCGCCCCTTGCGAGGCGCGACTTGTACAGGTCAAACAAACAAAAACAAAATATCATGTTTCAATCCACGCGCCCCTTGCGAGGCGCGACCCAACCTATAATATCATTGGCTGGTTTATCGCCGGTTTCAATCCACGCGCCCCTTGCGAGGCGCGACCTTTTGCCCCCCGAAACAACCATTACCCAGCACGTTTCAATCCACGCGCCCCTTGCGAGGCGCGACAACGGTATTTTGCCGGACACTCGAGCGGATGGGTTTCAATCCACGCGCCCCTTGCGAGGCGCGACTAGGTTCAAAAATTAAAGGCACTCTTCAAAAAGTTTCAATCCACGCGCCCCTTGCGAGGCGCGACCTACTACCTGTGCCAAATGGTTTGCAATGATGGTTTCAATCCACGCGCCCCTTGCGAGGCGCGACTATTGAGTTTGCCGATTCGGTTGTAAAAAAACTGTTTCAATCCACGCGCCCCTTGCGAGGCGCGACAGGTTTCGATTTGTGGTTTTTAGACAACATTACGTTTCAATCCACGCGCCCCTTGCGAGGCGCGACCAAACCATTACGCATGGTTCTGTAAAGAGGACGGTTTCAATCCACGCGCCCCTTGCGAGGCGCGACTTTACAATTCAGAATCGGGGTGGATACCGACAAACGTTTCAATCCACGCGCCCCTTGCGAGGCGCGACCATTCAATGCAGCCTTAGCATTTAATTGTGTTTGTTTCAATCCACGCGCCCCTTGCGAGGCGCGACCTGATTTGCCTACAGAAGTTTTCAGGGATTTAGCCAGTTTCAATCCACGCGCCCCTTGCGAGGCGCGACATTTTGTCAGGTATCGTAAAAGTAGTCCAAGTGAGTTTCAATCCACGCGCCCCTTGCGAGGCGCGACCTACACCGCTTCACAATCTTTTACCGTTTATTATGTTTCAATCCACGCGCCCCTTGCGAGGCGCGACTTTGTGAGCTTTGATATATCCTTTTTTCTGCCAGTTTCAATCCACGCGCCCCTTGCGAGGCGCGACATTTTGTCAGGTATCGTAAAAGTAGTCCAAGTGAGTTTCAATCCACGCGCCCCTTGCGAGGCGCGACTATAACCCGCATCCCTTCTGCATCAAATGTCATCGTTTCAATCCACGCGCCCCTTGCGAGGCGCGACCTTTAATCAGCTATCCCAGCTTTCGTTCTGGCAGTTTCAATCCACGCGCCCCTTGCGAGGCGCGACTGTATAGTATATGAAGTATTGTTTTTCAGTTAGATACAAAGCCTAATCCGCGATCCTTCAAATACAATTCAAGATAAATCCTAAATATTCAGTTAATATGTTCTAAATCCTTTATTTTCAGTATTCGCCGATCTCCCTGCATTCTCATGAGAGCTTATGGTACGCGGAACTAAATGATTAGGGTTCCTTCCGGATCGTAGGTTTCTTTATGGCCCACATGCTCTATCCTGTTTTTATAATTGTTGCCCAAAAAGTAATACCTTAAACTGTCTGCCTCAGGATCAATAATTGATTCAAGTTTAAACCGCAATTCAGTGAATATGGCAGGATCTATTAAACATTCAAATACTGAATTTTGTACCCGCTGGCCAAAGTTAACACATTGTTTGGCAATCTGCCTCAGTCTTTTGCGACCTGCCGGAGTTATTGTCTCCACATCGTATGTTATTAGTACCATCATAAGCTTCGAATGATCTATTTGTTTACAAAAACCGGATAATTATCGATGTCTCCTCTTATAAACCGCGCCATCAGCAAAGCTTGTGCATAAGGCAATAACCCAACCGGAATAGAGGTTTGTAAATACGGATGTTGTATTTCTTCCTGTTTCCGTTTCTGCCATGCGGTTATTACCTCTTTGCGTGTATCGTCAGTCATCAGGATGCCACCCGCCTCATTTCCTTTAAAACCACGCTTGTTTACCTGCTTCCGGTTGATTAATGATAATACGAGCCTGTCGGCCAGGTAAGGACGGAATTCTTCCATCATATCGAGTGCCAGGCTTGAACGACCGGGGCGGTCGGTATGGAAAAACCCAACGCAAGGATCGAGGCCAACACTTTCCAATGCGGCCCGTACTTCGTGCATTAAAAGGGTATAAACAAAGGAGAGCAGTGCATTGACGTTGTCTTTTGGAGGTCGCCGGTTTCGTCCGTTCATGAAAAAATCTTCCTTCTGAGCAAGAATCAATTGATCAAATACTCCGAAATAGCCTTGTGCTGCTTCGCCTTCAACACCACGTAAAACATCAGCCGAAGATGTTCGCAGGACCTGCTTTTGCTTCAATGCAAGTAAATGAATGGCTGATTCCAGTTCAGGCAGGTTTTTCCCGGGATTTTGTTCCCGAAATGAACGCTGCAAGACTGTTCGGCAATTGGCAAGTTTACCGGCAACGAACAGCTTTGCCAGACTAACTGATTGTTCTTCATTGTCGGCCATCCGGTATTGTTTGCGCCTCAACAAAACATTTCCTGAAACAGCCCCCTCAACCCTGCATAAAAACCGGCCATGCTCGGTCAGGAAGCTAAGCGCCACATTACGTTCGGCGCACAAATGCATTAAACCCGGACTTGCCCCCATATATCCAAAACAAACAATTCCTTCGATATTGTGGATGGGCATCCGGAATTTTTCTTTGTCGTCAAGCCGAATCACCACATTTTCACCATCTTTCGCCAGATACGATTCCGGAGTTGTCACATACAGTGTATTTAAAAGTTTTCTCATTGAATCAGTCGGTTTCAAGTACATTTTTCAAATAATCGTTTACCTTGCGAGGGTTACAAAAAGCCTTTGGATTACAGAGTTCGACCAGCGAACAAGCTTTGCAATGCGTTTTATAAACGGCCAAAGGGGTAATCCCATTTTCAAAAAGTTCGTGCATCCGTTTTGCATAGTTTTCAACCTTATTTCTCAGTTCCTGACTGAAAATTACTTCATGGCGATGACGGGTTTCTCCATAAAACAAATAACCAGTGTTTAAAATCAGATTGAAATCATTTTTAGAATTGTACATTTCTTCAAGGCAAATGGCCTGGGCACAAAGTTGAACCTCGTCGCGTTCGTCAGGTTTGGGCTTTCCCCGTTTGTATTCAACAGGTACGGGTTGCCATTTGCCCGGATAGCCTTCCATTGCAACCCCTTCGCCTCTTTCAGACCGATTAAACTCTACCACATCGGCTACGCCATACAATCCTAAGCGGTTCGAAACCATTGAAACAGAACGCAGTGTGATAACACTCCCACGAACTTCGCTTGCAAAAGGATCGTCAACCCGCTCGTGCATGTGGTTTCCTTCAACCGTGCGCATATTTTCGGCCCATTGTTGTTCGATATGGATCAGAGCCCATTGCCGCTCACAAAAAGCAAAATGCTGAATGCCCGAGAGCATTAAAAGATCGTCGTCGGAGTATAGTGTTTGATTCATTTTGATTGGTTTTTATAGTCCGGGCGCGACTCAAAGTCGCACTCGGACTTGTTCAAACAAAGCCCAAATTCCTGAATTCTTTTCCTGTTTATCAGATTTCCTTTTCTGATTCCAATAAAATCGGAATAGGAAGAAAACTCCCAATCTTCCGGGCTGTTAACTAATCCATCTTTCACCGGATTATTATGGATATAGTTAAAGCATACATTCGGATATTGAATGTCGGGATCATTGTCAGTAAATTCCGTAATTCCTATGTTTGTAATCCAACCGGGCGATATTCCATCAATTTCAGTCAGGCAAACAGCTTTCGTTTCGGAGCGAAAAATCGATCCGCTCCAATTCTGTTGCTTATTAACAGCACGGGTGTATGAGGCCAGCATAATGCCAATAGACTTGTTGAAACTCATTTTATTCCGGGCCCGACTTAGAGTCGGACTCGGAATAAAAGTCGGGTTCGGAATTACTTCCAACTTACTCCGGGTGCGACTTTGAGTCGCGCTCGGAGTAAAGGTTCGTTCGTCAATCTCAACCTGGTTAACATGCACCATCAGATGAAAGTGGTTGGGCATTAAACACCATGCCAGAATATCAGCAAATGGTATTACATGCTTGTGGATTTTTCGAAGGAAAAAGAGATAATTCTCCCGGTCAAGAAATATCTTCTGCCGGTTATTACCTTGATTATAGATGTGATACAAATGACCTGAATCGAATTGCATAAGGTGCAATTTGTAGTTATAATTTCTCTAATTATTCCGGGTCAGACTTGGAGTTGGGCCCGGAATGGCAGTAACGTGATTGGTAATACGACCGCGACTTGGTAACGGTTCCGGAATTACTATAGCTAGTAATTATTCCGAGCGCGACTTAGAGTCGCACCCGGAATAAAGCTACCGCACTAAAAAAATTCTAAAATCCATCAATTGGTTCCGGTTTCAAATCCTTTAAATCTGATATAGAGTAGGAACCATCAGGGTTTACTTTCAAGCTTTGGTGTACTTTTGCTGATGAAAATTTTCCTGCTTTGCAGCCGTGGTTCCACCAAATAACTTTAACCACTTCCATACTTCCGGCAGGACGTGCAGATGATTCATCGTTTTCGAACAATTTGGGCAATATTGATTTTATTACTTCTGCATCCTCATTACTGAAACCTGTTCTTTCGGCCAGTTGAGGATTAATACTTCCATAAAAGACATAAACACCTTTGTCAATGCGATGTTTCATCCCCATAGTGTCCGAACTCTTCTTGCCATCGGAGGTTGTTTCACTGTTAACACTCTTAGTAATCTGAATGCTCTCAGGTCTTATCGGTTCTATACTAAATGCAGAGTGAACAGTTACAGGACCTCTAACAGGAATTGAAATGCCAGTATCGCCACCTTCCTCACTCGTTTCTTCACCTTTTTTCTTTTTTGAATTTGCTGATTTAAAAGCAAACACTTGACCAAATGCCCTAACGTCAAACCATTGTTTACAAGCAGTTTCTAATGTCAACTTGTCCTTTAATGCTTTGTCTGCCCTGTCCTTTAAACTTTTTGCATCGTCAACTTTTCTTTCATCGCATTGTACAAAAACAGAGTGTTTATAATTACCCTGTTCATCCTTGGCTTCCATCAAGCGATCACGTATTTTCCTTTTAATACATACATCGCTAATTTCACCAAATCCGTCATAATCCATTCGTGGTCGGTTACCATTTAAAGGATCGCCGTTAGGATTGGCTTTTGTAGCACGGATTATCACTGCAAAATCAATTTTGTTTTCTAAAGTTGTCATAATTATTAAAATTTATAAATTGTTGTTTTCAGTTTCCATTTCTAATTCGTTGTTTGATTTTTTTGGTGAGAGGTCAAGACGCTGACAATGATAACCTAGCAAGTAAGCTCCTGACAATCGAGTATCTTTCTCGTATTCGCCGGTTTCAAATTTTGTATGAATTTCATCAATTAATCGTCGTTTATTCATCAAGAAACCTGGCCATTTTGCAAGAATCCTTGACTCATAAGGTTTAAGTGAAAGCTCAATATTTCTCCATGTTGAATATGGATAATCTGCAAAACGCTGCATAAGTCGGGATGCCATAGTATCTCTATTTTCTTTTGCAATATGCAGTGCCGCTTCTTCAATGTGTTCTGCCACGGCAAGCAGGCGACCATACAGGTAATCTCTGTCGGTGCGTTCGGTTTCTAAAGCCATAGTGTATTCTTTTTTAGTTAAATTATTTGAATTTCTTATTGAATGACAGCGATAAAGAGCACATGCAACACTTAGTGTTCGTTCCCATTCCCAATGTTCCATGCCAATTTTGTTTGATGCCCGTTTAACAGCAGAATCGACCAAATCTATTGGAACTTGCCTACCATCGACAATACATGGTAAAAGTCTTTCGACTGTAGATTTTTTTAATTTATCATCAAGCCGTTTCCCGTAACATGCTTCGGCAATAGTTCGGGGAGCTGGGGCAATCACCATATATCCTGAGTGCTTTTTCTTTTTATCAGTAGTGTCCTGGAAAAACTCTAAAAAAAACCAAGCCATTTGAGCGTGCCATTTTTCGATTCTTTCCAAAAACTCAGAATTAGAAAGCTCCCGATAATAAATAATAGACAGCCTTCCAGGGCCAGCCGAATCAAGACCCATTACAACTATTTTTGTAGCATCTTTTAGTTCAGCTTTATATCCGGCTATCTTTTTGGTAAGTTTTCGGGCAAATGTCTGCCCTGCATCAGTGTATGATAATTGGGTTACCTCGTTTATCTTTTCTTCGTCCGTTTCATCAAAAAGGGAAAGGCTGTCTGCTAACAAATCTGGCGTTTCTTGCCCGGATATAGCCCATGATACTATTACCTGATCACCATTTCGAAAGCTTTGTCTGTCAATTAACCATAGAAGGGCACTATGGGCTTTTTGAGATACTTCAACACTAATTGAAGCAGATTGAACGGCAATCTCTTCTTTTTTACCATTGAGTATCACGTCATTCAATTTAAACCTACCCAAAAAAGTAAACCCAGACTTATCATTTGATGAAATTAGTCTGGCACTATCTCCACTATTTCTTATCCGGTTCGGATGATTTAATGCTATCGACTTTTTGTATCCGGTTACCATGCAAATATCTTCAACAGATTCTTGACTTTCTGAGAATAGTTGCCAACTTTTAAAGAGTGTTCTATTTTTCCAACATCTTGTTTCATTCTCGCCATATATTTCAACCTTCCAACGAACGAGTAAATCAGCTAAGTCATCACCGGGTTTACCGAATTGTTTGCCTGTTCCAATAATATCAGTATAAAGAGTTCCCTTTTTCGCATATTTGCTGATAACCTTAACCATAGGATGGCTAAAATCGGAATTAGCCCATTTTTCAAGTTGTCTGCTATAAGAGATAAAATATGATTTTTTATTGCCAGTATAATCCTCAGCACAATATTGAATTTTATCACAAAGAGGATGGGGTTCTTCCCCGCTTGTTCTGGATGATGATTTCTCTGTACACGGAATAATTATTTCCTGATCATTTTTACTTTCAATTAAACTGGCATCAATAAAATTTCCTTCTCCATCAATTCTTATCTCAATATGCGAGTTTTGTAATTTATGAAAGAGAGGTAATAGTGGCTTCTTAGCCCTTTTCCCATCAATTGAAGGTATTTCTTCTTGTCCATAACAATTCTCATAAGTGTTATATAGTTCCTCAATCCAGCTCATATTTTGCCGTCCTCCATGCCGGGTTGAAGAATAAGTTCTTCAAATTCTATTTCAACATTCTTGAAATTCTGTCCTTCATCAAAGGTTTTAGCTTGCATTGTCCTCACGAATTTCCGTACTGAACATTGTTCCGGATGCTCAAAAACAATTATGCCATGTTTCATCACAGGCCGCCAAAAACGTGTTACCATTTCATCCTTGCCTGTTTCATCAGGATAATCAAAACCATGAAACATTAAGCCATAGCTAAGTTCGTCTATATCATCATAAGCGCCAATCCCTTCACCAAAATTGCAGGGTTCAACATATCCCTGACAGTCCCGGGTTCCAAGGAAAATATCCTGCCGTCCTCCCCGTTCGAGCATTCGTTGAGTAATTTGGAAGTGTTTTCCATCAATTCGGTCTTTTGCCAATTCAGGACGATGTATATTCCATTCAAAATGCGCTAATACCTGGTATTCAATATCAACAAGATAAGTGTAAATTGACAAGTCGTTCCCTCCGCTCATTTTCAATGGTTTAGTTCCTTTGGTTTGTGTGCGGACAGTTTTCATTATCCGCACCTTGTCGATATACCAAATAAGTGTTGGCTTCCAATAAATTGATTTGGCAACCCCTTTCAATGCTTCGTAGGTTGGAATGTGGTATGAACATCGTTCGCCTCCGAGTTTGGTAATAGGGTCGGTGAAAAGGGCATACCGTCCCCAAACTTTAAACTGAATACTGTTTTTGAGTGTTTCCATATTTTACTGTATTAGTGGATCATATTCTTTTACTATTTCGGTGCTTAAACCAAATTCAGGATGGTAATAACGAGGGTCAATCAGCACCAACACACCTATTTCGGGGACTTCCCGAATAGCCCTTTCTTCCTGGAGTTTTTTAATAAAATTCGGAAATACATTGACTGTGTAGCGCTGTGCTTTTTTTAGCAATTTAAACTGTTGCTCTACTGCAAACTTTGAAAATAAATCGGCTACTATTTTTTTTCCTTTATCGGAATAAGGTACCACGATGCCTTGGGTTGGGGCATCAATAGCTTTAAAAGCATCAGAAGCAGTTTTAAATGATTGACGAAAATAAATATCAAGGGGCTTCGAATTTACCCTATTGTAAATCCCTACTGAAAACCCGTTTGTACTTAAAAGTTCCAGTAAACTATCATCTCGGCCTACCTCAACAGGATAACTCATTTCGCTAGCCCTTCTAAAAAAATAGTATTCAAAATATTGATTCATCCATTCCGGACTAAGTAAATCATCTGAGTTATCTTTCAGTTTTTGATTAAAATAATAAAGGATTCTTTCCGATGTAATTTCTTTCCCAACTTTAATATCTTCAAGAGAATCAATAGTTTCATTTGCTGGATTAATAACAAACACCTTTCCGATATCTCTTAAACCATTCCGGTTGCATCTTCCGGCTGCCTGTGCAATCGAATCAAGCCCGGCAACAAAACGGATTACCGAGCCAAAGTCAACATCAACGCCAGCCTCAATAAGTTGGGTACTAACGCAAATCAAAGGTTCTTTCCCTAATTTTTTCCTAATTTCAGTAAGTTTCTCCATTCGATGTGCGGGACACATACTTGTACTCAGATGGTAAACCGGATAATCGGTCATTTTTGAGCAGGCATCGTAAACTGCTTGTGCATTTTTTTTTGTGTTGACAATTACCAGACAGCTTCCGCTATCATTGGTTTGTTCAATAGACAATGAGGCAATCTCATCGGTTTCCCATCCCTGAGGTTTGATCTTATTTTCGACTTCAACCCGTTTTAAATCAGCAAAAAGAGTTTCAATATCGGGCATAATTTCATTTGATTTGTCAAAGTTTATCCTGCCTTTGTTTTCGTCAACCTTATTCAATAAAGGTTGGGTTGCCGTGCATAAAACCACGCTACTATTGCAATGCCGCGTAAGGTAGTTTATGGCATTGCAAAACATGTGAACCGTTTTTATTGGTAAGGTCTGAATTTCATCAAAAACAATTATCGAATTGGCTAATTGGTGCATTCGGCGGGCACTGCGAGTTCCTCCACCAAATAGTGTTTCAAGCAATTGGACACTGGTTGTGTAAATAATCGGGGCATCCCAGTTTTCGGTAAGTATTTTGTTTTTCCAATTCTGTATTTCAGGCATCAGGTTCGAATGATGCTCCAAAACAATTCGCCCTTCTTCATGTTTCTCAACTTCAAGAATTTCGCGGACAACTTGTGCGTTTTGGTCAATGATAGATGTAAAAGGAATAACATAAATTATCCTGTCGAGCATATGTTTTTTTGCATGGTGAAGCGCAAACCGCAAACTGGCAAGTGTCTTACCTCCACCTGTTGGAACTGTAAGTGTAAAAATGCCTGTATTGTCCGCTGACCGCTCAAAACATGCATCTGATATTAATTTTCGAAGAATATCAACCTTGTTTTTTCCGGGTTTGTCCTCAAATTCCTTCAGTTTTTTTTCAAGCCTATCGATAAGTAATTCCCAGTTTATGTACTTCCCATTCTGTCTTTTTTTGACGTATTTGGGATTTTCAAAATTTGCAGTGTCAAGCCTGTCGGCATCTATCAGGCAACTATATAGCATACGTATCATTAAACCAGACTGAAAACGAATGATAGTCTCATTCTTTTCAGTCTGAGCAATCTTCTTCAATACTTGCAGGACTCCTCCGAAACATTCCGTGTCGTCCAGTAAAATTTTAACTTTTTCAATAATTTCAGGCTCTGCCTTACTTAATGCTTCTACCAAATGTGTTTTATTGTCTGCTTTTCCCATTCGTCTGGTGAAGTCATTTTCGCCATCAATGGTAAGACAATCAATTAATCCAGAATGGTGGGAAGCTACACAAAGTGACAACAACTGAGCTGCTATTTGTTCCTTTAGCTTTTTACCCTTAGCAAAATTCCAAATGTATTTGGCTCCGGCAGTGGAGTGATCAATCTTGCCTTTTAATCCTTGCGAATCAACATATTCATCCTCGTCTTGATTTATTAACCCCGAAGCGGATCTAATGTAATTCTGAAATACATCGCTGTATTTTCCGAAGTCATGCAATTGACCAATTAGTTCGCCTGCTTTGGTCAGACCGATTTTGGAAGCATTTAATGCAGAAATGAAAGAGACATTCTTTAAGTGCTCATCTAAAGTTTGTTCCTTTTGGATTAAATTAATTCCATCTGGTTTTCGAATGTGCGCTACTGGTTTCATACGATGTAAAAGTTCTATTCATTAATAAAATATGCACCCATTTTTCAATCACTTTTTCTAAACCAAGCAGCCTTCTCCACTCTTTATTTTGAAACTCTGATGCAAAAGAAAATGCCAATCGGGCGGTTCCTTCTAAATGATCATCAAGCTCTTGAAGTTCAAAATCACCACTATCATTGATTTTTATATGACCAATATACATAGGATAATTAATCAGGTTTTTGTGAATTCAAATTTCATCCAAGTTAACAAAAGCAAACCGGAAAATAAACGATTTGACCAGAAAATAATTAGAAATATGTACAGTCTAGTCCGGGTGCGACTCAAAGTCGCGCTCGGACTTCGCCTGAGCCTTTCCATTTTTCTCTTTGCCTTTTCCTGTCTAATTTGTATGTTTGCATACCAGAACAGACCACTTATTAATAGTATTGCATGGAAAGTAAGTTTCATTTTGAAATTAATCCTCAATCGAATTTATTGAAATTCCAGCAACTGATTGATTCGGTCAACGAGGCAGTCAGCCGGAATTTACTTCAGGTTGGCGATATGTTACCTTCGGTGAACCAGTTGTGTAAGGAAAGTTCCTTGTCGCGCGATACGGTTTTTAAAGCGTATGCCGAACTTAAAAATCGAGGCGTGATTGAATCGGTTCCTAACCGTGGCTATTTTGTGGCCAAAGCGGTAACCAAAGTTTTTCTGTTTCTCGATACTTTCAAAGCATATAAGGAGGTTTTGTATGGTGCATTTCTGGATAATCTGCCTGAAACGATTGCCATCGACATTCATTTTCACCATTACAACATTGACGATTTCGAGAAAATTATCAAAGAAAGCCTGGGAAAATACACGAAGTACATCATCATGAATTTCGATCACGAACGGGTTCCTGAAATAACCAGCCAGATTCCGGCCAATAAATTACTGGTGATCGACTGGAATGTGAATGCACAAGAAGGAACATCGTCCATTCATCAGGATTTCGGGCAGGCTTTGTACGATTCGCTCGAAAGTGGCATCGAACTGATTCGCAAATACGACAAGTTTATTTACCTGTACCCATCGTTTACTTATCATCCAAAGGTTTCCATACCGTATTTCGAGAAATTTTGCACCGATCATCATATCAGTTTTAGAACTTTATACGATTTCAAAAAATTCGACATTCAGAAAGGCGAACTGTATTTGCTGGTGAGCGACCGTACATTGGCCAAATTTCTGGATCAATGCGAGCTGAAAAAATTAGTTCCGGGACATGATGTTGGTGTGATTTCGTACAACGAAACACCAATGAAAAAGTATGTAAAAGACGGGATTACCGTAATTTCAACCGACTTTGAACTGATGGGACAAAAGATCGCCGAATTTGTTATTACCGGAGAAAAGACCAGTCTGATTATCCCTTCAAAGTTGACTGTCCGAAAATCGCTGTGATAAGTGTTCTAAAACAGCAGGACTTATTTTGTGAATGGATTTGCAACCCCTAGTTTTGTTGGGCATACCAGAACAGAACGGTTTGCAAAAATGTTACGGGTTTCGAGTTGCACGTTTCGAGTTAGCCCACAACTCGTATCCCGCAACCCGCAACTATTAATCTCAACTTCTTAACTTGAAAATATGTATTTACTTGGATTCGACATAGGTAGTTCTTCAGTGAAAGCTTCATTAATCAACGGAGAATCCGGAGATTGTCTGGCTTCTGCCTTTTACCCGAAAGCGGAAATGAAAATCACAGCCGTTCAGGCAGGATGGGCGGAGCAGGAACCCGAACAATGGTGGGCAAACCTGAAACTGGCGCTGGCCGATGTTCTGGTGCAATCAAAAGTTGACCCGAAAAGCATTGATTCCATTGGTATTTCTTATCAGATGCACGGATTGGTGGTTGTTGACAAAAACCAGCAGGTTTTGCGCCATTCCATTATATGGTGCGATAGTCGTGCTGCTGAATTGGGCAACAAGGCTTTTGCCGAAATTGGTGAAGAAAAATGTCTGGCCAACCTGCTCAACTCTCCGGGAAATTTCACTGCCTCTAAATTGAAATGGGTGAAAGACAATGAGCCTGAATTGTATGCCAAAATAGATAAGATCATGCTTCCCGGCGATTACATTGCCATGAAGCTTTCGGGAGAAGTTAAAACCACAGCCAGCGGTTTGTCCGAAGGAATTCTCTGGAATTTCAGGGAAAATGCGGTGGCAGATATGTTGCTTGATTATTATGGATTCGAAAAATCGTTTATTCCTGAAATCGTTCCGACTTTCTCGGTTCAAAGCGTGGTGAATGCAAAAGCCGCTGCCGAATTGGGTTTGGCTGAAGGAACCAAAATCAGCTACCGGGCCGGCGACCAACCGAACAATGCTCTTTCGCTGAATGTATTGAATCCCGGAGAAATTGCCACCACAGCCGGAACTTCAGGAGTTGTTTACGGCGTGAGCGGCGAAATAAAATATGATCAGTATTCTCGCGTTAATACTTTCGCGCACGTCAATCATACTTCCGAAGCCAATCGTTTGGGCGTTTTACTATGCATCAACGGAACCGGGATTTTGAATTCGTGGCTGAATAAGTATGTTGGCAACAAAGCATTTTCGTACGAAGAAATGAACCGGAAAGCTTCCGGAGTCGCCATCGGTTCTGATGGTTTGAGTATTCTGCCATTCGGAAATGGCGCCGAACGCGTTCTGCGGAATAAAAATATTGGCGCGCAAATTTCAGGATTGGGTTTCAACACGCATACCGATGCACATCTTTTCCGCGCAGCGCAGGAAGGGATTGTTTTCTCGTTCAAATACGGCATGGATATCATGGAAGAAATTGGTATTAAAGCGCAGGTGATCCGCGCCGGAAAAGCCAATATGTTCCTCAGCCCGGTTTTCCGCGAAACGCTGGCCGGAATTTCCGGAGCAACTATCGAATTGTACAATACTGACGGATCGGTTGGCGCTGCACGTGGTGCAGGAATTGGCTCGGGTTATTATGCTACGGCCAAAGAAGCTTTTGCCAGCCTGAAAAAACTGGATACCGTCTCTCCGGATTTGAGTAAAAAAGCAGAATACGAAGAAGCCTACCAGAAGTGGAAAAAGCAATTGGAAAAAGCCTCCCCCAACCCCTCCGAAGGAGGGGAGTAAGGCGCAATGGTGCAAAATAATTCACTAAATTAATAACCTGCCTTTTCGGTTCTCCCCCTCCGGGGGAGTTAGAGGGGGCTCCAAAATTTACTAAAATGACAGCTTTTAAAGGTAACAAAGAGTATTTCCCGGGAATTGATCAGATCAAATACGAGGGACCGGGCTCAAAAAATCCATTGGCATTTAAATATTACGATGCCAATCAGGTAGTTTTAGGCAAAACCATGAAAGAATACCTGCGTTTTGCAGTTGCCTACTGGCATACATTCTGTGGCGATGGCGGCGACCCGTTCGGTCCTGGCACCCAGATTTTCCCGTGGGTTGGCGCTGCCGACCCGATGACCGCAGCCAAAGAAAAAATGGACGCCGCTTTCGAATTCATCAGCAAAATTGGCGCTCCTTTCTACTGTTTCCACGATACCGACGTAGTTGGCGGCGGATCAGTTTTCGAAATTGAAAAGAAACTGGCCAACATGATTGATTTCGCCAAAGAACGTCAGGCTGCTACCGGCATTAAATTGCTTTGGGGAACTGCCAATGTATTCAGCGATCCACGCTATATGAACGGCGCTTCAACCAATCCTGATTTCAACGTGTTGGCCAATGCCGCCGTTCAGGTTAAAAATGCCATGGAAGCTACCATTGCTTTAGGTGGAACCAACTACGTTTTCTGGGGCGGACGCGAAGGTTACATGAGCCTGCACAACACCGATACCAAACGCGAACTGGACCACATGGGCAGATTCCTCGCGGCAGCCCGTGATCATGCACGTGCACAGGGTTTCAAGGGCACTTTCCTGATCGAGCCAAAACCAATGGAACCGATGAAACACCAGTACGATTTCGATACCCAGACTGTGATTGGTTTCCTGAAAGCTCATGGTTTGGAAAACGATTTCAAGATGAATATTGAAGTAAACCACGCTACTCTGGCCGGACATACTTTTGCCCACGAATTGCGAGTAGCCCGCGACAATGGAATGTTCGGTTCGATTGACGCCAACAAGGGCGACTACCAGAACGGATGGGATACCGACGAATTCCCAACCAATATCTATGAAGTAACCGAAGCCATGATTGAAATTATTCAGGCTGGCGGATTTACCACCGGTGGTGTAAATTTCGATGCCAAGACCCGTCGTAATTCAACCGATCTGGAAGATATTTTCATCGCCCATGTTTCAGGAATGGATGTATTTGCACGTTCTCTTGTAATTGCCGACAAATTGCTGAAAGATTCGGATTACCTGAAACTGAAGGCAAACCGTTATGCTTCTTACGATTCAGGAAAAGGCAAAGAATACGAAGCCGGCAGACTAAATCTGGTTGATCTTTACAATGTTGCCAAAGAAGTTGGCGAACCAAAACAGATCAGCGGCAAACAGGAAATGCTGGAACAATTGATTAACTGCTACATCTAAAACTATGAAAGACCGTAACACGTTATACATCGCCGGGATCACCTTAGTCGCAACGCTGGGTGGCCTTTTGTTTGGATATGACACTGCCGTAATTTCGGGCGCCGAAAAATCTGTTCAGGCATACCTGATAACCAGTTTGGGACTTGGATCACTCGCGCATGGCGCCACTATTTCGAGCGCATTGATCGGATGTATTATTGGTGGCGTAATTTCAGGATTACTCGCCAAGGCAATGGGCCGCAAAAAGACCCTCATGCTAGCGGCAGTGTTGTTCTTTATTTCGGCGCTTGGCTCAGGTTTTCCTGAATTTTTATTCTTCCACAAAGGCGAACCAACGATGGGTTTATTATATATGTTTAATTTTTACCGGATTATTGGTGGAATTGGAGTTGGACTTGCATCGGCTGTCAGTCCGATGTATATAGGTGAAATATCTCCGGCCGATATTCGGGGCCGTTTGGTTTCGATCAATCAGTTCGCCATCATTTTTGGCATGTTGGTCGTCTATTTTGTCAATTATTTTATTGCACACGGCAAGACAATCGAATTCATAAACGAAACCGGTTGGAGGTGGATGTTCGTTTCAGAAGCAATTCCGGCAGGGATTTTTGGGATATTATTGTTTTTTGTTCCTGAAACCCCCCGTTACCTTGCATTGACCAACAAAGATGAGAAAGCGCTGCAAATCCTGACCAGGATCAACGGGGTACAACAGGCAAAACTTATTATGGCCGATATTAAAAAGTCGGTTGAAGCTGCATCTGAAAAAATATTCGCCTACGGCAAAGTGGTAATCATTATCGGAATACTGCTTTCTGTTTTCCAGCAATTTGTCGGAATCAATGTTGCACTGTATTATGCACCACGCATTTTCGAAAGTATGGGGGCCGCAAAAGATTCTTCGATGCTTCAAACGGTGGTAATGGGATTGATAAATGTAATATTTACGGTTGTTGCCATTCTTACCGTTGACAAATACGGACGCAAAATTTTGCTGATGATTGGCTCAATTGGGATGGCAGTCGGTATGTTCGCGATTGGCGGACTGGCTTTTATGAAGGTAATCGGCATCAGCACGCTGGTATTCATCATCATCTACACCGCTTCGTTCATGATGTCGTGGGGACCGATTTGCTGGGTATTGATTTCTGAAATTTTTCCAAATAAGATCAGAGGCCGTGCAATAGCGATTGCGGTTGCTGCACAGTGGGCTGCCAACTACTTCATTTCGTCAACCTATCCGGCCATGATGGAGTTCAGCGGTGGTTTAACCTACAGTTTTTACGGGCTGATGAGTCTGGTTTCTTTCGTATTTGTCTGGAAAATGGTACCTGAAACCAAAGGCAAAACCTTGGAGGAAATGGAAAAACTCTGGAAAAAGTAATCACTTTTCAGTAATAATCTCAAAAAGCCGCTTCTTCTATTGAAGAGCGGCTTTTTTGATTTTCAGATGTTTGGATCAATGAATCACTTCATCGCTTTCAATACTCGCTCGGGTGTAAACGGCATTCGGAAAAGCCGGGCGCCGCAGGCTTCGAAAATAGCATTAGCCACGGCTGCCCCCATGCAGATAATGGCTGGTTCGCCGCCTCCCTGAGGTGGTTGGTCCATGGCATCGGCAAGCGATGTTTCGATCGTTTCAGGAATCATCGAAAACAGGGGAATCTGGTAATCGCTGAAACTGGATGACTTCACTTCGCCCCAGTTAAATGCGACATCTTCAGTCAGGGTATATCCAAGTCCCATGTTTACGCAACCCTCAGCCTGAATAATGACCCCTTCAGGATTAATTACCTGGCCCATATCCTGCCCTACCACAACGCGTTTTACCTTTACTTTTCCTGAAGTTTTATCCACTTCCACTTCGGCAATTACGGTAACCAGAGTTCCGGCATCTTCGCCTACGGCAATACCCCGTCCAATACCAACTGGTTGTTTTGTCTTTGTCCAGCCAAACTTATCGGCAGCCAAACGTAAGGAGTTGAGCGCCCGGCCTTCCTTCATATTTTGAATCCTGAATTCGAGCGGATCCATGCCAATTTTATGAGCCATGATGTCTATTTGCGATTCACGGGCAAAAGTAGTTGAATAGTTGCCTGGAGCGCGCCAGGCGCCTGTTCCAAACGGGTGAAGATCACTTTTATCCCAGGTAGTTGTTAAATGGTTGGGAACTTCGTAGAAGAGCTGTGTGCCACGGTCGCCCGCACAGTAAATGTTGAAATCCCAGAATTTAATTTTCCCGTCTTTGGTAATTCCTGAATGAAATTTCATTACTGCTGCCGGGCGGAACATGTCGTACATAAACTCTTCCTGCCGGCTCCACATCAGTTGTATTGGCGTACCTTCAACGAGTTTGGCTATGCGGGCTGCTTCAGTAGCCTGACGGTTGTATATTTTACCGCCAAAACCTCCACCTAAAAATATTTGTTTCAGGTGGACATTTTCTTTGGCTAATCCAAGTTTTTCAGCCACTTCCTGCCGGGTTCCAAAAGGAGTTTGCGAAGATGCCCACATAGTGAGTTTACCTTTTTCGAAGACTGCAGTTGCGGTATGTGTTTCGATTGTGGCATGTGCTTTATAGCCATCATGATATTCATTTTCGAACAAAAAGGCCGATTCTTTTTTCCCTGTTTCCAACGATCCGCCCTTATACAGAACATTACTTTCGGTGGCATTTTTTACCAGATAACCGAAAATGGTCTCGTTATCGGCTTTTGATGGAGGAATATCCCATTTAGCATTGATCATTTTGAGGGCTTCTTCTGCTTTTTCGTACGAAGCGTGAAGAACAACAATCAGGTCATTGTCCTGAATAACCCTTACACCACTCATTGCCACGGCTGCTGAAGTGTCGCACGAAACCAGTTTAGCTCCATGTGCAGGAGGTCTTAAAATGCGTGCGTACAGGAGGCCTGGCAAATGAATGTCGGCCGAATACAAGGCCTTTCCGGTAACTTTTTGCAATGAATCGGTCCGAAGTTGCGATTTTCCGATGATTTTATATTCACCGGGTTTCTTCAACACAGGTTTTTCGGTAACCGACCGGATGATTTTCTTTCCCTTGGTCAGTTCGGCATAAGTCAGGCTGTTGTTCTGATCGTTAATATCCACAATTTTTCCATTCAAGGCTTTCAACTGGCTAACCGGAAGTTTCATTTCTTCGGAAGCGAGCAGGATAAGAACTTCACGTGCTTCGGCAGCGGCCATTCGGATGATGGGGTCGTGAAAACGAGTGGTCATCGAACCCCAGGTGCCTTCGTCATACGGACTGAGTTCGGTGTCGCCCATGATCATGTTCACCTGACTGATAGCAACTTCAAGTTCCTCGGCCAATACCTGGGGAATGGAAGTATTGGCTCCCTGCCCCATTTCAATTTTTCCTGACAGGCAATCAATTTGGCCATCTTCGCGCACCCTGAGATAGGCATTAAACTCAGGAATGTCCCCTTCCTTCCGGGGCTTGCATCCATACCCACCAAGAGCGAAAACAACGAAAATGCCACCGCCAAGGTTTTTCAGGAAACTGCGCCGCCCTAATTTTCCGGGAGCCGTGTTCACATCGTGAAAATAATACTGGTTTATTCTTTCAGCTTTCATGATTTGGATCCTCCTTTCATTTCAATTGATGCGGTTTCAATAGCCCGGATGATTCGCGTATGAGCCCCACACCGGCAAAGGTTATCTTCCATTCCGTCAATTATTTCCTGACGGCTGGGTTCAGGATTTTTCATGAGCAATCCAACTGCATTCATAATCATGCCCGGTGTACAAAAACCGCACTGAAGGGCATCGTGCTCAATAAAAGCTTTTTGTACCTGATGTAAGTGTCCGTTTTGCTCAAGTCCTTCGATGGTAACCACTTTTTTTCCGGTAACTTCAGGCATTGTAATTCCACACGATCTTATTGGTTCGTTGTCCATCAGCACTGTACATGCACCACACACGCCTTCGCCGCATCCGTATTTGGTGCCGGTGAGGTTAAAATTGGTTCTGAGTGTCCAAAGTAAGGTCTGATTTTTTTCAAACAGAACCTCCACTTCATTCCCATTGAGTTCAAATTTTGTTTTTTCTTCCATGACTTTTGGTTTAATTTAATTGCACTTTCATATACCCTATGCATTCGGTGTACTCCTGACCAAAATAAGTTGTGCAGCAATACTTACCGCAATTTCCTGTACCGATGTGGAGTTGATTTTCAATCCGACTGGCGTATAAATTTTATCCCATTGTTCGCGGGTTGCCCAGCCTTCACCAAGAAATTTATCACGCACCTGAATGATTTTCCGTTTGCTGCCAATCATGCCAATGTACCGGGCAGCAGAGCCGATGAAATGTCTCAGAACAAGTGCATCCTGATTATGCCCGCGGGTTACGGTCACCAGATACGAATTTGCATCCAGTTCAATTTCCGAAAAGCTTTCTTCAATACTTCCTGAAAGTATTTGATCGGCTTCGGGAAGATTTTCGGGATTGGCATATTCCGGGCGGTCGTCCCACACAATAACCTCGAAACCGAGCAATTTACCCAGGTGGGAAAGCGCTTTGCCAATATGACCTGCTCCTGCAATAATCAACATAGGCAAAGGATCTATACGTTCAAGAAAATAAGTCTGAACCGGTTCATCTTCCGATTTTTCCGGTTTAAGTTGCCTGCAGTTCTCAGAACCTGAAACGCTTAATAATTCGCTTACAACCGAAGCAATTTCAGGTTTTAATGTACCATAAACGGCCGATTGAAGCGAAGTAATCCAGTACCTTTCGATATCAACAGTACCTGAACCCGTAGCGATTGATCCGGTTATCAGAACTCCTGGAATCCGGGCACGATTCGAACTTTCTATTTCCTGAAAAACGCAGATGGATTTTTCGGGCTGGGCATCAAGCAGAATTTGCATACCTCCGCCACAAATGGAGGCATTAACAGCCGAAATGTCGTTGTGGAGATCAAAATTGAATAATTGTGACTGATGAATACTGATGTTCCCTTTTGCGCATTGTATGACCTTATTTTCTGTTGCACCGCCGCCAATCGTTCCGGAAATCAAGCCGGCCTCACCTATAATGGCCGCACTCCCGGGCTTCTGTGGAGTCGAACCGTAAGTGCCTGTAACAATGGTTAGTGAACATGGAATTCCATGATTAATTAGTTCCAGAAGGGATGAATAGATTTTTGCTCTGTTTTGGCCAAAGTCCATGGGATTCAATTTTTGATAATAAGATTGGGTGAGGTCATTCAAACTTAGCTAAAACGAGGATAAAAACAAAATTTGAACTCACCTGTTAATTCAGGACTAACTTACGGCTTTCAACCAAATCGCCTTTTATGGCCGATAGAATATACGTTCCTTTTAGAAATCCATTTGAAGAAAAGCTTGTTTCCGTACTTTCCGCTTTTTTATCGAAAATAAGTGAACCCCGATAATCGGTAAGCCGAAGAATAACATCCTGATATTCGGACAATACAATATGAAAAACTCCAGAACCGTTTGGATTTGGAAAGACATTCTCCAAAATTGACCGATTTTTATTTCGTTTCATTTCCGGAATCATACCAGTTGTGAAAGTTGGATCAACCAGTTCGGGGTGAGCTTTTTGAAAATTTAGGAGGCCATTTGCAAAATCCTTCAGGTTTCCATTCGAATCCACACCATTCGAAGTCCAGGGCATCAGTCCTTTCCAGCCTTTGTTGTAAGCGCCTAAAAACATTTCCGAAGCAGGTACCACCAACGTTGGGCTCGCGCCATCGTTAAAAACTCCTTTGGCCGGGTTCTCACCAATCACACAAGGCCGGTCGTTCAGGCCATAATCGGCCGGGGTTTTATCAAGTGCGAAGTTTCCGAACCACTTTACCGTCCATCCATAAAAATGTGGCGAGTAAAAATCGAGTTTAGCATTCTCCTTGTTAAATTGGGCTTTCAGGTTTGCATCGCTCCAGAAATTACCTTCATACTTTGTGCTGTTCCATTTCACTGCCGCACTGCCAAGCGTAACCAACACCTGGCTGTTATCGTGAATACCCGAAGCGACGCTGGCCACAAAATACTGAAGCCGGCTCCACGGAATATTTCCTTTGTCGGCTTCCTGGTTCACCCACTCAATTTCGTTGCAGATATCAACGGCCCACAAATAGGGATTATCTTTATACCGGTTCACAAATGGTACTGCATAATTAGTGACAAACGATGCCACTTTATCGTTGCTGAGTATCATGTTGCGCCAACTCTGGTATTTCGAATTGCTGCTTTTGAAATGGTCGAATGAGATGAGGGTAGCTTTAATGTAGATTTTGTTCTTCCGGGCAAGCTGAAACATGTCGTCGAGGTGGGCCCAGAAAGTTGAGGTCGCCCCGGTAACTGTTCCATCAGCCGAAATATTGACACCAACTGTGCCGCTGCAGGTGATCCAGATACGGGTTGAATTTCCACCAGCGGCCTTAATCTTTTGAAATTCGGTATCCCACCATGAGCTATTGTAATTTCCGCCAAAATCGTTCCAACTATTCCAGGGAGTGTTTGCGCCATTCATGAAAATTTCCTTTCCGTCAACAAGAAATTTGTTGCCACTTACGGTTACAAACTGAGCGAACGACCAAAAAGGAAAAAAAATAATTGAAAGTATTGTCAAAATTTTAAAAGTCTTCATGACTGGGTAAATTTGGTTGGTTTGATTTGCGAAGTTATTGAATCTGATAGCTACAAACAACACCTTAAAATTCAATTATAACTTATAAAATATGTATAGCCTGAAAACAAAAAGGCCATTGATCGACAGAATCAGCGGCCTTTTCTAACATTTTAAGGAAGGATTATTTCTTGATTTCCCAGGCACATCGAACCGGTGAAACAATTTTATCTGCCTTCTTTAATTCATTCATGCTTTTTTCTACTACTTTTTTATCCAATCCGGCAAGTTCTGCAATTTTACCGGCTGTCAAAGGTTTGTCTGAAGCAGACATCACTGCCAATACTTTTTCTACGCTCATAAAATAAAAGATTAAATGATTTACAATTTATTTATTTACTATTTGCCAAGGAGGGCAAGCATTTGACTATTAAACCAATTGACCAACGTAAGTGGGGTAAATAGTAAATAGTCAATAGTTCAATGGTCAATAATTCATCCGGCCTTCAACCACTTTCCAATCCATTACTTTCCAGAAATCGGCGATGTAAGCCGGGCGAAGATTTTGCTTGTCGAGATAATAAGCATGTTCCCAAACGTCGCAGGTCAAAAGAGGGGTCAATTCATCGCGAATGGGGCAGCCGGCATTGCTGGTTTGAACAATGCTCAGTTTTCCGGAAGTATCTATTACCAGCCAGGCCCAACCAGATCCAAACTGGGTAACCGCGGCTTTGTTGAAAGCTTCCTTAAAAGCATCAAGCGAGCTAAAAGTGCTTTCTATCGCGGCTTTCAGTTTGCCTGAAGGTTCAGTAGCGGGAGTGGCCGAAAATTGTTCGAAGTAAAAAGTGTGGTTAAAAACCTGTGCGCCGTTGTTGAAAATTCCACCTTCAGCTTTTTTGATGATGGTTTCCAGATCGGCATTTTCGAATTCTGTTCCAACAATCAGGTTATTCAGATTAGTGACATAAGCCTGATGGTGTTTGCCATGATGAAACTCCAGTGTCCGGGCACTGATAAAAGGTTCAAGCGCATCAATGGCACAGGGCAATTTGGGTAATGTAAAACTCATTTTCGTTATCTTTTTGGTTAAACAATGATTGTTTGATTTTTGATTAGATAACAGAAACGGGAATTAAAAAGTTTGGGAAAACTGTGATTCTGAAGTAATTTAAACTGATTCTGAATAAGGGAAGACCTTTATTTCTGAAATCCAAATCTGGCTTGGCTTTTACAGAAATTAGCATAACCTGTAGCAATTTTATTCCAAAAAAACATACAACTGATTGATACATAATTTTATAATGGCAAATTTAGAAATTATTAATTCTACTCTTCTAATTGCCAAATAGTAAAAATTAGAATTCAAATTTAGGTAATAAAAATTTGCTGAAATATTTTCCACATGTAAGTATCTTCAATTTCCAACATATTGATTATCTGACTATTTATTAATATCCACTATTGCATAAGACATTTTTTTTGACTACCTTTTATACCATATAAAAATGAACTAATACAAACTACTTAGAAATTAATTTTAAGGATAAAGAATCAGCTATTTTAAACATTAAAAAATCTATCAAGATGAAAAAAGGAATTAGTTTGTTTTTTTTGATTCTGTTGTTATCTGTAACAACACAATCTTTGGCACAGGTCAAATTTGGTGTCCGTGCAGGTCTTAATCTGGCCAACATGGCTGTAAAAGATTTTGACGACAACAAGATGCGCACTGGTTTCCACATTGGCGGCATTGTCGAATACAGCCTTGTTGAAAGTATTGGTATCGAGGCAGGCCTTCTATTAAGTGAGAAAGGTGTCAAATATGAATCCACAGAATCGGAAATGGGCATAACAGTGAGCGCTAAAGGTTCAGCATCACCGCTTTATCTGGAAATTCCTGTCAATGCAATGTATAAGTACAATCTTGAAAATGGCAAAATACTTTTGTTTGCTGGACCTTATTTTGGATATGGTATTGCAGGCAAAATAAAATCGGAATTCACTGCATCAGGCTTACCTTCTGGTGTAACTCTTGGTTCGTTTGGATTTGAGAATACATCGGAAGATATCAAATTCGGAACCTCTGACGATAGCGATATAAAAGCGACTGATTTTGGATTAAATATTGGCGCCGGCTTTGAAATCAAAAACTTGCAAATAAGAGCTCAATATGGATTGGGACTAAACAATTTAGACCCGGATAGTGATAGCGATTTTGATACGAAAAACAGAGTTATTGGCTTTTCTCTTGGGTATATGTTTGGTGGAAAATAGAGGATGATTTTTACAAATCACTAATTTTAACAAACATTTCGTCAATACCTATAGAAACAAAACCGCCCGGAACCTCTGTTCCGGGCGGAAAAAAACCAAAAATCAACTAACCTTTAAACCGTCGGGCAACTTCGTCCCAATTAACCACGTTGAAAAAGGCATCGACATAATCGGGCCGCCGGTTTTGATACTTCAGATAATACGCGTGTTCCCACACATCAACTCCAAGTACCGGTATTCCTTTTACTTCAGCCAGATCCATTAACGGGTTATCCTGATTAGGTGTGGACGAAATCACCAGACTATCACCCTGCTTTACCAGCCATGCCCAACCAGACCCAAACCGGGTGAGCGCAGCTTTGGTAAATGCTTCTTTAAAATTCTGATACGACCCAAACGCTGTATCTATTGCTTTTAACAAATCTCCTTCAGGACTTTTTGCCCCACCCGGAGCCATCATTTCCCAAAACAGATTGTGATTGTAAAAGCCACCGCCATTGTTGCGGACTGCAACCGGATGAGCCGATATATTGGTCAAAATTTCTTCAATTGTTTTCCCTTCCAGGGCTGTTCCCTGAATAGCAGCATTCAGGTTATTCGTGTATGCCGCATGATGTTTACCATGATGGATTTCCATCGTTTGTGCATCTATGTAAGGCTCGAGTGCATTGTATGAATAGGAAAGCTTTTGTAATTCGAAGGCCATATTTTGTTGTTTTAGAAATAAAAGACTCGCTTGTCCTCTATTCAACAAGGTACCTGTTCAAATTGTTTCCAAACAAGATGATTTTTTTTATTTTTTTTTTGATCTGATATCGAGGTCAATCAGGAATAATGATTTTTATAAATAAGTTTGCTTGACAAAACTGAAATTGCATGAATTTTAACCAGAAATACTATGAAACGAATCACTCCTGATTGGCTTTCCCCACTCATTCCAGCCTCTGGCAGTAAAAGCATAGCTCTTTGGGCCGGTCCGGTTGTTGCTTTTGGGATTATTTTCTTTTACCATCCCGATCGCACACATCCGGAGATAGGATATACACTGGCCATAGCGGCATGGATGGCTATATGGTGGATATCCGAAGCAGTACCGCTGGCCATCACTTCGCTGCTCCCGGTAGCGCTTTTTCCACTTCTTGGCGTTATGGATGGTCAAACCGTTTCTGCTGCCTATTTCAATTACGTTATTTTCCTTTTTATCGGAGGATTTCTGATGGCGCTCGCCATGCAGCGATGGAACCTTCACAAACGGATTGCCCTGGGTATTCTCAGCATAACAGGCACGGGTAAATCAAGGTTATTGTTAGGCTTTATGCTTGCGACAGCCTTGCTGAGCATGTGGATGTCGAATACCGCAACGGCAATGATGGTAGTTCCAATCCTGATTTCAGTGTTGATGGAAATTGAACCAGAACCTTCGAAAAAGAAGTCCTTTTCGACCAGTTTGTTGCTTGGTGTGGCGTATAGTGCATCAATCGGAGGAATTATGACGCTGGTTGGCACACCGCCAAATCTTTCGTTTCTGCGGATTTACCAGGTGATGTTTCCCCAGGCTCCGGCAATCACTTTTCTGCAATGGATGTTGTTTGCTGTTCCAGTTGGGATTTTTTTGCTTATTGCTGCCTATATTTTATTGTACCTGAAGTACGCCAAAGGAAGCAAAACGATGTCGGTAAAAGATTTGCCCATCAGGCAGATGAAAAAAGACCTTGGCCCCATGAGCCGTGAAGAAAAAATTGTACTGATCAGTTTTCTACTGATGGCTATTTTATGGATTACCCGTTCTGATATTGAAATCGGAACAACTACCATAAAGGGATGGGCATCATTATTCGGGAAACCTGCATTTATCAATGATGGAACTGTTGCCATCGCATTATCACTGCCACTTTTCATGATACCTTCAAAAAACAACCCCGGAGCACGGATCATGGATTGGGAAACAGCCAGTCATCTGCCGTGGGATATAGTTTTACTGTTCGGTGGCGGATTTGCTCTGGCCAATGGATTCAGGGATTCAGGATTATCGCTTTGGGTAGGAAGTCAATTGCAGGGTCTTTCTGTCTTACACCCAATTGTCATCATACTGATTATTTGCCTTCTCGTAACCTTTTTGACCGAATTGACCTCCAATACCGCAGTTACTGAAATGATTCTGCCAGTATTAGCGGGCATGGCAATGGCCACACATATCCATCCGTTATTCTTGATGGTTCCTGCTACTTTATCTGCATCGATGGCGTTCATGTTACCTGCCGCAACCCCTCCTAATGCGATTATTTTCGGAACAAGGCGCGTAACAATTCTGGAAATGGCTAAAACCGGATTCTTGTTAAATCTGATTGGAGCTGTGATCATTACGGCTGCATTCTATTTAATTGGATCGGAAATCTTTAAGATTAATCCAGGGGAATTTCCTGTGTGGGCGATACCACCAGGTAAATAACTTTATATGAGTATCCGCATGTTTACCCAAGCTATCCTTTGCCGTCAGCTTAAGCTGACGGACAGATTGGAAACAACAATGAAAGGCTTTAGCCACAGCTTATTGGGCTAAAGCCCAGATATCACATTTCCCCTTCAACCGTTGACTGAAGTCAACGGCAAAGGATAATCGGTCAATATGAAACTGTTTAGGTACTCAACCGGATACTCATAT
>PNOH01000029.1 GCA_013824715.1 Odoribacter sp. | reverse complement strand
TCACTAAGTTTCTTTCCCCATCACTTCATCCACCACCTTTAAAAACTCCAACACATCAATTGGTTTGGTCAAATAGTTAGCAGCGCCGGCTTTCATTAGTTTTTCAATCTGGCTTCCCATGGCATCGGCGCTCAAAACAATAACCGGAACCGGCTGTGTTTTGGCATCCAGCTTTAACCTCTTGAGTACCTCAAAGCCATGTATATCGGGCAAATCGAGATCGAGCAAAATGACATCAGGCTTGTAATCGGAAGCAAGTTCTACGGCTTTCTTTCCGTACATTTCGGTTATTAGCCTGATTGACGGGCGGTGGGTTTCAATAATCTGTTCGACCAGTTGGATGTTTGAAACATTGTCTTCGATGTACAATAGCGTTCCGGCAACAACTGATTCGGTTTCAGGCTTTATGAAATCTCCTTTTCGTTCGTGGTGGTCATTTTGACTTTCAACCTGAGGAAGTTCAATCCAGAATGTACTACCAACGCCGGGTTCGGTTTCAACGCCAATCGTTCCGTGTATCGCTTCAATCAGTTTTTTGGCAATAGCCAACCCAAGCCCGGTACCTTCAACTTCTGAAATTTTGGCCCCTATCCGTTGGAAAGGAATAAAAAGTTTTGACAGATCTTCGGGCGAAATACCTGTGCCTGTGTCCGTCACGCTGATGCGAACCGTTTCGGGTTTCGGGTTGCGGGATTCGGGTTGCAGGTCACTGAGTGAAGTCGAAGAGCGGTCTTCAGTTTGCTTTTGACTGCCGGTTGTTGACTGCCGGCTGTGTACTTCCACCCTTACACTTCCTCCTTCATGGTTAAATTTTATGGCATTGTTTATTAAATTTAAAAGCCCTTGCTTCAGCTTTTGGCGGTCAGCATTAATATATAAGTCATTGACCGGAGATTCAGCAAATTTTAATATTATTTTTCTTACAGCGGCAAGAGGTCTGACAATATCAAGGATTTCGGGAATAATCTGTTTAAGCTGAACCGGTTCCAATGAGATTGAAAGTTTCCCCGCTTCAATACGCGAAAGGTCGAGCACTTCGTTGATCAGGTCGAGCAGGTGTTTGCCGCTTTTCAGGATGTGGTCAACCCCTTTTGTGTGTGCCGGTGTAAGTTCTCCCATCTTCATCAATTGCGCAAAACCAAGGATCGAATTCATTGGTGTGCGTAGTTCGTGGCTCATTCGCGAAAGAAATTCGCTCTTGGCCAGGTTCGCCCGTTCGGCTTCGGCTTGTGATTTCATGGCTTCTGCCTGGGCCAGCTTACGTTGAGAAATATCGCTAATAGTTACACTGCAGTTTGGATTGTCATCCAATTCGCCTGTCAACATTGATTCTGTCTGTACCCAGAACTCGGAACCATCTTCCTTTATCATGCGAATTTCGAATGACTGTTTGTCGCCGGTTTCGTGAAGTTTTTCCCGATTCTGAAAAAATAATTCCTGATCGGCTTCACTTATAAATTTCCTGATCGGTTCATTTATTAAATGTTCCAGCTTTGTTCCAAAAAGACTTGCTGCCAGCAGATTGGCTTCGAGTATTGTCCCTTCGGCTGAAACGGTCATGTAACCCACCGGCGCCAGAAAATAGAGGTCGAAATATTTTTCACGGGCCTCCTGAAGTTCAATCTGAATTTGCTGAAGCTCTTTATTTTGTGCCTGCAAATCGATTTGATTGGTTTCAAGAATTTTTGTCAACCGGGTTTTTTCTGCAATTTCGCTTTCCAGGTCCTTGTTTGTTTTCGCAAGTTGCTCTGTTCTTTTTTCTATTTTGATTTCAAGGTCTGCATTCAGATTGCGGATTTGTTCTTCGATGTTGATCCTTTCGATCGTACTGCCAATAAGGACAGCGATAGTTTCAATACCTTTCTGCTGAAAGACGGGTATGGAAATGTTTTTATGGGACACTAAATTTATACAACCCGTTACTTTATCTTTATAAAGCAATGGCAAAGAGGCCAAAGAGTATAATTTCTCTTCAGGCTCAACCGTGCTTAGTTCAACAGGGAGTTTAGCATACTCAATGAATACCGGTTTCCCTTTCATCACCAATTTTACCATATCCGAGTTTTCATCAAAATGGGTTGTAGCAGCAATAAACTGACCGGACATCCCCTTGCTGTAAACCATATCCAAGCTCTTTAAATCCTTATCGAAAAGATAGATGGCGCCACTATCCATCCCGATTACATACTGCAAAGCTTCCAACGAAACTTTGTAAAGTTCCTGAAGATCGGTTATTGTACTTAATTCAATCCCTAAATTTCGCTGCAAAATGATTAAATCAGCGGCTTGTTTGCGCTCAGTAATATTGGCTGACATAACAAAAATACCTTCCGAACTCGGTTCAATATTTACGTCAAACCATTCTTTGGCGCCATCGGCAAAGGTAAACTCAACTTCCTGATGTTGGGCTAACCTGCTATCCATACAACGCTTCATCATTTGAAATACTTCTGTCGCTTCAATACCGGGCCACATATCCATCAGTTTATTACCGAGCAGTTCTTCTTTTGGGCGGCGGTTCTGTTTGTCGGCAACATCGTTGAGGTAAATGTATTTCCAATCGAAGTCAATTATCTGGCAACTCTCTATCATTTGGTTCAGGGTGGAGCGGTACCGATTTTCGCTATTCAATAATTTTTCCACAGCGCGTTTGCGTTCGGTGATGTCGTCTATCAGGATTAAAATGTAATCAATAGTCCCGTCAAATTTTCTAACCCCTTGTACAGCCAGTGTAATATCAATCATGTGTCCGTCTTTGTGTTGGTACTGCTTTTCCATCACATAGCCGTTTATTTCACCGCTCAATAATTTCTCTACATTGGCCGCATCCTCATCCACCTTTTCCTTTGGGAAGGTTATTTCGGCCCAGGTCATCTGCAACAATTCTTCTTCGGTATAGCCGATCATGTCGCAAAGCTGCTTATTTGCCGAAAGGAAATAGTAGGTATATGGATGTGTAGTTGCCATTCCAACCACGCCTAAATCGAGCGTACGGCGGAACCGCTCCTCTTTTTCACGGAGCGATTCTTCTGCTTTTTTACGTTCGGTAATATCGCGATCGATCCCTAAAATGAGTTCCTTTCCTTTCATGGTAACCAGCGATGTTGATATTTCAATGGGAAAGATATGGCCGTCGCGGTGGCGGTGGAAACCTTCTATTTGCAGGAAGCCTTCGTTTCTGATACGTTCAAGATAAGCGGTCCGTTCTTCGGGTGAAGGAGAATAATTATTGAGGATATCAATCGGCTGACCGATCAGTTCGCCGCGCGTATATCCGTTCATTTTGCAGGCGGTTTCGTTGCAATCTACGATCGGCCAGATACCCGAAGGATCATTTGGGTCAATCAGGATTATTGAATCGGGCGAGGCTTCAAATAAACTCCTGAAACGCATTTCACTTTCCAGTACTGCTTCTTCCGCACTTTTGCGCTTGGTAATATCAAGGATCATCCCGGTCAGGATATTGTCCTGAAGTTTGGCGCTCAACAGAACAGTTATGCTATTCCCTTTTCGTGTAATCATTTCAGATTCAAAATCGGTAACAATACCGTGTTCCTGAAGCTGCCTGATTAACCGGATCCTGTCTTCCGGTTTTTTATAAAGAGCCAGCACCGGAGATGAACTGAATTCTTCGGCAGAACCGGCTTCCATCATTTCAACAATGGCGTTGTTTACATACAGGATTTCGCCTTTTAAATTGCTTGAATAAACTCCAATGAGCGAAGTCTCGATGATATCGCGGTATTTTTTTTCTGATTCGACAGCTTCGGCAGTACGTTGCTGCACCCTGCATTCAAGTTCTTCATTCAGTTTTTGCAGTTCATCTTCGGCTTTTCTTCTTCCTGAAAGGTCTCTCCTGACAAAAAAGAAGAGCTGTAAGAGTAAAAAGACCATAAACGAAACACCTGTGAGAATCACTTTTTGTGTTTGCGCCAGCCGTTTATCCTCTTCTTTATCCCTTTGCAATAACAGCCTGTTTTCTTCGGCAGTCATAAAGTCTTTTAAATAGCGGATGCTGTCGGAAAGCTGTTGTCCAATGCCGGTTTCTATTAGTTTTACCGCTTTCTGGAGCCCTTTCGTTCTCCGCATGTTGACCGTTTGGACGGAGAATTCAATTCTCTTGTCAATGAGTTTTTCAATTTCGTTAATGGCCGGTTGCTTCCGGGGATTGTCGCTGGTTAGTTTGCGTAAACTGTCTATCTGTCCCTGGACCTGCTGCATAGCTTTATGCATCGGTTCCAGAAAATTCTCCTGCCCGCTGATCACAAATCCGCGCGAAGCAGATTGTATATCCATTACCGATATTAGTACATCTTCGATTTGAATTTTAACAATGTGCGTATGTTTTACCAGTTCAGCCGATTCGTGCATAGACCTAAGGCTCGAAACGGAGAGTAACGAAACAAACCCAATAATGGTGGCTGAAATGGCAAGCCCGGCGAAGAGTTTTTGCTCGGTAGTGATTTTAGCCTCAAAACGGTGGAGGATGGTAAAAAAAATGCCAATACACAGTATAATAAATGCAACCGCCGTGTTAACTGCCATTCGCGAGTAACCTGTGGCGCCGGCCGAATCGCTGAAGCCAAAAATAACGCTCAGCAATCCAATCGCACTGATCGAAAAAGCGGCAATTAAGCAGAATTCAATAAAATAGTTCGACCTTGCGTGCAGAAAAGACAGATAAAACAAAACTGTGCCAAGCAATACAAAATTGAGCGCGGCATTGGCGGCTATACGGCTTGGAAAAGGTAAAAAACCGCTTGAGTCTTTAACACTAAACAACAGTTGGTCTATACCAAAATCGAGCTTAAATATAAACGCGCCCAGCGTAAGCAAACCGACGAGGGTGATAACCAATGACAAGAAACGTGAAACCCATTTGGCTATTGGATGTGTAAATTGCAGGAGCAGCAATGCCAGGCCCGAAAGCAGGAACAAGAAGGCGGCGTTTGGTTTCATCGTTACTGCACCCAAACCAAAGGTTTTAAGCGCCATATTATCGGTTTGCCAGCCTATCAGGACAGCCAAACCCAAAAGTGCAGTAATTATAGCGGCGAGATTAGCTAAAGATTTACGTGATAATTTTGGGGCCATATTTTTAGGGTTTATGTTATTTACCACTAAGGCAATTTTTTTTACCACTAAGGCACTAAGTTCACTAAGTATCACTAAGTGTTTTCTATGTGCGTCTTTGTGCTCTAAGTGTCTCAGTGGTTTATTTTGTTAATTTTCTACACCAACCGGCAAACTAAACCGAAAAGTGCTTCCTTTCCCTTTTTCGCTATCAACACCAATGCATCCTCCTTGTTTTTCGACAAATTCTTTACAAAGGATCAATCCCAAACCGGTTCCTTTTTCCTTCAAGGTTCCTTTTGTGCTATACATCACAAGGGGATCGAACAACTTGGGAATGTCTTCCCGACCAATGCCAACCCCTGTATCGCAAACTAAAATTTCGACCTGCCCATTCGTCCTTTGGGCTTCAATCTTGATGCGCCCCATTTCAGGTGTAAATTTTATGGCATTGGCCAACAGGTTGCGTAAAACGGTGTTTGTCATGTTCCGGTCGCCGATAACGGTCAGATTATCCTGAATTTCCACACTTACATGTATTCCTTTTTCAGTTGCCAGCTTTTGAAATAGCTGAATATTTTTCATGATTTTGGCTTTCAGGTCGATTTCTTCCGGGTGAAAATCAATTTTCCCGGTTTGTGCAAGCGACCAGGCCAGCAGGTTTTCGAGCAGTTCAAAAGCTTTTTGCGAGGCGTTTTTTATCATCAGTAAATTATTTCCAAGCTCTTCCTGGTTCATGTTCCGATAATCTTCTGCCAGCATTTCGCTAAAGCCTAAAATGGCGCTAAATGGACCCCTTAAATCGTGCGCGATAATTGCAAAAAGCTTGTTCTTTGCCGCAACAACATCTGAAAGTTCTATGTCGTTTTTTTTCAGGGCTTCGATGAGCAAGCTGCGCTGTATATTATATCGCCGGGTTTTCAAAATGACCAAATACCAGAAAAACAACAGGCATGGAAGCAGAAGAAGCATTGCAAAAAAGATAACAGAACCTTGTTTGTGAATGGATGCAAAATCAGATTTAGCCTTTTCACTAATCTTACCGGTAAGCTGGCTGATGCCCGACTTATAGGCTTCTTTCTGAAATTTATATTTTTCGCTTTCGAGAATGGCCCGGGCAGCTTCGGGCTGTTTGTTATTTACCAGATTGAAGGCAGCCTGTTCGAGTGCTACCAGTTCGCGGTTGGCCTTATCGGTGATTGCCACAGCTTCCATCATGCTAAATTGTTTCCCAATGAGGTAGGCTTTTCGGATGGCCGAATCAAGTTGCGGTTCGTACTTATGATAGCGTTCTTCCCAGTATTTTTTGCCCGTTGAGGCAGCCATACTGGCCGACATGGTCAGCACTTCGTCGAGATGAGAGAATTGGCCCTTCAATTCGCTGAGCTGAAGGTAAAATTTATCGGCTGTAACTAATTGCTGGTGCGATATCCGGGCAAACCAGACTAAAACACCAAAAGTCAGGATAGTAATGGCCAACAAAACAGAGAATGACTTAACCGGAAAAGTGACGTTTTGGGGTAAACGCATGTGACAAGGATAATTGTTTTTTTGAAAACTTTACGGATTTTCCGTTCATAAAGTTGCTTCTAAGGTACTAATTTTAATTGAAATGAACAACCATGATATTTATGTTTAAATTTCAGAATACCATCGGAGGTACACCGTCAATTAGCCTCATCTATCTAAGGTACGGGAATTTTCATTTTTCTTAAACCTTATTTGTAAGAGAAGCTTTAGTAGTAATGGTTTGTGGATGTGAATTTGACCTTATAGATTTACAGATGAATAAATAAGGTTAAAAACAAGGGGAATTATGCTTACTACTAAGTTCCCCAATGTATTGCATCAGAAAATCAAGGTGAATAACATTCTGGATAAGCATAATAGTCGGGTATTGTGTCACCGCTAACGCGGCTTTTCCTTTTTTGTATCGATTTTCTACCATACTTTCACCGCTAACGCGGCGATTTCAGGTGCGTAGCACTGATAATATGGTAGGGTTGTTAAATTAAAGAGACGTATAGGTGCATCGCACTGACGGCCCTGCCGCCCACTGTTAGCTAAAGACATTGTTTTCATCGCAATAAAGAATTGCGTTTTCAATTCAAAACAGATAAATGAATATTTTACCTATATTATGTGTCATAGAACCCGGAATATTTTAATCTGGGCTGTACCAATTTCAGGGAGCATGACTGGAAAGGGAAAGGTGTTTTATGCGTGTCAAAATCCGAGCCTTTTGGCGGACTCGAACCGCCGACCTGCTCATTACGAATGAGCTGCTCTACCAACTGAGCTAAAGAGGCAAAATATTCAGCTAAATATAAAAAGAAAAACCATCCCCGGAGAGATGGTTTTATATTTATGAAAATTTATTATTCTATAAATGTTGGAATTTCAGTGGCATTGTATTTCCCTTCTTCCAGTTTTCTCCTGATTTCGGCAAAAGCCTTGATGGTATATTCCACATCTTCCAGAGTGTGCATGGCCGTTGGAATCAGGCGGAGCATAATTTGTCCTTTCGGAATAACCGGATAACCAACTACTGAGCAAAAAATATTAAAGTTTTCGCGCAGGTCCATTACTGCACTTGTGGCTTCACCAACCCCGCCATTAAAGTAAACTGGCGTAACGCACGAATTGGTGGCTCCCAAATCGAAACCTTGGGCTCTCAACCCACTTTGAAGTTTATCAACCACATACCAGAGTTTTTCGCGCAGTTCAGGACGGGTTTTAAGTAATTCAAGTCGTTTCAAAGCCCCAATTACCATAGGCATGGGCAATGATTTGGCAAAGGTTTGCGAGCGCATGTTGTAGCGCAGGAAGTTGCAGATATCTTCGTCGCCGGCCACAAATGCGCCAATTCCGGCCATTGATTTGGCAAAAGTTCCAAATAAAAGGTCAACCTGATCTGAAACTCCAAAGTGTTCGGCAGTTCCTGCACCGGTTGCCCCCATGGTTCCAAATCCGTGGGCATCGTCAACGAGCAGCCTGAAATTAAATTCATCTTTGAATTTGGCAATTTCATCCAGTTTGCCTAAATCTCCGGCCATGCCGAATACTCCTTCAGTAATTACCAAAATACCGCCGCCTTGTTTTTCGGACAGACGGGTTGCTTTGGTCAGCATATTCCGGAAACTTTCCATATTGTTGTGTGCATAAACAAAACGCTTGCCCATGTGTAAACGGACACCGTCAAGAATGCAGGCATGAGCTTCAGAATCATACACAATCACATCATTTCGTCCGCAAACTGCATCAATAATCGAAACCATTCCCTGATAGCCGAAATTCAGCAAAAACGTATCCTGTTTTCCAACAAATTCAGCCAGATTTTGCTCCAGTTCTTCGTGTTTGCTGGTTTGTCCCGACATCATCCGGGCACCCATCGGGTAAGCCATTCCGTAGTCAGCCGCGGCTTTGGCATCGGCTTCCCTGACTTCCGGATGATTGGCCAGTCCAATGTAATTATTCAGGCTCCAAACCAATACTTCTTTTCCCCTGAATTTCATGCGGGTACCAATTTCGCCTTCCAATTTCGGAAAAGCGAAGTATCCATGTGCCTGTTTCATGTATTTTCCCAGGCTACCCATGTTTGTCCTCAGTTTTTCAAAAATATCCACTTTGATCTGGTTTTTAAATTATGGAAGCAAAAGTAATTTATTTTAATAAGTCTGCAAATTTGTTAATTAAACCTAAAGCGGATTGTTTTCTGAATAATTCATCCTAATTTTCGCCCATTAAAATTCCGATAAAAATGTATATTTGCGCCATGTTAATGAAAATGAGAAATTTCGCGACGATAGCCTTTGTTTTTTTGCTTTTATTTAGTTCGTGCAACGATTATAATAAGATCGTAAAAAGCACAGATTATGAGTTTAAGTATAAAAAAGCCATTGAGTACTATGAAGGTGGTGAGTTTGTTCGCTCTTCAACTCTGCTCAAGGAACTGATCAATATTGTCAGGGGAACCAGTCGCGCCGACAAAGTCTATTATTATTACGCCAAGAGCCAGTTTGGAATGAATGATTATATGATGGCCGGGCATTATTTTAAGTCGCTGATCAAAGAATTTCCAAGAAGTGAATTTGCTGAGGAATCACAATTCATGGTAGGATACTGCTTTTACCTCGATTCGCCGGGCGCGCGTCTCGATCAGCAAGTTACCCAAAACGCGATTGATGCGTTGCAATTGTTCATTAATTTATACCCCAAATCAACTAGGGGCGATGAGGCTAACCGCTTGATTATTGAATTGCGCGATAAACTGGTTTACAAATCGTATTTAAGCGGTAAACTTTATTACGATTTGAACAATTATAAGGCTGCAGTAGTTGCTTTAACATCATCGCTAAAAGATTTTCCGGATAGCAAATACCGCGAAGAACTGATGTACATGCTGTTAAAAGCAAAATATTTACTGGCTATCAGGAGCGTTGAAGAAAAAAAGCGTGAACGATTGAGTTCAGCATTGGATGAATATTATACCTTTGTGGACGAATATCCTGAAAGTAAATACCGTAAGGAAGTTGAAAAGTATTATGCGACAACCGCTAAGTTGTTGAATTATAAACCCGGTTCAAATATTTAATACATATGGATTTTAAGAAAACAAAAGCTGAATCTACCACAATTTCGAGAGATTTAAGAGAATTGGAAAGCCGTACAGGTAACGTTTATGAAACAGTGATGATCCTGGCAAAACGTTCAAATCAGATTGCTTCTGAAATGAAAGAAGAGCTGAGCCAGAAATTGCAGGAATTTGCATCTTATACCGATAACCTGGAAGAAGTATTTGAAAATCGCGAACAAATTGAAATTTCAAAGTATTACGAACGCCTTCCAAAACCAACTTTGATTGCTTACGAGGAATTTGTAAACGATCAGATTTATCACCGTAACCCTGCCAAGGAAAACCGCAACAAAGAATTGTAAAATAAGCCTTTATGAGGCTATCAGGAAAACATATCGTCCTCGGACTTACCGGAAGTATAGCTGCCTACAAGGCAGCTTATCTTTTGAGGGGCCTTGTCAAAGAAGGCGCTGAGGTGCAGGTTGTGATGACCCCGTCGGCCAAAGAGTTTATTACCCCGGTTACCATGTCAGCATTATCAGGAAAACCAGTTGCATCTGAGTTTTTCTCAGCCAATGATGGTAGCTGGTATTCTCATGTGGATATGGGGCAGTGGGCCGATCTTCTTTTGATCGCTCCCGCAACAGCGTCCACTATTGGGAAAATGGCACATGGCATTTGTGATAATCTGCTTCTCACAACTTATATGTCGGCCAAATGTCCGGTCATGATTGCCCCTGCCATGGATTTGGATATGTTCAACCATCCGTCAACATTGGCTAATCTTGAAAAATTGCGGTCATATGGCAACCTGATTCTTGAACCGGGCGAAGGAGAGCTGGCCAGTGGTTTGTACGGAAAAGGCCGGATGGAAGAACCGGAAAATATTGTGGAAGAAGTGGTCCGGTTCTTCAGTCAAAAAAAAAAATTACTGAATAAGCATTTTCTGGTCACCGCCGGGCCTACCTACGAAAAAATTGATCCTGTACGTTTTATCGGGAATTATTCTTCAGGCAAAATGGGTTATGCCATTGCGAACGAACTGGCCTGTGAGGGTGCAAACGTTACCATTGTTTCCGGCCCGGTACAAATACAAAATTCAAATCCTGAAATTACCGTCATTCCTGTTGAATCTGCAAGTGAAATGTATGAGCATTGCCTTCGTATCTTTCCTGAAACCGATGGTGCGGTGATGTGCGCTGCGGTGGCCGACTTTACGCCTGAACATTATAGCGAACAAAAGGTGAAGCGCCAAAAGGATAATTTGAAACTTAATTTGAAGCCAACTACGGATATTGCTGCGGCATTGGGTCAACTTAAGACCGAAAAGCAACTGTTGGTTGGATTTGCGCTCGAAACCAACAATGAACTGGTCAATGCCTTTCTGAAACTTTCAAAAAAGAACCTCGATTTTGTCGTTTTAAATTCGATGAACGTAAAAGGTGCCGGATTTATAGTCGATACCAATGAAATTACTATCATTGGCAGGGACAATAATCCGACTTTTTTTGAGTTAAAATCAAAGGCCGAAGTTGCGAAAGATATTGTGATCCGGATTATTTCAGAAATGGAGAAAAAATATGGATTTCAGGAATAAAACCAATATTACTGATTATGTATCCTTTGCCGTTGACTTCAGTCAACGGAGGATAGAAAGTCAATAACCCAGGGCTTTAGCCCCATCGTTTGTGGCTAAAGCCAATAAGTAATTGCCAAATAATCCGTCAGCTAAAGCAGACGGCAAAAAATAAACTTCGATCGGAACTTTGTAGCATCTTTAGGGACAAAAATAGATTCATCTAAGTCGTAATCGAATAATTTGCTGATATGAAAAGATATTTGATTTTTCTGATGGTTTTAATTCTTGGTTTAAATAAATCTTTTGCCCAGGAATTGCGCTGCAACATCAGTATTTCGGCACAGAAAATTCAGGGCGCTAACCGGACCATGTTCGAAACCATGCAGGCTGATTTGTATGAATTCATGAATAACCGTAAATGGACAGATCAAAAGTATTCGATGGACGAGCGGATCGAATGTAATTTTTTCATCAATCTCGACGAACAAATTTCTTCTGACGAATTTAAAGGGAGCATTCAGATTCAGTTGCGACGTCCGGTATTTAATGCCTCATACGAAACCGTCCTGCTGAATATAAAAGATAACGACTTTCACGCTAAATATGTAGAATATCAGACGCTCGAATTCAATGAAACATCGAACAAGGACAATCTGACCAATATTTTGGCTTTTTATGCCTATATTATTTTAGGAATGGATTACGATTCCTTTTCTCCTGAAGGTGGAACAGAATATTTCCAGAAGGCTCAAGGCATTGTAAATAATTCGCAGAATGCCAGGGAAAAAGGTTGGAAAGCCTATGAAAGTGAGAGAAACAGATATTGGCTGGTTGAAAATATTTTGAATAAGTCGTATGCCGGATTCAGAAGTTGTATTTACCAATACCATCGCCTGGGACTGGATTTGATGGCCGAAAAAGCGCCGGAGGGACGGGGTGTGATTGCCGAATCGTTAAAGTCCATTCAGAAAGTTTTCAGGGCGCGTCCATCTTTGTATATTCTGCAGGTCTTTTTCGATGCCAAATCAGACGAACTGGTCAATATTTTCTCCAAATCGTTCCCCGATGAGCGCAACCGCGTTTCTGTTATCCTGAATGAGTGCGATCCTTCGAACGGAAGTAAATACGAAAAAATACTCAAATCGGAAAGTTTTTGAATTTGAATAAACAATTATCTTTATAACCGGATAGATCTTATCTTCGGTCGCTCACTTAAATTTCAAATTCCGGTGCTAAAATCACTTTCGATAAAAAATTATGCATTAATTGATTCGCTGAATATTGATTTCAGTGGCGATTTAAATATCCTGACTGGTGAAACCGGCGCCGGTAAATCTATTCTGCTTGGCGCTATTGGCCTGATTATTGGCCAGCGGGCCGACTCTTCGGTGTTGAGGGATAAATCGGTTAAATGCACGGCTGAAGGGAATTTTGATATTCAGAATTACGGATTAAAAAGCTTTTTTGAGGAAAATGAACTGGATTTTGAACCTGTAACCATTCTGAGGCGCGAAATTACCCCGCAGGGAAAATCACGCGCCTTCATCAACGACACGCCTGTCAATGCGAAGGTATTGTACGATTTGGGGATGAAACTGATTGACATACACTCGCAGCACCAAAATCTGGAATTGAACGAAAAGAACTATCAACTGCGCATTGTCGATGTGGTTGCCGGAAATGCTGAAATTCTTGGAAACTATCAGTCAGCGTATAAAAATTACCTCTCCCTTCAGGAAAAACTAAAGCAAATACTTGAACTTTCAGCCCAATCGAAGAAAGACCTGGATTACTTTGAATTTCAGTTCAAACAGCTTTCCGAAGCAAAACTGATCGAAAATGAACAGTCTGAACTTGAACTACTGCTAGAAAAGCTGACCCATGCCGAAGAAATTAAATCGGTATTCGGACAGGTTTTTCAAAATCTTAGCGAAGATGAACAATCGGTTTTATTCCGGATAAAGGAGTGCCTGAACTCAATAGCAAAACTTCGCACTGTATTTCCTGAAGCCGGACAGATTTATACCCGTCTCGAGTCGGTTTACATTGAATTGAAAGATATTGCAGCCGAATCATCAGTGCTTGAAGACCGGACCGAGAATGATCCTGCAAAGATTGAAAAGATTAGTCAAAGGCTTGATCTGATCTATTCACTTCAACAAAAACACCGGGTAAGCAGTATTCCTGAACTTTTAAACATTCAGGCCGATTTTGAGGCCAAAATTCAGTTGGTCAGTTCTTATGAAGAGGAAATCGGAACACTGCGAAAGGAAATATCAGAACAAAAAACAGCTTTGTCTGAATTGGCGGGTAAAATGAGTTCGCAAAGAAAATCGGTGTCCCCTTTAATCGGAAAAAAGGTTATTGAAGTTCTTCGGAATCTTGGAATTCTGAATGCAGCATTTCAGGTCAGATTTGTAGGGCTAAATGAGTTTTCGCACACCGGATTGGATGAAGTGAATTTCATGTTTTCGGCCAACAAAAACCAGGAATTACAGGAAATTGCGAAAGTTGCTTCAGGTGGCGAAATGTCGCGCCTGATGCTGGCCATCAAAACGCTCATTACCGATGCCCGTTCGTTGCCAACCATCATTTTTGATGAAATTGATTCGGGCGTTTCAGGCGAGATTGCGGTAAAAATGGGGCAAATACTTGAACAAATGTCAAAAACCGTTCAGGTGCTGAATATTACTCATTTACCTCAAATTGCCGCCCGTGGGAAACATCATTACAAAGTTTTCAAATTTGATGAAAAGGAACATACTTTTACATCAATCCGGAAACTTACCGAACAGGAGCGGGTCGAAGAAATCGCAGAGATGCTGAGTGGCGAAAACTATTCGTCAACTGCAAGGGAAACTGCCAAAGAATTGCTGCAATAAAAAAAAATGGTCATTTAATAGTCATTAGTTTCCTGTCATTCATTGTGAAAAAATATTAAAGCTGAACTCTACAATAAATGACAAACAATGACTATCAATGACAAACAATGACTATCCATGACTGTTAATGACGACTTTTGACTATAACCGGTTTTCCAGAATCATCCGGATTTCAGCCGGGCCAACATCAGCTTTCTCACCAACTTTATAGCCTCTTTTGGTAAACCGGTCACAAATGGTATCAATGGTATCTGTTCCTACCTGATAGTTGGGTAATTTGGTCGGAATACCTACTGATTCAAAAAATTCCGTTGTTTTCTGTATGGTCAGGTTAATTCGCTCATCATCATTTCCTTCGCTGATTCCCCAAACACGCTCGCCCAATTGCAAAATCTTATCTTTTTTCTGGTCACGTTTAATATGCATCACACCGGGAAGTACTATTGCAAGGGTTCGGGCATGGTCAATTCCATGAAAGGCGGTCAATTCGTGTCCAATCATGTGTGTTGCCCAATCCTGTGGCACACCGGCTCCGATCAGTCCGTTTAGAGCCATCGTTGAACTCCACATTAAGTTGGCAGCCGATTCATAATCGGCTCGATTGTCAAGAACTTTAGGGCCTTCCTCAATCAGGGTTTTCAGAATACTTTCAGCAAAACGGTCCTGAATGGGCGAATTCACCGGAAAAGTCAGATATTGCTCAATCACATGCACAAATGAATCAACAATTCCATTGGCAACTTGCCTCTCGGGCAAAGAGAAGATTACTTCAGGATCAAGAATAGAGAATTTTGGCAATACAAATGGCGACATAAATGCAAGCTTTTCCTGAAATTCGACCCGCGTAATTACCGCTCCTGAATTCATTTCCGATCCGGTTGCAGGTAAAGTTAAAACAGCGCCGATAGGAATTGCTCCGGAAACCGTTGCTCTCCGCGATAGAATATGCCAGGGATCTCCTTCGGTGAATAGGGCAGCAGCAGCAATAAATTTGGTTCCATCTAAAACTGAACCTCCGCCTACCGAAAGCAGAAATGTAATGTTTTCTTTTTTTGCTACTTCAACAGCTTTCATCAGTGTTTCGTAATGTGGATTTGGCTCAATTCCGCCGAATTCAATCACCTCAAAGCCTTTAATTGAGGCTTTTACCTGATCATAAACACCGTTTTTAAAGATACTGCCCCCGCCATAAGTTAGCAGAATTTTTGATCCTTCAGGAATGTTTTGTCCAACTTTGGTGATTTCACCTTTTCCAAAAATGATCTTAACCGGATTTTGATATTCGAAATTATACATACTTTGATTCTTTGACACGTTAATATTTTGATTCCAACACCGAAAATACATCAATTTCTGCAATCTTCATTTTTATCGTTGTTAATAAATTCAAAGACTTATTTTTGTAAAAAAAAATACCATGGATAATTCAGAACAGGAAAGAACAACAAAAATGAACCTTTACGAAAGGTACTCCAATTATACTGATGATCAGATTTTGGAAATCTTAAGAAAACACAAGGATTATCAGGAGGTGGCAGTTGATGTTGCTGTAAAGATTGCTGTAGAACGCCATCTTATCAATTCGGAGCAGGATTTGCTTGCTCCGGAATTTCAGAACTACAAAACATCCGGGTTTACTTTTTTTCCTGAAATTAGCAGCGAATTTCACCGTAAGAGGCTGGTTGGAAGTATTTTCAGGTTTTTGTATCTGTTGTCGTTGTTACCATTGACTTATGGCATTTTGAACTATGCAAAAGGCGAAATAGATCAGACATTGCTTGGTGTTGGCATTGGTTTAATATGGTTTTCCCTGAGTATTTTCCTCAGTAAGACACGCAAGTTTTTTATTTTTATCCCTTTATTTATTTTATTATTTGCTGTTTCCGTAATAACAGGTTATGGTATATTCAAAAAAGAGGACTTTCAATTCATGGATATGATCATACTTGTGGTTGGTACATTGTTGCCCTTATATTTGCTGCTCTATTTGAAAAAGCTGATTCATGAGTCCTAAAGAAAATAGCCATCTTTTTTTACAGCTTTAATCTGATTAATGGTTTAAACTCCCGTTTCACCTAATAAAATCCGTAGTTCATCGAAAAGAAAAGATTTTTGGCGCTCAGTTTATTTAGTTTAGATTCAGATTTCAAATCATCTTAAACTGAATCTTATGTACCTTCTTCGATTAACCAGTTTGATTTTTGCTCTCGGATTGTTGGTTTCCAAACTTTTTGCTGATCCGATAGCGCCCGTCAGGCAATCGTGGGACGATACCGACACCCGTACATACAAAGTTCAGCCTTTTACAAAAATTTATTTAGAAGGAGCCTATAAAGTAATTCTGGAACAGGGAACTCAGCCAGGTTTACGAATTCAAACTGACGAAGATAATTTTCAATACATTGATGTTAAGTCTGATGAACTATCACTAAATCTGAAAGTTACAAAAAAAAATTTTAACTTCGATAAACTGATCCTGTACATTACATTTAAAGATTTAGAGAAATTAGTGATTGAAGGTGGAATAAGTCTTGAGACAAAGGGTTATGTTGACTTGAAGGATTTTTATTTGCATGTTGAAGGGGGCGCCAGCATTGAAATGAGCCTGAAGGCAGATCATTTGAAAGTAATTGGCCAGGGGGGTGTAAAGTTTGAATTCGATGGAATTGCCAATGAGTTGGATGCGTCTATCTCAGGAGCCGGATATATAAATTCTACGGATTTGAAAACGAAAAAAACGGAAATTAAAATTGAGGGTGTGGGCGCCGGAAGTGTTTATGCTACCGATATACTAAATGCTACAATAAGTGGTGTTGGTAAAATCCGGTATAAAGGCGATCCTCAGGTATATAAAAAGATTGAAGGTATAGGTATAGTTTCACGTGATTAGAAGCTTATTAAGTTAGTGGTGAAAGGGTTATCTATTGCAGGTAGCCCTTTTTTGCTTGTTGAACTTATTTGTTTTTGTTCTGTTTATTACGATTGAACAAATGGACTGTTTTGATGAGTCAGATTTTTATACGCAGATTAAATTTATTGGGAGAAATAGATATGAAAGTTCACGGATTTTTAAAGACAGAAACGGTAAAACCAAGATTGAACGGAACTCATTTGAATCTGAATAATGATTACAACGGACATGATTTAATAGGAGATAATCATGTTGCAACCTCATTGGAAACTCCGATGAGGGAAGATGCCTTCCAGATAAGCGATGAACAGAAGATTCTTATCATTGAAGATAAATTTCGCGATATCATGAATGTTTTGGGTCTCGACTTAACTGATGATAGTTTATACGGAACGCCCCACCGGGTAGCTAAAATGTTTGTTAAAGAGATTTTTTCAGGCCTGAATCCTGAAAATAAACCCAAAATATCGGTGTTCGAGAATAAATTTAAGTACGGCGAAATGCTGGTTGAAAAAAATATCAATCTGAACTCAACCTGCGAACATCATTTTTTACCGATTGTTGGAAAAGCTCATGTGGCTTATGTCGCTAGTGGTCAAGTGGTCGGTTTATCAAAAATTAACAGGGTTGTTGATTATTTTGCCCGTCGCCCTCAGGTTCAGGAGCGATTAACCGTTCAGATTGCCAATGAACTTAAACGCATATTAAAAACTGCAGATGTTGCGGTAGTCATTGATGCAAAGCATTTATGTGTGTCGAGCCGTGGAATTCAGGACGAAGGAAGCTCGACAATCACCGCTGAATACGGTGGAATTTTTAAAGTACAGCAGCGGAAAGAGGAGTTTCTGAAATATTTATCACTGAATGTTTGAAATTATGGATGGGAGAAAACGATCTGATGTAAAACCTGGATTACTGGTCAATATTGTTCAAAAGAACCACCAGCGAACCGGTGAGTTAACAGAGGGGATTGTAAAAAACCTGTTAACTAATTCTCCAAATCATCCCCATGGCATAAAAGTCAGACTTGAAACCGGAGAAGTGGGTCGTGTCCAGGAAATTCTGGATGAAGAATAGCCAGGTTAATTGGAGTTTAAAGACAAAACTTATGCAAATAATTTCAACCAACATTGCTCAGCCGTTAACCATTGAATGGCGGGGACAACAAATCCAAACAGGTATTTATAAATATGGAGTAGAAACTCCCATCTTTCTTGGTAAGGAAGATGTTGAGAACGATCATGTTCTCGACCGCCGGTATCATGGTGGCGAAGACAAAGCCTGCTATTTGTATTCAGCCGATCATTATCCGTTCTGGAAAACCAAATATCCTGACCTGGATTGGCAATGGGGAATGTTTGGCGAAAATTTGACCGTGCGCGGATTAGATGAATCTGAAATTTATATTGGCGATACTTACCAGTTTGGTGAAGCAGTTATCCAGGTTTCACAACCACGTCAGCCCTGTTTTAAATTAGGCTTCAGGTTTGGCAATCAAAAAGTCGTTGATGATTTTTGGTCATTGCCTTATCCCGGATTTTATGTACGGGTTTTGCAGCCTGGTAAGGTACAAAAAGGAAATGAATTTGTTCTACTTGACCGGGATACTGATTGCCTTTCTGTTAGCCAGGTATTTTCGATCTTTCGCAGCATTCCGACTGACCGGAAACTGATTCAAAAAGCAATTGAAAACCAATTCCTCGCTGAATCCTGCCGGCGGGATATTCAGAAAATTTTAGATAAGCGTTAAAGATTAATATGCTCAATAACAGAACAATTGAATTTGATTGTTTATTGTTTAAGCATAAGTTTGAATCACCGTATCCTTAGTTTTGTTCCCATTAACCAATAAAATTCAGCAAAATGAAGAATTTAATAGCTTTTCTGGTGATAAGTTTAATTGCAATTCTTGATGTTTCTTCACAAACCTCGTTTAACGGACTGGAAATGAATATGGGCAATTTGTACCGTATGTCGGATGCCAAAACCCGTTCAATCAGTCCTGAAAATTTTTCAGGAGAAAAAGGCAAGGGTGGAATGGCTCGGTTAGAAGACAAGGACAAACCCAATGTAGCCAATGCAAGCGGTGCAGCCCGTGACTTGGGACAGGGGTGGAAAGTAAATCCGTTTATCCGTATTCAACCCGGAGAGACAATTACCATAGCCGAAATTGAAGGAATGGGAGCTATTCAGCATATTTGGATGACCCCAACCGGGATATGGCGGTTTTCCATTCTTCGCATTTACTGGGACGATGAAACTGAACCTTCAGTTGAATGTCCGGTAGGCGATTTCTTTGGCATGGGCTGGAATGAGTATGCACCGCTCAGTTCACTGGCGGTTTGCGTAAATCCGGGAAGCGCTTTCAATTGTTATTGGGTCATGCCTTTCCGTAAAAAATGCAGGATTACCATGCAAAATATCAACGAAAAAGATCCAATGACCTTATATTATCAGGTTGACTACACACTTACCGATGTTCCTGCTGATGCAGCATATTTTCATGCCCAGTTCCGGCGTCAAAATCCAACCGTGAATTCGGTTTATACCATTGCCGACAATATTAAGGGAAAAGGCCAGTTTGTTGGTGTTTATTTGGCTTGGGGCGTGAATAACAATGGATGGTGGGGCGAAGGAGAAATCAAGTTTTTTATTGATGGCGACAGCCAATTTCCTACTATTTGCGGAACAGGTACCGAAGATTATTTCTGTGGTTCGTATAATTTTGACCGTGGCGGCCAATATAAGGAATTTTGTACCCCATACAGCGGCCTTCATCAGGTTATCAGGCCCGATGGAACTTATAAGTCGCAGCAACGTTTTGGCCTTTACCGCTGGCATATTTTGGATCCGATACGTTTTGAAAAAGATTTAAAGATTACGATTCAGGATTTAGGCTGGCATTTGGGAGGACGGTATTTAAAACAGCAATCTGACATCGCTTCGGTCTGTTACTGGTATCAAACAAATCCTCACACCAAATTTCCAAAACTGCCTGATTGGCAGAATCTTGAAGTGAACTAATTCTTTTTGGAAAAAACTCAGACGGATCAAAATCATGCAAACTAAATCTTCATATCCAATGTTTATACTCCTGGCAATTCTCTTGTCATCATGTTCATCATCAAGTAGAAAAACATCTGAAGGTAAGGATAGTAAAACTAAAGTGGTATTTCTGCCCGGAACTTATGGTTACGATCTTGATTTTCTAAAAGCACATCAGATTGGATTTATTGAACTCAAAGAAAGCGATTCTAAAGCCAGTCTGATTTTGTCTCCGGATTTGCAGGGCCGCGTTTTGACCAGCTCAGCCAATGGCCACGAAGGAAAAAGTTTTGGATGGATCAATTACAAACTGATCGAATCAGGAGTGGTGAGCGACCAGTTTAATGCCTATGGCGGTGAAGAACGCCTCTGGTTTGGACCCGAGGGTGGCCCTTTTTCCATTTATTTTTCAAAAGGTAAGGAACAGGTTTTTGCCAACTGGGTTGTTCCAAAAGAAATTGACACATTGCCATTTGATGTCGTGAAGCAAACTCCGGAAAGTGTAAGTTTTCGAAAAGAATTTTCATTGGTTAATGCCACCGGAACAATTATGGATGTTGCAGTTGAGCGAAATATTAAACTGTTAAACCGTGCAAAAACAGAACAGTCGCTTCAACTTTCGCTGGATACCTCTTTGAATTATGTGGCTTATGAATCGGAAAACATCCTGACAAATAATGGCAAAATAGCCTGGAATGAAAAAACAGGATTTCTTTCAATCTGGTTGTTATCCATGTTTAATCCTTCAGAAGAAGGAGTAGTTTTTATTCCTTTCAGAAAAGGAAGTGAAACCGGTTTGGGGAAAATTGTAACTGATGATTATTTCGGGAAAGTTCCGGCTGACCGTTTGGTGGTGAAGGATGGAGTTCTCTTTTTTAAAACTGATGGTAAATATCGCAGCAAGATAGGTTTATCTCCTCAACGGTCATTACCCTGGTGCGGAAGTTATGATTCCAAAAACCAGGTATTGACCTTACTTTGGTACTCAAAACCGGTGCAGTCAGCAAAATACGTTAACTCCAGATGGGGTGATCAGGCCGATCCTCTGAGTGGGGATGCAGTCAATTCCTATAATGATGGTCCTGTTGCAGACGGGTCAGTCATGGGACCGTTTTATGAGATTGAGAGTTCATCTCCGGCAGCAATAATGGCTTCCGGTGAACAGATAAGCCACAAACAGAGGATTTTTCATATCTCCGGAAATGAGGCACAATTGAGTAAAATCACTGAAAGGATATTCAATCTTTCTGTTACAGAAATCAAACAGGCATTTAAATAATTGCTAATAAAAAAGTGGAGTTTTTCAAAAGTTGGAGTTAAATTAAAAAAAGGGAACAGATTAATTAAAATCCATTCCCTTTTTTAAATTTTGATACAAAAAACGGTACAAAAAATTGTAAACGTTTGATTATAAAGTACCATTAGTCGGGGTGACAAGATTTGAACTTGCGACCCCCCGCCCCCCAGACGGATACGCTACCAGGCTGCGCTACACCCCGAACTTTTGTGCGTGCAAAAGTAGCCATCTTCTTTAGTTATCCAAAAAAATCGATTGATATTTTAGCCATCAAATTTCATGATTGCTTAGTTCCAAATGTATTTCGTGTTTGAATATCTGTCAACACCAAATGACCATCATTCCGGACTAAAAAATTTGGATGAGAATTGGAGGGTCCATTAAAAAAATATGCAAATCAGAATTCATCTGACATTTGCCAATCTACAACAAAAGGACTTTCTTTTTTATTCCTGCTTCTGCCGGAATTTTCAAGTGAATACCGGTTATAATCATCATCTAAAATGCTTAACCTATCATTCCTTGTTGAATTATTTTCGGAAACCGGCGATTCAGGAATAGTACTACCGTCGCTATAGAACCAGATATCTTTCTTAGGAATTGAAATCCTGGATTTGTTCCTAAAGTTAAAAATCCTTCCTGCTGTGTTCATGACTTCCAGTTATTTCTTAATTATTTGTACTTGAAAAGTATGACAAAAGTTGCCTTTTTAAGTCCTTTTATTCTATTGATGAATATTCAGTTTTGTCTATTGAGGCATAACAATTATTGATTGTTTGGCTGTTGTTCCTGATTACTTGTTTTGTAACTTTGAAAAATATAACCAAATCAAAAAATGACATGTTTAAAGTAATGAATATTGACGACACAAAAAGTAATATTACTAATCAGGATGTTGAAATTGAAAGGGTAAAATGCCTGATTATTGGTTCTGGTCCGGCTGGTTACACTGCTGCCATTTATGCTGCACGGGCAAATCTTAGTCCCGTAATGTACGAAGGCCTTCAGCCAGGCGGACAGTTAACAACAACAACCGAAGTGGAAAATTTTCCGGGATATCCGCAAGGTGTTACCGGTCCTGAGATGATGGATGAATTAAAAGCACAAGCGATCCGATTTGGAACTGATGTTCGTTGGGGAATTGCTACAAAAGTTGATTTTTCAGGATCTGTGCATAAAGTATGGATAGACGATAAAAAAATAGTTGAATCAGATGTTGTCATATTAGCAACAGGAGCAACTGCTAAATATTTGGGAATCGAAGATGAGAAAAAGTACGCCGGAAGCGGGGTATCTGCCTGCGCTACCTGCGACGGTTTCTTTTATCGTGGAAAAGATGTTGCCGTTGTAGGTGGTGGTGATACCGCTGCAGAAGAGGCTATTTATCTGGCTGGACTGGTAAATAAAGTATATCTGATAGTGCGCAGAAACGAACTTCGCGCTTCTAAAGTTATGCAGGAGCGGGTTTTCAGGACTAAAAACATTGAGGTTTTATGGGAACATCAAACCAAGGGATTGATTGGCGATGGAGTTGTGGAAGGTGCATTGCTCTGGAAGAAAAAAGGAACTCTGGAAGAGGAGGAAGTAACCATTAAAATTGATGGATTTTTCCTTGCTATCGGACATCAGCCAAATTCCGCTTTTGTAAAAGACTTTGTTGATACGGATGAAGTTGGTTACATTAAAACCATTCCGGGTACTTCAAAAACCAATGTTGCCGGAGTATTTGCATGTGGCGATGTTCAGGATTCAGTTTACCGTCAGGCCGTAACTGCTGCCGGGACAGGTTGTATGGCCGCTATTGATGCCGAAAGATATCTTTCAGAAAAGCACAGCTAGCCAATTAAAATTTAAAAATTTGATAATTCGGCAATTCGTTTTTTAATCCATTCAACCAATTAACCATTTAATCAATATCTTATGAAACGTTTTATAAATACAGCAGATGCACCGGCAGCAGTTGGTCCGTATAGTCAGGCAATTGAAGTTGACGGAACCCTTTATATTTCAGGACAGATACCTTTTGAGCCTCATACAATGAAAATTGTTGAAGGTGGGATTCAGGAACAAACAGAACAGATTTTGAAGAATATCGGTGCAATTCTGAACGAAGCCGGATATGAATACAGCAATGTGGTAAAATCAACTTGTTTCCTAAGTGATATTGCTGATTTCAAGGCTATGAATGAGGTGTATGGTAGATTCTATGCTGAAAATCCTCCGGCCAGGTCCGCTTTTGCGGTCAAGGATTTGCCTATGGGGGTATTGATAGAAATTGAAACTATTGCCGCCAAATAAAACAGTGTTCAGTCACAGTATTCAGTTGTCTGGTTTCCTTCAGTCCAACAGTCTATCAATCCATCAGTCCTTTTTCAACTGACTGTCAATCATTTCTTTTAGTTTACTAAAATCTTTCGCTTCAAATCCGATTGAACTGAAAAGTATTTTTCCTTCCGGCGAAATCAGAAAGTTTCGTGGGATAAACTGGGCTGCAAATTTTGAATATATTTTACGCTCGGGATCCGGGGAAAAAGGCATGGTAAATTTATTCTCAGTTCTGAATGTATTCACTTCGTCCCAGCTATGTTCACGACCAATAATTAGTAATTCGAATTTCGGGTTCTTTTTGTATTTGTTGTAAATATCCGACTGAATATGTGGCAACTCCTTTCGGCATGGGCCGCACCAGGTTGCAAAAAATGTGATTAAAACTGTTTTGCCTTTCAGGTTACTGATACTTTGAGACATCCCTGGACTCAATTCATAATTGAAATCCGGTACTGGTTCAGAAAGTTTTGCAAATGTTGTTACTTCCTGCGCAAAACTATTGTAGCCGCCAAGTATAAAAAGTGCCAGAATTGTATTTTGAATGATGCGTTTCATAGGATAAAAATTAATCATGATTTGGATTCGAAAAATGGAATTCACAGGAATGTTTTTTCAAACGAACAATCAGCCATTTCAATCAGCTTTTTTCAATCTTCCTTCAGGCTTAACCGGGTTCCGCGGGCTATAGAAATCAGGTTCGGATTCGTGATCAGAACCTGACTCACACCGTTTTTCATGGCATTAAATCCGTTATCGAGTTTCGGGATCATTCCTTCATTAATAATGCCTTCCTCCTGAAGTAACTTAAACCTGTTATAACTCAGTTCTGAAATTACTGAATTCTCGTCATCTTCATTGAGCAATACACCTTTCTTCTCAAAACAATAAAATAAGTTTACCGAAAAATAATTCGACAATTCAATTGCCAGATCGGCTGCTATGGTGTCGGCATTGGTATTAAACAACTGGCCTTTGCCATCGTGGGTTATGGGAGCCATAACAGGCACAACTTCTTCATTTAATAGTAATCGTAGTTCTGAAGTGTTAACTCCAAGAATATCCCCGACAAAGCCGTAATCGATCGTTGTAACTGGTCTTTTTTTTGCACGGATAACATTCAGATCGGCTCCGGTTAAGCCAATAGAGTTACATCCTCTGGCTTGTAATCCGGCAACTATTGTTTTGTTGACTAATCCGGCATAAACCATTGTAACAACTTCCAATGTTGCTTCATCGGTGATGCGGCGGCCTTCTGCCATATGGGTTTCAATACCCAGTTTTTCGGCCATACTGGTTGCCAGGCTTCCACCGCCATGTACCAAAATACGTTTCCCCCTGATTTGAGCGAATTGATTTAGCAATTGATCCAGAGATTCTTTTTCTTCAACTACTTTTCCACCAACTTTTACAATAGTTAATCTTTCCATAAAAAAGTGCCTAAAGTTTAAAGTGCCTAAAGTGCCTAGAGTTGTGGCGCCTTAAATACTTTAGGCACTCCGAACTTTAGGCACTCCGAACTTTTATAATTTGTCTAATATCATTTTTAACACGGCTTGTGCCGAATATAAACGGTTTTCTGCTTCCTGAATTACGATTGAGTTCGGGCCATCGATAACTTCATCAGTCACAATCATATTTCGGCGAACCGGCAGACAATGCATGAATTTGGCATTATCCGTTACAGCCATTTGTCGTTCTGAAACTGTCCAGGAGCGGTCTTTTGAAAGTATTTTTCCGTAGTCGGTATATGATGCCCAGTTTTTGGCATAAATGAAATCGGCGCCTTTAAATGCCTTCATCTGGTTGTATTCCGGTTTCAGGTCGCCCATAAATTCAGGGGCAAGTTCATAACCTTCAGGATGGGTCACAACCAATTCATAATCGGTCTGGCGCATCCACTCCACAAATGAGTTTGGAACAGCCTGCGGCAATGCACGGGGATGCGGAGCCCAGGTTAAAACAACTTTCGGGCGGGCTTTGGTTTTGAATTCCTCAATGGTTAACTGGTCGGCAAACGATTGAAGCGGATGGCGGGTAGCGGCTTCCATACTTATCACCGGAACTCCTGCGAAATCAACAAATTGCTGTATGATTTTTTCCTGATAATCGTCTTCCCGGTTTTCGAACTTGGCAAAAGACCTTACCCCAATAATATCACAATAACGGCCAATAACCGGTACAGCTTCGCGGATATGTTCAGGTTTGTCGCCATCCATAATCACGCCCAGTTCGGTTTCCAGTTTCCAGCCGCCTTCATTGATGTCGAAAACAATCACGTTCATACCCAGGTTCAATCCGGCTTTTTGGGTGCTTAAACGGGTGCGTAAACTCGAATTAAAGAATACCAGCAACAGGGTTTTGTTTTTGCCCAAATCCTGATATTTATAAGGTGATTTTTTGATTTCAAAAGCAAGTTTTATGGCTTCGTCCAGATTTTTCAGGTCGTGGACTGAGGTAAAATGTCTCATTTTGGATTTTTGCTTGTTGATATTATTCGGAATAGTGAATTGCCTTATAGCACTGTTGCTCATTTTTCATTTAAGAGCAGGATTATTTCTTCTTTAAGTTTTGGAATATGATTAATCACAATACTCCAGATTAAATCATCAGAGATTTTATCATAGCCATGAATTATTCTGTTTCGGGTACCGATAATCTTTTCCGAATTTTCAAGTTTAAAAGATTTTTCTTTTTTGAATATCCGGTTGGCAGCTTCTCCAATAATCTCCAGATTTCTCTCTATTGCTCTTTTTGTCTTAATGTCTGTAATATAGTCATCGTATCTTTTAGGTTTATCCTCATAATAACCTTCAATCTCCAGAATAGATTGCAAAATATCATATAGCCATGTTTTGATTTCAATATCCATATATCAATCTTTTTGAGGTGTCGATGGATTGTCGTAAATATGGATTTTTAACAGCTTTGTCTTCCAGTAGGTCAATTTGTCTGCCTAAAACATTCTCTAATGATTTTTTCAGACCAAAATAATTGTCGGCATAATTGTATAAATCGATTTCTGTGAAATCAACTAAAAAATCAATATCGCTCGATTTTTTAAATCGAGGAGTTAAAATTGAGCCAAATACAAATAATTTGGCCACTTTATGTTTCTCACACAAAGTCGTTATTTTATCCATATTTTTATCTAAAATGCCCATGGTTCAAAAATACAATCTTTTTGGTTCTTAATGAAATGCAATTCTATTTGAGCTAACTATTGATCTTTATTATTTTGCCCTGATTTGCCCGCCGCCTACCACAATCCATTTATAGCTGGTCAATTCTTCGAGGGCCATCGGGCCGCGTGCATGCAATTTCTGCGTAGAAATGCCTATTTCTGCACCCAATCCAAATTGCGCACCATCGGTAAAAGCGGTCGAAACATTACAATAAACCGCTGCAGCATCCACCGACCTTCTGAAAATTTCCAATGAATCTTCATCTTCAGAAACAATGGCTTCGGAATGTTTGGAGCTGTAAGTAGCGATATGATCCAAGGCTTCTTCCATATCGGTAACTGTTTTTACTGACATTTTATACGACAAAAATTCGATCCCGAACGATTCTTCAGTAGCATGTTCGAGCAAACGGGATGGATATTTACCTTCAAGCGCCTGATAGGATTTTTCATCGGCATAAATAATAACCTGGCTTTCGGGAAGAAGTTCTGCAAGAACTGGCAAGTCATTCAGCCTGTTTTGGTGAATAATCAGGCAGTCAAGCGCGTTGCAAACACTTGGGCGGCGGGTTTTCGCATTATTTACGATTGCCCGACCTTTGGTTGCATCGCCAAATTCATCGAAATAAGTATGGCAAATTCCGGCCCCGGTTTCAATCACCGGTATGCTTGAATTCTCACGGACAAAATTAATGAGGCTTTGTGAACCTCTTGGAATAATAAGGTCAACCAAACCATGTGCATGTAAAAGTTCGGTAGTAGCTTCGCGGTCAACCGGAAGGAGCGACAGTATATTTTCGTCAAGTCCATGATTCCTTAGTACTTCCTGAATGACCTTTACAATAGCCACATTCGAATCGTTGGCATCGCTTCCTCCCTTTAAGACACAGGCATTCCCCGATTTCAGGCATAACGAAAACACATCGAAAGTTACATTGGGACGGGCTTCGTAAATGATACCGATGACTCCGAAAGGAACGCTGATTTTTGAGATTTTCATTCCATTTGGCCGGCTGGTTTCGCTTAGAATCCGGCCAAGGGGCGAGGGGAGTGAGGACACATTCCGGATGTCTGAAGCAATTTCTTTTATCCGTTCTCCGGTCAGCATCAATCGGTCATACTTCGGATCATTTGGATCCATCCGGCTCAAATCTTTAGCATTTTCCTGAAGGATAAACGCTGTATTTTCTGTTGCAGCAGTTGCCACATCCTGTAAAACCTGGTTAATTTTTTCCACTGAAACCAGGTTCAGTTTCCGGCTGGCTTTCATAACCAGTGTAAGTTGTTCTTTTACTGTCATCTTATTCAAAATATAAAGCCCCCTTCCAGGGGGAGGAAGGGGGAATATAACTCAGGAATTTGTTGCCTCAGGGGCAATAATTATAAGGGTCTATGAAAAGGGTATCAGTACACAAATCCTGAGTCAATATTTTTATTATTCCATGATGTACAAATAGTCGTAATGGACTACTGCTTTTTTGTTCTTATTTCCTTTGTATTTTTCAGCTTTTTCCGAATTGTATTCCGATTTTCCAATCCCGATCAGCTTTCCGTCTTCGTCTTTAATTTTCACTAAATCGCCTTTTTCAAAAGTTCCTTCGATAATAACTACTCCGACCGGCAGAAGACTTGTGGCCTGGCTCGAAAGCAGGGCATTCCTTGCGCCTTCATTCACAACCAATTCACCTTTGGCAAAACTTTCAGAATACGAAATCCATTTTTTGACATTCGACGCTTTTTTCTTTTCCGAAACAAAGGTTGTATGTACAAAATCTTCTGCAGCGTTCATAATATGCAGAAGTGTGTTTTCCTTCATCCCATTGGCAATGTGAACGTTAATGCCACCTTTGGCCACTTTTTTTGCAATGTGGTATTTGGTAAGCATTCCCCCACGTCCGAAACTTGATTTACTGGTCGAAATTGCCTCGTTGAGCGGTTTGCTTTTAGAGGTGATTTCACGAATCACTTTCGATCCGGGCAAATCGGGTGAACCATCGTAAATTCCATCAATGTTGCTCAGAATAATCAAGGCTTCCGAATCTTCCATCGAGGCAATCAATCCTGAAAGCTCATCGTTGTCGGTAAACATCAGCTCGGTAACCGAAATGGTATCGTTCTCGTTCACAATTGGAATCACTTTGTTTTCTATCAGCGTCGAAATGCAGTTTTTCATGTTCAGGTAATGGACCCGGTCGCTGAAATTCTCTTTGGTAGTGAGAACCTGAGCGCATGAAATTCCATATTTTTTAAACGCTTCAGCATAACAATTAATCAGTTTTACCTGACCAACTGCCGACCATAATTGTCGCGCTGAAACCGTATCCAGTTTTTTGCCGTTTCCTATTTCACCACGACCTGCAGCAACTGCTCCTGATGATACCAATACAATTTCAACACCTTTTTGGTTCAAAAAAGCAATCTGATCAACTAAATGTGAAATGTTTGTGTCATTCAAAGTGCCATCCGCCTTGGTTAGAACGTTACTGCCAACCTTGACAGTGATTTTTTTATATCGCAAATGTATTTTCAAAATAGTCTGTTATCCTTTTTCAATTTTGTTGAAAGAGGCGATCAAGCCCTGAATCAGCGACGAACTGAAACCTTTGTGTTCCATTTCATTCAATCCGGTAATGGTGATTCCGCGGGGTGTCGTTACTTTATCAATTTCCTGCTCCGGATGTCTTCCTGATTCGAGAATCAAGCCTGTAGCACCTTTTACGGTTTGTGCGGTAATGAATTGGGCCATTTCGGAACTGAAGCCAATTTCGATTCCACCTTGCATGGCGGCCCGCATGTAACGCAGGGCAAACGCAATTCCGCATGATGCAAGCACAGTGGCCGCGGCCATCAAATCTTCAGAAATAATAATTGCCTGTCCCAGTTGATCGAAAATATGAAGTACCCGGTTGCGCAGTACTTCCGATTTTACATTGGTCGAAATTAAAGTCATCGATTCCTGAATAGCAATGGCTGTGTTTGGCATTACCCTAAATACAAATACTTTACCTTCAACATATTCTTCTATGCTTTGAAGACCAACACCTGCAGCGATCGAGATTAGAATTTGATTTGGATTTAATACCGGTTTAATTTCTTCGATGATAGCGTGAACCTGATAAGGTTTAATCGCTAAAATGATGATGTCGGCATTTTGACAGGCTGATTTGTTATCTGTCGAGGTTTGTACATCTTGTTCCTGAAATTTTTCAAGTATGCTTGTCATACGGTCGGTAACAGTAAATGAAGAAGGTGCAATTTGCTTCGATTTAATTAATCCGGTTGCGATAGCGCCCCCAATATTTCCTCCACCGATGATGGTAATTTTCTGATCAATCATATTCTAAGTATTTACTATTAAGCAATTTACCATTTACAATTTAAACGACATGGAACATTTTATCATTCCTTTTTCCTCATTCCAAAATCGTTTCGATCAATGCCTCAATAAATACATCGGCTTGTTCTTTTGTCAAAGTTAGCGGAGAAAGTAACCTGATGGTATTTGTCCCGGAAACGCCGGTAAAAATATGATGTTTTTTTAACAAAACATGACGAATGTCATTAATTTGTTGATCCAATTCGAGCCCGATCATCAAACCGAGTCCTCTGACCTCTTTAATACCTGAAATTTGCTTTAATTTTTCGATCAGATAACTACCCACTTTTTCTGCATTCTCAATCAGTTTTTCACTTTCCATGATTTCCAGAACAGCCAGGCTTGCAGCACAGGCCAGGTAATTTCCGCCGAATGTGGTCCCCAACATACCATGCCAGGGTTTGATTTCTGGAGCAATGAGCAATCCGCCAACCGGAAATCCGTTGCCCATTCCTTTAGCTACGGTGATAATATCAGGTTCTACGCCGCTATATTGATGGGCAAAAAACTTACCGCTCCGTCCGTATCCTGATTGAATTTCGTCCAGAATCAGCATTGCGCCGTATTGTTTACACAAGTTTTCAGCCTGAACCAGAAAACCTTCAGCAGGCACATGAATACCGCCGATTCCCTGAATTCCTTCAATGATTACACCCGCAATCTCATTTGTTTTCAACTTTTCTTCAAGCAATTCCAGATCGTTGAATGGAAGGATAATCGCATTGGGTGTTTCGTTGACCGGAGCAATAATTTTGGGATTGTCGGTTACTGCCACAACCGCCGAAGTGCGTCCATGAAAACCTTTTTTAAAGCCAATTATTTTTTTACGACCGGTAACAAAAGAGGCCAGTTTCAGCGCGTTTTCGTTGGCCTCGGCCCCTGAATTGACCAGAAAAAGCTGGTAATCGGGATAACCCGAAAGTTGTCCAAGTTTTTCGGCCAGTTCTTTTTGCTGCGGAATTTGCACCGAGTTGGAATAAAATCCGATCTGATTCAACTGATCAGTCAGCCGACTAATATAATGCGGATGCGAATGTCCCACCGAAATAACGGCATGGCCACCATATAGATCCAAGTATTTGGTGCCGTTCTCATCCCAAATGTAACAGCCTTCGCCTTTAACAGGGGTGATGTCGAGTAATGGATATACGTCGAATAGATTCATAAAAAAAATGTTACGAGTTGCAGGTTGCGAGTTGCGCGTTTTGGGTTAACTCGTAACCCATAACCCGTAACACGCAACAATTATTTTAGAACGCCACCGCTTTCAAACCCAATCCCATCGTTTCTTCAAGACCAAACATCAGGTTCATGTTCTGAACAGCCTGTCCGGAAGCGCCTTTCAGCAAATTGTCAGTCACCGAAAGAATCATCAGTTTATTTCCATGTTTTTCGAGGTAAACTATCGCTTTGTTAGTGTTTACTACCTGTTTTAAATCAGGATTGGTCTTACTTACAAATACAAACGGATGCGATTCGTAATAATCCTGATACAGCTTGACAGCCTCTTCCAAAGAACCGTCAAATTTGGTATAAACTGAGGCGAAAATGCCACGGGTATGATTTCCCCGAACGGGAATAAAATTGATGTCAAAGTTAAAATCCGGCTGCAGTTGTTTCAGGCTCTGTCTGATTTCGCCCAGATGCTGATGCTCAAATGCTTTATAAACCGACAGGTTGTTGTTTCTCCAGCTAAAATGCGAAGTTTCGCCTGGCGCTTGTCCCGCGCCGGTTGAACCGGTAATGGCATTTACATGCAATTCGTCTCTGATCAAACCAATTGCAGCCAACGGCAAAACAGCCAGTTGAATTGCGGTAGCAAAGCAGCCCGGATTGGCAATTTTGCTTGATTTGCCTATTATTTCACGATTCAATTCGGGCAAACCATAAACGAAATCGTTTCCTTCGTGCTTTAACCTGAAGTCGTGGCTCAGATCAATTATTTTTACGTTTTCAGGAAGTGTATTTTTCTGAAAAAAATCTTTCGATTTACCGTGCCCCATGCAGAAGAACGCCACTTCGACTTTCGAAAAATCAGCTTCAGCAACAAATCGAATGTTTGTGTCGCCTAACAAATCGGTATGTACATCCGAAAGTAAATTGTCTGCATTGCTGCTGCTCTGAACAAACGTAATTTCTGCGTGAGGGTGATTCAATAAGATTCGAATCAGTTCACCGGCCGTATAACCGGCGCCACCTATAACTCCTGTTTTTATCATTTTCCCAAATATCAAATTATAACTTTGAAATCACGCTGCTAGCTGCTGGTCACTGGCTACTGGCAAAAAGCCAGCCGCAAGCTGCCAGCAGCAAGAAGCTAGAATCCATGGTTCACCGAATTGTGTATTTTCAGCGAAGTTGAAAGCACCTTGGTAAATCCTTTCACATCGTCGGCGGTCCAGGCAGAGTTTTTCTCGCCGTATTCACCAAATTCCGAGCGCATCAAATCGTGATCAGATTCAATACCAACCAGAACGAAATGATATGGTTTCAGGCGAACAATCACTTTCCCGGTAACGGTTTGCTGCGAATGTTCGAGGAATTTTTCGATGTCGCGCATCACAGGTTCAAAATACAAAGCTTCGTGCAGGAACATTCCGTACCAGTTTCCAAGCTGTTCTTTCCAGTACTGTTGCCACTTGGTAAGCGTGTGCTTTTCTAACATCTGGTGTGCTTTAAGGATGATGATGGGAGCGGCAGCTTCGAAGCCAACGCGTCCTTTTATGCCGATAATGGTATCCCCAATATGCATATCGCGGCCAATAGCAAAAGGTGAAGCCAGGGCATCCAAGGCACGGATGGCATTCACCGGATTTTCGTAGCTTTCGCCATTTACACCTTTTAATTCGCCTTCCACAAAATCGAGGGTAATTTCTTTTTCGCCGGTTTCGGTCAGTTGCGATGGATAAGCTTCTTCAGGAAGTGTTTTATTCGATTTCAGGGTTTCTTTTCCGCCGATGCTGGTTCCCCAAAGTCCTTTGTTGATGGAGTAATCCATCTTTTTCCAGTCCGCTTCAACGCCGTGGGCTTTCAGGTAATCAATTTCTTCCTGACGGCTCAGTTCCAGATCGCGGGTAGGGGTGAGGATACCGATTTCAGGAGCCAGAATCTGAAAGGTCAGGTCAAAACGCACCTGATCGTTTCCGGCGCCAGTGCTTCCGTGGGCTACATATTTAGCGCCGATTTGTTTGGCATATTCAATGATGGCAATGGCCTGAAAAACGCGCTCCGAACTTACCGAAATCGGGTAAGTATTGTTCCGGAGAATATTTCCGAAAACCATGTATTTGATGCTTTTTTCGTAATATGAATCTGTTACATCGATGGCGACATGTTTTACCGCCCCAAGATTATAGGCTTTTTTCTCCACTGCATCCAAATCGGACTGGGTAAATCCACCAGTATTGGCAATGGCTGTGTAAACGTCCATATTTTTTTCGTCCGAAAGGTATTTGGCGCAATACGAAGTATCCAGGCCTCCGCTAAATGCTAAAACTACTTTATTCTTCATGATTTTCTTTTTTTGAATATTGTAAAAGCTAATACGTTTTTAGGCTGTAATCCGTTTCTGTTGGGCTTCAGTTTATTGATAATGTCGAGCAAAGTGCCTTTAATTGCCCATCCGCCGTTTTGCTTTTTCTCCTCTGGCTTTTTTTCCTTTTCCCAGGCTGGATCGAAAACCATTCCTGTACACAGGCATTTACTTTTTTCAGTTCGTTGCAATATGTCGTAATTTACACAACTTTGGCAACCTTTCCAGAAGTCTTCGTCATCTGTCAGTTCCGAAAAAGTGACCGGACGATAACCCAGTTCATGGTTAATTTTCATTACGGCCAAACCGGTTGTCAAACCAAATATTTTGGCATTCGGATATCTTACTCTTGAAAGCATGAATGCTTTGCGTTTGATTTCAGTTGCCAATCCGATGCCACGGAACTCCTTAACTACAATTAATCCTGAATTGGCAACGAAACTTTTCTCTCCCCAGGTTTCCACGTAACAGAATCCGGCAAAAGTGTCGCCGTTTTCAAGGGCAATAATTGCTTTACCCTGAAGCATTTTATCGGCAATGTATTCGTAGGTACGGCGGGCGATACCGGTTCCGCGCTCTTTCGAAGCGATGTCTATGGCATCGTTCACCTGGTCAACGTATTTCAGGTGTTCTTTGGTGGCAACAAGTATTTGAATATTTTTTAAATCTTTCATTTTCCCCTGCATATTTAAAATTCATTCCATTCCGTCCGAAACATCGTTCCTGTTTTGTTTATCGTCATTTTGCGGACGGAATTGATGGGTTTATTTTACATTCTACAAATATTTTGCACCTCTGGTGCTATTTTGACTTCATGTCCGTTTGCTAAAGCCGAACGGCAAAGGATATTTCCTGATTGCCGGTATTTTCTCAATTCCGTCCGAAACAACTTAACCGCTCTTAACAGAATTTTTACACGGACGGGTGGTGCTGTCGTATTTTTTAAGTTACTAAGGTTATGCTCATTTTTAACTATTTTGACAACCGACAACATTTTTTGACAACCTGACAACCCTTTTATACTGAACATTGCGACTGACCACTGTTCACTTTTTTATCCCAGTTTATCTTCCAATTTCGGCATGATCAGAATCAGGCTGTTGATCAGGTCGCTGTGGGTAACTCCTTCGCGCATGATGATTAAAATGGTATCGTCTCCGGCGATGGTTCCGATGATTTCATACTGTTCGGCTTTGTCAATTACAACGGCCAGACTGCTTGCGTAGCCCGGCATGGTTCTCATTACGGCAAGGTTTCCGGAAAATTGCAAATCCCGAAAACCATCGGCCAGAAAGTTAACGCGGGAATTTTCGCGTTGGTTTTCAGTATTGACCGCTTCAGGAATAACATACACATAACCTAGTGCCTGATCCGAAACTTTTGCTACTTTCAGAATTCTTAAATCGCGCGATAAGGTTGCCTGGGTCAGTTCATAGCCCTGATCTTTCATGATGTGCAAAAGCTCATCCTGACTGCTGATCCGGCCACTGAGAATGGCCTGTTTTATCGCAAGCTGCCTTTTGGTGCGATTCTTCATTTTGAATATTTATACATTTTCGATGCAAAAATATGCATAAATATTTATTTCGGGCTTTTTTTCAGAAATAATTTCTATTTTTGTGCCTGAAATAATAAACACCCACGAATTGAAACTTAAAAAGTATCGGGTTGAAAATCCGAAGATTCATAGGAAAGAGAGTTTGTTTAAAAATAACGACCATGCGTTTGCCCTACAGCCGTAGCCAAACGCATTTTTTTTAATATTTAGCTTTGCAGCAATGACACAACTTAGAAAAGTCAGATTGATTCTTGAAGACGGAACCACTTTTGAAGGAAAATCGTTCGGCTATGAAAAGTCGGTAGCGGGTGAAGTGGTATTTTATACCGCTATGACTGGTTATCCTGAAAGTTTAACAGATCCTTCATATACGGGCCAGATACTGGTTTCAACCTTTCCCTTAATCGGAAATTATGGTGTGCCAAGCGATTCGAAGGAACGCGGTTTGTACGAATTTTATGAATCGGATAAAATTCATATTTCCGGCTTAATTGTTTCGGACTACTCGTTTGAATACAGCCACTGGAATGCGATTAAAAGTCTGGGCGATTGGCTGAAAGAAAACCAGGTTCCGGGATTGTTCGGAATTGACACCCGCGCCCTGACCAAAATTATCCGGGTAAAAGGTTCTCTGCTGGGTAAAATTGAGTTTGAAGATGAACCTGTGGATTTTTACGATCCAAACCAGGAAAACCTGGTTGCCATTGCCAGTTGCGATAAGGTTGAAACCTTCGGAAACGGAGACCACCGCATTGTTCTGGTTGATTGTGGAGTGAAATACAACATCATCCGATGTTTGATGGACCGCAATGCAACCGTAATTGTCGTTCCATGGGATTACGATTTCAGCGGCGAAGATTTTGACGGCATCTTCCTTTCAAATGGTCCGGGCGACCCGGCTTTGTGTGATGCGACTGTTGAAAACATCCGTAAAACGATGGATGCTGAAAAACCGATCATGGGAATTTGCCTCGGAAACCAATTGCTGGCACGCGCGGCAGGTGCGGATACATACAAACTTAAATTCGGTCACCGCAGCCACAACCAACCTGTTTTGTTGCAGGGAACCGACCGGTGTTTCATTACTTCACAAAATCACGGTTTTGCGGTTGATACGAAAACTTTGCCTGACGATTGGGAACCTTTGTTTACCAACGTGAACGACCAAACCAACGAAGGCATCCGTCATAAAACCAAGCCTTTCTTTTCTACTCAGTTCCATCCTGAAGCCGCGAGCGGACCGGTTGATACCGAGTTTTTGTTCGACGATTTCATGAATAGTGTGATTGAATATAAGAAAAGAATGGCCCACTAAATCTCCCATGGGGGACTTGGTGTCAGATCATGGTAATTACTATATATGAAGGCTCATACTTGGAATTTGAAATTTGTAGTAAATAAGCTAATAAGGTTGGATTTTCCTAGTGGGGTTTTTCTCTACTAAGGTTTAAAAAAATCAAATAAGGTTATAAGAACAAAAACTTTTCAAACCTTATAATTTGAAGTTCAACCTTAGTAGCAAAATGAATAACAAACAAAAACCGTCTGCGCTGATCCATTTTTCAAACGAAAAACCTTCTTTCGGACGGAATGAAAATATTGATTTTATTGGACAAAACTTGGAACTTGAAATTTGAAATTTAAGACATCATGATAAATAAAGACATAAAAAAAGTAATCGTACTGGGGTCGGGAGCGCTGAAAATTGGTGAGGCCGGTGAGTTCGACTATTCAGGGTCGCAGGCGCTGAAAGCCTTGAAGGAAGAGAACGTAGAGACCATCCTGATCAACCCGAATATCGCGACTATCCAAACTTCAAGCGATATTGCCGACCGGATTTATTTTCTGCCAATTACCCCGTTTTTTGTTGAACAAGTAATTATCAGGGAAAAACCTGATGGTATTCTGTTGGCTTTCGGCGGACAAACTGCCCTAAACTGCGGTGTTGCATTGTTCAGGCAGGGAATTCTGGAAAAATACAACGTGAAAGTGGTCGGGACTCCGGTCCAATCTATTATTGATACCGAAGACCGCCAGATTTTTGCAGGAAAACTGGCCGAAATCAACGTGTTGACTCCACGCAGCATCGCATGTACAAACATGGAAGAAGCCTATGCCGCGGTTAAAATCATTAGATATCCGATTATCATTCGCGCAGCATTTACTTTGGGCGGACTCGGGAGCGGATTCTGTGCGAACGACAAGGAACTGGAATCGCTGGCATCCAAAGCTTTCACTTATTCGCCGCAAATTTTAGTCGAAGAATCGATTAAAGGCTGGAAAGAGGTGGAATATGAAGTGGTCCGCGACAGGTTTGATAACTGCATCACGGTTTGTAACATGGAGAACTTCGACCCGTTGGGAATCCACACCGGCGAAAGTATTGTGGTAGCCCCTTCGCAAACACTTTCCAATTCCGAATATCACAAACTGCGCGCGCTGGCCATCAGGATTATCCGTCACATCGGAATTGTAGGCGAATGTAATGTGCAATATGCTCTCGACACTCATTCCGAAGATTACCGTGTTATCGAGGTAAATGCCCGTCTGTCGCGCTCTTCGGCGCTGGCATCGAAAGCAACCGGTTATCCGCTGGCATTTGTGGCAGCCAAACTTGGACTTGGTTACGGACTCCACCAACTCAACAATCAGGTGACCAAAGTAACCACAGCCGCTTTCGAACCTGCCCTCGACTATATCGTTTGTAAAATTCCGCGCTGGGATCTGAATAAATTTTCAGGAGTATCGAAAAACCTGGGAAGTTCGATGAAATCGGTGGGCGAAATCATGGCCATTGGCCGTTCGTTCGAAGAAGCCATTCAGAAGGGAATCCGGATGGTTGGAATCGGAATGCACGGATTTGTGGCGAACAATGAGGAAATTACCATCGAACAGATTGATGAGGAATTGAGAAACCCGACCGACCGACGCATCTTCGCGATTGCCGAAGCTTTCAACAAAGGCTATTCGGTTAACGACATTTACGAAAAGACCAAAATTGACCGATGGTTCCTGCAAAAACTGCACAATATTCATCTCACTAAAAATAAGCTTGAACAAGTCAAATCGCTTCCAACTCTGGATGATTCATTGTTACTTCAGGCTAAAAAAGAAGGATTTTCCGATTTCCAGATTGCCCGTCTGGTGCTGAAATCAACCAATAAAGCCATTAATGGCGACCTGTTGAAGGTTCGCGATTGGCGCAAAAGCAAAAATATTATGCCTTCAGTCAAGCAAATTGATACGCTGGCGGGCGAATATCCGGCGCAAACCAATTACCTGTACCTCACATACAACGGCAACGAACACGATGTGGAATTTCCCCGCGATAATAAATCAGTGATTGTATTGGGTTCGGGAGCTTACCGAATAGGTAGTTCGGTTGAATTTGACTGGTGTAGCGTAAATGCAATAACTACCATTCACAAGGAAGGTTACCGTTCGATCATGATCAACTACAATCCGGAAACAGTGAGTACCGATTACGATACCTGCGACCGCCTGTATTTTGATGAGTTGACTTTCGAGCGCGTGATGGACATTGTTGACCTTGAAGCTCCGAAAGGCGTTGTACTTTCAATGGGTGGACAGATTCCGAACAATTTGGCCATGAAACTGCATCGTCAGAATGTGCCGGTTTTAGGAACTTCACCAACCAATATCGATCGTGCCGAAGACCGTAAAAAGTTTAGTTCGCTGTGCGATATGCTTGGTATTGATCAACCACGCTGGTCGGAACTGACCAGTATTGAAGATATTTATGCTTTCGTGGAGGAAGTGGGTTTCCCTGTGTTGATTCGTCCCTCCTATGTACTTTCGGGAGCAGCAATGAATGTGGTATCGAACAAAGATCAGTTGCAACATTTCCTGACTTTGGCCGCCAATGTTTCGAAAGAACATCCGGTTGTAGTATCAGAATTTATTGAACTGGCGAAAGAAATTGAAATTGATGCGGTGGCCAAAAACGGCGAGGTTGTGGCTTATGCTATTTCAGAGCATGTAGAGTTTGCAGGTGTTCACTCGGGCGACGCAACCATTGTTTTTCCTCCGCAGAAATTGTATGTCGAAACCATTCGACGCATTAAGAAGATTGCCCGCCAGATTGCCAAAGAACTCAACATTACCGGGCCTTTCAACATGCAGTTGCTGGCTAAAGACAACGACATTAAAGTGATTGAATGTAACCTTAGGGCATCGCGCAGTTTCCCGTTCGTGTCGAAGGTGATGAAATATAACCTGATCGAAATCGCGACTCAGGTGATGTTGGATGCACCATTTCAGAAACCTGACAAATCGCTGTTCGAATTGGATTATGTAGGAGTAAAAGCGCCGCAGTTCTCGTTTGCACGTTTGTTGAATGCTGACCCTGTCTTGGGTGTGGACATGTCGTCAACTGGTGAAGTGGGCTGCATTGGCGAAAACTTCTACGAAGCTATCCTGAAATCGATGCTTTCGGTGGGATATACCATTCCGAAGAAAAACATACTGATTTCGTCAGGTCCGGCGCGCTCGAAAATCGAATTACTGAGCAGCGCTAAAATGCTTGCTGAACGTGGGTTTAACCTTTATGCAACTGGTGGCACACGGCAGTTTTTGGCCGATAACGGCGTTGAATCAACCCGTTTGTACTGGCCCGATGAAATTGACAAGCATCCAAATACACTGGAATACATCAAGGAAAAGAAGATTGATTTGGTGATCAACATCCCGAAAGACCATACCACGCGAGAAATAAGCAACGGATACACCATCCGCCGCAGCGCGATTGATTACAGCATTCCGCTCATTACCAATGCCCGTGTGGCCAGCGCGTTTATTTACGCTTTCTGCAAATACGAGCTTGAAGATTTGACCATTAAAAGCTGGGACGAATACAAAGATTAATCCATACCATGTAGAGACGCGATTAATCGCATCTGAATGAATGAATTTGATTAAGAGACGCGATTAATCGCGTCTCTACGGCAACACCGCAACATACAAAAGTCATCCTGAAGTCAGATTCGGGATGGCCTTTTTAGTTTTCTAGTCCCTGAAATATGCTGGTGACTCTCCATTCGTGGCTGGTCGATGTTAGGAGCACCATACTATTCCGATGGTTATCTGCATTGTTTAAGCATCTCATATTTTTTCAAAATTAAGGATCGAAACTCATCTGAACGAAAATATCAATTTCATAAGTTATTTTTTGAGTTATTTTAATATTTTTACTCACTAATGTCTGGTTTACATCAGGTATTTACATCCAAAAGAGCAAGCGATTTATTAATAAGGAGGATATCTATGAATACTGCACGAGACATTCAAAATTCGACTACGGATACCCTAAATAACATTCAGTTTAGCGATATTTTCGACCTTAATGAAATCCAGCGCTTACAGGATTTGTTTTCCGATGCTACCGGTGTAGCTTCTATTATTACTTATCCTGATGGCACGCCGATAACCAAACCCAGTAACTTCTGCAGGTTGTGTGGTATCATCCGTAAAACGGAAAAAGGGCGTGCGAACTGCTATAAATCCGATGCAGTGATTGGTAAGCAGAATTCTTCCGGCCCAATCGTTCAGCCATGTTTGAGCGGTGGCTTATGGGATGCCGGTACAAGCATTACCGTTGGCGGAAAACACATTGCCAACTGGTTAATCGGGCAGGTACGGAACGAAGAATTGGATGAACAGCGAATGATTCAGTATGCCGATGAAATTGGGGCAAACCGGGAAGATTTTTTGGAGGCGCTCATAGAAGTTCCTGTTATGTCACTTGAGCGGTTTAAGAAAGTGTCTGAAATGCTGTTTGCATTTGCCAGCGAACTTTCCGAAAAAGCTTACAACAATTTGCAACTGAAAATGCAGATCGCTGAACGGGAGAAAGCAACAGAGTTATTGAAGGAAAATGAGGAACGATACCGGACATTGTTCGAGCAGTCCAACGATGCCATATTCCTTGTAGATACCGCTACAGGAAATTATCTGGATGCAAACAGGGCCGCTGAAATCATGACTGGAAGATCACAGAATGAATTTAAAGGACTTAATACTCATGATATTACACCCAAAGGAGCAGAAAAACGCCTTGAAAAGTTATTGGATGCAAATGATCCGCTCGAAATGGGTGAAGTGGAATACCTCAGGCCAGATGGAACCACACGGACAGCAGTGCTCAATACGATACCCTTGAGGAAAGGCCGTGCATTTGGAATCGCGCACGACATCACCAAACGCAAGCGCGTTCAGGAAGCTCTTCTTGAATCAGAGGAAAGGTTCAGAAATTTCGTGGAAACTTCGGCTGACCTTATTTTTAGTTTAAGTAAAATAGGTTTTATCGAATATGTAAGTCCTCGCGTAACGGATTTGTACGGATATGAACCTGCTTCGTTAATTGGAAAGCATTTGAAAACAACTACTCCCATTAAAGAAGTACCGAAAGCGATTAAAGCTTTAAAATTCGTTCTTTCAGGGAACTCACTTAAAAATTTCCAAATAAATCAAATTTCTAAAACAGGTAAGATTATTCCGATTGAAATTAATGCAGTTCCTGTTTGGAAAGCGGGGAAAATAATAGGATGTCAGGGAATAATGAGAGACATCACCGAACGCAAGCATGCTGAGGAAGCGCTGCGGGAAAGCGAGAAACTTTATCGTTCGTTATTCAACAACATGCTGAACGGGTTCGCTTACTGCCGGATGCTCTATGATCGGGGCCAACCGTCAGATTTCATCTACCTCGGGGTCAACGGCGCGTTCGAGGTGCAGACGGGGCTAAGGAACGTGGCCGGGAAGAAAGTGTCTGAAGTGATCCCGGGGATACGAGAGTCGGATCCGAAGTTGTTCGAGATCTACGGGCGGGTGGCTTCGACCGGCAAACCGGAAGTGTTCGAGATGTACATCGCTGCGCTGCAAATGTGGTTCTCTATCTCGGTGTATAGCCCCGCAAAGAATCACTTTGTGGCCGTGTTCGACGTGATCACCGAACGCAAACTGGCGGAAGAAGCCTTGCGCATCAGCCAGAAAAAATATAAGGACATCATAGACTATTCCCCTGTCGGATTTTACCAATCAAACATGGATGGGGACATTATCCTGGCGAATGACCGGTTCTCTAAGATTCTGGGATATGAATCGGCTGCCGGCATACTCAATCGCAATTTTGTAAAAGATATTTTTTATGATCCTTCCGAACGTTCAGTTTTAATCAATCAAATAACGGGCATTGGCGGATCCAGAGATTATGAACTCAGATGGAAGAAAAGGGACGGCGTTCCTATATGGGTCATGAACAGCATACGGGTAGTAAAGGATGAATCGGGAAATATCCTGTATTTTGAAGGGTTCGTTCAGATATCGATTTAAGAAAAAAGCATGAAGCAGAACTAGTCAAATTATCAACGGCAGTTGAGCAAAGTCCGGTTTCTATTCTAATTACCGATACCAATGGTAATATAGAATACAGCAACCCGAAAGTAACTGAAATTACCGGTTATCAACTTGCTGAATTGGTTGGTAAAAATCCGCGAGTACTTAAATCAGGCGAAATCCCAGCTAGTGAGTATCAGGTTCTTTGGGATACTATTTTATCAGGCAGGGAATGGCAAGGCGAGTTTCATAATAAAAAGAAGAATGGCGAATTGTACTGGGAGTACGCCACCATATCGCCTATCTTCAACGAAAAAGGAGCGATTACCCATTTCCTGGCAGTGAAAGAAGATATTACCCAACGCAAGGAGATGATTAACGAATTGATCAAAGCCAAAGAAAAAGCCGAAGAAAGCGACCGGTTAAAATCAGCCTTTCTTACCAATATAAGCCATGAAATCCGGACACCCATGAATGGCATTCTGGGTTTTGCCCAAATACTAAAAGAACCAGATCTTACCGGAGAACAACAGCAAGAATATATCAGCACCATTGAAAAATGCGGAGTACGAATGCTTAATACGATCAATGATATTGTTGATATTTCGAAAATAGAATCGGGACAAATAATAGTTTTTGTTACTGAAACAAATGTTAATGAGAAAATGAATGACATTTATACTTTTTTTAAGCCGGAGGCTGAGCAAAAAAGATTACAGATTAACTATAAAAATGCTTTGCCGGCAAAAGAAACCATTATTAAAACAGACCGGAATAAGCTTTTTACCATTCTTTCGAACCTGGTCAATAATGCCATTAAATTTACCAAAACCGGATCCATCGAAATTGGGTGCAATATCGTAGAGACGTTGGATGCAACCTCTCTATTGGAATTTTATGTGAGGGATACAGGTATTGGCATCCGGCCTGATCAGAAGGAATTCATTTTCGAAAGGTTCAGGCAAGCCAGTGAATCGCTAAGCCGGAAATACGAAGGTGCCGGGTTAGGATTGGCCATCGCGAAATCTTATGTGGAAATGTTAGGTGGCAAAATCTGGGTTGAGAGCGAAGAAGGGAAAGGCTCAACATTTTATTTTACAATTCCGTACCTGGTTTAACCGGAAGAAAAGAAGGTTATCATGAAGTAACATGTGGAGTAACCTTATTAATTACCAAATACCAGTTGTAACGCTAAAAAATGTATTTTAGGCATCGGTTTAAATTGGAATCTAAATCTATGTTTGAAGCATTGACTACGTTAAAGTTTTTTACTGTTGGGGCACTTTTTGGACTGACCGCAGGAATATCTCCCGGACCTTTATTAACTCTTGTCATATCAGAGACTTTGAAGCACAGTAAAAAGGAAGGAATCAAAATTGCGATTTCTCCCCTGATTACCGATATCCCAATCGTTTTGATTTCCTTTTTCGTTTTTTCAAGGCTTTCACAGTTCAACTCTATACTTGGGGCTATTTCTATTCTCGGCGGAATTTTCATTGCTTACCTGGCTTATGAAACCTTAAAGACAAGGGAATTGAACTTTCACCTAACCGACACCTATGCCAGGTCGCTGAAAAAAGGAATTATTGCCAATTTTTTAAGCCCGCATCCTTACCTTTTTTGGATCACTGTTGGGTCGCCATTGGCATTAAAGGCATTTGAAACCAATCTTCTGGCGCTAATTTTATTCCTGCTATCGTTTTATGTCTTCCTCATAGGCTCAAAAATTGGTGTTGCATTCCTTGTCTCGAAATCGAAAGTATTACTCACGAACATCATCTATCTGTGGACGATGAGATTGCTGGGAATAGTTTTACTCCTTTTCTCTTTACTTTTTATTTACGAAGGAGTGAAATACCTTGGTTTGGTGTGATTATTTGAGCTTCTGTTTGAAACCATCCGACCACCTTTCCCGTTAATGCAAGTGGATCTTAAACATCCGGAAATGAAATCAATCCTTTCCATCCTGTTTTTGCTCGGGCTGTTCTTTTCGTGCACTTCAGAATCCGAAAATCAGACAGAAATGGAGCTGACGATTCGTATTAACGGCAATCCACAGTGCAATGGATTAAAGTCAGCTGGTGCAATGTTGCAGACGCCCCCTTCGCAAAGCTGTATTGAGTTTGCGTTTGATCAGTATAACCGTAAACTCATTTTAAAACATCTCAATGCCGGATTCAACTGCTGTCCCGAAAGTTTATGGTGTACAGTAATCTACCGCAACGATACCATCATCATTCAGGAGTTCGAAAAACATTTGGGCTGCAAGTGCAATTGCCTGTACGATCTTGATATTGAAATAGAAGGTGTTGAACCCGGAAAATACAATCTACGAATTATTGAACCTTATCTTGGTTCACAACAAGCCCTCGTGAACCTGCTCGATTTGCGGTCTCAAAAACAGGGCAGTTTCTGCGCATCGAGATCAATTTATCCCTGGTCAAAAAGTTTGAATTAACCAGCGTAAAATTTAGTGATGGAATATTGCTTTGTGAAAAGACCTTAATACTCATATTGTGTCAAAATCGGAGGGTTGTACCAAATGAATTTTATCTGTTAGTCTGTTGACTTGTAATGAGATATTTTGTACATTTATAACCTAAAACTCTGATTACCATGAAGAAAAAAGCAATTATTTTCCTTTTGTCGCTTTTTATTTGTTCCACTCTTGTCAGCGCTCAAACTGCCAATCAACTCACCAATGAGCAGAAAACCTGGCTGTCAAAAGCAAATCGTCACGAAAGAAACGGGTGGATTTATCTCCACATTGAAGGTTCGCCACAAGAACGTGGTTTCCAGCATGGATACCTGCTTGCTAAGGAGATAAAGGAATCAATCAGGGTTTTGAGCGAGGTCTGGCGCTATCAAAGCGCTTTGGAGTGGCAATGGTTGGTACAGAAGGCTGGCAGAATGTTCACACCCAAAGTTGATGACGAAAATATTACGGAAATTGATGGGATCGTGGAAGGGATGAAAGCGGCTGGCAATCCAACAAGCCGTGACGAAATGGTGACCTACAATGGCTTGATGGAACTTTTATGGTACTGGTGGCCTTCAGTAAAAGATACCGTTTCGCCGAATTCACCTGATCCTGCAAAACAGGGCTGTAGTTCTTTTATAGCGACTGGCAATATGACGGCCGATGGAGGCATCGTCCTCGGGCACAACACTCATTTTGATTATTTTTATCCGCTTTGCAATATCATCCTTGATATTTTACCCCAAAATGGCCATCGGATACTCATGCAATCCTTTGCCGGATTCATTCACAGCGGGACCGATTTTTTTGTGACGAGCGCCGGGCTTGTTGGCTCCGAAACAACAATTGGCGCTTTCTTCCCTTTCGACGAAAAAGGCATTCCCGAATTTGCACGTATGCGACATGCCACTCAATATGCCTCTTCGATTGATGAATGGTGCGAAATCATGAAAAAAGGGAACAATGGTGGGTACGCCAATGCCTGGTTAATTGGCGATATCAATACCAACGAAATTGCCCGGCTCGAACTTGGGCTGAAATACACCGGATTCGAAAAAAAGAAAGACGGCTATTTTGTCGGTTCCAATATTGCTGAAGATTTAAATATTTTGCGTTTCGAGACTAAAGCCCGGGAAACAGACATCAGGGAATCTTCCATCGCCCGGCGGGTTCGCTGGAAACAGTTAATGAAAGAAAATGCCGGAAAAATTAACCTCGAACGTGCCAAAGAATTTGAAGCCGATCATTTTGATACCTACTTAAATACTTCAAAACCAGGTAGCAGAACTTTATGTGCTCACTATTATCTCGATCCAAATAATCAAACTCCCGGTTGGGCAGAGCCATTTTATCCTGCCGGCATTTTGGATGGCAAAGTGATTGATTCTAAAATGGCAAAACAAATGTCATTCGTTGCCAAATGGGGCAGTTCATGTGATTTGCCATTCAATGCCAATGCCTATTTAGAAGAACATCCACAATACGATTGGACGACGGGATTGCTCATAGACCGCCCGACTCAGCCATGGACTATGTTTAAGGCAGGAGAAACAAAATAAAAACATGATAACCAAACCATCGCATACAAGGGGCAACGCCCCGACATGTAACAGCATAGGACATAGTGAAACGAAGTCCTATGAAACTTGATAAAAAAAACACGCATATCGGTTATAATAACAGTAGTTCCATAAAAAGTCACAATGTACGATTTTCTGAAAAGCTGGCCTTTCCATTTAATTACAATGGTTCCAATAATGATCCTTCTGTTTTCGATAAACAGCCATGCCCAGGAACCGTTGGCTGTCAGTAAAATATCAGAAGCTATCAACTTCGACGGAATTCCTGATGAAGAAGCCTGGCAGTCGGTTCCGGCATTAAAAATGGTGATGCACATGGCTGTTTTTGGAATTGAACCAACCGAAATATCAGTGATCAAGTTGGCGTACGACGACCAGTATTTCTATGTTTCAGGAGTATTAAATTGCAAAGACCCGCATAGCATCAGGGCGGTTGGTAAGAAAAGGGATTACGCAACTTCATCGTGTGACTGGCTGGGGATACTACTCGATACCTATTATGACCAGCAAAATGCGGTTTCGTTCTGGACCAATCCAAACGGCTTGCGAACCGATGGAGCAGTAAAACTTTATGCCAATCCGATGTTGAATATCGGCAGCGGATTTAATCTGGGCCGGACCTATTACCTCGACTATGTAAGCTTTCCATCGCGGACGATGCATTTTACCAATCACATCCCGGGAATGAAGGGCCAGTTGACTATGACTACCAAAACAGAGCTTACATCATTCATTCAGTATAACACAGCAGTTGACAAGGTTTTTGCCAACTTCAGGTTCAGGTATAACCCACATGAGGGAAACGATTTGTACCTTGTTTACAACGAAGGATTAAATACATACATTTCGCGGGAGATTCCCTCACTTCCATACTCGGCAGGAAGAACAATATTGCTGAAATACACGTACACATTTCGGTTATAATTGAACTCTATATTTTTTTTATCCTAAAAAACATATCATTATGAAAACACAATCTGAATCCGATCAAATCTGTTGTCCTGAATTTGACCCAATTCCATGGGACGACAAAACCTTCGAATGGAAAAACAAACTGTTCATCAAGGACAAGGTTTTTACCTTGTTTTATATGCCCATGAATTTTGGCAGTGTTATGAAACGGTTTGACGAAAGACTGACCAAAACTGGCGCTACTATGCCTGATTATCTTGGCCTTTCTGACCATACTTCGAAATGGAATATGGACCTCTACCTCGCGGTTGACAAGGAAATTCCTGATGCTGAAAATATCACCTTTAGCGGTAAATTTTACAGCAAAGTGTATGAAGGCCCTTTCCGCGATACCGAAAAATGGTGTAAAGACTATGATAAGGTTGCAATAAACAAAGGTTACACCATCAATAAATGTTATATGTGGTACACTACCTGTCCGAAATGTGCCAAAAAGTACGGGAAAAACTATGTGGTGATCGTTGGAAAGGTGGAATGAACTTATAAACTGCTTGCTTGTTTGATGAAAATTGATAAATCTTGATTATTATTGTTGATCGGCTGACCAATTGAAAGTCCATTCTAAATACCTGAAGTTATGAGAAACACATCTCTATTTTTGATCCTGATTTTTTCTGCTATGAGTTTGAAAGCACAATTTCAAAAGGCAACGGCTCCGGTTGCCGAAAAAAAAGAACACTGGCGTACCTTGCACGATGATAAGGTATTAGACGAATATTACTGGATGTACGATTATTTTGGCAAAGGTCCCGACAGTACCAGCGTAGTGAACTATCTGACAGCCGAAAACAGTTATTTGGATGCCGTGATGAGCAATACTAAAACTTTTCAGGAGAATTTGTTTGCCGAAATGAAGGGACGGATTAAAGAAAAAGACGAGAGTGTACCGGTCTTTAAAAACGGTTATTTCTACTATACCCGGACCGAAGATGGAAAACAATACTATAAATATTGCCGGAAAAAAGGAACTCTGGATGCCACTGAAGAGATCTTGCTCGATGTGGATCAGATGGCAGAAGGACATTCCTATTATTCGGCTACTGGTTTTGAGGTTAGCGAAGACAATAAGCTGCTGGCTTTCGGGGTTGATCTGGTAAGCAGAAGACAGTATTCTATTCATTTTAAAAATCTGGAAACAGGTGAAATCCTGAAAGATGCCATTCAAAATACAGAAGGTGATCCTTGTTGGGCAAACGATAATAAAACGATCTTCTATACTTCAAAAAATCCGGTAACACTTTTATCTGAAAAAATACAGCGACATACGCTGGGAACCAATGCTGCAACAGATGTTCTGGTGTATGAAGAAAAAGATAAAAGCAACTACATTGGGGTAGGAAAAAGCAAAAATAACAAATACATTTTCATTGTCTCTCAGGCAACCATGTCTTCGGAATACCGGATGATTGACGCAGCCAAACCGAATGACGCGTTTAAAGTATTCCAGCCCCGGATGAAAGATGTTTTATACAGTGTAATCCCTCTGGCCAACAAATTTTTAATTCGTACCAATAAAGATGATGCGAAGAATTTCAAACTGATGGAATGTCCGTTGGAAAAAACAGAGGTTGCCAATTGGAAAGAAGTGATTCCGGTGCGCAACGATGTTTTGCTTCAGGGTGTGGAAGAATTTAAAGACTTTATCGTGATCAACGAACGGAAAGATGGCCTGGTTAAATTACGGATCAGAAGCCTGAAAGATAATACTGAACATTACCTTGATTTTGGCGAACCTGCCTATTCGGCAAACTTTGGCGCTAATCCTGAATATAATAGCAGTGTTTTGCGTTACGGTTATACGTCCCTGACCATTCCATCTTCGACCTTCGATTATAACATGACCACCAGGGTTAAAACTTTGAAGAAACAACAGGAAGTACTTGGAGGTTATAATTCTGCTGATTATATAACTGAACGATTATCGGCCATTGCCAAAGATGGAACAAAGGTTCCCATTTCGCTGGTGTATAAAAAAGGCTTTAAGAAAGATGGCAATGCTCCATTGCTTCTGTATGGTTATGGAAGCTATGGCGCCAGTATGGATGCCAGTTTTAGCAGCGCCCGCTTAAGTTTGCTTAACCGGGGTTTTGTGTATGCCATTGCCCACATCCGCGGAGGTCAGGAAATGGGACGCCAATGGTATGAAGATGGAAAGCTGATGAAAAAGATCAACACGTTTAACGATTTTATTGATTGTGGAAAGTTTTTGATCACGGAAAAATATACCGGTAAAAAACACCTTTACGCAATGGGAGGCAGCGCCGGAGGATTATTAATGGGTGCGATTGTAAACCTTGCTCCTGAAATGTGGAATGGCATTGTTGCACAGGTTCCCTTTGTTGACGTGGTAAATACTATGCTGGATGAAAGTATTCCGCTTACCACCAATGAATTTGATGAATGGGGCAACCCAAAAAACAAGGATGCCTATTTCTACATGAAAAGCTACAGCCCTTATGAAAATGTTGAAAAGAAAAGCTATCCGAATATGATTGTCACAACAGGGTTACACGATAGCCAGGTGCAATATTTCGAACCAGCCAAATGGGTTGCCCGGCTACGGGCGATGAAAACTGATAATAATGTACTGCTTCTTCATACCAACATGGATTACGGCCATGGCGGGGCAAGTGGTCGTTTTGACTATTTGAAAGATGTTGCTTTGAATTATGTGTTCTTATTTACCCTTGAAGGAATATCCAAATAGGCAATTATTTCTGCCATCTGGCCTTCCATTCCGGATATTTTCTAATGATTTTTTCAGGTTCGTTGGTGTACCAGTTGTAGCCATTCCGGCGTTCGTAGCCAATTTCTTCGAGTTTGCTTTTTTTGATGCCATCACGGTCGGAAACATAGGGAAGTCCGGTTTTCAGATCATAAAACCGTGCCCACAAATCACTTGCAAGAGGATCGCTGATAATTCGGCGATCTTTTTTTCCTTCCGCATTGATGAAGTTATCCCATCGGATATTTTTTAACCTGTGGGCATCTAACCATTCAATTCCACACCGAACAGCACGAATGATTTCATGCGAAGGATTTTCTATTCCCATCAGGATTTCAAGAAGTCCAACCGATTCGGCCCCGCTGAACGACGGCAACTCGTAGGCACGGGCTTTGGCTGGTAAAAAGGTGTTTTCGTCGTGTTGCGCGCACCAGACTGTCAATTTGCCGCCAACCACAATTTGCGTTTTCAGGATACATTCCAATCCTCGTTTCCAGGCTTTTTCTGATTCTTTGATCAGATATTCTTCGTTCAGAAAGGCGAATAATGGTTTTCGTGCGTACACTTCTTTCAAGAGTTTCATTAGCCGGAAAGTGGCGTCGTCGTTGAAGGTGATGTGGGTGTAATATCCTTTTCGAAGTGGATAAAACATCGGCCATCCGCCATTTTCATATTGAGCTTCGAGAATGAAACGGAGCCCTTTTTCAACCGCAATTTTATAGGAATCATTTTGGGTTTTGCCATACATCATGGCCAGAAACCGTATTTCGGTAGTGGTGGCGCCATTGTCGAAAATCGCGTCCTGATTATATTTTTCTTTCAGCAAAACAGTTTTTTCACTTTCGGTCAGTGGTTTGTGGATGGGAAGATTTTTTGGCCAGCCACCAGTGTTTCGCTGATAAAGCAACACATTTTCGGCCACCCGGACCGATTCGTCCGAACCATACCATTCATCTGGCATTCCGGTAGCCACCGATTGCCAACTGCGCCCATCTGTTGGCTTTTGGGCCAGCGAAAAATTTGCATGTAAAACGAAGAATGTAAAAATCAGCAGTGTATTAATTGTCCCCAGTTTGGTCATAACCTATAAATGTGCAATTTCAGGCCTGTTGTTAATGTATTGAAACGGATAGTCGAAATTAAAATTGCAAGTTAAGCCTTTTTTCCAATAAGGTTCTGCGGTACAATAAAAACACAAAGACCAGGCTGATCATAAAGAAAACAGAAATAGCCAGCACCGAATAACGCATGCTGCCAGTAATTGCCTCGATTACTCCAAAGCTAAAGGTGCCAGCTACGGTTGCCAGTTTCTCCATGACATCGTAAAAACTGAAGTAGGAAGTGTGGTCGGTGGTACTGTCCGGAAGCATTTTTGAATAGGTACTTCGGGCCAGCGATTGAGAACCGCCCATTATGATACCAATAAAGACCGCTGCTGTAACAAACTGCATGGTGGATGTAATGAAGCCAGCCCCAATACAAACAAGTGTCCATGCAACGATGGTAATCATCAGTGCACGCAGGTTTCCTATTTTTCCCGAAATCCGTGCAAACGTCCATGCCCCAAGCATTCCGACCAATTGAATTGCCAGAACGGTAGGTATAAGCACATCATCTGTAAGACCCATTTGCTTTTTCCCGTACAAAACTGCCATAAACATAGTAGTCAGTACGCCCATCATGAGAAAGAAAAATCCGGCCAGGTACATGCTAAGTTTATATGATTTTCTGACCTGGTTGAAAACTGCCTGCAATTCCTTGTATCCGTTTGTAATTACCGAGGCTTTTTTCATCCTTTTCCTGAAAGTGTATTTAGGTAACCTGCTGAAGGTGATTTGCGAAAATGCTATCCACCAGATGAAAACAGTCAGAAACGAGATACGCGCGGGTAAAGAACTGTCGGCAGCCATACCGAACAAGCCAGGTTTCAAGATCATGAGCAGGTTAAAAAGCAGTAAAACAACCCCTCCCAGATAACCCATCGAATACCCGCGGGCACTGATACGGTCCTGATCTTCAGGCTCTGCAATGACCGGCAGGAAAGAATTATAAAAAACTAAACTTCCGCCGTAACCCAGGGTACCCAATCCAAAGGCAATTACACCCAGTTCAATGTGGTTTTTATCGAAGAAAAATAAAGCGCCGCAGGCTGTTGCACCAATCAGGGTAAAAGCGCGCATAAAACCTTTTCTGCGCCCGGTATAGTCGGCCATAGATGAAAACAAGGGTGATCCGATGGCTACCAACAGATAGGCGACAGCTATAGCCCAGGAGTAAAGCACCGAATTAATCACAGGCACACCGAAAAAAGAGACCATAAAATCGTCGCCGGTGTGGGTCATAGCCTCATAATAGGCAGGGAAAATTGCTGAAGCAATGGTAAGCTGATAGACAGAGTTGGCCCAGTCGTACATGACCCAGCCACGAACAACACGCTTATCGCCTTTAATAATAACCTGAACTTCTTTATTTTCATTCATTACAGAGTTCTTAAAAGTTAATATTGATTCTTCAGTCACCATTGTGCTGAATAAATTTAGTGAAGGGGATGGATATTCCCAAATTATTAATAATCCATATTTTATAAATAATGAAAATTTCCTGATAACAATATTAAAACAAAGTTTTTCGAGTTTATCGGTTGAATGTTAAAATCAGCTTATCATTTTTAAAGTGTGCATCGAACACCTATTTGATTATTTTTGAAGAATACATTTTCGACAGCAAATCCATACCTAAAAACTGAACCATGAAACTGATACAAACTACGCTTTCAATAATTATTCTGACCGGAATGCTGAACTTTCCGGCACAAAGTCAATCTGCTTCCAACGATTATCCTATTCGGCCTGTGCCTTTCACTTTGGTAAAAGTTACCGATAACTTTTGGGCTCCGCGAATAAAACTCAATCATGAAGTTACCATCCCGATTGCCCTGAAACAATGCTACATTACCGGTCGGGTTGACAATTTTAAAGTTGCAGGTGGTTTGCAGGAAGGGAAATTCTGCACCCAGTATCCGTTCGACGATACCGATATTTATAAAATCATTGAAGGGGCGAGTTATTCGCTGCAGACAACTCCCGATCCAAATCTGGAAGCCAGGCTCGATACGCTGATTGGTTATGTGGGCAAGGCGCAGGAACCTGACGGCTATTTGTACACTTCCCGAACTATTGATCCGGCACATCCGCATAAATGGTCGGGCACCGAACGCTGGGAAATGGAGTCGGACCTGAGTCATGAATTGTACAACAGCGGGCATTTATTCGAAGCTGCCGTGGCACACTTTCAGGCAACAGGGAAACGATCGTTTCTGGAAATTGCCATTAAAAATGCCGATTTGCTGGTAAAAACCTTTGGCCCCGGAAAACTCATGCGGTCTCCCGGTCATCAGGTTGTTGAAATGGGATTGGTTAAAATGTACCGGGTCACCGGACAAAAGGAATACCTCGATCTGGCCGGATTCTTCATTGATAGCCGTGGGCAAAACTCACCTCACGCACGTGGCGAATATTCGCAGGACCATATTCCGGTAATTGAGCAGACCGAAGCCGTTGGGCATGCGGTCAGGGCCACTTATTTATACTCCGGAATGGCTGATGTAGCTGCCATCACCGGCAATCAGGCCTATGTTAACGCACTTGGTAAAATTTGGGACGATCTGATCAATTACAAATTGTACATTACCGGAGGCATTGGTGCGCAGGCCGGTCACGAAGGTTTTGGCCCCAAATACGATTTGCCAAACATGTCGGCCTATAACGAAACCTGTGCTTCGATTGGCGAAATTTACTGGAATTACAGGCTTTTTCTGCTTCACGGCGATTCGAAGTATTTCGATGTGTTGGAGCAAATCCTTTACAACGGGATGATTTCAGGAGTATCACAAATCGGTGACCGTTTTTTCTATCCCAATCCGCTCGAATCGAAGGGACAACATAAACGCAGCGAGTGGTTCGGCTGTGCCTGCTGCCCCAGCAACGTGTGCCGCTTTATTCCATCAGTTCCGGGCTACATTTACGGGCAAACCGATTCGCGCCTGTATGTGAACCTGTTCGTCCAAAGCAAAGCCAATGTGACCATGAGTGGCGAAAAATTGGAAATTGAACAAACCACCAAATATCCCTGGGAAGGCGAAGTGAAATTCAGTATCAATCCTGAAAAGGCGAAGTCGTTTGAATTGGCGCTGCGTATTCCGGCATGGTTGTCAGACAAACCGCTGCCTGGAAATTTGTATCGTTTTTCTGATTCTCCTGAAACGAAATTTCTCCTGAAGCTGAATGGAAAACCTGCCAAATACAAGCTCGAAAATGGCTTTGCAGTGATAAGCAATCAGTGGAAAAAAGGCGATGTTGTCACGCTTTCATTGCCTATGGAAATCCGTCGCGTGGTTGCCAACGAGAAACTGGTGGCCGACAACAATAAAGTTGCACTGATGCGCGGCCCCATTGTGTATTGTGCCGAATGGCCCGATTATCAGGATAAGCATGTGCTGAATCTGGTTTTGGAAAACAATGTGCCTTTGAAATCAGAATATCATCCCGAAATGCTGGGTGGCGTGGTACTTTTAAAAGGTGAAGCCAAAAAATTTGAAAATAGAACGAAAGTTAATTTCACCGCTATCCCGTATTATTCCTGGGCCAACCGGGGCGCCGGCGAAATGCAGGTTTGGATTGATAATAAAGGCAAATGAAAGCAATCATTGGTAATAGTCGTTTCCAGTACATTACTGAATGCTAGACTTTTATTGTCTGTCCATTATTTCCTCTTTGTTAAGCCAGCAATACAGACCTACAGTCTTTTTTTGAATTAGTGAAAAAGCGAAATTATTTCTATTTTTGAGAATCAATAAAATGAAAGAGAATATCAACATAGCAGTAAATCATGATGTTCTGGTATGGGCTAGAGAAGCTCTTGCATTAAACAGAACAAATGCCACTGAAAAAACTGGTATATCAGCAAAGCGTTTGTCCCAATTGGAAGAAGGCGAAAAGCAACCAACATTAGATGAATTAAAGGAACTTTCAAAGGCTTACAAAAGAACCATTGCAACTTTATTGCTTACAGAACCGCCAAAGGAAAAGCCTCTCCCAACTGACAGGAGGACAATTGAATCAAAAGATATAGGGTTCTTTCACGAAAAAACTATTTTGGCTATTCGTAAAGCCAGAGCGCTTGTTGTTTCATTAGTAGAGTTAAAACAAGATGCAGGCATTGCCATTCCTAAATTCCAATATAAAGCATTGATACAAGACGATGCCAGATCAATAGCCAATAAGTTACGGAAGGAATTAAATTTAGACGAGATAAGGCAATTTGAAAATATCAATTATGCTTTAGAAGCATACATTGAAAAAGTAGAATCGATAGGGGTTGCAGTTTTCCAATTGAGGTTAACACAAGATCAATTGAGAGGCTTCTCAATGGTTGATGAGGTTGTGCCAATAATCGGTATAAAAGGTGGTGGAGAACAAGCCACAGCAAAAATATTTACACTATTTCATGAACTCGGCCACATACTTTTAAATGACGGTGGTTTATGTGATCTATCGGAAAAAACCAATCAACAAATTGAAAAATGGTGTAACGCTTTTGCTGCTGAAATGCTAATTCCAACTTCTGAGCTATTGCAAATGAATAGAGTAATAGAACAAAAATCAATAGGAGAAAAGATTTGGGCAAAAAAAGATTTGATTGAATTGGGAAATCATTTTCATGTTGGCCCATTGGCTGTATTAAGAAGTTTGTTGGAGAAAAACCTTACTACACCAGCATTTTACAATGACAGGCATCAAGCCTGGAATAAGCCATCATTCGGCAGATCAAAAATACATGAAGGAAGAAACAGTGCGAAGGAAACAATTAAAGAGAAAGGTAAAACATATGTTTCTCTGGCATTTTCAGCATTTGACCAAAATAGAATTGATCTTAAAGACCTGTCAGACTTCCTGGGAGTAAAGCTTTCTTATATTTCAACAACAAGACAATTGCTAAATACGTAAAATGCGATTAGACTTCAATCAAGGAAACATAGTTTATGTGATTGATACGAGTGGTTTAATAAAGCTCGAGTCGACTTTTAAATATGACAACCCTGTATTCGTTGCAATTTGGGAAGAAATTGAAGAATTAATTGAGCAAGACCGTTTCAAAACAATTGATTTTGTTGAAGACGAAATAAATAGCTACCAAGGCAGACAAGATTTTTTACAGAAATGGGTAAAGAAGTGGAAAAGGCTTTTAGTAGTTCCAACTGATGTTGCAAGTATAAACGCAGCTATTCCAATAATAAATGATGAGTATAAAACGGGTTTTTTTGATGCGAAAAAACAAGCAGAGGGGAAAGAAGAAGCCGATCCTTATCTGATTGCATATTGCAAAACTCATAACTGTGTTTTGATAACTAATGAAAGCAAAGATAAACCAAACAAAATTCCTGGTGTTTCAGCAAAAAATGGTGTAAAGTGTATTGATGTATTTGATTTTTTAATTGAACGAGAATTAAAAATGGAAAGAAAGAAGAAATAGGCCACAGTTCAGAAATAAGCAGATTTACAACTTGACTAAGCCAAATAAAAAGATCAAAGAACGAAAATATCAAATTGTGTTTCATAACTTAAACCATCTAAAACTAAAATACCATGAAGATTATCTTGTTTATATCTGCGATAGTTCTGTTATTATCAGCCTGTTCAGCAAAAGTCTGGGAAAAAACTCCGAACGGGGTACTCATTCATCCAAAAAATATAGTCCAAAACGGAGCTAAAACGGTCAGTTTTCAGGTGCTTAGCGACCGTATTATCCGGGTAGTTGCTTCGCCAACAGATCAGCTTTCAACTGCAAAAAGTCTTTGTGTGGTCGATCAATCAACCGCGCCAATCAGCTTCGAAGTCGTTGAGCAAAACGACAGTCTGATACTATCAACACCCAAAGTAAAAGTCAAGGTTTCAATGGCTTCAGGAGAAGTGAAGTTTTACGATGAAAACAATCAGGTAATTCTTCAGGAAAGAAAAGAAGGGAAATCGTTTTTGCCGGTTACAGTTGAAGGTACCAAAGGGTACAGCTTTTCGCAAGTATTCGAATCGCCTGACGATGAGGCTTTTTACGGATTGGGTCAGCATCAGTCGGATGAGTTTAATTATAAAGGCCGGAACGAAATCCTGTTTCAGTACAACACCAAAGTGTCGGTTCCGTTTGTGGTTTCGAATAAAAACTACGGGATTCTGTGGGACAACTATTCGGTGACCAAATTCGGCGATCCGCGCGATTATGCTGATATGAATCTTTTCAAACTCTACAATTCAAAAGGTGAGGAGGGCGGTTTATCCGGAATTTATTACACGAATTCGGATACCAATCAGGTATTTGTCAACCGTAACGAACCGGCCATTGATTACGAAAACCTGACCACCATAAAAAAGTTTCCTGAAGGGTTTCAGTTCAATAATTCGGCCATCGTTTGGAAAGGCCATATCGAGCCAAAAGAATCCGGCGAATTTCATTTCAAACTATATTACGCCGGATACACCAAAGTTTATATCAACGACGAATTGGTTGTTCCCGAGCGCTGGCGGACGGCCTGGAACCCGAATACCTGGAAATTCAGCAAGAAACTGGAAAAAGGCAAAAAATATTCTATCCTTCTGGAATGGAAACCCGACGGCGGAACTTCATATATTAGCCTGAAAGCTTTGAGTCCGCGACCTAAAGCCGATCAGGAAGCGCTGACACTTTCTTCTGAAATGGGCGACCAGATAGACTATTATTTCATTCGCGGCAATTCGATGGATGAGGTAATCAGCGGTTACCGCACGGTTACCGGAAAAGCGCAGATCATGCCGAAATGGGCGATGGGATACTGGCAGAGCCGCGAACGCTACAAATCGGCTGACGAATTGATTGATGTAGTAAAAGAATATCGAAAACGCCAGATTCCGCTCGATAACATTGTCCTCGACTGGAGTTACTGGCCGGTTAAGGATTGGGGATCACACGAATTTGACCCGAAGTATTTTGCTGATCCGGCGGGAATGGTCGATAAAGTGCATGAGTTAAACGCTAAAATAATGATTTCAGTTTGGCCAAAATTTTACCATACCACCGAACATTACAAGGAATTCGACAGCAAAGGCTGGATGTATCAGCAGGCCACGAAAGACAGCGTTCGCGATTGGATCGGCAAAGGCTACATCGGTTCGTTTTACGATGCCTATAACCCCGATGCCCGCAAATTATTCTGGAACCAGATGCGGGAACACATTTACAGCAAAGGTTTTGATGCCTGGTGGATGGATGCTTCGGAACCCGATATTCTTTCGAATGCCAGCATCGAATACCGAAAGAAACTTTCCGGACCAACTGCACTTGGCCCTTCAACAAAATATTTCAATGCATATGCCCTGATGAATGCTGAAGCCATATACAATGGACAGCGAAGTGTTGATCCAAACAAACGCGTTTTCCTGCTGGCACGCTCCGGTTTTGCAGGGTTACAACGCTATTCAACAGCAACCTGGAGCGGCGATATCGGCACCCGCTGGGAAGATATGAAAGCGCAAATTTCCGCCGGACTAAATTTCGCCATCTCCGGAATTCCATACTGGACGATGGACATTGGCGGATTCTGCGTGGAAAACCGTTATGTCCGCGCCAAAGAAGGCTCTGCTGATTTGGACGAGTGGCGCGAACTTAATTCCCGCTGGTACCAGTTTGGGGCATTCTGTCCTTTGTTCCGAAGTCATGGCCAGTTCCCTTACCGCGAGGTGTTCAACATTGCTCCTGAAAACCATCCGGCGTATAAAAGTATGGTTTACGTTAACAAACTACGCTACCGACTGATGCCGTACATTTATTCGCTCGCCGGAAAAACCCATTTCGAAGATTATACCATTATGCGAGCTTTGGTGATGGATTTCAACGGTGATCCGAAGTTGAATAACATTGGCGACCAGTATATGTTTGGCCCTTCGCTATTGGTCGCTCCGGTTTACCAGTACAAAGCCCGTAACCGCGAAGTTTATTTTCCTGAAGCCAATGGCTGGTACGATTTGTACTCCGGAAAATATTCCGAAGGTGGTCAGAAAATCAGTGTTGAAGCGCCTTACGAACGGATGCCTTTGTTTGTTAGAGAAGGTTCTATAGTGCCTTTTGGTCCTGAAATTCAATACACCGGCGAAAAGCAGGCTGACGAAATCACCCTGATTGTTTATACCGGAAAAGATGCCGAATTTACTTTATATGAAGATGAAGGCGTGAACTACAATTACGAAAAGGGAGCTTTCAGCTCGATTCAATTCAAATACAACGAACAAGCGGGGAAAGTGACTATTGGAGCTGTAAAAGGATCGTTTGACGGGATACTGAAATCACGAAAGTTTAACATTGTTTGGGTAAGCAAAGAAAAACCGGTGGCTTATGATTTAACCAGGAAGGCTGAAGCAACAGTGAGTTATGAAGGAAAAGCTGTGGAAGTTGTGAGAAAGTGATCAGTGTTCAGTCGCAGTTTGCAAAAGAAATTGTTGCGTGTTACGAGATGCGTGTTACGGGTTAGCGAAAACCCGGAACCCGGAACCCGAAACCCGAAACATGAATTCAGACCAGTTATTTAAGAGTCCCTCAGTATGTTGGCATACAGCCCATAAACGAATAACTGGGAAAAGCTGGGGAAACAGTTGAAGGCAAAGGTGAATTTTGAAATCGT
>PNOH01000028.1 GCA_013824715.1 Odoribacter sp. | reverse complement strand
CAGTTATCAAATGTTTTTTGAAATCCTGAAGGGATTTAATATCAATAGCCCTGGATGGAATCCGGGGTAAAATAGCGACAATGAATAACAACCCTGCAAAGGGTTGAATATCAGAAATGAACAAATTCAACCCTTTGCAGGGTTGCAAAAACTATCTTTACCTTACCCCAGAGTTTCACTCAGGGCTATTCACATTCAACCACTCGTGGTTCATTTTTTCAAAAAGGGATTTTTGTGGTACACCACTCAGATACTGACATGGAGAAGTGAAAAATATGCGGTTACTCAGGGCCTGACTTCGAGTCAGGCCCTGAGTAAAGCAACAAAGGTTCAATCCTACAAAACCCTTGATATTGTTGCAGGTCTGGGGGCTTTTACCACCAAAATACGGGCAATATCTGGTGAGGCATTGTAGATGTTGTGAACAATATGCGCCGGACTTTCAATCAGACTATCCTTTTCGCAAATTTCTTCTTCATCGCCCACCTGAATTACCGGGGAGCCTTCGAGAACAACAAAAAATACATCAACCGGTGTTTTGTGAGGTTTTAAACTTTCGCCTGGCTGAAGGGTAATGTGCGATACCTGAGCCGATTCTTTGTCATACAATTTCCGAACATCCACACCATGTGGGTTCTGATGTTTTTCCTGATCCTGATATCTGGTTATTTTCATGATGAATAGATTAAAGGGTCCAATCCAATAACCGTTTTTCGCCCTGAATGTTTCGGATTTCTGTTATTTCCTGCGATACTTCTACAACACCTTTATAACTGCCACGCTCGTCGCGTACGGCAAAGTACTGAACAAGGATAAATTCACCTTTCATCTGAAACCAGAAGCTGGCTTTGTCCTTTTCTCCATTCCTGAATGCTTCTACGATTTGCTCCACCATATCAATGCTTTCGTGCGGGTGGCAGTTTTTAACATCGCGGCCAATAATCGCATTGGTGCGGCGAAATATCCGTTTTTCAGGAGTAGAGTAAAATTTCACCCGGTTGTTTTCGTCCACATAAGTAATGTCAACAGGTAAATGATTAAACAGGAGCCGGATTTGTTCGGCAGATAAGTTGCCGGTTTTCAGGTCAACTTCTCCTGAAATCTCAGGTTTATTCACCTCTGTTTCTTCGGAATGTATTTCAGCTTGAATAAACGGGAACCCGATTTCGCGACTTTCATTAATCAGCGAATTAAGCTCATTTTCAGGAATAAATTCAGAAATGACAGGGAAAAGAATACGCTCTTCGCGGAACCTGATGGCATAAACATTGAAAAAAATGTCGCCGGCCAAACGGTTTAGCTTTTTCAGATCGAAGTCTGGGGTATCCAATAATTGGATGGCATCTTTCAGGTTTCGGCGGATGTCGTCATGAAACGACCACATCACCTGAAGGCAGCGGTAATCTGGCAGGTATTTTTCAATGAGCGGGAACAATACATTTTCCTTGATCTGGTAATGTAAATCAATTTTGGCCAAACCGGTGAATTTCTCCATAAGTTCATTCCGGATGGATTGATTTTCGAAATCCTGATTAATTTGTTTCAGCAATGGGCGAATAGCTTTTAAGCGCAGGTCAATCTGCCCGTTATTTTGAATCAGCAAATGCAAAAAACTTCCTGCTGCTGGCTGCCGGTATGGAAATTCCTGCAACGATTTATTCAGGAGGTTGAGCGCCTTATTGATCCCTTTTTTCAGTTCAGGCATGGGGATTTTCATCCGGACCAATTGATCAACTACCCCGATTACATCGGACGGATTGGCCAAATCAATGACTTGCTGATATTTGGCGACCAGTTCCGGCCTTAACTCTCCGCGAATAACCAATTGGAAAAGTTCGACCAGTTTTTCTACTCTGTTTCGTTTATGATTGGTAAATTCTGACATTTGAATGAGGTTTTTAATTGGTGCAAAATACAAAAAAGACATTCCATTCCGCCTTAAATAATGTACCTTTCACTCAGTTTTTGTTGATGCCAAAGCGCAACCATTTTGTAGTTCCCCTCATCTGATATAAAAACTTAAGATGAAAACTTTCCTCCCTTTTGTTGCTTTGTTGATGGTTCTGATGGCTGGATGCGATCAGGATGAATACTATCATTCAGGCGAAGGATTATCCATGACAATTGGTGACCGCGTAGTTATTACTGCCAATGATATTGAATGTTACGATCTTTCAACGCATTTTATTTACCTGAAGGGAACCAATTCTTTCCTGAACGACAAACTAGTTCGTGACAGTTTTCGGATTTACGCGAATGGCAAGAAAATATATTCCGGAGTATTTCATGCCTGGTATATGTCGTCCATACCAATGGGCCCTGCCATTTATACGCCCGGATCGTTTTATGGAGACTATCTGGTGCCAATCTCTTACGGCAGTTACTTCGATCAGAGTGGGAAAAAAGTACCGACCAAAGATCCACGCAGCGATCCGCGTATTCTTGACGCGTTGAAGTCGTGGAACCAGTTGCACGAGGGTTTGCAGTGCGAAATCAGATCGGTTCAGTTTAAATCGGGCCGTGAAGTTTCCCTGGAACTTGAACTGATTAACAACGACCCGTTTAACTATTATTACCTCGATCCGGAAAAGATGGGCCTGGGTTTGTTTCATTATTTCACCAATGGACTTTCGTTCTGGAGCCCGACGCTGCAAAAATCGTTTGAAAATCGTGTACAGCACATTCAACCCGACCCCTGGGACTCGTGGGAGATGAAGTGGTTGTCGGTGATTGGCAGTCACGAAAAAAAGACCATCAGGATTAATTACACCAATTTTGATCCGGTGCCGGCAGGTTTGTATAAATTACAATTCAGCTTTCCCGGACTTTCACACGTTGAAAAGGGAGATTTGGTTCAGCGAAATGGACGTATCTGGCTGGGCGAACTGAACCTTTCCAGAGATTTTCAAATCCGTTAATTCGTGTGCAACAGCCTTCAATAGCCTTCATTTTATTCCATTTCCTTCCTTTTATCTCCGGAAAAGGTTTGCTACCTTGCGCCTGAAATTCAAAATTCACCATTTAAAACTCAACATTTCACATGATTGATACTGACGAACTGGACGAAAAGTTCAGCATTGAAGGCGAAGTTGGTTTTGCCGAACTGGAAGAGGACCTGATTTTTATTACTGTATCGAATAAATATGCCGATGCGGATATTTGCCTGTACGGCGCCCATGTAACCAGTTTCCGGCCGCGAAATGCCATTGATTTGCTTTGGCTGAGTCCTGACAGCTTTTTTGAAGAAGGCAAACCCATCCGCGGAGGAATCCCGGTATGTTTTCCGTGGTTTGGCCCTCACAAAACTGATTCGGATCAGCCGCAGCATGGTTTTGCCCGGCTCATGTACTGGGATGTTTTGGAAACAGCCGTCAGGCCTAACTGCGAAACACTAATCAGGTTGCAACTTAATTCTTCGGACAAAACCAAAGCCTACTGGCCTTGTGATTTCCATGCCGAAATGATTATCACGATCGGACTCACCCTGACGGTTGCCCTGAAAATGACCAATACTTCGGCTGAACCATTTGAATATGGCTGTGCCCTGCATTCATATTACAACCTTTCGGCCATCGAAAACATGTCTGTCGAAGGATTGCAGGGAACAGCTTATTACAATCAGCTCTCAGCAGAAAATGGTGTTCAGGAGGAGGATTTTCTTCAGATACAGGGTGCTTTTACCCGTCATTATTTAGATACTGAAACTCCGGTTGTGATTGCCGACAGTATTTTCCACCGCCGGATCAAAGTCAATAAATCAGGAAGTAAAGTGACCACTGTGTGGAACCCGGGTCAGGAAGCCTGTGCAAATATTGTTGATTTGCCCGATGATGGTTACGAAACCTTTGTTTGCGTTGAAGCGACCAATGCTTTTGGCTATGAAATTCAACTGGCTCCGGGTGAATCGTATGAAACTTCGGCGATTATCGGACTGGAAGAATAAAAAAGGATGAAAAAGACGAATGCAGCCCGCCTGCTTGATGCCGCCGGTATAAACTATGAACTGGCGGAATATGAGGTGGACGAAAACGATTTGAGCGCGCTTACCCTGGCTATGAAAATCGGCCAAAACATTGAGCAGATATTCAAAACGCTGGTACTCCGCGGCGATAAAACCGGTGTATTTGTGGCTGTTGTTCCCGGAAATGCCGAAGTTGACCTGAAAAAAACTGCAAAAATCTCTGGAAATAAAAGTTGTGAAATGGTTCAGCAAAAAGAATTACTGGGATTAACCGGTTACATTCGCGGAGGCTGCTCGCCGTTTGGCATGAAAAAATCCTACCCAACTTACATTCACGAAAGCTGTAAGTTGTACGCTCATATTTTTGTAAGCGCCGGGCAGCGCGGATTACAGTTCAAACTTAATCCTGAAGATTTGATTCGAATAACCGGTGCTTCGGTTTGCGATTTGACTGAATAATTCAACATCGAACCTTTTGGAGCAAAACGTGTTTAAAAGGGTACTCTGACACATAATAACCACGAGTGGTTGAATGTGAATAGCCCTGAGTGAAACTCAGTGGGTAAGGTAAAGATAGTTTTTGCAACCCTGCAAAGGGTTGAATTTGTTCATTTCTGATATTCAACCCTTTGCAGGGTTGTTGTTCATTATCGCTATTTTACCCCGGATTCCATCCGGGGCTATTGATATTAAATCCTTTCAGGATTTCAAAAAACATTTGATAACTGAAAAATGAAATTATCCATTTGTGAATTTTATCGTACACAAATATTAATATTTGGGCTAAAGCCGATTTAATGTCACATTTTATAACGCCATAAATGGCGTTGCTAATCAAAGCTCAAACGAAAAAAAACAGGAATTAAATAATTAATATCCCTACATCTATGAACAATCAATTTAACCGCAGAACTTTCCTGACACAAGTAACGGCAGCAACCGTTGCAACCGGACTTTCAGCGCTTCCTTTTATTTCCGGCGCCAAATCAGTTAAAGAGACAAAGAAACTTGGAATTGCCCTGGTAGGAATTGGTTATTACTCTACCGGATTATTAATGCCGGCCCTTGAAAAAACTGAACATGTTAAACTGGTTGGCCTGGTAACCGGGACTCCTGAAAAAGCCAAACAGTACGGAGAAAAATGTAGTATTCCGAAGGAGAACATATACAATTACCAGAACTTCGACGAAATAGCCAAAAACCCGGCTATTGATGTGGTTTATATCGTACTGCCAAACAGCATGCACAAAGAATTTACCATTCGGGCCGCAAAGGCCGGAAAGCATGTGATTTGCGAAAAACCTATGGCCCTGAATGCCGCCGAATGCCGCGAAATGATTGCAGCTTGCCAGAATGCCGGAGTTTCACTTTCAATAGGTTACCGCCTTCAATACGAGCCTTATACCCGGAAAATCATGCAAATGGCCAAAGAAAAGCCGTTTGGTGATATTTCGATGGTCCATGCCTCTGCCGGTTTCCGGATGAACCGCCCAACCGAACATTGGAAAGTGAAAAATATTTATGGTGGTGGCGCAATCATGGACATGGGGCCTTATCCACTACAGGCTGCGCGCTATTCCACCGGACTTGAGCCAATTGCAGTTACTGCACAGCAATTTAATTCCGATCCTAAAGTTTTCGATGGGATTGATGAAACCACCACTTTTCAGCTCGAATTTCCGGGCAACATAGTAGCCAATTGTTTAACCACTTTTGCAGCCAATGTCAATTTTCTGAATATCAATGCACAAAAAGGGGAATATGGGCTCAATCCATTTAACGGATATGGTGGTCTTCATGGGTACTTGCCCAAAGGAGAAAAGTTCGACTTCCCTGAGATGAACCAGCAAGCCCGGCAAATGGACGAAATGTGCCTGGCTATCATGGAAAAACGTCCGTCAAAAACACCAGGGGAGGAAGGACTGCGTGATATGGTTATTATAGATGCTATGCGCGAGTCAGTCCGAAAGGGTGGCATGCGGGTAGTTCTTTAGAAAACAGCAAAAAGGAAAAAGTCATCAGATATTAGTAATGATGAAGCACGTCTTAAGCACCAGAGTCACTCAGCATAAAAATTATGCAGCCCATAAATGAATAACTGGGAAATGTTGGGGATGTAGTTGAATCGTGATTGAATGGATCGGTTGAATTTTGAAATAGGATTGTTTCGTACCTACGGCACTCCAGACGTTACGGCTAATCGTCATTCTACAAATACCCGCCTGCATTGGCTACCATGTACCCACAAATCTATTAATTTTGGCTCTATGACAATTGATGTGGGTAGCCATATTTTTTTAACCTTATTTTCCCAGAAGAACCTTAGTAGTCAGGCAATCACCATCCAATTAGTACCTTATTTATACTAAAATACAGCATATTAATAAGGTTTGAGTCTTTGGTCCGCATGTTTTGTACTAAGGTTTCCCAATAAGAATAAGGTTTTATTAATCGTCATAGTGCCGAAAAAGATGTGGGTACACGGTAGCTGCGTCGGGCAGGTTTAGTGACTTCGGCGTGAGCTCAGTCGAACGCCGATGGCACTGTTTTCTGTTCCATTAGGATCAATGACCTGCCGGGGCAAAATATTTATAGAGAATGGAAAATGGAGTAGAAAACCGTCCATGCGAAAGCCTTTTTCAAAGCACAAACCTTCTTTCGGACGGAACAGCATCGGCCTTCAAAAAACAAGTTACATAAAAGCAATAGAAGGCAGAAAAAACCTTTTCTTTTTGACTAATGACTCCATAACATTTTCCACTTTCCTGTTTCTTTCTGCACTTCATCCGACTTTTCCGACACTTCAGCAACTATTTTTTTGAGTGTCGCTGGCTTTGTTTCACCTTTGAATCGTGAAACTTGAAAAAGTCAGAATCATGAAACAGTTTATTTTCAACTTTCTATTTTTCCTGATTGGGGCAAATGCTTTCTCACAAACGGTGATCACCGGAAAAGTGACAGAGGAAAAAGGAAATCCTCTTCCCGGAGCCAATGTTTATTTACAGGGAACTTACGATGGAATTTCGGCAAACGAACGCGGAGAGTTTAAATTCAAAACTTCAAAAACCGGGCAGTTTACTTTAGTGGCAGGATTCATCAGTTACGAGCCTTTTTCAAAAAAAGTAGAACTGAACGGTGATACCATACGTATGAATTTTCAATTGAAAGAAACCTTTAACCAGTTAAATGCGGTAACCATTACTGCCGGCACTTTCGAAGCCAGCGATAAAAAACAGGCTGTCACCATTACTCCCCTCGACATGGTAACTACTGCCGGCGCCGCGGGCGATGTTTTTGGAGCTTTGCAGTCGTTGCCCGGCACTACCATTAATGGTGAGTCGGGCAGGTTGTTTGTAAAAGGTGGCGACAGCGAAGAATCACAAACTTATATTGATGGTTCGCTGGTATGTGTTCCTTACAATTCGTCAGAGCCAAATCTGCCCGTTCGTGGACGATTCAATCCTTTCATGTTCAAAGGAACCATTTTCAGTACCGGTGGTTATTCCGCCGAATACGGTCAGGCTCTTTCATCGGTTCTGCTGCTCAGTACCAATGATATGCCTGCCGAAGATCAGCTCGATTTGTCGGTTCTTTCGGTGGGCGCTGAAATTGCAGGTACCAAATTATGGAAAAACGGCGCAGTCACCGGAACTTTTACATACAACAATCTTCAGCCATACATGAGTTTAGCGCCACAAAACTATCATTGGAACCAGGCGCCCGAATCAAAAACCGGAGCCTTGAGTTTTCGGCAGAAAACCAGCAAAACAGGTATGCTAAAAGTATATTCAAGTTTCGGGGAAGGCGGATTTAATATTCGTCAGGAAAATCTGGACATGAACAGAATGCCTTTCGATTATGAGCTGACCAATAGAAACTATTATCTGAATGCATCCTGGAATGACAAATTGGGTGAAAAATGGGGAATGAATGCTGCCGCTTCATATACCAATAACCAGGATGACATTCATTTTGACCAAAAGACCGTAACCAAACAAATTCTGGGAACCTATCTGAAAAACGCGTTTTCCTATCATATCAACGAAAAGTTTACCTTGAAATTCGGGGGCGAACTATTTTCCAAAACTTATTCACAAAATGTAAAATTGCCTTCCGAAACTCATAACAACAGTTTTAACAATCTCACATTTGCGGGATTTACAGAAGCTCAGGTTTATGCTTCATCAAAATTCGTGACCCGAATTGGCGTGCGCGCAGAATACTCCGATTATCTGAACCGGTTCAACTTTTCGCCACGATTGTCAGCCGCCTATAAGGTAACCGGCAAAAGCCAGTTTTCGATGGCTTACGGCTGGTTCTACCAGAATCCTGTTGATGATTACCTGCTGTACACCGACCAGCTTAAGCCGGAACGTGCCGACCATTATACATTTAGTTTCCAGTCGTCGGCAAACAGCCGGACGATCAGGGTCGAATTGTACTACAAAGATTATAAGGATTTGGTGAAGCTGAACGGCAGTGAATTTTATCTGCCAACCAGTTACAATAACTCTGGAAGTGGCTATGCCAAAGGACTTGATCTGTTCTGGAGAGACAAAAAATCAATTAAAAATGGCGATTACTGGATTTCCTATTCCTATTTGGATACCAAACGGGATTACCGCAATTTTCCGGAAGAGGCAATTCCAACATTTGCAAGCAAACACAATTTATCGGTGGTTTACAAGCATTGGTTTGGCAGCATAAGATCGTATCCCGGAGCGAATTTCAGGTATTCATCACCACGGGTTTATAACGATCCGAATTCACAGGTATTCAACGGTAAAAAGATGCTGCCCTACCGGAGCCTGGATTTAAGCTGGAGTTTTCTCTACCGCCAAAACATCATTCTGTACGGAGCGGTAACCAATGTCCTGAATTTTAAAAATGAATTTGGACAGCGGTACAGCGATCATCCTGATTCAAACGGGAATTATCCCGGAAAAGCTATTCTGCCAAGTTCGAACCGTATGTATGTGCTGGCTTGTTTCATCACGCTGACAAGAAAAGGAAATGCGAATCAGTTGGAGAAGATAGAATAAGTTGACAGTGTTCAGTCGCAGTTGTAAAAAGGTTGCGAGTTACGGGATACGGGTAAGATCCCGAAACTCATAACCTGCAACCCGCAACAGTTATAAAATGTTTAACCTTAAATAATTACAATCATGAAAAAGTTTACATTAATCGTTGCAGTAGTGTTAGTTAGTTTTGTTTCAAAGGCTCAGAAACCAGAGTATTATCAGGCAATGGGCGAAACGCTCGGTCAATATGCAAACTGTCAAAGTGTAGCCGACTTTCAGGCTTTGGGCAATAAGTTCGAAATGATTGCCAATGTCGAAACAAGTGAATGGCTGCCTTTGTATTATCATGCCCAGTGCTACATTCTGATGAGTTTTATCGAACAAGCCGATGCAGCTAAAAAAGACAGTTATCTGGATGTTGCGGAGAAATCGGTTAATAAACTAATGGAAATGGTTCCGGGCGAAGCTGAAGTCTTTGTTTTACAGGCTTTTTATTTAACTGGCCGGCTGGTCGTAAATCCAATGGAGCGTGGTCAGGAATACGGTGGCCTGGTCGGGCAGGCAACCGATAAAGCTTTGGCCATTGATACTTCCAATCCACGGGCAAAACTGATGAAACTTCAGATGGATATGGGTTCTGCACCTTACATGGGTTTGGATCCAAAATCGTTTTGTCCGCAGGCCAGGGAATTACTTGCCAGTTGGGATGATTTCAAACCAAAATCGCCTCTCCATCCGAATTGGGGAAAAGACCAGATTGAGGGAATTGTGAAGGGATGCGAGTAATAGAGTACGCAGTCTCAGTGGTCAATGTCCATACCATGCGACTGGGCGAATAGGGAGACTGGGCGAATATGTGATACATGGATCACTTCTTTAGGGGCAAGGCCCCGACATGTAAAAGCATAGCCTGCCAGCCGCAGGCAGGGACGAAGTGAAACATAGTCCTATGAAACCGACAACATCCATTAAAATGTCAGTGACCGGATAAATCTTAACTTTACAAAACATTAACCGATCAAAACACCGGTAAAAAAGACGTTCGTTCAGATTTTGGTCTTTCTTTCCTATTCAATCACAGCTTTCATTCTGGTTCAGCTTTTCAATTATTACGTTTGGATGGGTTATTTGCCGTCAAAATCCTGGGATTCAATCATTAAATCACTGCCCTACACACTGATGATTTCAGGCATTATTTCATTGATATTTACGGCAGTAGGGTTTTTCTTTGCCTGGAAGAGATCTTTTCAACAGGCCGAAAAACTGAAAGTGGAAATGCTCGCCTATAAATACGAATCGCTTCGAAACCAGATCAACCCGCATTTCCTGTTCAACAGTCTGAATGTACTGAGCGATCTGGTGTACGACGATCAGCGCATGGCCGTGAAGTTCATCCAACAGTTGAGCGATTTATTCCGCTATGTACTCGACAGCCGCGACAAGGAACTGGTTCCCCTTCGGGAAGAACTGGATTTTATCAATTCGTTTACTTTTTTACTGAAAACCCGTTTCGAAGAGAAGCTGAAGATTGAAATCGATGTGCAGCCCGATCCAGAAGATTATATTGTGCCGATGACGCTTCAGCTTCTCATCGAAAATGCAGTGAAACACAACGAAATTTCCGAGGCTTTTCCGCTACGGATTTCGATCCGGAAAACAGATGAATGGCTTGAAGTAGAGAATAATTTGCAGTCTAAAAGTGCGGGTGACGACTCAAAGAAAACCGGATTGAAAAACATCACCCAGCAATTTGCATTTTTCTCCGAAAAGCCCATTAAAATCATCACTTCTAACGAACGATACATGGTGCGGGTTCCCATCTTAAAATCGGCAGAAAGATGATTAAGAAGAAAACCACATAGGCACATAGAACACAATAGAGAAAAAACAAAAAAACTATGTGTCCTAATGTGTCTATGTGGTTAATTAGTAACTTGTAGCACACAGATATGAAACTATAAACACATGAAAGCCATAATCCTTGAAGACGAAACCCGTGCAGCCAATCACCTGGAACGCTTACTGGCAAAGGTGGCTCCTGAAATAACTGTGATTTCAAAACTCGAATCGGTTCGCGATGGCGTGAAATATTTGCGCAATAATCCGGAACCAGATTTGATTTTTTCCGACATTCAATTGGCCGATGGATTGAGTTTTGAGATTTACAATCTGGTATCAGTTCGGTGCCCTATCATTTTTACGACTGCTTACGACCATTATGCCATCGAAGCTTTTCAAACCAACGGGATTGACTATTTGCTCAAACCCATTGAAGAAGAACGGCTCAGGCAGGCCATTGTAAAGGCAGAACATTTTTCACCGGGTTTGGTCCTCGAAAAAATACTTTCATTAAATAATCCGGCCTCCGAAAAGGTTTATAAATCGCGTTTTATGGTGAAAGTTGGCGATAAAATTAAAAGTGTTCCGGTGGAAGATATTTTAGTTTTTTACAGTCAGGAGAAAGCCAGTTTCATCCGCACCACCGACAAACATTCCTTTTGCATAGACTACGCGCTCGACCAGTTGGAGCCCATGCTCGATCCTGAAAAATATTTCCGTATCAACCGCAAATACATTGTTTCTATTGCTGCCTGTTCCAACATTCTGGCCTGGACCAACTCGCGCCTCCGCCTGAAAATAGACGGTATCGATGATTCCGACATCATCGTTGCCCGCGAACGGGTGATGGAGTTTAAGAATTGGTTGGATCGGTAATTTTATTTCAAAATCAACTCGATCACCGGAATTTCAACATTGGGTTTGGTAACTGGCAAACTCAGGTTCAAATTTCCGGCAGATTCACCCTCCCTGGTTCCATGTTCTACCCGCTGTGTGATTTTAATTTCGGAAGCATCGTGCAGAAATTGGGCATATTTTACCTTTCCGGCGTATCCGGGCAGGTTGAAGTTCTGCAAAGGATAATCCAATAAATGAATATATAGCCTGTTTGTTTTCGGATTGTAAGTGAGCAAACTGTTATCCGGAGCTTTAAATTCCCCGGGAGCCTGGGTGCAACCATATATTGACCGGTTATTCCATTTCATCCAGTTGCCCATGGCACTGAGGGCCTTTTCGGCGCGTTCGTCAAACATTCCACGGGCAGTCGGGCCAACATTCAGCAACAGGTTTCCGCCTTTGCTCACCGATTCGATCAATAAAACGAGTAATTGTTTGGTGTCTTTCCAGGTATGTTCGTCACGGTAATATCCCCACGATCCGCTGAAAGTCTGGCAGGTTTCCCAGGGTACTTTTTTGCCGTTTACTTCAGGCCATTTGGAAACTTTGTATTGTTCAGGAGTAGTGAAATCCCAGCCATCATCGTACTCTTTCAGATCGAGCCGGTCGTTTACCAAAATTGCAGGTTGCAACTGACGGACCATTTTAATCAGTTTTTCTGAATCCCAATCCTGATGACCCTTGCCGTTTTCGCCCGGATACGAAAAATCGAGCCAGAGCATATCTATCTTTCCATAGTTGGTCAAAAGTTCGCGCACCTGGTTGTGAAGGTATTCGCGGTATTTACTCATATCGCGGTTTTTATTGAGTTCAGCTAATTTGGCTTTATCATCGGTCCGTTGAGAATGCCGGCTGTCAACCGTAAAATCAGGGTGATGCCAGTCAATCAGGCTGTAATAGAACCCAATTTTCAGACCTTCGGCACGGAATGCTTCCACCCATTCTTTCAGGAGATCTTTACCAATTGGGGTATTTACTGATTTGTAATCGGTAAATTTTGAATCGAACAGACAAAATCCTTCGTGATGTTTGGAGGTAATCACCGCGTATTTCATTCCGGCAGCTTTGGCCATTTTGGCCCATTCGCGCGGGTTATACAGGTCAGGATTGAAATTATCGAAGTACTTCTGATAATTTTCGTCGGTAATCCGTTCCTGATTTTTTACCCATTCGTGCCGGGCTGGCAGGGCGTACAATCCCCAATGAATAAACATACCGAACCGGTCGTTTACCCACCAGGACATACGTTCCGTTTTCTGCTCCTCAGTTTCCTTAAAAAGTTTTTGCTGGGCATTCGTTCCCTGAACGAACAGGGCCATTAAGCAGGCAATCATGACTAATTTCTTCATTTTTTGAAATTTTGGTTAGAAAAATTCAGATTAATCTGAAGATTGAGTACACCCCGAAAAGTGGTTTTTGGAGCAGTCTCAAGAATTTATTTCATTTTCTCAAGATAGAGTTTGCGCAATTCAAGCAAATATTCAAGTCCAATTTTATCAGAATAAATACGGATCACTTCGTGCAATTCACCCTCATAAAAAAAAGAAGCCATCGCAGCATCAAATTTACTTTCAACCCAATTGTACTTCACCTTTTTGGTGATGCCTTTAAACTCTTCCCAATTCAGGTGGCGTGGGATTTCGAAGTAAGCATGATTTTTTTCGCGCCTATCCTGATAAATCTTTTCAGCAATTTCTTCCAGGTCAAAAAATTTGATGATTCTGATTTTCACCAATTCGTCTTTGTATTTTTTCGACTTTTGCAAAAAAAGAATCCCATTTTCAGAGAATGATCGTTGAAGCTTTTCGAGCAAGTTATAATCTTTTAAATGCCTTACCCGCAATACGTTATATTTAGTATCAAAAACCTGAAGAAAACCCTTTCCTGCATCGAAATGCATATCAAACTCAAGTTGAACACTTTGCGATGCCCGTAAAATATCTTCAAGCTCATATTGCTCTTCAAGGGCCAGGTACATATAAACAGGCTTGGCTCCGGTTGGAGAATCGGAATAGTAACCCGGAAAAGGTTTCAGGGCTTCAAAAACTAAAGTGCCGGGAAGAATCTTTTGGTCTATTGTAAAAACTGTTTCGGTTTTTGTTAAGGTCCCAAAAACTTCAAATCGTTTGTTCTGTTTCATATCATTAGTCTTTTTGGTTTGCTTACTTTAGCAAAATATTCCTGTAATATTGAATGAGTACAAAATACATAAATATTGAACAAGTCGGACAAGTTTCGTTCACAATTAATAAACGATCAAGAAGAATTCGCCTGAAGGTGAAATCGGACGGCGAAATTGTAGTTTCTATGCCACCTTCAGTATTGTACCGCGATGCAATCCGGTTTGCTGAATCAAAGACCAACTGGATACTTAAGCATCAATCAAAGACCCGCGCTGATTTGACTTTGTTTGCACCCGAAAGCTGTTTTAAAACCAGGTTTCACAAGCTGGCGATTACTAAAGGCAATACTGATAAAGTTTACAACCGGGTTGGAAATGGCATTATTCAGATTTTCATTCCTGAAAATGTAAATCATCAGCAACCCAAAGTTCAGGAATTTATCAAAAATACGCTGATTGAAGTGATGCGCCGGGAAGCAAAAATTTACCTTCCTGAACGACTGAAGGAACTGGCCGGTAAACACAGTTTTAACTATCAGAACGTGACGATTAAAAACACATCAACCCGATGGGGAAGTTGCTCGTCGGCCAACAACATTAACCTGAACCTACACCTGATGCGGGTTCCGGAACATCTGACCGACTATGTGCTTCTGCACGAACTTGCTCATACGGTTGTGAAAAATCATGGCGAAAAATTCTGGTTGTTGCTCGAACAATGTTATCCGAATGCCCGAAAAGCTGACAAGGAAATGAACAACTACCGGACTCAAACATTTTAAAATAATTTCTGAATGAACTGGAATCAAATCATATCAACCACCCGATTGGGACAGGAAGAACTTTCATACAACGATATCAAACATAGCCGGACACAGTTTCAGCGAGACTACGACCGCATTATTTTTTCATCTCCGTTCCGGAGGATGCAGAACAAAACACAGGTTTTTCCGCTTCCGGGAAGTGTTTTTGTGCACAACCGATTGACCCACAGCCTGGAAGTTGCCAGTGTTGGCCGCTCATTGGGAAGCATGTTTGTCGAAAAAGCCGAAAGCGAAAAAATGGAAATTGAAAACCCTCTTTTTCAGGAAATAGGTTCAGTGGTCTCAGCAGCATGTTTGGCGCACGACATGGGAAATCCCCCTTTTGGTCATTCCGGAGAAGATGCTATTGCCCAGTTTTTCAAAAAAAACACTGATCTCAGGTTCAGGAATGAACTCAGTGAAGCCGAATGGAAAGATTTTGCCCAGTTCGATGGAAATGCCAACGCATTTCGGTTACTGAGCCACCAGTTTAACGGGCGGCGCGCAGGGGGTTTTGCACTGACCTATACCACTCTGGCATCCATCGTCAAATATCCTTACGAATCCATGCTGACTGAAAAGCCCAAATTCGGTTTCTTCCAATCAGAAAAAACAATTTTTGCAACCATTGCCAATGAACTTGGATTACTTCAAACCAATGAAAATACGGTGAAATACATCAGGCATCCGCTGGTTTTTCTGGTCGAAGCTGCCGATGATATTTGTTATCAGCTCATGGACCTTGAAGATGCCCACAAACTGAAAATCCACTCTTATGAGCAAACAAGATCATTGTTTATGCGTTTTTTTGACCCTCAGACTGAACAAAAACAAATCGGACGGATGAATGAAACGCTTAACCTGGTGGCCGACCCGAACGAACAGATTGCCTATTTGCGGGCCAGTGTGATTGGGAAACTGGTGAAGCAATGTGTAAATGTTTTTTGGGAAAAGCAGGATGATATTTTATCCGGAAGATTTCAGAAAGCGCTGATCAATCATGTTCCTCCAGGTTCGCTGGCTGCCATCAAAGAAATTAAAGAGGTCAGCATCAGGAATATTTACAACGATCGGTCAGTCATTGAAATTGAGATTTCGGGCTACCAGATCATCGGCACCTTACTCGAAGTTTTTATTGAAGCTTTTTTAAGCCCGAAGGAAGGATTTTCAAAAAAACTGCTCCAGCTCATTCCCGATCAATATGGAGGAAATCATGAGTCAACCTACGAAAAAGTTCAGGCAGTTGTTGATTTTGTTTCAGGAATGACGGATCTGTATGCACTCGATTTATACCGGAAAATCAAGGGAATCAATATTCCCGGTGTTTAGAAGCCTCCCCCAACCCCTCCACAAAAGGAAATTTGGGAATGTGGCTTTTACAATTCCTGAATCACCAAATTTCTCCAACTTACTTTAATGCCACCGCCATCATGAATCTGAAGGGCAATGGAGCCTTTGCCTTCGCCAATTTTATCATCAGTCAGGTCAGTCATCTGATGCCCGTTTAGCCATGTTTGAACTCGGTTTCCAACAACCTGAATTTTCATTTTGTTCCATTCCCCCATTTTCAGGAAGCCTTCCTGATCATCGGGAATCTGGTGAAGCCAGCCCCGGCCATACGATTCGTAAATTCCACCGGTGTCGTGATTTGGTGGGGCAACTTCGACCTGCCAGCCTTTAATTTTTGTGCCATCAATGGTCGAACGAAAAAACACCCCGCTGTTTCCGTTTGCTTCCTGCCTGAATTCGAGTTCAAGTACAAAATTATCGTACCATTTTTCGGTGGCAAGGTAGCCGTATTTCTTGTCTGGTCCACTTTCGCACACCAACAAACTGTCTTCGACGATCCATTTTTCGGTGCCGTATATTTTCCAGCCATTCAGACTTTTACTGTCGAACAGCGATTCGGCAGGATTTTGTGCTTTGGCAAGCATGGCGCAGGCTACAATAAACGCAATCAGGACAAATGTTCTCATTTTATTTCTTATTTAGGAGGTTAATATGGTCTTCGAAACTTGTTATGAATGCCCCAAAAGTAATGCTATCCTTTTAGAATTTGTATTTTCAAACTTATTATTTTCGGTTCCTTCATGATAAGTAACAGTTGCGAAAACCAATTTTGATGAATTTGAAAACGAACTGATGATTCAGTATCCGATGAATTTATAGTACAGAAACCCTCACCAGACAGCGATTTCAGCAATTATTAACGAAAAATAAGCTAAAGTTAAGCATTAAAAATTCTTAATAAAATTAAAAATCAGGTACTTATACGAATAACGTAACAACATTTTACCGACATTTGTCGTTCTATTCTGAAAATTTAGGAGGCGGAGGAGATTATGATCGCGGTTTTTAAAATCATTCAGGTTTTTTTATTGGCAACTGTAAAGTATGTATTTACATTTCCATTTGCACTGCTCATCGGATTAAACTTTGAGCAAACATTAATTTCAGTTACCCTGGGAGGAATCGCCGGATTATTTTTTTTCTACCATTTCAGTGGTTTTGCAATCAGGCAGTTTCATCACGTTAAAACATTTCTGCGGAAATACGCTCCAATTTCATTCCGTTTAAAATATCGTCAACTGGTAATATGGCGTATAAGTATCACCGGCGAGCGTGTTTTCTCAAAAAGGAACAGGTTTATTGCCAGGTTCCGTGCTAAATTTGGCTTACCCGGGATTATTATTTTATCTCCTGTAATTTTAAGCATCCCGATTGGCGCTTTTTTGCTCAACAAATACTACTCCAAACATAAATTTGCCATGTCCTATATGGTTTTATCCATCCTTAGCTGGACTGCCGTTTTTGTTGCAGTTGTTCTTATTTTCCCGAATCTGGTGAAATAAGTCTCCCGAACAATGCATTGTTTTGCAGTCTCAGATGAACGAATTTTACCTCCCGGAAATTCCCATTTCCACGGATGGCTGCCTTCTTGACCATGCTGAACAGTCAGTATTCCAGCGTCTTTCAGTATGATAGCGCAACAAACTTCAAGCATTTGCTTAATTTAGAATCTGGGTGCAAAGAAGGTAAATATATGATTAGAAAAAGGGGAAACCTTCCCCGGATTTTGCTAAAGTTCGTTTATATTTATTGCACAAAAAAAGCTTTTGCGCAATGACTGAAAATGAAATCCGCACATTGATCCAATCGTGGGAAAATCTGGCATTGATGGTGCGGTATATCGCTGATTACCCGGAATACCTCGATCTTATCATGTCCAAAGCATTGGATGACAGCCAACCCGAAAACTGGCGGGCTATGTGGATGGTGGATAAGATTCATGAGAAACATCCTGAACTTGTAATTCCCTACTTTCCGGTAATGACCGATTTTTTGCTGAGAACACAAAACAACAGCAAAAGGAGGCATCTGCTGAAACTGATTAGTGAGAATGATATTCCGGAAGAAACAATGGCTGTATTATTGAATTACTGCATTCCGGTGTTTACGAATGCATCTCTTTCTGTCGCAGTGCGGGTTCACGCGATGCAAATACTGTTCAACATTGCCCAAAAAGAACCCGATTTTTCAGCAGAACTGATCGAACTGATTGAACAAGAGATTGAATTTCACGGATCGGCTGGAATAGCATCAAGAGGCCGAAAATTAATTCAGAAATTGAAGGCACATCCTTTACCTTGATTTGTCAATTACCTGAACCCTAAACCTTAATGACCGGTGAACTGATTTGCTGATCGCGAAGTATAAACAAACACTCGGGTAAATCGAAAAATTATACCCAAAACAGGCCCTGAAAAAATAATTTTTATATTTTTGCACCGTCTTTAAAGAAAAGACAACTAAGGATTGACCTGTGGTGTAATTGGCAACACAACTGATTTTGGTTCAGTAGAGTCCAAGTTCGAGCCTTGGCAGGTCAACAAGTTACTGTCCTGTGGTGTAATTGGCAACACGTCTGATTCTGGATCAGAAGAGTTCAGGTTCGAAACCTGACAGGACAACAATTTAAATTTAAAAACCTCTGTAAATCAAACGATTGCAGAGGTTTTTATTTTATGGGGGACATTGCAGGGGTCAGTTAAGTTTTAAAATTATTAGATACACATATCTTTATACAACAACGCCCTCAATGCATTTTTTTAACTCACTTTTAGAGAACAATTACAAATTACCATTTCGAATTTCTTCTCTAACATAGGCATTATAGGTGTTGTATTTTGTTACTTTCTCCGCAATATAAGTTGCACCATACTTCTTCCTATACTTATCTACTCTACCTCGCAATTCCTGAGGTAAAAGCCTATCATCACTAAATACATGTTTTTCATTATCTGGATCACCATACATTGGAAACATTTTTCTAATTTTAGCCGATGCCATCTCAGGGTCGAGTCCTTCATCCTTAAAACGTTTAAAACTGGCAAGACGAAAAATATCTTCTGACCAAAATACCAGTCTCCTTTCTATAATACTTAGATTCCAAAATTCTCGAATATCTTCATCGGTAGCACCTTCTTTATGTGCTTTAACTATGCATTTTTCAGCATTCAGATTTCCCGATTCAGCAACTCGGAGTAGTAAATCACCATAATTATCAGGTAAGTTAGCCGTGCCGTTTTTAATTGCTTCTTCTTTAAAAATCGCAATTAACTTTATAACTTCATTTCTAGAGTCTTTCAATGTAATCCCGGCAAATTGAGAGTACATTTGCGAATACACTTCTACCAATCCCTTTTCAATATCGGATTGGGTTTGTTTAAACCATCCAGAAAAAATTGACATAATTATTCCCTTATAAAATCGTTTGTATTCTTGTTTAGGTTTACGACTAGATCTAACATATCCGTATGATTCTGTTATGTTCAAATTTAATAAATGCAAGAATTCATTTATGCTAAAATTACAAAATATTTCTTAACCAAACATTTTGAACAAACTAATGCATTTATAATGATCAAATTTAAGAAATTATTTATTTTTTTTGTGCGATCCCTTATCGGAATATTGTAGGTTTAATTACGGTTTTTTCATAGGTATTTATGGACAAATAAACAAGTTCTCCAGAAGCATCTTGATTGGTCATTGCCTATTTGTCACTATATTGAAAATCAAAAAATCCGCAGTTAACGGATTTAGTTTTGTTATCTTTCTATTTAAATTTAATAACTAAAGATAAGGGCTACTCAAAATTGAATATGCATCGAATTCCTGACAAGAAAGAAAAGTTGCTCCACTTTTGTATGGTTCTTAATTCATCAACTCTTTGAATCCTTTTTTAGAAGCTTCCGGAAATTCTTCAAAATTTACGGTTTCTCTTTCTTTTCCACATGAAGAACAATTGTTGAATAATTTGGCACTATTATGTCTTGGCTTATTATTCCAACCAAATGGAATAAAATGAGTTGTCTAATCTGATTTACTCTATAATGGATGCTTCCGGAAAATAATTCCAAAGCTTCTGAAAATAAACATTTTTTGTACAGATTCATGAATCTTATCATATAATAATCACCTATTTATCTTTAGTTTTATTAGTCATTTTTCCTCACTTGCATCATCCTAAAAACTGATTATTATGGCTAAAATAACGAAAGAAGACGCCCTGCGCTATCACTTCGAAGGCCGTCCCGGAAAACTGGAGGTTGTAACCACAAAACCTCACACTACCCAACGCGATCTTTCACTGGCGTATTCGCCCGGAGTCGCTTTTCCCTGTCTGGAAATCAATAAAAACTTTGATGATATTTATAAATATACTTCCAAAGGAAACCTGGTAGCAGTTATTTCCAACGGAACAGCCGTACTCGGATTGGGCGACATCGGGGCTGGCGCCGGCAAACCTGTTATGGAGGGCAAAGGCTTTCTGTTCAAGATATTTGCCGACATTGACGTTTTCGATATCGAAGTGGACACCAAAGACATTGATCAGTTCGTGGAGACGGTCAAAAATATTGCCGTTACTTTCGGTGGTATCAATCTTGAAGATATTAAAGCTCCGGAATGTTTTGAAATCGAAGAAAGGCTGAAACGTGAATTGCAAATCCCCCTGATGCACGACGATCAGCACGGAACTGCCATTATTTCTTCGGCAGGAATAATCAATTCGCTTGAGCTGTCGGGAAAGAAACTAAGTGAAGCAAAACTTGTCATCAATGGAGCCGGGGCATCGGCCATCGCCTGCACCAAACTGATTGTTTCGCTCGGTGCAAAGCGCGAAAACATTGTAATGCTCGATTCAAAAGGAGCGCTTCGGAAAGACCGAACCGACCTGAATAAATATAAAATTGAATTTGCTACCGGTCGCGATGTGAGAACTTTGGCTGACGCACTGAACGGGGCAGACATCTTTCTGGGCTTATCGCAGGCCAATGTAGTGACGAAAGAAATGGTTCGTTCCATGGCTAAAAATCCCATTGTATTTGCGATGGCTAATCCCGATCCTGAAATATCCTACGACGAAGCCATGTCGTCGCGCGACGATTTGATTATGGCAACCGGTCGTTCAGATTACCCGAACCAGGTGAATAATGTGCTTGGATTCCCGTACATTTTCCGTGGAGCGCTCGACGTACGGGCTACCTGCATCAATGAGGAAATGAAACTGGCGGCCGTTTACGCCCTTGCCGGTTTGGCCAAAGAAGTAGTTCCTGAAAGTGTGAGCAAGGCTTATAATGTGCAGAACCTGATTTTCGGGAAAGATTATATTATCCCGAAACCGCTCGATCCAAGGCTGCTTACTACCGTGGCTCCTGCTGTTGCCAAAGCAGCCATGGACAGCGGTGTAGCCCGTAACCCAATTAAAGACTGGAACCAATACAAGCTCGAATTAAGCCAGCGACTTGGCCTGGATAACCAGTTGTTTCATGGAATTGAGACCAAAGCCAAACAGAACCCAAAGAGAATTGTATTTGCTGAAGGCAACAACCTGAAGATTCTGCGTGCTGCCAACGAAGTATTGCACGAAGGCATTGCAATTCCAATTTTATTGGGGAATGTGGAAGAAATAAAACAACTCATTGCCGATAACCATCTCGATTTAAACGGAACTTCAATTTTCGATCCTCACTCAATGGTGAGTAATGAAATGCGGAGGACTTTTGCCGATCTGATCTGGAAAAAACGCCAGCGTAAAGGTGTTAACCTGGAAGAAGCTTATGAACTGACATTTAACCGCAATTATTTTGGAATCATGATGGTTGATACGGGATTGGCCGATGCCATGATATCGGGTGTGACGAGCCATTACGGCGATGTAATGAGCCCGGCCCTGAGGTTAATCGGCCCCAGGCCAAACATCAATCATATTTCAAGCATGTATATTATAATGACCAAGCGTGGGCCTCTCTTCTTTGCCGATACTACTGTTAACCTTGACCCGGATACTCAGACACTGATCGAAACTACTTTATTGACTGCTGATCAGGTCAAAAAATTCAACATTGAACCTGTCATTGCCATGGTATCCTACTCCAATTTTGGTTCTGTTCCATCATCGGAACATACCCGGACACTCGACCGTGTGAGGCAATCAGTGGCATACTTGCACCAAAACCATCCGGAGTTAATCGTCGATGGTGAAATTCAGATGAATTTTGCACTCAATAAAGAGCTTCGAAGTCAAAAATTCCCATTTACACGTTTAGAAAACCGGGATGTAAATACGATCATTTTCCCAAATCTGACTTCAGGTAATATTGCCTACAAAATGATGTACGAAATCGGCGGGGCTGAAGTCGTAGGTCCAATCCTGATGGGCATGAATAAACCGATACTTGTCGTTCCAACCGAATGTTCGGTGCGCGATATAGTCAATATGACTACCATTGCGGTGGTGGATGCACAATAACGGAATAATAAAAACGGCAATCCCGAATATTATCTTTTTACTGTTTCAGTAGAGCCTGAATGTTCATAAAAGGAAAGGAAAAGTTCATTTTTATTCGAATAGTATAGCTTTTTTAACTTCTTTAAAATGCATTGATTCCATGCAATAAAAATACATGCCGGCATTTACTTTCTGACCATTATTATCGAGTCCATCCCAGGTAATACTGTAATTACCTGTATCATAAAAGCCATTAACCAGAGTTCTTACTTCTCTCCCAATTGTATCGTATATTTTAAGGATTATCTGGGCTGATTTGCCAACCTGAAAATTAATAGAAGTGGATGAATTAAAAGGATTGGGATAGTTTTGTTCCAAAGAAAACGCTAAAGATGTTTCGCCAGGAACATCTTCCACCGATGTGATCAACTCCGCCAGCGGTCGCCTCCACACTCCGCCGCCCCATGTTGATGCATAAAGGTTAGGGCCATTTACTGCAAGTCCGCGAACATCGGTGTTCGTCAGGCCAGAATGAACAGCCTTCCAGCCAGTGCCGTCATTGGTCAACAGAAAAACTCCACTGGCAGTTGCAGCGAACACATTAGAACCGCTACTGGCAAAAGAGATCACATAAGGATTGGTCAAACCATAACCAATGTCGCTCCAGCTTGTACCATTGTTGGTCGAAACAGCTACTCCGCCGCCGTTAGTCCCAACGTAAAGTTTTGTGCCACTGACGGCAAGAGAAAAAATCCACTTGCTTGTCAAGCCGGAATTGACAGCATTCCAACTGGTGCCATTGTCGGTCGAAAGATAGACGCCACCGCCCTTTGTCCCGGCAAAGAGATTGGAGCCGCTAACGGCGAGAGCCCATACATCCCAGTCCAGACCTGTCCTGACAGGATTCCATGTCGTTCCGTTGTCAGTCGAAAGAAAACAGCCTCGACCATAAGTTCCGGCAAAGATATTGGTGCCGATGACAGCAAGAGCACGGACACAAAAAGGATTTAAAATTAGGCCATTCCAACTGGTGCCGTTGTCGGTCGAACGAAACACGCTACCGCCCTCTGTTCCGGCAAAGAAAGTATTGCCACTCACTGCGAGTGAATAAATATTTTTGTCCGTCAGTCCGGAATTGACGGCTTTCCAGCTGGCGCCATTGTCGGTCGAATGAAAGACACCGCCACCATTGGTCCCTGCTATGAGATTTTGTCCGTTCGTGATGAGTGGCCAGACAAAAGATGCCGCTAATCCAGAGTTAACAGCACTCCAACTGGTTCCGCTATCGGCTGATAGAAACACGCCATCGCCATCTGTTCCGGCATATAGGTTGGTACCACCTGCCTTGTTAGGATTTACGCAAAGAGCATTAATTTTTGTGTTCATCAGGCCTGAATTCACAGCGTTCCAACTTTTGCCTTTGTCGGTTGATAGATATATGCCAACGTTCAAAGTTCCGGCAAAGAGATTGTCGCCACTGACAGCAAGAGCCTTTACCAATATCCCTGCTATTGTACCCGTAATTCCGGAATTCACGATACTCCAGGTTGTCCCGTTGTTGGTCGAAAGAAAGACTCCTTGCCTTGTCCCGGCATAAAGATTCGTGCCCGTTACTGCAAGAGCACTAACAAAGGGATCAAGACCGGTAGAGAACCATTTAACGGTACTCCAACTTGTACCGTTGTTGGTTGACAGGTACACGCCGTCGTTAGTTCCGGCAAACAGGTTAGTACCACTGACAGCAATAGAATTGATACACATAGCGTTTCCACCTAATCCCGAATTCACTGCACTCCAATTGGCGCCATTGTCCCTGGAAAGAAAGACACCGCCACGCCAGGTTCCGGCAAAAATATTATTCCCACTCACACCAAGAGAATAAACATAGTTGTCCGTCAAACCGGAATTCACTGCAGTCCAACTTGCACCATTATTGGTCGAAAGAAAGACTCCACGACCCTCAGTACCTGCAAAAAGATTTGGACCGCTAACGGCAAGTGCCCGGACTGAATCGGCAGTCAAGCCATTATTGACAGCGCTCCAACTAACACCATTATTTGAAGAAAGGAAGACACCGCCACCCTGTGTACCAGCAAAGATGTTAGTACCCATCGTAGCAAAAGCATACACTTTACCACCACCTGGCCCGGTGGTCTGAACCCATTGTCCATGCAATTGATTCGTATTGGCTATGAAAGCAGCAACCAAAACAAATACCCGCAACATTGTTTTCATTTGATTTTCATTTATTATTTGTTATCTGAAATAGATTTGCGAATTCTCACCGACAAAGGAGGTCGGGGGAATTAAATGGAAGAAGGATCATGCGACTGAAGTTTAGTAGTCCTTTGCAATCACCTTAATGTTGTGTCTGCAAAATATGTTTTTATACGCAAATTGGCCATACTCTGTTCTCAATTCAATATGAAATTGTCATGACCTGAAATAATAGGTATGGAAGAAAAATTTGGTTCTATAACGAATGCTGTGGGTATTATTGTTTTGTCCGGAGTAGCTTTTTTTGTCGTGGGTACAGGAATTTTCATTTTTTAAAACCTTATTTGCCAGAGAAACCTCTTAGTAGTAATGGTTCGTGAATGTGCATTGATAATCAAGGCAAAAAAAACCGGCAGTTCCAAATTTTATATCAGGACTGCCGGTTTTAAGTTCAAAATTTCAAGCCAAATTATTGCTTCTGATAAATCAGCGAAACCGTAGTTTCGCCACCCCTGAAGCCGGTTGAAGTCTGCGCAATTTTAAAGCTTTCCCTCCTTCCTGAAGGCTCCATTCTTCAGTGCTTTTCATTTCGGTCGTTTGACCACCCCGGGTGAATTTAACTACAGAACTGACCTTAACCGATTTGGAAACCTCATCCCAACTGGCTTTTGAAATGCGCGGGGAATTAAAAAATTCTGATTTCATTTCTGAACCATCCAATGGGATTGTTTCATTGGTTGTCCGGTCGCCGCCCCATTCAACTAATACCTGTTTTTTTACATGCAGCAAGTCTCCATCCTGATCAATTTCTATTTCATGGGCTACATTTCCTGTTCCGGCATTTCCCACATCACTTTTATCTTCATTAAAAACCCACTGGCCTGAAAAATTAACCGGGTATTTATCTTTCAGCGGCAACAATGGAAGGCTGCAAACTTTCCGGTAAGGATTCATTGCTTCCCAATAGGCTTGGCTTTCCTGAAACAGCATTCTTGGATTGTCAACCATTTCCTGATACTGCTTTTTAGTTGTGTTCCGAACCATTCCGGCCCAAACGACCCACGAAGTCCAGTCAGGCTGTTGCTTGTAAATTTCAGGAGCAGGAGGGTTGCCAACTTCACCAAAGAGGATTGGTTTCCCTTTTGCCAGCACTTTCAAACTGTCGTAGTAGGCCTGGCTGAAATCACTTCCTTAAACATCAAGCGAAGCAATGTCGAGGTATTTGGATAATTGTGCTGTCCGGTTAGTGTTTATTTTCCTGAAATCCGGTAATGCAATTCGAGCAAAGCTTTGGCTTCCGGAGTAGCTTTTGGGTTTACCGGTTCATTTGCAAATACACTGGCAAACATGCTCACAACCAAAGCTAAAATCAGACAATTTCTGGTTAATGTATTGAATTTCACGGTTACTGTTTATCGAAAACGATGGTTTCGGCCACATCGCCAAAAGAGGAAGAGGCGCTGGTTTCTACAACAAGGTTACTGCCATCCATTTTGTAAACTTCAATAATGGTCATTTCACCACTGTCGCCCATTGGAAATTTAGATGTAATTTTCAACGATAGTTTATCGTCTGCCCAAACTGCGGTTGATTTTTTCTCGGTGTCTTGCCATCCGGGATTGATACATTCCTTTCCGTCCAGTGTAAATTTGTCTTTGATTGTAAAATCATTCCCTTGAAAACTGGAGTGCTTTTCCACATCAAAATCGTTACCAGCCAGTACAACAATGATGTCTTTGGGAGCCATACTGAACTGATCGTTCAATTTGCTTTTCGAACTGTTCAATTTCCAGTTTCCGGAGAAATCTATGCCCTGTGCTGAAAGAACTACCGAAGCTAATAGAATAGCTAAAAGAAATACAATTTTATTCATGACTATTTGGTTAAAAGTTAAAGTAATAAAGTTCTGAAAAAACAAGCATTAAACACTATCTGTATGAGGTAAATTCATAAAACAAAACAACTTTAATTAACAGAAACCTCTCATTTCAAAATAAAGAAGATCGTTTGGTGTAAGCTGGAAAGAAAATTATTTTTGAAATTCGTTTTCATCTTGAATTTAAACTTCAAAATAGCAGCACGACTCTTTATTTTCCGTGAAGAATTTCTGTTCACTCCGTAACCTTCTGCACCACCATGATTCCATCTCTTACCGGCAAGATTACATTGTTTACACGCGGGTCGTTTTGAACCAAATCGTTAAACGCAATGATGCCGTGTGTTTGTTCTTCGCCGGCAGATTCCGGATCAACAACTTTGCCATCCCATAAAACATTGTCGGCCAACAGGAAACCACCAACCCGAATCTGATCGAAAATAAGCTGGTAATAATCGCAGTAATCGCGTTTATCGGCATCAATAAATACAAGATCAAACGACTGGTTGATTGTAGAAATAATTTTTCGCGCATCGCCTGTGTGCTGAATAATCCGGTCGGCCATGCCAGATTTCAGGATGTATTTTTGTGCAAGGGTTTCGAGTTCATCGTCTAATTCGATGGTGTGTAACTTTCCGCCATCGGCCAGTCCTTTAGCCAGACACAGAGCTGAGTAACCCGTAAAAGTCCCGATTTCGAGAATACATTGCGGCTGAATCATGCAACTGATCATACTCAGGATTTGACCTTGTAAATGACCCGACAACATTCGCGGGTGAAGCACCTTTTGGTGGGTTTCGCGGTCGAGTTCGCGCAAATAGTCTTCTTCGGGTGAAATATGGTCGAGAATATATTGGTCTAGTAAAACCGGATCAGTCATACTACTGGTATATTAAGATGCTGCTTTTCGATTCATCAAATATTTCGTTGGCAATTTCCAAGATTTCGCGGCTTTCGGTCTGTTCAATTTTCTTGAAAATTGTTTCCAGCGTATCAACCCGATTAAAAAACAGGTAACTTTTACCAATCGAAAGCATCAGGTCTTCATGCGTTTCAGCCGAAATGGCCAATTGTCCGATCATCTGCTTTTTAGCACGGCTCAATTGCACAATTCCCAATTGTTTTTCCTTAATATTCCTGAATTCCCTGTTCACCAAACGCAGCGCCTGATCGAGATTTTCCTTGTCGGTTCCAAAGTAAACACTGAATTCGCCCGTATCAAAATAACCGGTATAACCCGATTCAACATTGTAAGCCATGCCGTTACGTTCGCGCAAAACCATATTCAAACGGGAATTCATTGACGGACCACCCAAAATGTTGCTTAGCAAAACCATCGGCATCCGTTTGGGGCTGTAAATATCCGGGGCAAGGTTTCCGATTATACAATGCGCCTGAAAGGTATCTTTCTGAACAATCCGGGTTTCGGGCTGATAATGATAAACATACGATCGTTTCTTGCCGCGGCTTTTCTCCGGAATATGCCCGAAATATTTTTCAGCAAGACGAATAAACTTAGTCATGGAAATATTTCCAACCGAGCTAAGTACAATCTGGTCGGTGTGGTAATTTTCCTGCATGAATTTCAGGATGATGGCTTTATTGAATGTTTTAATGAGTTCGGGAGTGCCCAGAATATTACGTGCAATCGGATGACCGTCGAACAGAATTTCTTCAAACTCATCGAAGATCAGTTCCGAAGGACTGTCTTTGTACGAGTTTATTTCTTCGATCACCACCTCTTTTTCGCGTTCAAGTTCTTTAGCTGGAAAAGTACTGTTAGTCAGAATATCGCTGATCAGTTCCATCGAGCGCTGGTAATATTCGCTTAAAAAAGTAGCGTAAACCGCGGTTTCTTCCTTGGTGGTGTAGGCATTCAGTTCACCGCCAACATCCTCGATCCGGTTTAAGATATGAAAGGCTTTTCGTTTTTGTGTTCCTTTAAAAATCACATGCTCAATAAAATGGGCAATACCTTGTTCGTCTGCTTCCTCATCGCGCGATCCGGTATTGATGAGCACCCCAAAATGAGAAACCGGTGAGATTGCCTCCTGATGGATGATCCGGATTCCATTCTTTAAAACGAAAGTTTGCATCATTTTTCCTGAAAAGTAGATTAAAAATTGGTCTGCAAAAGTATGAACTTTTTTAGAAGATAAAGACATGAAAAAGAAAGGATTCGATTCCGCAATAAAATCAAGTATGAATTTGCCATATATAAAATTCACCTTCATTCTTTTCCTATTTTTGCTGAACAAATAAACAGACTATAAGGAAACAGCACATCATGGCAAAAATAAACTGGAAACCAGGCACGATGATTTATCCGCTTCCGGCGGTATTGGTTACCTGTGGAGAAACTCCCGAAGAATACAACCTGATTACGATTGCCTGGACGGGAACCATCAGCAGCGATCCTCCCATGTGCTACATTTCGGTTCGGCCCAGTCGGCATTCGTATGAAATTATTAAACGGACGGGCGAATATGTGATTAATCTGACCACCGAAGAGCTGGCGCGTGCAACCGATTGGTGTGGATGCCGCTCGGGGGCCAAATACAATAAGTGGAAGGAGATGGGACTAACCCCGGCCCGGGCAACCATCGTCAAGGCTCCGATTCTTGCCGAAGCCCCTGTCAGCATCGAATGTAAAGTGAAACAAATCATCGAACTGGGCGTGCATCACATGTTTATTTCTGAAGTGGTGAACATTATTGCCGACGATCGTTATATTGATCCGAAAACAGGAGCTTTCAGTTTGAAAAGATCAAATCCCCTGATTTATTCTCATGGCCACTATTTTAAAATGGGCGATCCGATCGGTAAATTTGGCTGGTCGGTGGAGAAGAAGAAAAAGTAGCAGGCAGTGGACAGTCTCAGTTTTCAGTAAAATAAAACAGGCACAGGCGAAGTATGAAAACATTGAGTATTACCGGGTGTTATACACCCAGATAATTTTATAAGCAGATACAGAAATGACAAAACAAAGACCTACACATACCGATTCCCAAAACCCTCCGCCAACTGGCGGAAGGGGGCAGGGGGAGGCCAACCCGCTATTGCAACCGTTTCAGACTATTCATCAAACGGCGCCTTTTCATTCCATAAAAATCGGGCATTACCTTTCGGCATTTGATGCGGCTATTGAAGAAGCATGGAAAGAAATTAAGGCAATAATCGACAATCCTGCTGATCCTGATTTTATCAATACCATTGTGGCGCTTGACCTTGCCGGAGAACGACTGGAACGTATCAAAGGTATTTTCTTTAACCTGAATTCGGCCGAAACCTGCGACGAGATGCAGGATATAGCTCAGGAAATCGCTCCAAAGCTTTCGGATTTTGGCAACGACATCACCCTGAACGAAAAACTTTTTGCACGGATCAACACTGTTTTCAATCAGCGTGAAAGTCTGGTCTTGAATGCAGAGGAAAAGACTCTGCTCGAAAAAACGTACCGCCGGTTTGTACGAAGTGGCGCCAATCTGAACGAAGCAGACAAAGCAAAATACCGCGAAATAACGAAGGAACTGTCGCAACTCGGTTTGAAGTACCAACAAAATGTTTTGGCCGAAACTAATGCTTTTGAGTTGCTGATTACCGAAGTTAAAGATTTGAGCGGACTTCCGGAGTCGGTGGTGGAATTGGCCGCCCAAACCGCGAAGGAGAAAAACAAGGAAGGCTGGCTTTTTAACCTGCAATATCCCAGTTACGTTCCTTTCCTGAAATATGCCGGCAACCGGGAGTTGCGCGAACAGATTTTCCGCGCCTCAAGTTCGCGGGCCAATCATGGTAACGAAAACGATAACAACGAAATTATAAAGCGGATGGTTGAGTTGCGGCTCGAAAAGGCGCACTTGCTGGGTTTCCAGACTCATGCCGAATATAAACTTCAGGAGCGGATGGCCGAAACGCCTGAAAAAGTTACCCGGTTTTTGAACGATCTTCATCAGGAATCAAAACCATTTGCCGCTAAAGAATTTGCCGAAGTTCAGGAATATGCTGAAAAATCAGGGTTTATTGGATTAGTACAACGTTGGGACTGGGCGTATTATTCGGAAAAGCTAAAATCAGAAAAATACAATTTTACTGAAGAAGAAGTTAAACCATACCTTCAACTGGAAAAAGTTATTGAAGGGATATTCGGGCTGGCCAAAAGACTTTACGGCCTTCGGTTGCATGAAAATAAGAACATCGAAGTTTACCATCCGGAAGTGACCGCCTACGAAGTGTTTGATGAGGACGATCGTTTTATAGCTGTTTTGTACCTCGATTTTTTCCCGCGCGAAGGCAAACGATCCGGTGCCTGGATGACTGATTACCGCTCCCAGTCGAATGTTAACGGAAACTCGGTCAGGCCGCATGTTTCGCTGGTGACCAATTTCAGCAAAACGACTGAGACTGCACCTTCGTTGTTAACGTTTGACGAGGTGACCACTTTTCTGCACGAATTCGGGCACGGATTGCATGGCATGTTGTCGCAATGTCAGTTTTCAGGAACTTCAGGAACCAATGTTTACTGGGATTTTGTTGAACTTCCGTCGCAGATTCACGAAAACTGGGCTTACGAAAAAGAATGGCTCGATACTTTTGCGGTCCATTACCAAACCGGAGCTCGATTGCCCAAAGAATTGATCCGGAAAATTCAGGATGCACAGAAATTTCAGGCAGCTTACCAGATGGAACGCCAATTGAGTTTTGCCATGCTTGATATGGCTTATCATCATCGTGAACTGCCGGTTGACGGCGATTTGAAAGCGTTTGAAATGAGTGCGATCGTTTCCGCTGATTTGTTTGAACCTGTTGAGGGAAGCCTTCAAAGTACCGCCTTCTCACATATATTTTCAGGAGGATACGACGCAGGTTACTACAGCTATAAATGGGCTGAAGTACTGGATGCCGACGCTTTTTCGGTGTTTCAGGAACATGGAATTTTCGATCGTGCCACAGCCGATTCGTTCCGAAAAAACATTCTGGAAAAAGGAGGAAGTGAACATCCAATGAATTTGTACAAGTCTTTCCGGGGACAGGAACCAACAGTGACGGCGTTGCTGAAACGAAACGGACTTACCTGAAAACCATACCTTTGTATTCGATTCGCTGCAAAAGCAAAAATTAATAGCCTGGAATATCCGATTTATTCCAGGCTATCGATGTGTTAAAAACAATTGTTAGAATGTTAAATATTCATAATTATGACAGCCAGCGATATGTTTTTTTGCCTATCTTGCGTTATGTTTTAAAGCGAAAAAAATCCACTCATTAATAACCCAAAAACATGAAACAGACATTGGCAATGCTTTGTGTCCTGGTTGCCTCTCTAACAGGCAACGCCCAGGATAAGAATTTTGATTTATCGAAGTATAAATTTCCGGATTACAAAAGGCATGAAATGGAGTTGAATTTTAATTCGAACGGATATAACAGGAACAACTCTTGGAATGAGCTTTCAAACGACGAAAATGCCACTACCAAAAAAAGTGGATGGGCAGATTCTAACTCCCGGTCAAATTTGGGACTGAGGTATTCATTTGAAAGTGTAACAAGAAAGAGTATAGATCGTCTATTTTCTTCAATTTCAGGCGAATACACCTATTCAATGCAGGATAATTACAGGCAAAGAGAAAAGAATATTAAGCCAGGAGCATTTTGGAGTTTTGGAGGATCAAAAGATTATTATCTGACCGAAGGAAAATTCTTTTTGGAAGGTTCTTCAAATGTTGGCTTATCATTTACAGGAACAAAAAAAACCATTGATGAAATGGTTGATTTAAAAAACAGCCAAAATTCTTTCAACATTTCAATTGGTTTGGGTGCCGGCTTCGGGAGAAAAGAAAAAGTGAGCGATTTATGGCAAGCTTATTATATTTTAGAAAGCCTAAAAAAGCAGCAATCGATGGTTCGTGAACTCAATGAAGATGACATTTTTGAATTTGCCAGACATACTTCCAAACTAAAAAACAAGCGTTTTTTTGATTTCCGTCTTCGCAAAATAGCAGAATTGCAGTCTTTGGATTCTATTTTGCACAAACAAGGTCTGATCAGGGATTCTGATATATCCTATTTCACAACCCTAAATGACTATTGGAATTTTGTAGAATTTCCAGATCGTGAATCAGGTAAGGTGTTGAAGTTTTGGGTGTCGCCTGAATATTGGACAAGTAAGTATAAATCATTGAATAGTAATGTTATAAATTCAAATACTATATATTTCAAATCGAATATGTCATTTGAATGTAACAAACAGTTGAATCTATTTTGGGAACGGATAGTCAAACTTGAGGTAACTAATGTGACATTGGTAGATCAATCTGGAAATTATAACAACAACTATCCCAAGAACCAATTTAAATCAGCATTGGATTTAGGTTATGGCTTCTATCCTAATACCAGGTCTTCGCTACAGACATCATTGAGATATTCCTTACATGAAGAACCAACAAACCAACTTCCAGGTTTCCAATCAAAATTCTGGAGAAATGAAATCCATTTGGGTTTTAATGGAGGATATTATATTTCTCCTCAACTTCAACTTTACGGCAATTTTAGTCTAAGTCATAGTTTTGAAGAATATTACAATGGCGATCATAAAAGTTTAAACTACAATCTCGGCCTCCGCTACGCAATCTTTTAAACTCCTCATAACAAGGAAGCCGGCTCAATCGAACCGGCTTCCTTGTTTTTATACCCTCAGGAAAATATTCTTTTTATACATGTAGTACAGCAACGACCAAACCAGCATAATACCTCCGATAATGCTGATGAGCTTACCAAATTCTCCCCAAAGGACGGTCCATCCGAAGATAGATTTAGCTGTCCTCCCCACGTCCACCAAATTGTAAAGCAGGTAAATGAAGATCGAATTCATACCGATAACCCGGAAGAAGAACGACCATTTTTTCCAGCCTTTCACATCAATGATCCAGTAAAAGGACATGATTAGAAGGAAGCCAATTCCACCTGTCAGTAAATTAAAACTACTTGTCCAGCAAGCTTTTATTATTGGGTAGAAGGTGCTGAGCAGTAAAGCCACAACAATTGCCGAAAGGCCGATCAGGGATAGCGTTTTGATTTTTTGTTGGTCGTTGGTTGTTTTATCGCGCAAAAAATGTCCGGCCACCGAACCCATCAAAGTTACCGAAACGGCTGATACGATACAAAGCAAACCTTCAGGATCAAACACTTTACCATATAATTGTCCGGGCAAAAGCATCCGATCGATATATCCGTTGAAGCAACCTTCCGGAGTCAGAACGCCAGCGCCAATTCCGGGCACCGGAATTAACAGTTGAATAATAGCAATTACCCCCAGTATTCCACCAAGCCAATATAAAGTTTGTTTAAACGATTTGGTGTAAATCACAATCAGCGCTGCACCGAGATATGCCAAACCTATTTGAGCCAATACACTTGCAAGCCGTGGATTTTCAAATCCATTGCTGAAAACCCCGTTATAGACAAAGCCGAGCAAAACAAGGATGATTCCCCGTTTTAAAGCTTTTTTAGCCAGTTCATTTTTAGGGACTTTCTTTTCGAGTTTCGAAACCAGAGCAAAGGGGATAGCAACTCCGCTGATAAACATGAACAAGGGGAAAATCAGGTCGTAGAAACGAAATCCGGCCCATTCAACATGGTCCATTTGTTCAGCAATCGGTTGGAGCCATCCGGCGCCTGAATATTTTACCAGCATGGTTACCAGATAGCTGCCACCGGTTATCCAGAACATATCGAAGCCACGAAGCGCATCGAGCGATAAAAGGCGTTCGCGAGGAACAGCCTGTGTTGGTTTTTGTTTCATCGGTTAAAGTTTAAGATGGCATGAAGGTAATAAATTTGATAATTCGGCAATTCAAAAATTCGACAATTTGAAGATTCAAAAATTCGACAATTTGAAGATTAAAAGCTGTAAAGCCAGATTTTTAGTAAAAATACATGGAGAGCATCCGTCAATCAATGACTATCAATGACAATGAATGACATTTTCTTGTTCCGCTGTCTTTTTGTCACGCATAATGACACGATAAAGATACGTCTGTGGAATTGGGTGTCAATTTTGCCAGATTTTTGTTTGTCCGGTTTATGGCACAGCGATTGAATAGAAAAGCTCGTATTTAATTTTTATAGAAAATAACCAGTTAAAAAAAATTATAAAATGGGAAAAATTATTGGAATTGACTTAGGTACCACCAACTCGTGCGTATCAGTTATGGAAGGTAACGAGCCTGTTGTTATTCCAAATAGCGAAGGCAAGCGTACAACTCCATCAATTGTTGGTTTTGTTGAAAACGGTGAACGCAAAGTAGGTGATCCGGCAAAACGTCAGGCCATTACCAATCCGTCAAAAACCGTTTATTCGATCAAACGCCTGATGGGCGAAACCTATTCAAACCTGACCAAAGAAATAAAACGTGTTGCCTATACCGTAGTTCAGGGCGATAACAACACACCACGCGTAGTTATTGACGACCGCAAGTATTCACCGCAGGAAATTTCGGCCATGGTCCTTCAGAAAATGAAGAAGACGGCTGAAGATTATCTTGGCCAGGAAGTTACCGATGCTGTTATTACAGTTCCGGCCTATTTCAGCGATTCGCAGCGTCAGGCGACCAAAGAAGCCGGCGAAATTGCGGGTTTGAACGTTCGCCGTATCATCAACGAACCAACAGCCGCAGCGCTGGCTTATGGGTTGGATAAAATGCACCGCGAAATGAAAATCGCCGTTTTCGACCTTGGTGGAGGTACTTTCGATATTTCGATACTCGAATTGGGCGAAGGAGTATTTGAAGTAAAATCAACCGACGGCGACACTCATCTGGGTGGCGACGACTTCGATCAGGAGATCATCAACTGGTTGGCGGCTGAATTTAAAAATGACGAAGGAATAGACCTGCGCCAGGATCCAATGGCCTTGCAGCGCTTGAAAGAAGCTGCCGAAAAAGCAAAAATCGAATTATCAAGTTCAACTCAGACAGAAATCAACCTGCCATACATTATGCCGGTAAATGGTATTCCAAAACATTTGGTTAAAACCCTGACCCGTGCCAAATTCGAACAATTGTGCGACAAACTGATTCAGGCAACGATGGAACCTTGCCGCAAAGCGCTGAAGAATGCCGGTTTACAAGCGAGCGATATTGATGAAGTTATTCTGGTGGGTGGTTCAACCCGTATTCCGGCTGTTGTGGAAAAAGTACAACAGTTATTTGGAAAAGCTCCTTCAAAAGGGGTAAATCCTGACGAAGTTGTTGCAATTGGCGCCGCCATCCAGGGAGGTGTATTGACCGGCGAAGTAAAAGATGTGCTGTTGCTCGACGTAACTCCTTTATCACTTGGTATCGAAACAATGGGTGGTGTAATGACCCGCTTGATTGAATCAAACACGACCATTCCGACCAAAAAAACAGAAACATTTACCACTGCCAGCGATAATCAGCCTTCGGTCGAAATCCATGTGCTGCAGGGCGAACGCCCCATGGCAAACGGTAACAAAACTATTGGACGTTTTCACCTCGACGGACTGCCACCTGCCATGCGCGGAGTTCCGCAAATTGAAGTGATGTTCGATATTGATGCCAACGGTATTTTGCATGTAACTGCCAAAGATAAGGCTACCGGCAAATCACAGTCTATTCGGATTGAAGCTTCCTCGGGCCTGACTGACGCCGAAATCAAACGTATGCGCGACGAAGCCGCCGCCAACGAAGCTTCGGATAAGGCCGCCCGCGAAAAGGTTGATAAGCTGAATATGGCCGACAGTCTGATTTTCACCACCGAAAAACAATTGAAAGAATTTGGCGACAAATTGCCTGCCGACAAAAAAGGCCCGATCGAAGAAGCGTTGGGCAAATTGAAAACGGCCCACGCAGCTCAGGATATTGCAGGCATTGATGCTGCAACAACTGAACTGAATGCCGTATTCCAGGCTGCATCGCAGGAAATGTACAATGCACAGGCCAGCGGTGGCGCCCAGGAACCTCAGGGAGGGCAGCAAGCCAAAGCCAACACAGGCGGTGGCAGCAAACAGGATGGCGAAGTTACTGATGTTGACTTTGAAGAAGTAAAATAAGGAAAGTCGGAAGACAGAAGTCCGAAGCGATGCTGCCTGAGCGCGAAATGCAGTCGAAGGCAGAAGATTCTGAATTTCGAAATTATATAAAAAGCCCTGTCGGATTTTCCGGCGGGGCTTTTTATGATTGCTTTGTGTCTAGTCCTGAAAAAAAATGAGTACTTGTTTCATAGGAATAAAGCTTCTATTTTTGTTTTAAAAGTAAAATGAAAGATCGGTTTCAGGATGGACTTTACGATTAAATATTATTTATAAAATTAATTATCATGGAATATCGAAAATTAGGAACTTCAGATTTAGAGATATCTGTTGTAACATTTGGAGCCTGGGCTGCCGGTGGATGGATGTGGGGAGGAACAGAACGTCGTGATTCAGTTAAAGCAATACAAGCTTCATACGACCTGGGTGTCACATCAATAGACACTGCCCCGGTTTACGGACAGGGAACAAGTGAGGAAATTGTGGGTGAAGCCATAAAGAATATTCCTCGTGATAAGGTGCAAATCCTTACCAAATATGGTTTACGTTGGGATACCAAACAGGGTGAATTTTTTTTTAACAGTTTTGATAACCAGGGCAAAGCGATTGACCTGTATCGCTATTCAGGCAGAGAAAGTATCATCAAAGAGTGCGAAGACAGTTTACGCTTGCTGGGAACTGATTATATTGATCTTTACCAGATTCATTGGGCCGATCCGACTACACCCATTCAGGAAACAATGGAAGCTGTTGCCCGGCTTATTCAGGATGGCAAAGTTAGATACGCCGGCGTGTGTAACTATAACGCAGAACAAATGAAGGAAGCTGAAAAATACATCACACTTGTATCCGATCAGGTTCCTTACAGCATGGTTAAGCGTGGAATTGAAAACGAATTAATCACTTATACCATAGAAAATAAAAAATCAATCCTTGCATATAGCCCCTTGGAACGTGGACTGCTTACCGGTAAAATGAAACCAGGACACAAATTTGCCGAAGGTGATCATCGGGCAGGCCTTTCGTTTTTCAGCGATGAAAATATCAAACGGACCAATGCATTTCTTGAAAAAATCAAACCACTGGCTGAAGAAAAGAATGCGACAATCGGTCAGTTAGTTATCCGCTGGACCGTTGAACAACCGGGGATAACCATTGCATTGGTTGGAGCCAGAAATACGTTTCAGGCAGTTCAAAATGCCAAAGCACTGGACATTAAGCTGAGCGCCGAAGAAGTTGGATTGATCACAGGGGAACTTAATAAGTTGAATCTGATATTGTAAATTTCCGACAGCGCTTTTTTAGTGAGCGGGTGAGTCAACCGCTCACTATGTATAAATCCTTTATTATAATTCTTTCCGGTAGCAAATACTGTCTTTCATTCCGATGTATTGCCCATAGTTTCCGGTGAGCGAATAACCTGCAAGTGTGTAAAGTCGAATGGCTTCCACCTGACGGACTCCGGTTTCGAGTACCGCCTTGCTGTAACCTTCTTCAACGGCCCATTTCTCCAATTCCTGAAGCATTCTGGCAGCCAGGTGTTTGCCACGCATTTCAGGAAGTACAAACATTCGTTTCATTTCAACGCTTTCGTTGTCAAACCGTTTGAAACAACCGCAGCCTACAGGTTTTCTTTCGGAATAGATCACAATGGCATGTTTGATTTTATCAATCTGATTGTACTGTTCGTATTGTTTTTGTGTATCGCCGTTGCGTTGATAAAGATCTTCGTCCAACGCATTGACCATTTTCCTGAAATCGGGATGTTCGCTGGTAGTGCGAATGAATTCGGGTGATTGTGATGATTGCATGAGGTATCTATTTTTCAGGCTTAAAAATATGGATTTAATTTATGAGGAATTGAAAAGCATTACCAAAAATGAAAAATTTTGAAAACCTTTTCCGCCAAATAAATCTTTAACTTAGTGGTTCGAAAAAACTGTGAAAATATGCGTTTATTGATCTTCTGTTTATTCGTCCTGAGTTCAGGAAGTATATTGGCCCAGAATGCAATTAATCAGATAGATGCAAAGGGGCAAAAACAAGGCTTATGGTCAAAAAAGGATGCTGACGGGAAACTGCTGTATCAGGCAAACTTTAAAGATGATAAGCCGATTGGCGAAATGAAACGTTTTCATTCAAACGGAAAGCTAAAGGCGATCATGAATTTTACCGAAGGAAATGAAATTTCGGAAGCCCAATTGTTTGATGAAACCGGAATGTTAATTGCCAGGGGAAAATATAAAGGGCAAAAGAAAACCGGAGAATGGACTTACCTGCTCCATTCGAAAGTGATCTCAACTGAAACTTATGTTGCGGGACAAAAAACCGGAACCGGCAAACGATTCTACAAAACCGGAGAATTGCTGGAAGAATCGAATTGGCAAAACAATAAACTGCACGGAATTTACCGCACTTATTTTCAGGATGGAAAGCCTTTTCTGGAATGTAATTATTCAGGAGGAAGGCGGAGCGGAACATTCAAAACATGGTTTCCAAACGGCCAACCTGAATTGGATGCCAGCTATCAGAACGATGCCCGCGATCAGAATTGGAAATACTTCGATCAGGAAGGTAACCTGCTTTACACACTGATATTCGATCTTGGAAAATTACTGAACCCTGAAGTTCAGGACAGCATTGATAAAATAAAGTCGGTAATATTTAAACCAAGAGGAGATAGTATTCCTGATCCTGAAAAATTCATACAGAATCCGGAGGAATACATGCGATTGATGCAAAACCGTTAAGCAGATGATATGAAGACAAAACTGATTATTTTATGGTTTTTTTTACTGGTCGAATTTATATCGTTTGCACAAAGTACTCCCAAAAGTTACTATTGGGTGCAACTGAAAGACAAGAAAGGAACGCCTTACCAGATCAGCAAACCAGAAGTTTTCTTGTCACAACGGGCCATTAACAGGCGTGTCAGGCAGCATATTGCCATTGACGAAACCGACCTGCCAGTATCCACGGTATATCTGGATAGTCTTAAAAAGAGAGGGCTTGAGATTTTTCATACTTCGAAATGGCTGAATGGCGTCACTGTACGAATTGCAGACACAGCGCAAATCAGAAAAATTGCGGCTCTTCCGTTTGTGGCTTCCGTGCAATATACACGTCCGGCCAATGTATTAAAATCGGCAAGGAACAAATTCAATGAAGATGACCTGCAAGCTGACATTGGACCGGCAACTTATGGGGCTTCCATCAGCCAATTAACCCAATTGAACGGTCAGTACCTTCATGGCCAGGGATTCAGGGGGAAAGGAATTCAGATTGCAGTACTGGATGCCGGATTCTGGCATGTCAGCCAAATTGCAGCCTTCGATAGTCTTAGGATCACAAAACGCATACTTGGAACCCGGGATTTTGTTGATCCAAAATCGGATGTATTCCAGCAGCATTCCCACGGAATGAGCGTACTTTCGTGCATGGGCGGCAACGTTCCCGGACTACTGATTGGTACCGCTCCGGATGCGTCCTATTACCTTTTCCGTTCGGAAGATGTGACCACCGAATACCTGATTGAAGAAGACAACTGGGTTGCTGCCGCCGAGCTGGCCGATAGTTTGGGGGTAGATGTCATCAATTCATCGTTGGGTTATTATTCGTTTGATGATACCAAAATGAGCCATCCGTATTCCGACATCAACGGGAAAACTACCCGTGTAACACAGGGCGCCAACATGGCTTTCCGTAAAGGCATCCTGGTTTTTTGCAGTGCCGGCAACGAAGGAAGCAAGGCGTGGAAAAAAATCATAGCTCCATCGGATGGCGAAAATGTGATTGCTGTGGCAGCAGTAGATAAAAACGGGGTTCGTGCTGCATTCAGTTCTTATGGCCCTGCTTTCGGAGGAGCAATAAAACCTAATGTGGCAGCGGTTGGCTGGTCAACCTATTTGGTAACCAGTAGCGGGGTTTTGGGCTATTCGAGCGGAACATCTTTCTCGTCGCCGGTTTTGGCCGGAATGGGCGCTTGTCTGCTTCAGGCCAATCCGTATGCCAATGTGAAACAGTTAAAAATGGCCATTGAGCAAAGCGCACACCAATACAGCAAACCCGATTCGTTGCTGGGCTTTGGCATTCCTGATTTCGGAAAAGCAGATAAATACCTGAAAGTGAGCAGTGTACAAAACCAGGTTTTGAAAAACTCATGGTTGGTTTTACCGAATCCGTTTAGTGATTATCTCCTGATTCAAAACACCACTCCAAACTCTGCTCAACCCTGTTTGGTCAGCATTTATAACCTTCAGGGAATTATGGTATGGCAGTCAACTTTCGGATCTTCTGAACAGATTGTACTACAAAATCTGGATAATTTGCCTCAAGGAGTATTGTTTCTTACTATTCGTTCAGGCGAAAAGGAAGAAAGGTTTAAACTGGTGAAAACAAAACGATGAGCGATCAGCAAATTACACTTTCTGAATTACAAAGCCGGGTGAAAGGTAGTCTGGAAGAGACTTTCTCAATGCCAGTATGGGTGAGAGCTGAAATCAGCGAAATGACCATCAACCGCAGCGGGCATTGCTATCTCGACCTGATTGAAACGGAACAGGGAACGGATACCGTGATTGCACGATGCCGGGCTACCATTTGGTCCTACACTTTAAGGATGCTTAAACCATATTTCGAGACAACTACCGGTCAGGTTTTTACTGAAGGTTTGAAAGTATTATTGCAAGCCAAAGTTGAATACCACGAGGTTTATGGTCTCAGTCTTAATATCCGCGACATTGATCCGGTTTATACGCTGGGTGATCTGGCCAGGCAGCGCCGCGAAATTATCCGTCGGCTTCAGGAAGATGGGGTATTCGAAATGAACAAGGAACTCGAATTGCCATTGGTCCCTCAGCGAATTGCAGTTATTTCGTCGCCCACTGCTGCCGGATTACAGGATTTCCTGAACCAATTACATAACAACCCTCATCAGTTCGTATTTTATACCAAACTTTTCCCGGCAGTTATGCAGGGGGGTGAAGCCCCGCGCAGCATCATGATTGCCCTTGACCGGATTTATGAATACGAAGATTTATTTGATGCGGTGGTTATTATTCGTGGCGGTGGCGCTCAACTTGATCTTGCCTGTTTCGATCAGTACGAACTGGCTTTCCATGTTGCACAGTTTCCGCTTCCAGTAATTACAGGCATTGGGCACGACAAAGATGACACCGTGATTGATCTGGTTTCACACACCCGCATGAAAACCCCTACCGCTGTTGCCGAATTCCTGATTGCAGGAGCTCTCAGGTTTTGGCAGGAATTGAAGGAAATCGAAAATCATTTCGGAGAATTGATATCCGATCAGCTTGAGGACCATAAAAACAGGTTGACTGAAGCAACAGACCAGTTGCATGATTTGGTAAATCAACTAATTGTCGCTCATCAAAACCGGCTTGGCATAGCGGGTATTCACCTTGCAAACCGAACAGAAGCATTCCTGAAAGGGCAGCAATCGGAATTGAAAAAGCTGATGGTGGAAACTAAAAATCTTACCAGCCATTTTATCACAGGAGAAACCCATCAACTCGATCATTTTGGAAATAAATTGAATTACATTTTCCGCGAAAAAGTGATCATGAATAAAAACATCCTGAATCAGTTTCAGCATTTAATCAAAATCAGAACCATGGAAACGATTAGGTATGAAAAGAAAAACCTGGATTTGATTCATGAAAAACTCCGTTTGGTTGATCCGAATAATATTCTGAAACGGGGCTATTCGCTAACCATGATCAACGGGAAGATCATAAAATCAGTAAAACAAATAGCAGAAGGCGACCAGATCCAAACCCGCTTAAGTGATGGATCGGTGAGAAGCACAGTGAAGGAAATATCCAATAAATAATAACCAATATCGAATATCGAACAAAAAATAAGAAATAAGAAAATAAACAAATCCCGATGGTACAGTCTAACATTTGACAAACTTGGAATTTTGAACTTGAAACTTTGAACTTTATAGATATGGCAACGAAAAAAGTAACTTACAAAGAAGCAATCACAGAAATTGAAGAAATTCTGGAAAAGATTGAAAACGAAGAACTCGATGTGGATGAACTTGCTGAACAGGTTAGCCGTGTTTCGGCACTGATCACTATCTGCAAAGACAAACTGCATAAAACCGAAGCAGAGGTCGAGAAGATTTTGAAGGATATGAATCCGTAAAACAGTTGGCAGTGTTCAGTCACAGTTAGCAATGAAAATGTTACGGGTTACGTGTTGTTCGCAACCCGCAACCCGTAACCCGTAACATTTCCCTTAGAATTTAATATCCAATCCAGCCATAAAATTGATTCCGGCTTGTGGAAAATAACCGTCCATCGCATATCGCTCACCTTCCAAAACATAGGAATAAACCCAGGCATTGCTTTCATATTCGGTATTGAAAAGGTTATTTACCATCAGGTGAAGGTTAAACTCTTTGGCGAATTTCTGGGGAACATGATAAGTAAATTTCAGATTATTCAATAGGTAGGCATCCAGTTTGCGATCATTGCTTGATGTATTGTCTATGTATTGACTGCTTACTGAATACGATTGCAGGCTAATGTTTAAACCTTTGACAGCCTTCCAGCTAAGCTGGCTGTTGGCAATCAGTTCCGGAGAAAAGGCAAGGTCAGTGCTTCCCAGTTTGGTTTCAATTTGTCCGCCATTGTCCCAATCATCAACAAAATCGGTAAAATCCTGAATTTTATTTTTGCTGAATGTCAGGTTTACATCCCATTTCAATTTCTCAGAAAGCTTCATTCCGGCCATAAGTTCCAGTCCGGCGCGGTAACTGTTGTCAACATTGGTCATGATTGGCGCGCCCACGTCATTGATTTCTCCAGTCAGGATTAACTGGTTCTGGTACATCATGTAATAGGCATTCACTCCCAAAGCCAGGCGGCTGGAATTGTATTTGTAGCCGAATTCAAAATCATTCAAGGTCTCAAATTCAGGTTGTTTTCCTTTTGGATCGGCATCCACATAATTGTCGCGGTTGGGTTCCCGGTTGGCACGCGCAAAGTTAACGTACAGGCTTTGCTTTTCATTCAACAGGTAATAAATACCAACCTTAGGATTGAAAAACTCAAATTTGTGCGATTGTTTCAGGCCACGCAAATCATCATCCGTTCCATCAATCTGGTAATCAATTTTCCGGTACTGCAAATCAGCAAACAGGTTCAGGTTTTCGGCAAGCTCGTAATAATATTTGGCATACAGGTTAAAATCCTTTTTCAGACCGGTACCCCGGTACCATTCATGGTTCAAATCTGAATTTCCGGCATTGCGCATCCAGATTACTTTTCCGAAATGATTACCGTCGTAAACGTTGTATCCGCCGCCGAAGGTAAATTCACGGGTTTCCTGTTTCCTGTTGACCGAAAAGGTCATTCCGTAGAAATCATTATCGAGCCATTTCCGTCTGATCAAATCCGACTTTTTAATGATCTCACCACCATAAACAGGAGGAGTAATCAGGTAATCAGCTAATTTCTGGCCCGCTTTGTATTGTTCGTAGTAACCTTTTCCTGCAGTATAAAACAGGCTGGCATTTACACTGAACAATTCATTGATCTGATGCGAAAACAAGGCCTGATAATGATCCTGCTGATAGTGATCAACTTCATTTTCGTATGTGTACATATTGTATGTGCGGTTGTCGGAATCAACCATCTCATCCACTTGCTTCTGCGAATAGAGCCAATGGTCGGCATAACGTTGCATCCCGGCCAAATCGTTGTTCAAACGTACTGAAGGCACTCCATTCCATGCCTGATATGTTTCTTCCAGTCCTGAAAAAATATTGACTTTCAGGATCGAATTTGCCGTAAAATACCCTCCGGAAATAAAAAAGGATTTCAGGTTTGAGGAGGCACGGTCAATAAATCCATCGGAACTAATTTTAGATAAGCGGGCGTCGAACGAAAATTTCCCGTTGATCCGTCCGGAACTCACCCCAACTGTATTTTTCATTGTTCCGAATGAACCCGCCGAAGCGCTGTATTCGGCAGAAGCGTCTTTATTAATCCTGGTGGTTTGCAGATTAATCGTTGCCCCAAAAGCTGCGGCGCCATTGGTTGAAGTACCAACGCCACGCTGCACCTGAATGTTATCGGTCGAAGAAGCCAGATCGGGAATATCAACCCACCAGGTACCGTGCGATTCTGCATCGTTCATCGGGATGCCGTTCACCGTCACATTAATCCGGTTCATGTCGGTTCCACGTATCCTGAAACTGGTATAGCCCACGCCAGTTCCGGCATCCGAAGTAGTTACAAATGAAGGCGTCAATCCAAGCAGATATGGAATATCCTGCCCTAAATTGTTATTCCTGATTTCTGATTTTTCAACAGTTGTAAAGGCAACCGGAGTTTTTTCCTTGACCCGGTTAGCCGAGATCAGAATTTCTTCAGTCATAAAGATGGCCTGTTTCAGTACGACATCCAGAGTTTGATCACCGATAAGATTAACTTCCAGTGTTTGTTTTTCAAAACCGATGTAAGAAATCGTCAGTTGATATTTTCCGGCTTTCAGGTTTTTAAACTGAAACATTCCGTTTAAATCGGTTGATGTCCGTAACTCATCCGATGACTTTGAGTCATCGGATGAGTTACTCAAAGTAAAACTGTTCGGGATAGCCAGGTTAGCGCCAACAAGCCATTCGCCTGCTTCATTTTTAACCGTTCCTTTCAGTGTAAATTGGGCGATTGCCATAAACACCGCACATTGCAAAAGCAATGTCAAATAAATCCGTTTCATTCTTGTTTTTTAAATGGTTAATAAATAACCAATGAGGCAAGTAAGTCCCTTTCGCCATCCCTTCGCCGGCATTATCCGTATCAGGTTCGGTGGGTGTGATCTCAGCCTGTAATTACCCCGACTCTCGCCAGGAAGGCACCCCATTGCGTAAATTGATAGTGACAAAAGTAGTTTTTTAGGCATTTAAAACAAAATTATTTCTGAAAGAAAGTGTTTTTAGCCTTTTTCTATGATGCCGATATATCTCCAAAGTTTCGAAAAACTTGGAGGTATAGCTATTTCCGGAAAAAATGTCATTTCTCAATTTATACACTCAGAAATATTGACATTAAAAATGACTTTATGTCACTATTAATCAGGTATATAACAATTGGTATTCAATTTGAAAATATCCTCCATGATAACAATTTTTAAAATAAAGTGTCACTTAAAAATGGAGGAATTAAACTATGTTACCAGTATTTAAAAGCAGAAACTTGCCGGGTATTTTTGATGAATTTTTTAGCGGAAACTTACTTCCGAATTTTATTGAAGAAGGAGCCTGGAAATCGACTCCGGCTGTAAATATTTACGAGAACAACGAAAAGTTCGAAATTGAAATTGCAGCTCCCGGCCTCGAAAAAGAAGATTTCAAAATTGATCTGAAAGACGAATATCTGACTGTTTATTCTGAAAAGAAAGACAAAAAGGAAGAAAAGGAAAAAGGGAAAGTGGTTCGTTCCGAATTCAGGTACTCTTCGTTCCAGCGCTCATTCTCCTTGCCGCATGAAGTGGATGTGGCAGCCATTAATGCAGTACATAAAAATGGGGTTTTGACCATTGAACTTCCGAAGAAGGTTGAGTACAAAAATAATTTGTCCCGTCAGATTGAAATTCAATAAGTGCAGGTCAAATTGTGCTTTGTTTGGGGATTGCGCCTTCGGGTGCAATCCTTTTTTTATAAGTCTTTCTTCGAAAAACTCAGTGGCAGCAAACTTTTCATACCATTTAAAACCATAATCGAAGTCTGGCCATCCAGAATAATCCGGATTGGAGTTTCAAACCTTACTTCTGTTTCGGCTAAAGCCTGCCGGCATGAACCACAAGGCTTTACCGGTTCGTTCACCAAAACACCGTTCTTAGCTGCAGAAATGGCTATTGTTTTAACTTCCGAATCAGGGTAGTTGGCATTTGCATAAAATAAGGCGACCCGTTCTGCACACAATCCGGATGGATAAGCTGAATTTTCCTGATTATTGCCCTTAATAATTATTCCATTTCCCAGTAAAATAGCTGCCCCAACATGAAATCCGGAATACGGAGCATAAGCAAATTCAGTTATTCTTCTGGCTTCATGTAACAGATTTTGATCATTTTCAGTCAGTTCGTCAATGTTTTGATATTCGTGTACTATAATTCTTATTTCAGTCGTTTTCATCTTTGAACAGTTTTTCCAAATGTACGTTAATACTTGTTATTTGCCAATGACCGTTGCTTACAACATTTTGTTATTTTTGTGAAACATACCATACGATAGTTATGCTCAAATATATCCTGGTCAATCTTACGCTTTTATTGGTTATTTCAGGCTTTGCACAAAAGCAGCAATCAAGAGAAAAATACATTCAAAAATTTTATAAACTGGCCATTTCGGAGATGGAACGCAGTGGTATTCCGGCCAGTATTACCCTGGCCCAGGGTTGCTGGGAGTCGCAAAATGGCAATAGCCGCCTGGCAACCGAGGGAAATAACCATTTCGGAATTAAATGTAAAGCCGAATGGAAAGGGAAGAAGATTTATCATGACGATGATGCTTTGCAGGAGTGCTTCCGGAAGTATGCCCATGCTGAAGCTTCGTACATCGACCACACCAATTTCCTCATGAACAGTGACCGGTATAACTTCCTTTTTCAACTTGACATGAAAGACTATGTTGGCTGGGCTCACGGATTAAAAAAAGCGGGCTATGCCACTGATCCGACTTACGCCCAGCGACTGATTAAAATTATAGAAGATTTTAAACTTTCCATGTACGACGAATATAGAGACAACCGACAGTTGGCTTTAATTAAGCAGGAATCAGCCAAATCGGTACAAATTGGTTCAGTTTTAGGTAGAACCAATGCGAAACACAAAATTGAGATACGGAACGGATTGCGTACAATTGTTGTCAGTGATGGCGATACTTATGAAAGTCTCACAAAAGACCTGAAACTTAAAGATTGGGAAATCTACACCTATAACGACTTAGCTAAAGGAAAGCAACCTCGTGCCAATGAAATTCTTTACCTCTCGTCGAAGTATAAAAAGGCTAACCGCCAGCATAAACAACATGTCGCTGAGCATGACGATACGATGCACTATATTTCTCAACGGTATGCCCTCAGGTTAAAACCATTGCTTCGAAGAAACCGCATGGATTTGGGTGACGAACCTGCTGAAGGACAAATTGTGTATCTCAGGAATAAAAGACCCAGAAAGGGATAGAAAGCCCCATCCCCAACCCTTCCCCAAAATTGGGAAGGGAGTTTGTTCACTGACAGTTCTGGAGATGTTTATCTTATAAGAACAAATTTTCTAACTTCCATTGTAGAAATTTCGCAATGGTTATTTGTTTCACCCCACCTTTGTCGGGGCCGGGGAGAGGCTTCTGAATAGCAGCCGTAAAAGTACCCGATCAGCAAATAATATAAAATTCAGGATTAAAATAATTGAAATTACCGGGATTATATTTTCGGAAAGAAAAGCGAAGGCTTTAAGAACGAACTCTTTAGCGACAAAATAATAAAAGCCCGAAACCACAGCAAATAGCGACAATAATACGCCAATCAGATAAAGATATTCGCGTAAATCTGTTTTCCATTGTTCCCGGCGAACCATGGTAAATGTCACCTTTTGCGCAAAATCAGATGTTAGCTGAAATCCAGGTTCAGTCCTGAACGATTTTTCTATAATCTTATCCAGTTCTTCCTTATTCATTTGTAATCTCCTTTACCAGATTTAAACTGTTTTCATCAACAATTTGATTTAATTTTTCCTTCAGAATTGCTTTTGCCCGAAAAAGGTAACTTTTTACAGTTCCTTCGGGCATTCCGGTTATATGCTCAATTTCCTGATACGAAAACTCTTCCAGATAATACAAAGTTAGTACAGTACGATAATGAACAGGCAATAATTCAATCTGATCGCGAATATACCGGTGTAAATCAGTTCTTTCAAAATCGTTTGACTTATATTCCGTCAGGTTTCGCAATGCTGCCGAATCATCCGGATTAACTTCATCGCCCTTTTTAAATTTACGAAGGTAATTGATACTGGTATTGTAGGCAATGGTGGCAATCCAGGTTGATAATTTACATTCGCTACGGTACTTTCCCAGGTTTTGAAACACTTTTAGAAATACATCCTGGCATACATCCTCCAACTCATCCTGACGCTGAATTAACCGGCCTGTAATATGAACGACCAATTTTTGGTAGCGATTTACCAAAAAGGTAAATGCATTTCTATTCCCGTTTAAAATCTGGACTATTAATTCAGAATCATTCATACTTGAAGGTTGACAGCGGCAGACAGGAAAATGTTGCATGAAGTACCGATATTTTATTCAGAAAAAAAACCGAATCATCTGCAACATTTAATGAAACCTTGTTGTCACATCTTACAAACACTTAAAACTGAAAATTATGAGCATCAATGAAGTATTAATGGCATCGGTGATTTTTTACGCCATTTTCCGGGTACTGAAAAATTTTACTGACTTCTTACTGAAACGGAAAATCATTAAGGCAGGACATTTCGAAAATGCCGGAATCCTTGATCAGCAGGTTACTGCAGTTAATTCCGAAAATCAGGAAGCAAATAAATATCCTTCGCTGAAATGGGGTTTGGTGGCATTCTTTGCCGGAATTGGATTCATTATCATCAACCAGATGAGCCCGAGTATCAATAACCATGATAATTACCGAAACTTCATGGAAGATAGCATGCTTCCATTTGGCATCGAACTGGTTTCTATTTCGTTTGGATTTATCACCTATTTTCTGATCGTGAATTTCAGCAAGAAGAAGTAGTGAAGTCTGAAGTCCGAAGTTCTCTCGCTTCCGGCTCCGGTCTTCCGTCTTCTTACATTTTTATCTTCCACTCGCCCAAATCGTGGAATCCGCGCAACAATTCATCTATTTTCATCCGTTTCTTTCCTGAAAGCTGAATATCTGTAACCGACAGCCAACCATCGGGACAGGCTATTTTCAGGAATTTTTTAGCATCGGTTCGAATGGTTCCGGGAGCTGCCGGTAAACTGGTAAGATCCGGGATGGCGGCATAAATTTTTGCACTAAGTATTTCATGTTTTTCAGGATGAACCAACTCAATCCATGCCGCCGGATATGGTGACAGCCCCCTGATCAGGTTTCTAACCGACTCAGTGTCTCTAATCCAGTCAATGCGGCAATCCTCTTTGAAAATCTTTGGCGCTTGTTTGATTCTGTCAGGGACATCAATCAATTTTTCCTGATCAATAGGCTGGATTTTTCCTTCAGCCAGGGCATCAACAGTTTTTAAAACCAGAGTGGCCCCAATTCCCATCATCCGGTCGTGCAAATCGCCAACCGTATCATTATCCCCAATGGTTACCTTTTCCTGAAAAATAATTCGTCCGGTATCAATTTCGTGTGACAGCAAAAAAGTAGTGGCGCCTGTTTCAGTTTCGCCGTTAATGATTGCCCAGTTTAGCGGAGCGGCGCCACGGTATTGTGGCAGGAGGGAAGCGTGGAGGTTAAACGTGCCAAGTAGTGGCATTTTCCATACTATTTCGGGCAACATACGAAATGCAACTACGATCTGTAAATCGGCTTTCAAACTTTCCAATTCGGCAATAAACTCCGGATTTTTCAGTTTCTCGGGCTGAATTACTTTCAAATTCTGCTGAACTCCATATTGCTTAACGGCTGATTCGCTCAATTGACGGCCACGGCCTGCAGGCTTATCAGGAGCTGTAATTACCCCAACAACCTGGTATCCTTTTTCGACTAAAGCCTTCAAACTCTCAACAGCAAAATCGGGAGTTCCCATGAATACGATGCGGATATCTTTCGGATACATTGTTTTTTATTACAAAGATAAGCCATTAAAGGAAAAGGGAAACAGGAATCCGGAAAAGACTAATAAAGCATAGATCATGAAAAAATTGCGTTGAAAAAGAAACACTTAAACTTGTGTTAACAAAGGTGCATTTTTTACGTATGCTCTGAAATTCAACGAGTTGTTGTTGTTAAAGGTTAATTAAATATCAATATAATGCTAAATAATTTGTGCACAGTAATTTAGGCTGATTTACCTGAATGCTTTAGGTATTTTTGACCCATCAGATTATACTATGAATTTAAAACTTACGCGATGAGCTTAAAAAAACAATTTTTAAAATCAAAACCGGTTTGCAAGGTTTCATTCCGGTTAGATGCTGTGGATGCTCCTGAAGCAAAAACAGTTCAATTGCTCGGAGATTTCAATAATTGGGATAAATCTTCTGAACCAATGACTGCTTTGAAGACTAAAGACTTTACAGCTACTCTTGAATTGGAAACAGGTAAAGATTACCAATTCCGATATTTGATTAACGGATCGGTGTGGAAAAATGAACCTCAGGCAGACTATTTTGTAACCAATAGTTTTGGCGAAGAAAATAGTGTGGTTTCAACTTTCTTGTAAAACTCCAGAGGAGAAATACATGGTTTGAAAAGCAGAAACAGGTCATTCATGATTATCTGATTTCTGCTTTTTTATGGATTGAATTTCTTTTCCACTTCTGTTCGAAGTTTTCGGTTACCTTTTACCGCTTTGGGTGAATACGGACAATTCAGGCACCCATTGGAACAACAATATCCACGCCTGACAAGGTAAAATTCAGTCATAATCCTGTAACCTTGCGGGCTCGTAGTGTAATCAACACCTTCCACGGTTTGTTCGCCATAGCCCGGATCAAACATATTGTCGAACATTCCCATTACTTTATTTGTCGTATTTGAAATTCAGCAAATGGTGCCCCATCCGGTCGCGCTTGGTTTTCAGATAGGCCTGATTAAATTCGTTGGGTTCAATCTCGATATTGACAGTTGAAACAACTTCCAGATTAAAACCTTCGATGCCAACCCGTTTGACCGGATTATTTGTAATTAAACGCATTTTTGAAACTCCAAGGCTTCTCAGAATCTGTGCGCCAACACCATAGTCGCGCTCGTCGGCATCGAATCCGAGATGAATGTTTGCCTCCACAGTATCCATACCCTGGTCCTGAAGTTTATAGGCTGCAATTTTATTCATCAGCCCAATTCCACGACCTTCCTGCTGCATATAAACAACTACCCCTTTCCCTTCCTTTTCAATCAGTTTCATGGCATGTTCGAGTTGTTCCCCACATTCGCAGCGCATCGAACCGAATATGTCACCGGTCATACACGAAGAATGTACCCGAACCAGAACTGATTCCTCAGGAGTCCATTCACCTTTGATTAATGCAATATGTTCCACTCCATTCGAAAGTTGTTTAAAAGGAATAATCCTGAAAATTCCGTTTTTAGTTGGCAGGAACACTTCATCGCCCCGTTCAATCAGACTTTCGCTTTGCAAACGGTAGGTGATCAAATCTTTGATTGAAATGATTTTCAGATTAAAATGCCGGGAAATTTTCATTAAATCGGGCAGGCGTGCCATGGTACCATCGTCGTTCATGATTTCGATGAGCACACCGGCCGGGGTCAAACCTGCCATTCTGGTCAGATCAACTACGGCTTCGGTATGGCCTGCACGACGCAATACGCCGCGGCTTCGCGCCCTGAGCGGGAAAATATGTCCCGGACGGCCGAGTTCATCGGGTTTCAGTTCAGGGTTAGCCAGAGCATTCAGCGTTTTTGCACGGTCGCTGGCCGAAATGCCGGTTGTACAACCATATCCTAATAGATCAACAGAAACAGTAAAAGGAGTTTCGTGCGATGAGGTATTTTTTCCGACCATCAAATCAAGTTCCAACTCATCACATCGTTCTTCGGTGAGTGGAGCACAAACAAGCCCCCTGCCATGTTTGGTTATAAAGTTGACCATTTCAGGAGTTACTTTCTCGGCAGCAGCTATAAAATCACCTTCATTTTCACGGTCCTCGTCGTCAACTACAATGATTAATTGTCCGTTTTGGATAGCTTCAATAGCCTCGGGGATCGTATTCAATTTTATTTCGTTCATTTCAGCAAATGATTTTCAAATACGGCGGCAAAATTAGCTAAAATTTCGACTTGAAAGGTGAAATAGCATTCTTATGCCCTTTTCGATTTTTCCCAAAGTACCGATTGCCTGCCTTTCAGGAAGCGAAAGAAACCTTTGAACATAGCATAGTTCATGGCCACGAAATAAAACGGGGCATAGATGTATTTGATCCGCACCGGGTTGCTTTGAGTGAGCAAACCGAATAGGACAAGGCTATAAAACAAGACCTGCAAATAAAATGCTAAGAAATAGACTGAATAAGCGGGTATTTGCTGCTGACTGCCCAGCATTAAAACAGTTGAAACAAGCAAACTGATCAATGCGAGAGGCGCCAGTGTCCAGCGTAGCACTTTGTGTGAGATATATTGAAAAAACAATTTTGCGTTAAAAAACGGGTTAAGCAGTTTTTTCAGGCGAAGGAGCGATTGATAACTACCGGCAGCAATACGGACCTTTCGCTTGAGTTCCTCCTTTATATTCGATGAACCATTTTCGGAAGCAATTGCTGTTGGTTCATAAGCGACACGGAAACCTTGCAGGGTTACCCGCATCGAAATCATAAAATCGTCGAGTAGCGTGTCGGGTTCAACCCGGTGAAACAGTTCCCGGCGGATTGCAAAAAGCTCACCTGTTGCGCCAATGGCGCTGTAAAACTGGTAATCAAGTTGTTTAAGCCACGATTCGATTCTCCAGTAAAACCCTTCACCAACTGCGGCAACGGGTTGGTTTTTGTCCTTGTAAAACTGTTTTTCGCCAGCCACGCAGCCAACCGTTCTGTCCTGAAAATGGCGGATCACAGCCATTAAAGAATTGGGCGAAAGCATGGTATTTGCATCGGTAAATAGGAGGATTGGTGCGGCAGAATGCTCAACTCCCCGGTTCATCCCTTCAATTTTTCCGCTTCGCTTCGGGTTATGCAGCAAAATTACTTCCGGATAACATGCAACCAATTCAGGAGTTCCATCGTCCGAACCGTCGTTAATCCAAATAATGGAAAGCTTTTCGGGAGGATAAATAAGCGAAAGCGAATTTTTTATCTTCTGGTCAACGTAATCTTTTTCGTTATAGGCAGCAATGATGAGGCAAACTTCAGGAAGACTTTCTTCGAAAAAAGGGTTTGAAACAATTTTAGTTGTCACGAATAAACTTCTTGCTTTCAGGAAAATGAACAAAAATATCCCGTATCCACCGTAGGTGTAAAAAATGATAAATCCTGATATCCAAAATATTATTTCCGCAATGTGGTTCAACGGCATTTACTTATTATGAGTGAATGTGGTTCCTGTAAAATTCGACCAAAGCGCCGGCCTGCGATAAATTGTCATATTTTTCCTGAATAAAGCCAATTGCATTTTTCCCAATATGATCTGACAATCCACGGTCATTAATCAAACGTGTTATGGCTTCAATAAATTGATCTGCATCGTTGGCAATCAGTATGTTGTTTCCGTTTTCGGTCGGAATACCTTCAGTTCCGATGTCAGTGGTCACAATAGGTTTTCCAAGCGCCATCCCTTCAATGATTTTGATCCGCATGCCGCTTCCGGAGAAGAGAGGGACTACCATTACTGCTTTTGAGTTGATAAAATCGTAGGCATCATTGATTTCGCCCATGTATTCAACGCCATCGAGTTTAATAATCCGCTCGAACCATTCCGGCGCATTTCTTCCGGCCAGATAAAACTTAAGCTGGGGATTTTCGCTTTTTATTTTCGACCAGCAATTCCCGAAAAACCAAATGAGCCCTTCCTGATTAGGCGCCCAATCGAGCGCTCCGATATGAAAAAGTGAAGGGAATTCGAGTTTTTTGGCAGTTGGAACCAACGAGGCAAAGTCAATTCCTGTTTGCGAGGTATGGCGCGGTTTTGTGTTTCCCAGTTCATCGAGAATAAGTCCATCACGATCGGTGATTGGAATTAAAATGTCATACGAATTTAAATAGCTGATTTCAAACCGTTTTATTCTTTCCGAAAGGTTCCTGAGGTATTTTGATCGTAATCCTTTTGATAATTTGGCCGTTCTCTCCCATATTTCGTACTCGATGTTATGAGCCCGGTAGGTCACCAACGCTTCGGAATATTTCCTGATAACCGGAATGTATGGACAGAGATACAAACCTTCGAGTTGGATAATATCGAAATGTTTTTCGGTTAAAAGTTTGATTAGTTCCGAGCTAAAATCGCGGGAAATAAATCGTTGGGCATTATATGGAAGTTTGGAGAGCAATAAGTTGAGCGCAGCTTTAATCCAGTTAATTGAGGCAGGAACTTCAACCAGCCTGAATTCGGCCTTGTTCCGTATGTCTGATGGAATATCTTTGATGCGAACATGATGTTTAGAGGTATTCATGCACAGAACCGTTACTTCGTGCCCAAGCATCGAAAATCCTTTGGTCATATTCATACAGGCAATGGCTCCTCCGTCTTTCGGCGGCCATGGCACTTTATTCATCAGTTGAAGTATTCGCATCTATTTAATTATCAGATTTTATTTTTTTCAGGAAACTGAAACTGGCCAGTTTTTTGAAAAAAAGTTGATAGCTTTCTAAATTCATAACACCCGAATCGGTGGCTGCTTTATAGGTAAGCCAGAACCCAAGCGGTAAAAAGACCAGGGACGAAAACCACATCCCGATAGCCATTGACCATGCATCTTCGCGGGCAAATTTTTCGCCTGTAATCAGTAAAACATAGTAAGCAATAAACATTAAAATCGAAACAACCACAGGCATTCCCAGACCTCCTTTTCGGATAATTGCACCAAGTGGGGCGCCAATAAAAAAGAAAATAAGGCAGGCAAAGGATAGGGTAAATTTGCGATGCCATTCCATTGCATAAGCATTAACCATTTTTTTTCGGTTATACATTTCATCTAACTGCTGACTGATGATTTGCGAATTGGTTCTTACGCTCCCAATTGCCCGTTGATAAAGGTCCTGCTTTTCGAAAGTGCTCAATGAAGTAATGAGCTGATCGACATCAACCAGTGTGTCGGGCTTTAAGTGTGGATTAATCCTTATCAATTCATTAGGATTAGCCAGCCAGGCTACTTGTTTGGAAAGAGCACCCACATAACTCAATGAAGCGGCGAACCTCCAAATACGCAGCTTGTAATCTGAAAACAAGGAATCGGCCCGATGGGTTAGCTGACTAACATTCATTGCCCGGGAACCCTGAGTAAAAAGTTTTTCGTCGGTCCGGTTAAACTCGAAATCGAGCATGCTGATGTTGATGACTTCTTTCTTAAATAATTCCCGTTGAAAAGGAAACCGACGATCAGATCCTTGCCGACGTTCTTTGCCTTCGGTATAATTGTGCCCGTTGTATAAGGTAATTGACATGAATTTTTTGTCTTCGGTCAACTCCATTTTACCTGAATCGGCAATGGTTACGTTTACATTTCCATCATCGTCCGAGTGATCGTAAATCATGACATCATAAAGCATATTGTTGTTTTTGCCTTTGCGTTCAACTTTGATGCTGTAATTGGGCATGTCGTTTGAGAAAACACCTTCCTTAACCACCATTTCAGGTTTTTGCTGTTTGACACTAAAGAGCAGGGCGTAAAATTCCAGGTTAGTTTTGGGAAGGATATTGTTTGAGAAGTAAAAAGCAACAGAAGTCAGGATGAGGGCAATAACCAGCAGGGGCCGCATAATTCGGAAAAGGGAAATGCCGGATGCTTTCATGGCCACCAACTCATAATTCTCGCCCAGATTTCCAAAAGTCATGATGGATGCCAACAGCATGGCCAATGGAAATGCCAGTGGCACAAGACCAAATGAAGCATAAAGGAGCAACTCGGCAACAATATTCCATTCGAGTCCTTTTCCTACCAATTCATCAATGTATTTCCACAAAAATTGCATCAGTAGAATAAACACACAAATGAAAAAGGTCATAAAAAACGGACCCAAAAAACTTTTTATCATAAACAGGTGAAGTCGCTTCATGCTCTGTGCTTGCGTAGTGAAAACGATTACAAAACTAAGTTATTTTGAATAATTAAAAAGGGGAAGACGTGTCCCGTCATCATATTTAGGAGTTATTAACTGATTAGCTCAGATAATTGAAAAATATGAAGAAGGAAATAAGGACAGTATTATGAACCAAGCAACTGTTTTAATTTGGCAATTTGGGTATTCCACAGGTCATTGGTTTCTTTTACTTCGTCAGCATCAGCAAAATCGACAATCATAAGCGAAACATCGTTGGTTAAATCATCAAGTGCAATTGTAAATTCAAAATAAGATTCATCCTTATCAAATTCATCGCCAATCCATTCGTAACGAACTGTTTTGTTTTCCTTGTGATTTTTCTTTTCAGCAACCTGATTCGTATCTCCCCAGACAAAAGTAAAGAGATTACCTTTTACCCTTACATCATCAGCAAACCATTCGGTGAGTCCAGATGCTGTGCTAAGTCTGTTAAACAGTACTTTAGGCGAGCAGTTGATAATGTATTCCAATAGTAATTTTGTTTTTCCAGACATAGGTTATTTGATTTTTTGCAAGATATGTATTTAAACAGTAATACGCAACGTAACAGTAAATGAGGTTGAATTTTTTTAATAATTTTTATCGCCGGCAGCCAACGAATAAATAAAGTACTATATTTGCAACCGCAAAAAAGAACCGTGGTGGTGAATTGATGCATGTTCATTTTGGCTTATTGGCGAGGTAGCTTCCCGAGAACTCGGGATTAGAGCGCCCCGATCAAAATCGGGAAGGTCTGCTAGAAAACCGCTTTGTAAGGTTCAAATATTAATGGCGAGGTAGCTCAGCTGGTTAGAGCGTATGATTCATAATCATGAGGTCGCGAGTTCAAGTCTCGCTCTCGCTACTTTAAATGAAGCAGTTAAGAAAATTTCTTAGCTGCTTTTTTCGTTTATTCCCACTGAAAAGCCAGATACATACAGGGTTTGCTGCCGGTGTTCCGAATGGCATGAGGAATATTTGAACCAAGAAAATAAACATCGCCAACTTGACCCAGATAAATACCTTCTCCAATTTCCATTTCTGTGGTTCCCTCCATCATAATCACAATTTCGGCGGGTTCGTGGATATGTGGTTCATGGCTTTTAATTGCAGGGTTCAAGGTCGTTACGTGCATTTCGATCCGGTCCGACATGGCTGATTTACGGTCAAAGTACCGGCGAATCCCACCTTTATCGTGAGGGGTAAATTTAATGTTGTCCCAATCCAACAGCATTGAACCTCCGGCGGTTTTTCCGCGTTCGACAGAAAGAGGTTGTTTCGATTTATATTTGATAATGTAATAGGTGGCATTTGACTTTCCTGCATTTTCCAATCCGTGTTTATCGCCCGGCATGATTAAAGCCACGCTACCCGGGCCCATTACTTTGCTTTCTTCATTTACGGTTACTTCTAACAGGCCTTCTTTCACAAAAATAATTTCTTCGTAATCAGCATGAATTTGACTCCCGTGAGGAGCTTTCCCAGGCAGAAGGGTCGTTGTATGAATTTCGAAGTTTTCAAGATGTGTTGTTTCTCCGTTGATCAAATTTCGTTTTTCACCGGAATCGGTTTTTTCAACCCTGGCATTTGAATAGCTGTAAACTTTAGATTCTACATGTTTTAATTTTGTCTCGTCGCTGAATAACCCAAGAATCACCAGAAAAAGTGTAATTATTTTCATCTCTTAATTTTTTAAATCATTCGTATTTTTCTATTATCCAGATTTACTATCAGTTGTAATTTGGCTAAAATAGCAAAATTCAGAAGGAAACGTAATCCATCAACCTAAGCTTTCCCTATGTGGGGGAACGGTAAGGGGGCTTCTATTCAATCTCCGCAAAATACTTATAAAACAACGGTATCGTCCGTATCCCATTGAAAAACTGTTCCAGCGAAAAGTTTTCGTTGGGCGAGTGAATGGCATCTGATTCAAGACCAAAGCCCATAAGGATTGTTTTAATTCCAAGAACCTGTTCAAAAGTAGAGATGATTGGAATACTTCCGCCGCTGCGAAAAGGAACCGGTCGTTTGCCATACACGTCAATGTATGCTTTTTCCGCAGCGCGATACGCGGAAAGGTCAATCGGGCAGCCGTAACTTTGTCCGCCGTGCAATGAAGTCACTTCCACTTTCACCGTTTTTGGCGCAATGCTTTCGAAATGATCCTTAAACAAAACAGCAATTTTTTTGTGATCTTGATTCGGCACCAAACGACAAGATATTTTCGCATAAGCTTTTGATGGTATCACCGTCTTGGTTCCTTCACCCATGTAGCCCCCCCATATTCCGCAAACATCAAAACTCGGACGGATGCCGGTGCGTTCTGTGGTTGAATAGCCTTCTTCTCCTGAAACTTCAGCAATATTGAGCGCCTTTTTATAGTTTTCCGGATCGAATGGAGCCTGAGCAAGCAGTGTGCGTTCTTTAGCCGAAACTTCAATTACATCATCGTAAAATCCGGGAATAGTAATGCGGCCTTTTTCATCGGTCATTTGAGCGATCATTTTGGCCAGTACATTAATCGGATTGGCCACTGCGCCACCAAATAATCCGGAATGGAGGTCCATGTTGGGCCCGGTAACTTCAATCTGCCAGTATGCCAGTCCACGCAATCCGGTAGTGATGGAGGGCATATCCGGAGCAATCATCGAGGTGTCCGAAACCAGGATAATATCGGCTTTCAGCATTTCTTTATGCTGTTCGCACCATTTACCCAGGTTTGGCGAACCGATTTCTTCTTCACCTTCAATCATGAATTTCACATTGCAGGGCAGGGTATTGGTATGCACCATCAGTTCAAACGCTTTGGCATGCATCATGCTCTGGCCTTTGTCATCGTTGGCGCCGCGGGCCCATATTTTTCCATCCCTGATTTCAGGCTCGAAAGGTGGCGAAACCCACAAATTCAAAGGATCAACCGGCATCACGTCCATGTGGGCATATATCAGCACAGTTGGTTTGGCCGGATCGATAATTTTTTCGCCATAAGTCACCGGATTTCCATCTGTTTCAAAGATTTCTGCTCTGTCGGCGCCAGCACTCAGCAAGGTTTGTTTCCAGTACTCAGCCGCCCGGTACATTTCGGGTTTGTTGGCTGCAATCGAGCTGATTGACGGAATCCGGATCAATCCAAACAGTTCTTCCAGAAACCGGTCTTTATTTGCTTCAATGTACTTTTCGATGTGTTCCATGGGTGAAAATATTTTAGGATTGTTTATGGTTGTCAATGATAGTCATTAAGTTGTCATTTTGTTGTCATTTGTAGTTTTTAAGCAATTGAATGACTATTGAATGACTATTGAATGACCATTGAATGACCATTGAATGACCATTGAATGACTATAAATTCCCTCTGCTTTTCTCCTAAACAGTCACTCCGATAAATTGCTGCTGGTACTCACCAGGGGTGTAGCCAGTTTGTCGTTTGAACATCCTGTTAAAATTCGAAATGTTGTTGAACCCGCACTCGAAACAAATCTGGGAAATCGACAAATGATTTTCTATCAATAATTTGCATGCATAACCAATGCGCATTTCATTCACGAAAAAGATAAAACCTTTCCCTGTTTTTTCTTTGAAATAACGACAAAACGAAGCTGTTGTCATGCTGATTTTGGTGGCAACTTCCTCCTGGGTAATTTTTCGCTGATAATTGGTGATGATAAAATGCATGATTTTATCGAGCCGGGTGTTTAGTTCTTTATGCTCCTGTAACAGATATGCTTTGCTGGCCAGAATACGGTAATTTTCGATCCTTGACATCGTGTCCATCAGCTTAATGAAGTAGAGCATCCGATCTAATCCATTAAGTTTCAAAAGACGTTTCAGCATTTTTCCAATTTGCTCTGCCGAAGGATTACTGAAATGAACTCCGCGTACTGCACGTTTCAGTAACTCATTGATTCGGTGAAATTCAGGATAGGCATTGATTTCCTCCTTGAAAAAATCTTTGTGAAACTGAACCACAATGGCATTTACCCGGTTTGAATCATCAGGATCATTTTGAATTTCACTTTTCCAAAAATGCGGGAGGTTACTACCTATCAGCGTGATATCACCTTCCTTAAATGGTTCAACACTGTCGGCCACAAATCGTTTTCCTGAACTTTTAAGCACATAAACAATTTCAAATTCGCTATGAAAATGCCAGGGATAGGTAAAATGCGGGAAGTCGTCCCACTTTACTTTAAGCATGGTGCGCGGTGCAAAGCTCACCTGTTCGTGCATGATCTTCATTGACCGAAGTATTTGATATTTCGCAAAAATAGTATAAATGCCTGTTAAAATAGTACTGGCTAAACTGTCGTAAAACAGTTACTTTTGATTTTGCAAGCTGCTGGTCTCTGACCTCTAGCTGCTGGAAATTGAAAAAATCAGCTTTTTTCTAACCAACTACCTCAATTAAACTGAAATTAAATGACGAACAAACAATGGAACTTGCTGCTTGATGTAATCAGTCGAAAACATAAGGGGCCTGCGCCGGTCGGTTTTATCATAGACAGCCCCTGGTTGCCAGGTTGGGCGGGCCTTTCAACTCTCGATTATTACGCCAGCGGCAAACAGTGGTTCGAAACCAACAAAAAGGCAATCGAGACTTTTCCTGATGCGATTTTTCTTCCCGGATTCTGGGCGGAATATGGCATGTGCAGCGAACCTTCGGCTTTCGGCGCGAAACAGGTTTGGCATGAAAGCAGCTTGCCTCATGCTGATAAAACGATCCATTCGATTGAAGACATTGCCAGTATCAAAAAACCCAATCCAAAACTGGACGGATTATTGCCTTTTATTATTCAAAGACTAAAGGAATTTGAGCCTTCCATTCACGAAATGGGGCACGAAATCAAGTTCGCCATTGCCCGTGGACCGCTGAATATCGCCACATTTCTGATGGGAACCACCGAATTTATGATGGCTTTGATGATGAACCCGGAAGAAGCTCACCAACTTCTGAAAATCATTTCCGAATTTACAGTTGATTGGCTGCGTCACCAAAAAGAACAGTTTCCTTCCATCGAGGGAATTCTGGTTTTAGACGATATAGTAGGTTTTGTTGGCGAAGACGAGTGCCACGAATTTGTAGTTCCATACCTGAAACCAATTTTTGCTGCCTTCGAAACCAAAGTGCGCTTTTTTCACAATGATGCACAAGGATTGATCAGCACTCCTTTTTTGAAGGAAATCGGAGTTAATTTGTTTAATTTTAGCTTCGAACATTCGATCAACGAAATCCGTGAACTGGCTGGTCCAGAGGTGGCACTTCTTGGAAATATTCCTCCACGCGATGTACTGATGGCAGCTTCTCCTGAAGAAGTTAAACTACAAACTGAACAAATGTGGAATAAAGTTCAGAACAAAAAAGGTATCGTTTGGTCGTGTGGTGGCGGAGTTCCCCAGAACGTTCCGACCGAAAACATGCAGGCATTTATTGAAACCATCAAGAAGCTGGAAGGAGCGTAGGGCAGAGGGCAGAGAAATTGACAATTGGACGATTTACAATTGACCATTTGGAATCACAAAAGCTGGATGCATGATACTCGTTGAATACATTTAAATAGTAAATTGTAAATAAATAAA
>PNOH01000027.1 GCA_013824715.1 Odoribacter sp. | reverse complement strand
ACTTTTTTTGTATTTTAGTGCAAATTTTAATCAAAATGGCCAACGAAAATATAGAAAAAAGAATTTCAGAATTGCGTTCCACACTCGAAGATTACAACTACCGTTACTATGTTTTATCACAGCCTGTGGTAAGCGACCATGAGTTCGACCTGCTTTTGAAAGAACTCGAAAAACTGGAGGCAGATAACCCTGAATTTTTCGATCCCAACTCACCCACCCAACGCGTAGGAAGCGACCTGAATAAAGAGTTTGAACAGGTCAGGCACCAATATCCGATGCTTTCGCTTTCCAATTCCTATTCCGAAGAAGAATTACGCGATTTTGACCAGAAAATCAGGAAACTCACCGACCAATCGTTTGAATATGTCTGTGAACTGAAATACGACGGAACTTCAATCAGTTTAAGATACAAAAATGGCAGGTTAGACAAGGCAATTACCCGTGGTGACGGCACTTTTGGCGATGATGTAACAGCCAATGTGCGTACAATAAAAAGTATTCCGCTTAAATTACAGAACTCTGGTTATCCTGAAGAATTTGAAATCCGTGGAGAGATTTTGCTGCCCTTTTCTGTTTTCGATCAGATCAATGAAGAGCGTGCCGGCGAAGGAGAAGCTCCATTTGCAAACGTCAGGAACGCCGCATCCGGAACCTTAAAATCACAGAAATCAACGGTGGTGGCCGAACGTAAACTAGATGCCTATTTTTACTATCTGCTGGGAGAAAATTTGCCTTCCGACGGTCATTTAGAAAGCATGATGACAGCTAAAGAATGGGGATTTAAGATTTCACCCGATTCTGAAAAATGCGCCAACATTGATGATGTGATCGCTTTCATTCGGAAATGGAATCTGAAACGCTATGAACTTCCGGTTGCGACAGATGGAATTGTGATTAAAGTTAATTCGCTGAGTTTACAGCAATATCTTGGAACAACCGCCAAATCGCCACGCTGGGCCATAGCCTACAAGTACAAAGCCGAGCAGTTGAGTACTATTTTGCAATCGGTTTCATACCAGGTTGGACGAACCGGTGCGGTAACTCCTGTTGCCAACCTTGACCCGGTTCTTTTAGCCGGAACTACCGTGAAACGTGCCACTTTGCACAATGCCGATATCATTAAAAACCTTGATTTGCATTTAGGCGATTCCGTCTTCGTTGAAAAAGGCGGTGAAATAATCCCGAAAATTGTTAGTGTCGATTCTGCCTCACGACATCCGATGGCACAAAGAGTTGATTTTATCAGGAATTGTCCCGAATGTGGAACGGCTCTAAACCGCAATGAAGGTGAAGCTGCCTATTATTGCCCGAATGAGGACGGTTGCCCGCCGCAAATCAAAGGAAAAATGGAGCATTTTACTAGCCGAAAAGCGATGAATATAGATGGATTAGGGCAGGAAACCATTGATTTGCTGTACAATGAAGGACTCATCCGAAATATTGCCGACATCTACGATTTGAAGAAAGAACAGATAAGCAATCTTGAACGGCTGGGCGATAAATCGGCAGAACGAATATTAAAAAGCCTGGACGAATCGCGCACTGTTCCGTTCGAAAAAGTACTATTCGCACTTGGAATCCGTTTTGTTGGCGAAACCGTAGCCAAAATTCTGGCACATCGCCTGATGAATATTGAAAACATTGAAAAAGCCAGTTTGGAAGAATTAACTGCGATTGATGAAATCGGTGGACGGATTGCTGAAAGTCTTCAGGCCTATTTCGCTAATCCTGAAAACATCCGAATACTTAACCGACTTCAGGAAAAAGGACTGCAAATGCAGCTTGACGAAGCCAGTCTGGCTAACCGATCAGCGAAACTGGAAGGTTTATCGATTATTATTTCGGGAACTTTTGACAAAAACTCACGCGACGATCTGAAAAAGATGATTGAACAAAACGGTGGAAAGAATGTCAGCTCTATCTCGAAGAATACCAGCTATTTGCTGGCAGGAAATAATATTGGTCCAAGTAAACTGGAAAAAGCTGAAAAGCTGAATATCCCGATTATCTCGGAAGAAGACTTTCTGAAAATGATCGGCTAAATGACAGGGAAAACAAACGAATTGTTATTTTTGCACCAAATTATGGGAATAAAATCAAAGATTGCTCAAAAGCTGCTGAGTTCGAAATTGGGCACAGTTACCAGAGAAAAAAAGGTTTTCAATTTAGATTCGGCCACATCAGCCGGAATCCTTTGGGAAATTGATCAGAAAGAATCTTTTGACCTAATTGAAAATGAACTCATAAATGCGGGTATTAAAACCGTCGGTTTGTGTTATTCACCACTTAAAAAGGTTGCGATTCCTGATGATATCAAGGGCTTCACGCGAAAACAAACAACTTGGAGCGAGATTCCTAAAACAGATTTGGCTCAGGATTTTATAGAACAGAAATTTGACATTTTAATTGATTTAACGGGTCAGAAACACTTACCTATCATCTATTTAACAGCATTGTCAGAAGCTTCCTTCAAAATTGGGTATGCAGGTCAGTCAGTAAACTATTTTGACCTTAATATTGAATTCAGCGAACAACCCGAAACCGATCAGTTGGCCAAACAAATTTTGTATTATTTAAAAAGAATTAATAAAACAACAATAGAATGACACATCCATTTATGGGGGCAGGAGTTGCTTTGATCACTCCTTTTAATGAAGATAAAAGTATTGATTACAAGGCATTGGAAAGATTAATTGAAAATCAGGTTCAAGGAGGAATTGATTATATGGTGGTGCTTGGAACCACAGGTGAGACTCCTACCCTTTCGGAAAATGAAAAGAAAGAAATCGTGCGTTTTGTGATTGACAAGAATGCCGGACGTTTAAAAATTGTTGTAGGAATGGGTGGAAACAATACTTCCGGATTAGTTGAATCCATTCAAAATGCAAATTTTGATGGTGTTGATGCCATTCTTTCGGTCACGCCATACTACAGCAAACCCACACAGGAAGGCCTCTTTCAGCATTTTAAAATAGTAGTTGAAGCAAGCCCTGTTCCAGTGATCCTTTATAATGTTCCCGGACGAACCGGTGTAAATATGGATGCTGATACGACACTACGGATCGGCAGATTGTCGGACAAAGTGGTTGCTGTTAAAGAAGCATCAGGCGATCTTGGTCAGTTTGCAAGAATAATCAGCAAAGCGCCTTCCTATTTTAAATTGATTTCCGGTGATGACGGTTTGACTTTGCCTTCTATTGCAATAGGCTCCATAGGTGTTATATCAGTTATTGCCAATGCATTACCTGAAAAATTAAGTCAATTGACTCATACTTCTCTGCATGGCGATACGGCTGTTTCTGGCCAACTACATTTGCAAATGGCCGAAATGCTGAAATTAATTTTCAAGGAAGGAAGCCCGTGTGGCGTGAAAGCATTGATGGAAATAATGGGAATAGCTAAAAATCAGCTCAGGTTGCCTTTGGTCCCTGTTTCTCCTGCTACTTACACATTGATTGAAGAACAGTTAAAGCAAATCAAGTAGTATTGAATAAAACAAAATAGCATTGAGCGTTTTAACAACATCCCTACTCGTACTTCTAAGCATAGCAAGTATCATTTTTTTGACATCCAGGTTAAAGTTAAATGCATTTATTTCTCTTTTTCTGGTTTCGCTGTTATTAGCCATTGTTGCCATACCGGATGCTGATATCCTGAAAATTTTGAAGGATGGCTTTGGAAGCACGATGGCATCCATCGGTTTTTTGATCATATTCGGTGCAATCATTGCAATTGTGTTGGAAAAAAGCGGTGGAGCACTGAGTATTGCCAACTTCATGCTATCGAAAACAGGAGAAAAGCGAGCTCCCTCAGCATTAGGAATTACAGGGTTTCTTGCAGGTTTGCCAATTTTCTGCGATTCAGGATATATTATTTTAAGTGGTTTGGCCAAATCCTTCAGCGCCAGAACAAAAATTGCCATGCCGTTTATTGCCATTGTTCTGGCTTGTTCATTATATGCTGTGCATTGTCTGGTGCCGACTCATCCGGGCGCATTGGCGGCTGCGGGTATTATGAATGTGAATATTGGTAATTTCATCCTTGCAGGAATATTATTTGCCATTCCAGGCGCTTTAGCCGCATTTTTATGGACTCGCTGGATGACAAAAAATAAAGGCTACAAACCGGCTCACTATGAAATAGAAAACGAGGCAATAAATGAAAAAAAACTCCCATCTCCCTTTTTGTCGCTTCTGCCTGTAATTGTTCCGTTGCTGCTTATATCACTTGCCTCTTTGTTAGCTGTTTTAGGTTGGAAGGATCAGAATTACTTTATAAAAACAATCTTTTTTATCGGCCAACCTATTATTGCCCTGTTTGTTGGAATGATTTTTTCTTTCGTATTATTAAATGATATAAGTCAAAAAAAACTCAATGCCGTTTTTGAAACTGCCATTGAGAAAGCCGGGCCTATTCTGATTGTTACTGCAGCCGGAGGTATGTTTGGGATGGTTATTAAAGAAACCGGAATCGGATTGGCGGCAGGTAATTTCCTCAGCAAAACGGGTTTAGGTTTGGCAGCTCCTTTTCTGATCGCCTTTTTGATGAAAACGGCTCAAGGTTCTTCAACAGTTGCTATTATCACCACGGCATCGTTTGTTGCGCCTATGCTCTCGCTATTAGGCCTGGATTCCGAATCAGGGAGGTTGTTTGCAACTTTGGCTATGGGCGCCGGCTCAATGATGATTTCACATGCGAACGATTCCTATTTTTGGGTGATCACAAAATTTTCGGATATGGATACCGATATAACCTTAAAGGTGTATTCAAGTGCAACAATCATTATGGGCATTACTGTTTTTGTTTGTATCTGGACTGCATCACTATTTGTTCTATAAATCCATATTCAGCAATTACAATCCTCGCCGGATAAAAATTCATACTGAAAAGTAGTATGACTGATACCAAAACGGCTGTTCAACATTCGTTTTGCTTTTTGGGTAATGACATGAGATTCTGAAACAGGAAGATTTTCGGACAATACCAGATGCGCTTCAAAATAGGTCTGATGATCGGCCAGTTGCCACAAATGAACATGATGAACACTACTGATTTCCGGTATCTCCTGAAGCACCTGAATAAGCTCCTGCTGATTGATTTTCGCAGGTGCGAACTGCATCAGAATCCCGACGCTTTCCTTCAGGATTTTAAACGTATGAATGAAGATATAAATGCTTATAAGTACAGTAACCAGCGGATCGATCCAGTAAACCTTAAAAAGCCAGATACAAACAGCGCCGGCAATGACAGCAAGTGAAGTTAATGCGTCGCCTATCAGATGAAGATAGGCAGCCCTGATATTCAGATTTTCTTCCTTGTTATGTTGTAAAATCACCACTGAAAGACCATTTGCAATAAATCCAAGAATTCCAAGCCCAAGCATCCAGATATAATCAACTTCTTTCGGGTTCAGAAACCTTTTGCCAGCTTCGACCATCAAATAAACCGAAATAGCTATGAGTGAAATGGCGTTGATAAATGCTGCAAGAATTTCGGCCCTTTTAAAGCCAAAAGTTGATTTCTGAGTCTGCGGCCGCATTCCGATCCGGTGAGCCAGGTAGGCCAATACGACGGAAATTACATCGCTGAGGTTGTGCAGGGCATCTGAAATCAAGGCCAGGCTACCTGAGATTATTCCACCGATAAACTGGCCAACGGTAATAATTCCATTTAAAATTACTGTAATGGCCAAATTTCTGGCTGTATGATGATGATGTGACATACGTTTTTGTAAATTTAACAATTGAAAAATTCAATGGTTTCACTGAAGATTCCTTTTTTCCAAAAATAACTTTTATGCGGTTTCTTTTCATCTTTTTTCCGGTATTCATTTTCACATTGTTCTGCTATGGTCAGAATAGAACAGATTTCAAAGATGCAATGGAAAAAATACATCAGCAGAAAATGATTTCAGGTCTTAACAAAAATGATGAAAATCAAATTAGCGGAAGTCCTTATCTTTACAAACAATTTAAATCCTGTCTGATTATCAAAACTGATCACAGCGAAATCAGGGATATGGTATTACGGTTTAATATTTTCAGGAATGCGATGGAATTCAAACAAAAAGAAACCATTCTGGAAATTGCCGATCCCACTTTGATCCGCCGGATAGTGTTTGATAGTTGTGTGTTTATTTATGCTCCATATACTGCCGCCAATAAAATCAGACTATCTTATTTTCAACTTCTGACTGAAGGAAAATATCAGTTGCTAAAAATGTACAAAGTAGATTTTAAAGAATCGGGCAATATAAATGATGTTGGACCAGTCATTGATTCTAAAAGATTTGAATCCAGGCAACCTGATTATTACCTAAGGTATCGCAGTGGTATGGCTTATTTACTCAACTCTCGAAAAGGGCTAATCAGGGCAATTCAGCCAATTTCACAGGAAGTTATTGACTCTATTCAGCAAAAAAAGATAAATGTCCATAACGAGACAGAACTGATCAATACAGTGATATACATCAATAATTCAACAAATTAGGAATTGACAAAATATCAGCCTTAATGATTCAGGTATTAAATTCAAAATCTGATATGGATTATTTTTCTACCCATGCAACATTCGCAGATCAACGTTCGTCTTTCAAACAGAAAACCATACAAATAGTTGGAATCACAGTACCAAAATATTTATCACGAGGTCATTGAAAAGTGCCGGAAAGGTGACACCAAAGCCCAATTTGAGCTTTACAAGTTGTATTATAAACCCATATACAACATTTGCCTCCGTATGGTAGGCAATACCGTGGAAGCTGAAGATGTGATGCAGGAGGCTTTTCTAAAAGCATTTACAAAAATTGATACCTACGAAGGAAAAGTAAGTTTTGGCGCCTGGCTGAAAAGAATTGTGATCAACCGTTCATTGGATCAACTGAAAAAGCGAAAAGTAAAGTTTGAAGAACTGAATGAAAAAATTCCGGATGAAGAACCGGTAAAAATTGAAATATCGGAAATTCAGATGGAGCACTTGAAAAAAACAGTTCAGAAGTTGCCTGATGGATACCGGGTTATCTTAAGCCTCCATTTACTCGAAGGCTATGACCATGAAGAGATTGCACAGATACTTGGCATTACAAACGTTTCATCGCGTACGCAATATTTGCGGGCAAAACTGAAACTAAGGCAGATGCTTCACAAGGAAGAATTGTTTGAGTACAATTAAAAATGAAATGTCATGAATGATGAATTGGAAAGATTAATCTTAAATAACCGAACTTCTTTTCAGGATGAAGAACCACCGGAAGGACACTTTGAGCGATTTGAGGCCAGGCTTCAGAAAGCTTCAAAACCAGCACGGAAAATCTATTTTCAACCGATTTTCAAGATTGCCGCCATAGTTGTACTTGCACTTTTAATAGTGAACCAGGCACGCATTTACTTTTTTCCTGAAAAGCAAAATGCATTCTCTCTGGGTTCAATTTCCGAAGAATACCGCGAAGTTGAATTTTACTACACCAATGCCATTCAGCTTGGAATGACACAATGGGAAAAACTTAAAAATGATGGAATGATTTCTAAATCAGATGATCAGATAATGCAAAAAGAACAGGCCGAATTTGATCAGATGTACCGGAAACTTCAGGAAGACCTTAAAGCCAATCCAGACGATGAACGCGTCATCAATGCGATGCTTGAATATTATCAGGCCAGAATGAATATCATGACCATCATTATTAACAAATTACAGGAAGTAAAACAACAAAAATATCAGAACAATGAAATTAAAATTTAACCTTATTCTTTCTTTTCTGCTGCTTTCGGCCATCCTTGTTCGTGCAACAAGCGCTGAATTCACGAAGAATATCAAAAAAGGGTGGACAAAAAGTAGTGTTACAGCCCTGAAAATAACCAATAAATTTGGCGAAGTGAGGATCAACGACACGGGTGGCGATTCTGTCACTATCAAAGTGGTGATAACAATCGACAATGCCTCTGAAAGTAAGGCGAAAGAACTGATGAACAAGATTCAGGTTAACTTTCAGAAAACTGGCGGACTTGTTAGCGCTGAGACGAATATTGAAGAGAATTTCAGAAATAATAAATCGTTTTCGATAGATTACCTGGTAAACATCCCGAAAGACAGAGAATTGAACATTACCAACAAGTATGGAAATCTGATATTGAATGAGTTGGATGCCAAAGGATTTTTTGATATCAGTTATGGCTCTATGACTGCAGGAAAGATAAGAACACCTGCCAACACTCCGGTAAAAATCATTTTGAACTACGGAAAGGCTGATCTGGAAACGATCAATGATGCTGATCTGGAATTCAAATATTCCAAATTGTACGCCAACGAGATCAATCATTTAGTGCTCGACGCCAAATATTCAACTGTCAACCTGCATAAAGTGGGCAAGCTCACTTTGGATTCGAAGTACGATGGGATAAATATTGATGAAATTGCAAACCTGAATTCCATATCCAAATACACCAACTACAAAATCGGTTTACTTACCGGCAGTTTTGATCTCGATACTGGTTACGGATCGGTTCGAATAAGCAAAGTTGATGCAAAATTTGACAATATCAGGATCACCAACAGCTATGGAGGAATAACCGTCGGGCTGAATGAATTAAACTACATGCTTAAGGCCGATTGCGATTACTGCGAAGTAAATTATCCGGAAAACCGCTACAAAGGCAATAGAATAAGGGATAACCATCGCTTTTCGCTTGAGGGCAGCGTGGGAACTGGCGGAGGCAAGGTTTCAATTACAAGCAGGTATGGTGGAATAAAACTGGAGGAATAGGGAAAAATTGAAAAAGTGTTCAGTCTCAGTGTTCAGTCTCAGAAAATTTTGAAAACTCAGATAAGGATGAAAACCACGGATCAGAAATCGGTTCGTGGTTTTTTAATTTATATATTTAGAAGAAAATTTTAATGGTGGAAACAGCACTACAACTGGTAGCTTTTAACATTCCCTATCCCCCGGACTATGGAGGGGTAATTGATGTCTTTTACAAAGTGAAAACACTTTCAGAATGTGGTATATCTGTTTACCTTCATTGTTTCGAATACGACCGGCCACAAGCCGAAGAACTTGAAAAATACTGCGCGAAGGTTTTTTATTATAAACGAAAAAAAGGTATTCGTTATCAGTTTTCAACTAAACCATACATTGTAATAACTCGAACTAACGATCAATTAATTAATAATTTATCTTCAAACAAGGCACCCATTTTATTCGAGGGGCTGCACACCTGCTATTTTCTGGATCATCCATCACTTGCCAACCACCTTCGTTTGGTCCGAACCCACAATGTGGAACACGAATATTACCAGAATTTAGTTCTGTCGGAACCAAATCTTTTCAAGAAAATATTTTTCAGGATAGAAGCCTGCAAGCTGAAACGGTTCGAAAAAATATTTATAAAAGCTTCGCACCTGCTCTGCATTTCGCCAAACGACAACTTTTATTTCGACCACCATTACGGCCATTCACATTTTATTCCCGCATTTCATCCATTCAGCGATATTAAATCACGCTTTGGCCTTGGCAAATACATCCTGTTTCATGGAAACCTTTCGGTATCGGAGAACCTTCAGGCTTTAGAATTTCTTATTAAAAATGTTTTTTCAAAAATCCGGCTTGAAGTAATTATTGCAGGAAAAAATCCGGCTGACCGTTTAGCTCAAAAGATCAAACAATATCCTAACATTTTGCTGATATCGAATCCTGAAAATGAACAAATGGAAAGGTTGATACAAAATGCGCACATTTGTTTGATACCCACATTTCAGGATACAGGCCTAAAACTCAAACTGCTGGCTTCACTGTTCTCTGGCCGCTTTTGCATTACAAATACTCCGATGGTTCATAAAACCGGACTGGAGCACCTGTGTCATATAGCCGATGCACCTGATGAAATGATCGGATTAATCAAACAACTTTTCGATCAGGAATTTACTTCTGATGAAATTGTAAAACGAAAACTGATTTTGGAAGATGCGTTTTCGAACCGGCGTAATGCGATGAAAATCATTCAAATTCTGAATGAAAGCACAAATAAAAGTTAAGAATTTTTTGGCTTTGGAATCCCTAATTGTTTACAAATTAAATCACAAAGATCTTCATCAATATCTGGATGGCGCGTTATCATTGTCCGCTGACCATTATTGTGATTCATGTACTTATCATGTTTGGCTCCATGCTTGATGAAACCACAATTATGTTCGTTCAAATATTTAATAAATTTGATCCGTTTCATTTTTCAGGCAAATGTCAATTCTTCTTCCTGTAACATCTCACCATCAGGCTTATAGCTTTCCCTCACATCCTCCAAATACATTTCCAATGCATCAGCAATATTCTCTTTCAGCTCTTCAATGGTGAGTCCCTGTGTAAAAACAGCCGGAATTTCTTTCAGTTGCCCAATTAAATAACCATTCTTCCCTTTTTTTACAATTAAAGTAAGTTTCATTTTCCTCATCTTTTAGTGAATATTCCAAATATAGCAAATTCTTCTGCTCAAAGATAAACTTAAAAATAATTACTCATTTTAAGGATAATGGTCACCTCTTTTTAGCCGCCCTTTTTCTCAAAACGCCCCGATTTTCCGGTTTGTCTTTTCGTGGTTTGCGTTCCCCCGGACCGCCCAAATTCACTTTTTTGTTCTTTTCTTTTTTCTCATGATAGGCGCCCTGCGAGTCGGCTATACCACTTGGTTTCCCAAGATAATCCTTATCAAACAGAACCGGGCGTTCCTCGTCAGTGAAAGTGTCCGATATTATCAATCCGTCGGGAAGAGTCTTTTCTATTACATTTCTGTCCATGAATTTCCCGATTTCAAGGAGAAATTTCATTTCCGGTTCATTCACGAAAGTCAGGGCAATTCCAGCCTTTTCTGATCGTCCTGTCCGTCCAATCCGGTGAATGTAATCTTCCGAAATATCCGGAACATCAAAATTGATTACGTGCGAAATATCGGCAATATCCAATCCTCTCGATGCAACATCTGTGGCAATCAATATGCGCGAAGTTCCGTTTTTGAACCGCTCAAGCGAATTGATACGGAGGTTTTGTGATTTGTTTGAATGCAAAACGCCGATCTGATCAGGAAATTTGGGATCCATCAAATCGAAAACCCGGTCGGCCAGTTGTTTACTGGCAACAAAAATCAGAACACGTTCAAATTCTGAAGAATTGGCAAGTAAGTTCCCGAGCAGGTTAATTTTGGTAAAAAAATTTGGGACAGTATAGTAATACTGTACGATTTGTTCCAACGGTGTCCGTTGGTTTTCGATTTCGATGGTTATTGGTTCATAGAAATAACTTTCAATCAACATGGCCACTTCGTCAGTTAAAGTAGCCGAAAACATGAGGTTTTGCCTTTTTTGCGGAAGGCTTTCCATAAAACTCATTAGTTGTGGCCGAAATCCGAGGTTCAGCATTTCGTCCACTTCGTCAATCACGAGTTTCTGTATCGATTTCATGCGTAAAACACCAGTCATAACCAAATCAACCAAACGCCCGGGAGTTGCAACCAAAATATCCATCCCGTTGAAAACTACCTGTCGTTGAGTGTTGATATTTGTTCCGCCATACACACCAACCACTCTCAAATTCATGTATTTGGTTAATTTCTCAACTTCGCCAACTACCTGCAAAACCAATTCGCGGGTCGGTACTACAATTAAAATCCGGGGATGTTTGGTTTCCGAATATTTCAACTGCCGAATAAGGGGAAGCAAATAAGCAAATGTTTTACCTGTACCGGTTTGTGCAATCCCGACTGCATCGCGGCCCGATAAAATGACCGGATATGCTTTTTCCTGAATGGGCGTTGGATTTTTAAAACCCAGATCATTTAAGGCATTCAGCAAGGGAGTTGTTAATTTTAATTCCTGAAAAGTCACTCTGAAACGTTTAATATTGCTGCAAAGGTAATCCGAAACACCTAAAAGATGCCAATCGAATAGAATTGAGGTAGAAGTTTAATATACAAGTCATTCATCGTCATTGGTTGTCATTCAATAGTCATTGATTGTCATTGGCAGTCCTCAATTGTATGTCACGCAACTTTTTGAAGAACCTTTTTGTTATTATTTCAAATGTCAATTTTTAATATCATGGATTTTTCAATCAGTCAATTTGAATTTGGACAGAGACCTGCAGTTACTTTGCCCACACCAGCGTTTTTGGAAAAAATTACAGAGTTTGGAATCCGCAAAATGGTGAGCGATCATTACGACCTTTTAAGCAAGAGCGAAATCAAACACCTCTTTCCCCGAATTGATGAAGCATTGGACAAGGCCAAACAACGTTCGTCAGATTTTTTTATCCAGATTTGCGGCGGGCATCCATATTTTAACGAGAACCGTGGCAAACCCATACTGGCAAAGCGACATGCACCATTTGCCATTACTTCCGAAGCCCGGATAGTATGGCTCAAATGCTACCAGGAGGTGCTTTCAAAACTTGATTTGCCTGAAGAAACCATTCAGTCGTTCTGGAATTACCTGAACATTTTTTCGTTTTGGATGGTCAATACAAAAGAAAACTCATAGATTTCTCATTATCGTCTTTTACGACCTTTTACGATAACCAGCAGAACAACCATTAGAATAACTGAGATCAAAACCAGATAAAAATAAAAATCCTGGCTGAAAGTTTCAGTATCTTTTTGAGATTGTTGAGCAACTGGGGAGGCCGGTTCGTATCCTTCAAACCAACCTGCAAATTCGACTTTGCTTTCTAATTTGGATTCCAGATCATCAGGAAGCAAAGAAAAGAAATCATAACCAGTTAATTTTTCAACCTCATTGATTGAAACGGCAAAATCCGTTAAAGGGCGGTCGCTTTTGGCATTTGGAAATACAAAGGCTATTAACTTTGGATCATCGGTTGTATCATAAATGACCTTAAAAAAATAACCGGGGACAAGCACTTCTTCCTGACCTATTGAACCCTTATCATCTTTGAAGACAGGACCAGTTACCACAACGATCTTCCGTTCCTTCTTTGCCCAATTGCGTACAGTTGTTTCAAGTTCCTTCCAAATACCTCGGTTAAAATCAGGTGTTTGAGGCGAAACATTCGACATCAGAAAGCTTTCCTGCATGGCAATCGGGTTAAAGCCCATATCGGCCGCCGGACACAAATGCCCACGATCGTAACCACTTTTGGTATAATCCGACGATTTTGCCGACCCGCTTACAACAAGTTTGTCCATCCTGAAACTGTTGCTCCTTTCCTCCCCTCCATGCAATACCATGCTATCGGTTAAGCTGTAATACACCCAATTTGCTTGTTCATACATCTCGTTGTACGACAATACATAATAAGCATGCTTTACCAGGTCTTTGGTCGGAACTGGTAAATAATCAACTGATTTTGCAGTCAGGTAATTTAAAACAAATAATATTGATAAGACAGGTAAAAATTTCACAAATTCAGTATTTATTAGTTCGAAAATAAAACATTAAAAAACACCTTCCTGAAAACTAAAATTAATTTTGCAGAAAAAACACTCAAATTGATGATCTCCGAAAATAAGCATTTTACCGAAAACGACCGCATTTTTTATTCTGATGGCTATAAGCTGGCACAATCAGCCATTCAGAAAGGATTCCCGAAAGAAACGCTATTCCATGCTATACAATTGTTATATGAGGCCATTGATGGACTAAATAATTCAATTCTGAATTTAGCCCAAAGGCAAAACCTGGCAATTGCGTGCCATAAAGGATGCCATTGGTGCTGTCATCAGGCTGTCTATGCAAATTCCTACGAATTACATTTTCTATCTGAACAAATTAAAAAGAAATTCTCAAGTGAAGAAATTTCCAGTTTAATTAGTCTTTCAGAAGAAAAATTTAAGCAAACATCAAAACTCACAGAAGATGAAATCCATAAATTCAAAGCGCCATGCCCATTGTTAAAGGATGGGACATGTTCAGTATATTCAGCAAGGCCAATGGCATGTCGAATCTATCTTTCAACAAAGCTTGATTCCTGCCTGACATTCTACCAACATCCGGAAAATGAAGAAAATTTCCCTGCTTTGATTGATTTTCCATTACGCGCTGGCCGCATGATGAATGAAGGATTCGGAGCAGCGTTAAAAGAATTTGGCATTGAAACCGCAGAATTCAGGCTGGAAGAAGGTTTGAAAACTGTATTAAAGAATAATCAGTCCATTTTCTGATCAAGAAAATTGTTAATAACCCTAATATATTTTAATTATATTTATATAATAAACTAAATAACAATACATTACAATCAATACAAAGTTATTAACAATTGTTTATAACTTTTGATCAAACATAGTTGAATCAAAACGATAAAAATACTTGACTTTTTAGAGACGATTGTTTTAACTTTATGTCATCAGACGAGCGATAAAAGGCTGCTTTGAAAGAATGGAGGAGGAAGAAGGTACTTAGTTGAACCCCAAACCCGATCACCCGGATTTTCTGATCTGCATTCATGAAAAGCTGAAGTTTGAACCAATTCAGAAATGAGGAGGTTCATCAACAAAGTAAATGATCGTCACAACGTTCAAATCAATGTTGGTCCAAAAAAAGCAGGAGACGTTAAGAAACTATGTTTCAAAATAGTCGGACTGAAAACGAACTGATTTTCGGATCAAAGTAGTTTTTCACCAGTCAACAGATCGAAAGAAAAGATGATAAGGTGGCTAAAAAGGAACTTCGTTCAGGAAGACATTTCTTCGGAATAGTCGAATGGACAGCTGGAACGTAATGCTGTAAAAGGCAGTACGGGAAAGCTCAAGGCTGCAAAAAATGGTTGTAGAAACCGGATGGAGCAACCGGCTTGAATAACCGTAGTCTGGCACTGAGGAAAGCCCTCGGGTTAACCAAAAGTGAATGGGAACTATCTGAAAGGATTGTTCCCATTCGTGTTTTTTGACTTCAGCATTTGCCTGTTCTACTGATTTTATTCGAGCTAAATTTTACTATTTTTGCACATCGAAAAACCAGACAGTGAAAAAAGACAATATCGAACAGGTTTTCAGCAAATTTTCGGATCTAAATGTATTAATCATTGGTGATGCCATGATCGATACTTATTTGTGGGGAAAGGTTGACCGTATTTCGCCTGAAGCGCCCATACCAATTGTTACTGTTAACAAGCAGGAAAACCGTTTGGGAGGTGCAGGAAATGTATCGCTAAACATTCAGGCTTTTGGAGCAACCCCAATTCTGGTTTCAATCATTGGAGATGATGAAAAAGGAAAAATTTTCGCGAAACTAATGAAGGAAAAGAATCTGACCAGTGAAGGATTATTTATTGACAAGAACCGAATGACTACGGTCAAAACCCGAATAATCAGCGGAGGGCAGCAAATTTCCAGAGTTGATCAGGAAATCTCAAGCTTAATTGATTCCGAGTTTGAAAGAAAGGTATTCGAAAAGATCAAAACTATTATTGAAGAAAAACATATTCACATCGCTATTTTTGTTGATTACGACAAGGGGCTGATTACTCCCTGGTTAATCAGGAATGTAATTGCCCTGGCCAAATCCAAAAATATTCTGACAGTTGCAGATCCTAAAAGCCGGAATTTCAATAACTACCAACAGGTAGATTTGTTTAAGCCAAACTTTAAAGAATTTAAAGATGGGTTGAACCTTCAGATTGAAAAAACAGACATGAACGAGATCAAAAAGGCATCGGAGAAGTTCAAAACAGAAAATCAGATCGGATTACTTTTTATCACGTTATCTGAATTAGGTGTTTTTCTGACTAATGGAGTCAGCCAAAATTATTATGCTGCAGAGGTCCGTGATATTGCCGATGTTTCGGGTGCCGGAGATACTGTAATCGCAACGGCTAGTCTATGCTTGGCTGCCGGTCTGCCAATTCCGCTCATGGCACAAATTTCTAATCTGGCAGGCGGATTGGTTTGTGAAAAACTGGGAGTTGTACCAATAGACCTGGAACAACTGAAAAAAGAAGTAAAAAAAATCAAACTTGTTTGAAAATATCCAATCCTGGTTCGTAACTCCGGTACCTGTCAGTGATTGGGGTTAATAAATATTTACTACCTGTTTCTGTTTTAAATATTAACTTTGGGACTTACCAAAAAAGTTGTTTTTGTATGGGAAAAGTAATAGCGCTTGCTAACCAAAAGGGGGGTGTCGGGAAAACCACGACTGCAATAAACCTTGCAGCAAGTCTGGCCGTTTTAGAATATAAGGTTTTGATTGTTGATGCTGATCCTCAGGCTAATGCAACTTCAGGAGTTGGATTTGATGTGAGAAATGTAAAAACCAGCATCTATGAATGTATTGTTGATGAACTTGATCCGCGAAAAATCATATTAAATACTGAAATTAAGGGTTTGGACCTCATTCCTTCGCACATTGATCTGGTTGGCGCTGAAATTGAAATGCTAAACCTTCCCAACCGGGAGAAGGTATTACGCCATGTGATTGAAAAAATAAGGAATGATTACGATTTCATACTGATTGACTGTTCTCCTTCATTAGGATTGATCACGGTCAATGCCCTTACAGCGGCTGATTCTGTTATTATTCCGGTTCAGTGTGAATATTTTGCTTTGGAGGGATTAGGTAAACTCCTGAATACCATTAAAATTATTCAAACTAAATTACATCCGGGGCTTGAAATTGAAGGATTCCTGCTCACCATGTTCGATTCACGCCTGAATTTATCCAATCAGGTAATGGAAGAAGTTAAAAAACATTTTCAGGAAATGGTATTCGAATCAGTCATTCAACGCAATATTAAACTCAGCGAAGCCCCAGGTTACGGGCAACCGGCTATTCTTTACGATGCAACATCGAAGGGCGCTTTATCTTATATGAACCTTGCCCGCGAGTTATTGCAGAATAACGGGATGACCAAAATAAAAAATTTAGAGAGAATTATTGAATAAGACCTTTTGATTATGGCAAAAAAGAAAGCATTGGGAAGAGGTTTGGGTGCATTAATTGATGGTGCAGATGAATATTTTGCAAAAGAAACAGGTTCTGCCATCAATGAAATTGAAATTTCAAAAATTGTTGCAAACCCATTTCAACCCAGGACTAAATTTGATGAAGAAACATTAAATGAATTAGCTGCTTCAATTAAAGAAATAGGGATTATTCAACCCATCGTCCTGCGTATAACAGATAACGGCATCTATCAGGTTATCGCCGGAGAAAGAAGATTAAGGGCCTCCAAAATTGCCGGGCTCACTACAATTCCTTCGTATATCCGAACTGCCGACGATGAAGGGATGCTTGAAATGGCCCTGATAGAAAATATACAGCGCGAAGATCTTGATGCCATTGAAATTGCCCATAGCTATCAACGGTTGATTGATGAATGTAAGCTCACGCAGGAAACCCTGAGCGACCGGGTCGGAAAAAAACGATCAACAGTTACCAATTACCTTCGCTTGCTTAAGTTACCGGCAAAAATTCAAAAAGGCATAGTTGATAAAAACATTACGATGGGCCATGCGAGGGCATTGGTAAATATTCAGGACTCGGAAATGCAACTCATGATTTTTGATGAAATCATTAAAAATGAATTTTCGGTACGCAGGGTTGAGGAAATTGTAAGAAAATATACCGAAGATCAAACAAGTTTTCAACCTGAAGAAAAAGCAAAACCCCCAAAATTTCCGACCGAATATCAGGATTTATACCATCATCTGAACAAATATTTTCAGTCGAAAATTGATTTTAAAATGGATCAAACCGGAAAAGGAAAAATTACGATACCATTTTCTTCAACCAAAGATCTGGAACGCATTTTAGGAATTCTTGATAAATTAGATGTATAAAAAAAGAATTATCGTCTCATCCAAATTAGTTGGTAGGTGTATTTTAATTATCCTGTTTTTTACAACAGGATTTTCTGCCTTTAGCCAGAAATCAAATGTGGATTCAACTAAAGTAGTCGGGCATTCGCCACGAAAAGCAACCATTTATTCGGCTGTTTTCCCCGGTATGGGCCAAATGTATAACCGGAAATACTGGAAAGTTCCATTGGTTTATGCTGGTTTTGCTACTTTAGGATACTTTATTAACTTTAACAACGAACAATATACCATTTACAAACAGGCTTATTCCGACATCATTGACACAGATCCTTATACGAATTCACATCAGATATTGAAGGTAAATCCCAGCTTACTCCGGCCGGAAAATATTACTGATTATACTGAAGCGTTGAGGAGACAAAAGGATTATTGGAGGAGAAACCGTGATTTGGTTGTTATCGGAACCGTAGTTTTTTACGCGGTCAATATTATTGATGCCAGTGTTGATGCCCACTTTTTCAACTTCGACATCAGCGACGATCTGACTTTCAATTGGGTTCCGGGGCCGGTGATGTGTATGGATAATAAATTAATGGGGGTACATTTTAGATTTACATTTTAAAATTAGCTTATGAGGATATTAAAACTGACAGTTATTTTACTGACAATTTCCGGACTGCAATCCTATGCTGCCGGATACAAGAAGGAAAACCTTCGGAAAGCATGTACCATCAATGTTTCATCACTGGATACCATAAACGGATACGAAAAGTATTATTATATTCCTGACGAAAACCTGAATAAATACTTTTCGGACAAGCTCGACAGCATGTTGAGCAGTTGGTACGTGCAGAATGCCTTCCTATTAGATAGTACAGAACTGGCAGAAGCCGATACCCTTAAACAAACCCTACCCGATTCGGTGTATATTCAAAGACTGCAATCCATGCAGTCAGCAGTAAGTCTTTCATACAACAATACGGTCAAGAATTTTATTGCCATGTACACCGTGCGCAAGCCAAAACAGGTAGCCGTAATGCTCGGACTGGCCAATTACTATTTCCCGATGTTTGAAGAAGCCCTTGCCAAATATGGATTGCCTATGGAATTAAAATACCTTCCGATTATCGAATCGGCTTTAAATCCGGGGGCAAACTCATCGGCCAGTGCGGTTGGTTTGTGGCAGTTTATGTATGGAACCGGTAAAATGTACAAACTCGAAATCAGTACATTTGTTGACGAACGCCGCGATCCGTTGAAAGCTACAGATGCAGCGGCGAGATATTTGCGTGATTTATACAACATTTATAAAGACTGGCATTTGGTTATTGCCGCATACAATTGTGGCCCCGGAAATGTAAATAAAGCGATAAAAAGATCAGGAAATGTTCGCGACTATTGGAAAGTTTATTATAAACTGCCAAAGGAAACCCGTGGATATGTTCCGGCATTTATTGCTGCCAACTATGTTATGAATTTCTATCAAAGTCATAATATCTTTCCAAAATCTCCGGCTTTTCCGATTATTACCGATACGCTGATGGTTAACGACTATCTCCACTTTAGCCAGATTTCAGAAGTAATTGGAATTCCGGCCGAACAAATCCGGAGTTTGAATCCTCAGTATCGTCGTGACATTATTCCGGCCAGCAAGGGAAGAGCCTATAGTCTGGTTTTGCCTCATGACGAGATTTCTGCTTATCTTGAGAATGAAAATGAAATTCATGATCACCGACGGGCAGAATTCTTCCCCAATAATCAAATTGTAAATCCACAAAACCATTATGCAAGTCAAAGTCCAAGCGACATAAAAGGACGTGATAAAGTTGTTTACTCAGTAAAATCAGGCGATAATCTGGGATTGATATCTGCCTGGTTCAGGGTTCGGATTTCCGATTTAAAGTACTGGAACAAAATGCACAGTAATTTCCTTAAAGCTGGTCAAAAACTTACTGTTTATGTTCCTGAAGGTCAGGGTGACTATTACGCCGGTATTAGTCAGATGAGCAGGACCGACAAGCAAAAATCATTAAATAAAAAGCCGTCGTTCAGTTCAGCGCCAATCCTTGCAAATTCGGCTAAGACTAAATCTACTGAAAAAGCGCCTGATGTAAATATCAACAAAGCAAATCCTTCAGAAAAAGTATTGGCCGAAGTTGTTGGAACAGGTAAGAAAGACAGCAGTTTAGTTGAACAAACCAGCCAGGTTACCAAAGATGAGATTGTTTATTACACCGTGCGCAAAGGAGACAACTTCTGGTCAATTGCAAAAAAATTCCCGGGAGTTTCGAATCATGAAATCATGAAGATAAATAACATTAAAGCTGCCAAAAGCCTTAAGGTTGGACAGGTTTTAAAAATCATACCAAAAGCCTAACCAAACCGCTACCAAATATCGAATAAGAAAATGAGTTTTTTATATCCGTTTTTTCTATTTGCATTGCTTGCACTGGCGATACCGGTTATCATTCACTTTTTCAATTTCAAAAGATATAAAACAATCTATTTCAGCAACGTTCAGCTTTTAAAGCTGATCAGGCAGGATTCAAAAAAAAAATCTCAGCTTAAACAATTACTTATACTCATTGCACGGTTACTAACCATCGCAGCTTTGGTTATTGCTTTTAGCCGGCCTTTTATTCCATTAACCAACAAGATCACGCACGCAGCTCAACAGCTTGTCGTCATATATGTTGATAATTCTTTTAGCATGAAAGCTGAAGGAGAAAATGGATATTTGCTCGAACAGGCCAAACAAAACGCCATTGAAATTGCGAATTCGTACCGGATCGGTACCCAATTTATTATCCTGACCAGCGATTTTCTGCCGCAACATCAGTTTCCGCTAAACAAAGAGCAATTTATTCAGCAAGTTGCTGAAATTAAAGAGAGTGCGCATTCGCCCCAATTGTCAGATGTTTATTCACGGGCCGTTCAAATGGAGTCCGGAACATTCAAAAAGCTTGAAAAAAATGTCTTTATCTTGTCCGATTTTCAGAAAAACGCTTCCGACTTCGAAGCCATAAAACCCGATTCTTCCGTTTTTACTTATTTATTGCCGCTTAAAAGCAGCAAAACAAATAACCTTCTGATTGATTCATGCTGGTTCGAGGTTCCCGGTCGAAAAATAGGACAAAGTGAAAAACTATTTGTCCATATCAGCAACAAATCTGGTCAGGCATACCAGAATATACCTGTGACATTAACTATTAACGATTCGTTAAAAGCTATTTCCAACATTTCGATCGCTGGTGAGGAAAAGACAACTCTTGAACTTAATTACACCAATAATTCGAAGGGAATTCAGTTATGCAAGGTTGAGCTCGATGACTATCCGGTTATTTTCGACAATTCTTATTTTTTGAGTTATCGGGTATTATCAAAACTTAATACACTGGGCATATATAATCCACAGAACAATGGTTCAGATTACCTGAAAAAACTTTTTGCAGACGATGAATTAATCACCTACGCAGAGTATCCGGAGAATAATGTCCAGATTTCTCAAATTAAAAACAATCAATGTATATTCCTGATCAACAATCAGAAATTCAGCTCCGGATTTATGAGTGAATTAACTTCATTTGTTGACGAAGGAGGAACTTTGGTTATTTTTCCTGACCGTTTGACCGACTACAAGGAGTATAATCTGCTTCTGAATAAACTTAACAGCAATACTATAGCGCTTTTTGATACCGCAACAATGGGTATTTCGGAAATCAATTACGGGCACAAGCTGTATCAGGAGGTATTTAAAAAACATGAAGATGAAGCTGATTTGCCCGTCATTAAAGGTTATACGGTTTTTAAAGACGGTATGCAAAACGGGGGGTCGGAGGTTTTGACCTTCAGAAACGGGAAAAGTGCATTAACTGCCAGTTCTTTTGGGCATGGAACCGTATATTTATTTGCTTTTCCGCTCAGCAAAAAGAATTTCGGTTTTATCAGGCATATTCTTTTTGTTCCAACAGTTTATAACATGGTTTTGCAAAGTGGCGAACAACAAAAGTATGCCTATTCGCTCGAAAACGACGATCCTGTATTCCTGAATAAAAGCTCGCAACTTAGTGAACTAAAAATCATTAACCAACAAACTAAAGATGAGTTTATCACATCGGTACGTACGATTGGGTCGGGGAAACAACAGTTGATTTTAGATGATTTACTTCAAAATGCGGGACATTATTTAATTCAGGATGGTGACCAGATTATTCAATCAATTTCCTGTAATTTTTCAAGAAAAGAATCGGACGCTGAATTTTATGAAGATAAGGAACTTCAAAAGTTTATGCAGGCGGGTGATTTCAAACAATTCAAATTGATTGACACTTCGGATGCCGCTATAAGTGAAACCCTTCAGGATTACAGCAACGGCAAACAATTCTGGAAGCATTTTATTGCTTTGGCCATTATTTTTATGATGTGCGAAATGGCCATTATCCGGTTTTGGAAATAATAGTACAAGCCAATTCATCCGGCATAAACTGAACCATTTTTTGTTTGATTTGATCAATAATAACAGGTCAATATCATTTGAAATAAACTAAAATATATCTACTTCTGTACTTCAATAATTTAAAATTAAAACCGATGAATGTATTAACAGCTAAGGATTATATGGATCGTGAATCACGGTTCGGCGCTCATAATTATCACCCGCTGCCTGTGGTTTTGGAACGTGGCGAAGGAATTTATGTCTGGGATGTTGAAGGGAAACAATATTTTGATTTTTTATCGGCTTATTCGGCGGTCAATCAGGGACATTGTCATCCCAAAATTGTAAAGGCGCTTACCGACCAGGCGCAAAAACTGGCGCTGACTTCAAGGGCTTTTTACAACAATGTGCTGGGCGAATGGGAAGAATACATGACCGATTTATTCGGATACGACAAAATGTTACCCATGAATTCGGGGGCTGAAGCCGATGAAACTGCATTAAAACTGATCAGGAAATGGGCCTATAAAGTAAAGGGAGTGCCTAAAACAGAAGCCAAAATAATTGTCTGCAACGGAAATTTCCATGGCCGCACCATTACCATCATTTCCATGTCGTCTGATCCTGATTCGTACAATGATTACGGCCCATATACTCCCGGGTTTATTAATATTCCGTACAACGACATGAATGCACTGGAGAAAGCGCTGGAAGATCCGAACGTGGCTGGATTTTTGGTTGAGCCCATTCAGGCTGAGGCTGGAGTATATGTACCTGAAGATGGATACTTGCGCAAAGCTTTCAATCTTTGCAAAAAACACAATGTCCTTTTTGTAGCAGATGAAGTACAAACCGGTCTTGCCCGTACAGGAAAAATGCTGGCCTGCGACCACGAAGGGGTCAGGCCCGATATTTTAGTACTCGGGAAAGCCATTTCAGGAGGGATGCTGCCTGTTTCGTGCGTACTGGCTGACGATGAAATTATGCTGACCATTAAGCCTGGCGAACATGGATCAACTTATGGCGGAAATCCTGTTGCAGCCAAAGTTGCCATTGCTGCTCTGGAAGTAATCAGGGAAGAAAACCTGGCCGAAAATGCCGAAAACATGGGTAAAATTTTCCGGAAGAAACTAAAATCAATTGATTCAGATTTGATTGAAATTGTACGGGGAAAAGGACTACTGAATGCAGTTGTAATCAAGTCAGTAAATGGAATCAGTGCGTGGGATGTTTGTATTGCTTTGAAGAACAATGGATTGTTAGCCAAACCAACACATGAGCACATCATCCGCTTTACTCCGCCTTTAATTATCAATGAAGCACAAATATTGGAAGCTTGTGAAATAATTGAAAAAACTTTTGCAGAACTTGGGGTTTAAACAATTATTTGATTTGCCCCGAAATGCGGAATCAATCTGAAGGCGATGAATGGCATTTGAATTAAAACATTTGCCAATCATCGCCCTTAATTTTTTAATGTTATTCATCGCTCAAACACATTTTTATTTAGAATAGAGCAACTTTTTTCATAATATTAAGGTCTATATGAAAAATACCGAACGCAGTTTCAGTTTCGACCTGTTTGTGGCTCGAATCAAAAACAAAAAACACGAATGACCCGCTTGCATAAAAGAATATATAAAATCCTGGCAGCTATCCTTTCGATACTGATTGTGATTGCATTAGCCACCCTGGCTTTGTTATATTTTGAAACGCAGACTTATCTGAATAAAAATCTTTCTGATTTTGTTTCAAAAAAGTCGAAAGGAAAATACGAGCTTACATTCGAAAATCTGAAAATAAATTTTAATCAATGGGGGTTCGAGATTAACCAGGTTTCCTTTCATCCATCCGGTTCCATTATCCGAACTTTAAACCTGACTGAAACTACCAAACGGTTTTATTCGCTGTATTCGCCTAATATACGGATTGAAGGAATCCGTCTTTTTCAATTGGTTTTTAAGAAAAACCTTGAAATCGGAGAGATTCTGATTAGTCAACCCGAGTTGAACATTCATGGTAAAAATTCTGAAATTGACGATAAAAAAAGCAATATCAGTACACTTTTTCAGGAATTGAAACCATTGGTTACCAGGAATTTTAAAGCGATAAAAATTAATAAAATTGAGTTAGTCAATGCCAGTTTCGATTTTTACAATCTGGTTGGCGATTCAAAAAAACTATCGAATGCCGAAAATATAACCATTGGCATCCTGAATTTTTATACCGATTCATTGCTGTTGCCCAATCCCGACCGCCTGTTTGATGCGCAGGACATTTATCTCCGGATGCAGAATTACCAGAATAAACTTGCCGACAGCATTCATTCTCTCAGCGCAGAGATGGTTACCTATTCACTTAGACGATCACAGATTGAAGCTCAAAATATTGAACTAAAGCCTGTTACAAAGAATAATCCTGACAAAGCCCGATATTCTGTTCATGTTTCGCAATCAAAAATGATCAGTAGTCAAATTAATGAATTTTACAGAAACGATAAAATCCCAATTGATTCGCTGATTTTATCAGGAGTCAATATTAAATACTGGCCAGGACTGAAGCTTATCAAATCATCCACAGAACTAAAAGATGAATTTAACCTGTATGAATTAATACAAAAAGAATTTGCGGGTGTAAGCATTCAGAATTTTAAACTGGAGAATGCACAACTGACCTTATTTAAGTCACAGACCGATCAGACGGGTCAACAGGAACTAAAGAACATCGAAATAAATCTCGAAGATTTCCTTCTTGATTCAGTCTCTGGCAGAGACACCAGCCGCATTTTTTATGCAAAAAATATTGATTTTTCAGCATCGGAATATGAATTGACTTTGGGCGACAACATTCACCGGATCAGAGCTGCAAATCTGGATCTTTCCACACGCCGAAAATCTGTCCTGATAAAAAACATACAACTCTATCCTTTGCTTTCCGGCGGCGCTCTGGCTAATCAGAAAAACCGTATTGATGCTAATTGCGACAGCGTAAGGCTCGATCTGTTTAATTTCAAAAAGGCATACCATCAAAGGAGATTTTTCTTTCAAAAGATTAACTTATTTAATCCCGAATTTAAACTTACTCAAAATGAAATTCTGATTAAAAGAGCGGAACCGCAAAATACAAGCTTTATTTACAACCTGATATCAAACTACACAAAAGGCATATATTCCAACCAGGTTTCGGTTCAAAAAGGGAAAATTCAATTGGTGAATAAGACCGGATCCTTGCAAACCGGAAATATCGAATCCACGATCAAATTAAATCTGAACGGTTTTGCATTGGACGAAAACAGCGCCCGAAAAACAGACCGTTTATTTTTTGCCAACCAGATTGAATTGAATTTCGGCAATTACCAAATGCAACTGGTTGATAAGTTACATAAGTTGACGATTGAAAATCTTTCTATTTCAAGCCGGTCGAAAAAAGCTCAGTTACAGAATCTGCATCTGTTTCCGGTATCGGATGTGAATATTCAGGAGGTATTGAAAGAATACAACCGATCAGAATTGTATGAGTTTACCATTCCCGAACTTACTTTGACCGATGTTGACTTTCATGAAGCCTTTTATAATAAAAAGTTATCAGTTGACACCCTGCACATTAAATCTCCACAGATTTATTATGAAAATTTTGCACTTTTAAAATCTGCCAAACCTAAAGCTGAATTTGAAGACCTTTTTCAACTTTTATCTAATTATCTGGGCGATATATATTTGAGAAAAGTTGACATTCCGGATGGTGCAATCCGGTTAATTAATCACAGCCGAAAAGGTAAAACAATTTCACTCGACAATCATTTCAGCCTTGGACTCGAAAACACTTTGGTTAATCAGGATCAGTTTGGCCTTAAAAAGTTGCTTTTTTCAGAGTTCATTGATTTTTCGGTGCGCGATCACATGATTCGACTCTCAGATAATGTGCATGTTTTAAAAGCTGCGGAAGTTGGATTTTCGACAAGAAGGAAAGAGGTTTTTGCCCTGAATGCCCGGCTTTATCCGGAAACCGACAGCAAAGACTTCTCCTCCATCATCTGGAATATTCAACTTTCTGTTCCGGAGATCAGGATCAAAGGCATTAATATAGAAGAATTGTATTTCAACCGGAAGATTGATGCTGATCATGTGTTGATTAATTCTCCGAATATCAAGCTTTATCAAAAGCGAAAAAAGGAAGAAGTTAAAGAAATCAAAGAAATCACGGTTCCATTGCCCAAAGAAATTGAATCAATTGCAATCAGAGAATTCAAGCTTAATGATGGTTCGCTTAAAGTTTTCTCTGAAATGTCGGCACAGCCCTACTTGCTGGTACAATCTGACCTGAAAATGAATGCCCGGAATATTTTAATATTAAGAGACCAGCTTCAGGGAAAAACGGAATTTAAAAGTGGAAACTATCTGTCAGACTTGCTTCATTTTGAGTTTTTCCCGAAAGATAAAAATCAGGTGTACAGCATCGATGAACTTACATTCTCCTCAACAGACCGAAGAATATTAGCCAAACAACTGGTAGTCAAACCAAAAACGAAAAGCTCCAGGGTTGATCAGTTCGAGCTTAGTATTCCGGTCATTTCAATGAATGGATTTGATATGGATCAGGCTTATCAGAAGGATCAGTTTTTCTTCGAATCGATAGACTTGGATCAACCATCCATACAACTTTTTAATAATACCAAAGACTCACTGAAAATCAATCCTTACCAAATAAACCTTTATCCTCATTTCGAAAGTTTTGCCAATGTTTTTGCTTCCGGATCACTGAATGTAAAAGATGCTAATATCGCTGTTTTCAAGAACGGGCAAAGAAAGTGGCAGGAAAATATCAGTTTTAATCTTTTTAATGTCAGAATTGACAACAAACCAACAAATGATTTCATGCATGCCACCGGTTTTGCTTTCCAGATTCCGAACCTAATCCGGAAGGAAAAGCTTTATCAATATTCCATTGACAAGGTTTCATATTCATCCTACACCAATCGGTTTTCAGTTCATGATATTCGGATAACTCCTAATTTCAATAAAGAAAAACATCAGAAACAGGTAGGTTTTCAGTCCGATTATTTCGAAGGCAAAATTGACTCGGTAATTATCGGTCAGCCCGACATCAGGCAATGGTTTGAGAAAGAAACAATATCAGGAAAATATATGTCGGTTAACGGATTGCTGATGGATATTTACAGGGATAAACGCTTGCAGTTTGACGATAAAAGACGCCCCAAAATGCTACAGGATTTAATCAAAACAACGAAATATCCTTTTAAGCTCGATTCTTTCAAACTGGTCAATTCAAGCATAAACTACTCCGAGCAACCTCAATCAGGTGAAACCGAAGGCCGACTCAGATTTTCCGGTATTCAAGCTTTGCTTAAGCCTTTTACCAATATCAAATCAGCAACCGGCCAAATACCTGATTTTAGTTTTGGCGGAACTGCAACAATTATGGACTCGTGCCAATTAACCACAAGTATGAACTACCAGATGAATAATCCTGAAAATCGCTTTACTGTGGCCGGAAGTTTAAGCCCGTTCAATATGCGCATTTTAAACCCGGTATTGGAACCACTTGCTTCGGTTTCGATACGTTCAGGAAAAGTTGAACGTTTCCAATTTACTTTTTCTGCCGATCGGACCAATGCCAGTGGATATGTTATTTTTGGGTACAATGATATGAAGATTTCAGTTTTGGAAATGAAAAACGGGAATACCAAAGAAGCAAAATTCGCCAGTTTTTTAGCTAACAGCATTTTACTGAGGTCAAAGAATCCCAGAGGCAATGAATTACTTCCGGATGAAATAAACTTCATGCGTGATGAAAAACGATCGGTAGCAAATTATTGGTGGAAAGCTTTATTCAGCGGGATCAGAAATACACTGGGCTTAAAGGAAAGCAAACAGGATCAGCCAAATAATGATTAACAGCAGGCATTATTTCTGAAGATTTAAAATCAGGGATAATTTGACAGTACGGTAAGTCCAATCGCGTAAGCCATGTAAATATTGCAGCCTGACGGTTTTATTTGCAAGATGGTGTTTCAGATCGAAAGTATATACCATCGGCTTATCGCGCTCGTTTTTATATCCTGAATAGCCTGACAAAGAGTTTGAAATTGTCCAATGCAATCCTTTCAGGTCAGTACCCAAACCATACATAAAGGCATCGTTCTGAAGGTTTAATTCGTCATTGGTTTGCCAGGAGTAAAATCCGAAAGAAGCAAAGGGCAATAACGAGATTTTTTCATTTCTTCCGGCATAGCTTTTGGAGAAGCTGAAATCAAAAAAATATCCCGGGCTATCCGAATACCTTGCTCCTTCAAGCTGATTTCCCGATGCCGTTCTTCCGGCCATCCGGACCATTGTGTCAGGGAATTTTCGTCCTTTTACCAATTGAATCAATGTTGAAAAAAATAAATCGCCATTGGCAAATCCCTTGCCGTCAAAATCGCGCGAAATACGCTCATCGCGGACAAAATCTGACATGGAATAATGCTCAGCAATAACGCCATACAACTCAACTGCAATTTTTCCATCAGCAAATGAACGGTAATATTTAGCGGAAATATCCTGAGTCGGGTCGCCATTCCTAAAATGAAAATCAAGGCCAAATTCGAGGTTTGTACCCTCTTGAACTACACCTTTTTTCACATCAGGCACCGATAAAGCATTGGGGCCAAGGTAACCGGGGGTAATGTGCATAAAATTCCGCCATCCGGGCTTCCCTGGTTCCCAGCCATGCTTGATGTTCCACCACAGATAGTCTTCAGAATAACTAAACAGCGGTATTGCAATCCAAATCAACAGGATCAGTTTTCTCATAGGCCAAATATAAAAAAGGACTTTAGCTTTTAAAGATCCAACTTCTTTCGGATATTCTTTGGAATAGCATCTTTATGAACCATGACCGACATGGTTTTATATTTTACGTATGGTTTGGAGGCATAGAAATAACCATCATAATCGTTGTAATCGCCCCACGAGTTCTTAACTTTATAATAGATGTTGCCATTCTGATCTTTGGCTGTACCAACAATCAACATTCCATGGTCGTCGGTGGTCTGATAATTATCGAAATCAATCTGGCGCATTTCCTGTGTGATCAACTTCTCTGCTCCAGGTTTCGATAATTTATACAATTCTTCGTTTCTTTCTTTTTCAGTTTGTTTTTCCCATTTGCTAATTTCGGCATCAGTCATATTGGCCTTATCCACAGCGGGAATTACGGCAACTCCATTCTGGGCAGTAGAAAATCCTTTTTCGCTCACATCAGCAGCCCATGCAACTGTATATCCGGTATTGATTGAATTGTCTATAATCTCTTCCAATTCGTTCATTGGCACATTGTAAACCTCATCCCACGACCAGTTATCAGGAACTTCAATAATGAATTTAGTGTAAAAAGGATGGTGTGTATAGGAGGATATTTCCACATAATCATCCATATTCAGGCCCATAAATTCCTGTGTAAATGTCAGCGGAGTATAATCTTTTCCCTGATATTTGAAGCTTTCCGGAAGTTTTCCAAAATACGTATCCAGGGTATTGTTTAAAGCATCAAACCAGACTGAAGTTAACTTTTTATTTGGATTGCCAACAACTACTTTAACCTGATCAAGCAAAGTCCGGTCAAGCTCACCGTGAACATGTTTTTCTTCACCATAATTCAAACCACTGTAAACTTCTTCAGGAACAGCGCCGTATTTTTTAATCACATTGGTAACATCATGAAAAGCTCCACCCGCACCAAAGTTGAGGCTTCCGTGCAACCTTACATATTTTTGGGCTTTATCAGAATAAACATGATAAACCACAAACATCTCTGATAAATCAACTACAGGTTTTCCGAGTCGCAACATTTCGGCTTCCAGCAAAGCTAATCCTGAAAACGACCAGCATGTGCCGGAGCGATATTGATCTTTAACTGAAGTGCATGGAATTTCATTAATTGAAGTAAACTGATACCCTTTTTCTTTTTCGTCTTCCTTTTTCTCCTGCGCCGAAACGGCAAATGTTGCCATTACCAAACCTGCAAGGAGAAGGTTCCTTAATCTTTGCATATTGTTTTCTTAATATTAGTCCCCCTTAAAACTGACGCCAAATATATAAATTTTAGACCACTCACTAATTAAACTTTTCTAACTTTATCGCCACAACAAACAAACTTTCAGTATGAAAAACTTCTTTGCTATTATTGTTATTTTACTTTCAACCGGACTGAATATTTCAAATGCACAGACAACACAAAATGATTACATTCAAAAACCGGAAGACAAACGCATTGCTGAAGAAAAACTAAAATTTTTCTCTTCAAAGTCTGACTTACCTATTTCGGATCTGATCACCGAGATTGGCTTATCTTTCCGGGAAACTCCCTATGTGGTTGCATCGCTCGAAAACGGATTGGAAGAAAGGATGGTGATTAATCTGCGGGAATTGGATTGTACCACTTTTGCCGAAAACTGCCTGGCTTTGGCACGAACAGTAAAATCCGGAAAAACTGATTTTGCATCGTTTGTTTCAGAGCTTGAGCGCCTAAGGTACCGCGATGGAATTCGCAATCAATATCCATCCCGGCTACACTATTTTGTCGAATGGATACACAACAACCATAAAAAAGGAATTATTAGCGAAACAGTCAATCAAAATGGCATAAAATCAAACAAAACCATCAATTACATGAGTACGCATCCTTCTGATTATCCTGTACTAAAAGATCATCCGGAGCTGATTCCGGCCATTGCCGAACAGGAAAAAGAACTAACAGAAACAGGTTTTATGTACTTCCCAAAGGATAACATTCCCAACTTATACAAACATTTACATCATGGCGATATCATAGCTCTCACCAGTAGTATTGAAGGTGTTGATGTGAACCATGTCGGAATTATACTTAAGAAAGGAAATGAATATTATCTTCTTCATGCCCCTTTAAGCGGAAAAAAAGTGTTGGTTTCTGAAGGCCCGCTTACTGATTTCATCAGTCCAAACTCAAAAAATAACGGGATAATGATTGCCCGTCCGGTTTTTTAAGTTACAACTGGCTTAAATTAATGGAGCTTCAAAGTAACTTATTAGCTTAGATTTGCAGTTTCAAATTTCAAAAAAGTATGAGTTCTATTCTTGACCGTTTTGTTGTTCTCTTGTGCAAATTAACTGCCCGGCTGCCGTTTTGGGTCATTTATGGTTTGGCCGATATTTTTTATGTATTGCTTTATTATATGGTCAGGTATCGGCGTAAAGTTGTACACGAAAACCTTGTCCGTTCATTTCCTGAAAAAAGCCCGGAAGAAATCAGGCAGATAACTAAAAAATTCTATCATCATCTGAGCGATCTGGGTTTGGAGACCATCAAGTTTAACCAAATGACCGAAAAGCAAATTGACGAACGGTTAAAGGTTAACAATCTGGATATCTATGAAGAATACTACAATCAGGGCAAAAGTATTATCGTTTTGGGCCAGCACCACAACAATTGGGAATGGAGCGGATCAATGCAACGGTTCATCAAAGCCCAGTTTCTGGTCGTATATAATCCGGTAAGGACTAATAAGGAGCTCGAAAAATTTATATTGCAAACGCGCGAACGGTTTGGCGCCAAATCCATACAAGTTAATCATTCAGTTCGGACAGCCCTGGCATTTAATCATGCTGAAAGACATGGGGCGCTTATGCTTGCTGCCGATCAGACTCCCCCACCCAATTCACAGTTCTGGACTACATTTCTGAATCAGGAAACGGCCTTTTTCTCCGGACCTATGAAAATTGCGATTAAAACTAATCAGCCGGTAATCATGCACCATACCCGAAAAGTTGGAAGAAGCCGATATGAGGTTTTTCATTACAAACTAATTGAAAACCCTTCGGAAGTAAAACCAGAAGATATCCTGATTGCCTATGTACAAAAACTCGAAGAAATTATCAGGTCAGAACCCGAATACTGGTTGTGGTCGCACAGAAGGTGGAAACATAAACGACCTGCGAATATTGAAATTTACCCACGGGAGATTGAAGATATCAGACAATAGATTAAAACAATGAAAAAAGTGATAGCCCAAATTGGCGTTTTCATACTCAAACTGCTCGGGTTTACACCGTTCTGGCTGATTTATTTGTGGGCTGATCTCATCTTTCTGGGTAGTTATTACCTGATTGGCTATCGAAAAAAAACGGTCATTCAGAACCTTAAAAATTCCTTTCCTGAAAAAACTGATCAGGAAATAAACGAAATTGCCCGCAAATTTTATCTGCATTTTGCCGATCTGGTAGTTGAAACCTTCAAGGCTATTCAAATGTCCGAAGAATCAGTAAGAAAGCGGTTTCATTATAAAAATCCGCAAGTTCTGGATGAATTGTACGATCAGGGGAAAAGTATCGCCCTTCTTTCTGGTCATTACGGCAACTGGGAATGGACCCTTTCTCTGCCTAAAGTCATCCGTCACCAGGTGCATGTGATATACCGTCCGATTCAAAACGAAACGTTTGATCACTATATCAAGAGTGTCCGTTCCAGGTTTGGAATGTTCATGATGCCTGCCCGGATTTCGCTTCGGACCATGCTTGAACTCGAAAAAAGCGGTCAATTATCGGCGACTTATTACCTGACCGACCAAACCGCCCTTAAAGATACTGACTACTGGATGATGTTTCTGAACCAGGAAACTGCGGTTTTTCCGGGAGCTGAAAAAGTAGCCTCCAGGTTTAAACAGGCAGTTGTTTTTATGGATATTCAGAAAGTTCGCCGTGGTTTTTACGAGGTTGAATTCACCAAACTTTTCGATGATGCCTCGCAAACTAAAGAATACGAAGTTACAAAAGCACACACTAAATTTTTGGAGGAAATTATCCGTAAAAGACCTGAACTTTGGCTTTGGTCGCACAAACGATGGAAACATACAAGGCCGGAAGAAATTGCGTTGAAATAATTCAAGGTTACATCGGGTCAACATCGGCATAAACAATCAATTGACTATTGTTTGGTAGCGATTTGGCGTTGTTAATGATTTCCATGATTTTCGATTTGGCATCCTGAATTTTTCCGTCGCGGGGTAATTTGATCAGTATTTCTTTCTGAAACCACATCTGGATTCGCCCTACAACCGGATATTCCGGACCAAGAACATTTTTATTAAAAATGGTACGTAAAGCCGTTGCAACATGCAGTGCTGCCAAATCGAGCCGGTCTTTATTCTGATGTTTCACCACAATTTTGATGAGCCGGAAATAAGGAGGATAGCGAAACATTTTTCGTTCGGCCATTTGCCGGCTGAATAAGCGGTAATAATCGCTGGCTATCACATCCTGAATGACCGGATGATTAGGCTGACTGGTTTGTACAATAACCTTTCCTCTGTTATGTTTCCGCCCTGCACGGCCACTCACCTGCATAATCAACTGGAAACTGCGTTCGTATGATCTGAAATCGGGATAGTTCAGCAAATTATCGGCATTCAAAACTCCAACGACGCGAACATGATCAAAGTCGAGTCCTTTGGTTACCATTTGGGTACCAACCAAAATATCAATTTTACCATTTTCGAATTGCCAGATTAACTGGTCATACGCTTTTTTTGCCCTTGTCGTATCCAAATCCATCCGCGCCACGCGGGCTTCAGGAAAAAGAAGCTGAATTTCGTCTTCAATTTTTTCGGTTCCGAAACCCCGGGGTTTAATTTCCTCTGAACCACACTCTTCGCATTTGATGGCCATTGAAGTGGCATGGCCGCAATAATGGCAAATCAGGCCCGAACGGTTTTTGTGGTAAGTTTTGCTTACATCGCAATACCTGCATTTCGGAATCCAGCCGCATTTGCCACACTGAACAAATGGCGCAAAACCCCGCCTGTTCTGGAAAAGAATGACCTGCTCCTTATTAATTAGAGCAGTGGCAATTTCGCCGTAAAGTTCGGGAGTGAAAACCGATCGCATTTGCTTGCGTTTGTAAGCTTCCTGAGTATTTGCCGGAATAAGCTCAGGCATTTCGATGCCCAGAAAACGCTCTGAAAGATTGACCAAACCATATTTCCCGGCTTTGGCGTTGAAGAAGGTTTCGTATGACGGTGTGGCCGAACCTAAAAGCACCTTTGCCCCATGAATACTACCCATTAGGATGGCCATATCGCGGGCATTGTAACGTGGCGCCGGATCAAATTGCTTGTAAGAATTCTCGTGTTCCTCGTCAACAATGATCAATCCCAAATCTCTGAAAGGCAGAAAAATAGCCGAACGTGCCCCAAGTATTACTTTATACTGCTGACCCGTTTTTCCTGATTTTTCATTCAGTACATTAAACCAGATTTCAACCCGCTCGGCATCATTAAATTTGGAGTGATAAATTCCTGCCAAATCACCAAAAGCTGTTTTCAACCGGGTAATAATTTGGGTGGTCAGTCCGATTTCAGGAACAAGGTAAAGCACTTGTTTTCCTATTTTCAACTGTTCTTCAATCAGCCGGATATAAATCTCTGTTTTTCCGCTCGATGTCACTCCGTTAAGCAAGACTGTTTGTTGAGCCTCAAATTGCTTCAATATTTCATCATAAGCCATTTGTTGAGGTTCCGAAAGCTCCTTGATCAGCAATTCGCTACTTTGGGGCCGGTCAATCCGCCCGATTTCTTTTTGAAATACTTCCAGAACCTGCTTTTCTTCCAGACCTTTCAGTGCAGCATCAGAAGCGTCGGCCAGTTCAAGCAGATCTCTTTTACTTATTTCGGTCTGATCCAAATCGCCATACAAGGTTTCAGCCAGAAAGATTTTAAGAAGCTGCTCCTGCTTTTTGGCTTTTCTGGCCAGCAAGTCAAGCATTGAGTTTAATTTTTCGTCGGATTGATATTCAGGATTAAGCCTGACTGTTGAGATTAATTTGGGCTTGTAGCTTTCGCGTAGTTGCTCTTCAACAATTACCGCATTCTTTTCGAGTAACACCTTCAGGACAGCAAATGAAGATAGTTGCCCGAGGAACCGGTTTAAGTCCTGAATACTTGCAGTTTTCCGGCTTTCAAGCAAAAGGATAACGGCGGTTTCTTTATCATTAAAGCCCTCTCCTATTATTGCTTCAGGATTAAGGCTGATTTTTGTCTGGCTTTCGAGTTTAAGCCCGGAAGGTAGCGCAGCTTTATAAACTTCGCCCAACGTGCAGCAATAGTAATTGGCAATCCACTCCCATAAAACGAGCTGTTTTTCACTAATAATAGGCTCTTCGTCCAGAATTGCATCAATGTCTTTAATATCAAAACCGCCTGTCGGCATAGTTTGGTGAAGCTTATATACCAGTGCGGAGAAAAATTTGCGTTTTCCAAATTGCACAATAACCCGGGCTCCCGTTTTTATGCGCATCTGGAAAGCCGCCGGGACCCGATAGGTATAACGGTACCCGAGTGGCAAGGGCAAAATAACATCGGCAAAAAGCAAATCTTCCATCATTGGTGCAAAATACTGAAAAAGATTTTTGATTTCAATTTATAATTCTAACTTAGTCAAAGTTCATCAATCTTCAGGATGAATAACAACTTAAATACTCAACAAATTAATTTTGACCATTATGAGCCGTAGAAGATTCAATCTGAAGCTTAAACTGAATATTTATATTCTTAGCGCTGCAACTTTAATTTACATTATAGCAATTGGATACCTCAGTTACCATTTTCAAAAAACTGCCTATTCCGATTCAATCGAGATCGTAAAAGGTTCGACCCGCGAATACCAGAGCAAGATTTCGGAAGAATTAAATGTGATGATGGAATCGGCCCGTACGATGCAAAATGTATTCAGTACCCACAAAAAATATGAACCTGCACAGCGCGATGTATTCTTCGAAAACGTTCTTTACAGCAATCTGAATAAAAATCCCGGTTTTTTATCTGTCGGACTATACTGGGAATTAAAAACACTCGACCCGGGCTACAAAAAAAAGAATGGCCGGATACGGAATATCTATTACCGTGCAAACAATCAGATCAAGTTTCAAAAAGCTATAGTTGATACAACCAATGCCGAAATTAAAGGGATCTATTACATTGCGCGGGAGATGAATAGGGAAATGATTTGGGATCCGTATTACGACGTGGTAACCAAAGAATTGGCAGGAGTTCTGATGACTGCACTTTTTGTTCCGATTCAAAACCCTGCCGGACAATTTGAAGGATTGGTAGGCATTGATATTTCACTGGCACACATGAACAAACTGATTTCGGGAATAAATCCGTTTAAAGAATCCGTTTCGTATATTGTTGCAGGCAACAGAATGGTTGTTGCACATACTGATCAAACTCTTACAGGGAAAGACTTTTTTAAAAATCTTGCCTCCGACAGTATTTCGTTTAAATCAATTCAGGAACAAGCAAGTAGTAATATTTCCAATTCATTCACCTATACGAATTCGCAAAATAACGAGGAGTATTTTGTTTCACTTCAACCCATCAGGATAGGAAATACTACGACCAAATGGATTATTGGAGTCGAAGTTCCAACCCGGGTTATTCTTCAGGAACCTAAAAAAGTTTTCTTTAATGCCATTTTGGTTGGTTTTGTCGGCTTGGTACTACTTTTCATTATTATCTATTTTATTGCCGGAAAAATTAGCGCCCCGATTGTTAAAGGTGTCAATTTTGCACGGACTATCTCAACAGGTAATCTTAACTCCAGTCTGAATATTAAGCAAAACGATGAAATTGGAGATTTGGCCGAATCACTCACCATGATGGCCTCCAGGCTAACAACCATACTGAGTGAAATTATTCAAAGTTCGGACACCATTACTGATAGCAGTCTCGAATTACTCGAATCGTCGGTCAAATTGGCTGATGGGGCCAATAATCAGGCCGCTTCATCCGAAGAGATTTCGACCTCGATGGAACTGATGATGTCGCGCATCCAACAAAATACACGGAATGCGCAGGAAACCGAAAAAATAGCCATCAAAGCCGCAGTGGGAATGCAGGTTGGTAACGAATCCACCAAAGCTTTGATCCAATCCATGAACAACATTGTTCAGAAAATTTCGATCGTTGGAGAAATTGCCAAACAAACCAACTTACTGGCAATCAATGCCGCAATTGAAGCTTCCAGGTACGGAATTCAGGGAAAAGGATTCGGAGTTGTAGCGGCAGAAATTAAAAAGTTAGCCGAAAGGTCACAGCTTGCTGCAAAGGAAATTAACGAACTATCGTCAAAGGGATTACTTCAGGCTCAGGAAACCGGTACAAAACTGCTGGAAATCATTCCGGATATTGAACATACAGCCAATTTGGTCAAACAAATTGCAAAATCGAGTCTCGAACAAAAAATGAGCTCAGAGGAAATCAATCAGGGAATTCAGCAACTGAATATGGTGACCCAGCAAAATGCAGAATCGTCGTTCGAGTTGTCGGTCAATTCAAAAAGCATTTCAGGACATGCCAAGAACCTGAAGAAACTGATTTCCTATTTCAAGATTGAAGGCTTAAGCTAAACAACGAATTGACAATTAGACCATTTACAATTTACTATTTGCACAAACTAATGAGCTTTAAATAGTAAATTGTAAATAACAAAATAGTAAATATCTCAATTTTAGGCACTTCGAACTTTCTCAAATATTCAACAGCTTCTGAATATCCAGCAAATTGGTATCAATGGTATGGTTTAATTTCACCGCTTTATTGAAAGGAACATGCACAATCTTTTCATTATCGAGTCCAATCATGATACTTTTCTGATCATCGAGTAGTGCATCGATAGCCGCCACTCCCATTTTGGTAGCATTTACCCGATCTTTTGCTGTTGGGCTTCCTCCACGTTGAATGTGCCCTAAAATGGAAACACGTACATCCAGATCAGGATGCGATTTTCGGACATCTTCCGCAATTTTCAGTGCGCCGCCAGCCTCATCGCCTTCAGCAACCATGACTATTCCGCTGGTTTCCTTATTTTTATATCCTTTATCCAGAAACTTTTTCAGGTTGTTGAAATCACCTTTAGCTTCAGGAATTAGAATAACTTCAGCGCCACAGGCAATTCCGCTGGTTAATGCTAAAAGACCGGCCTCCCGGCCCATTACTTCAACAAAGAAAATCCGTCCATGCGAGCGGGCCGTATCTTTAATTTTATCTACAGCTTCAACCACGGTATTCAGCGCAGTATCGTAGCCAATCGTGTAATCAGTGCCAAACATATCGTTGTCAATGGTTCCGGGGATTCCAACGAACGATATATCGTATTCCTGAGACATGACCAGCGCACCGGTAAACGAGCCATCGCCGCCAATCACAACCACTGCGTCAATATCAGCCTTTTTCAGTTGCTGAAAGGCTTTTTCGCGGCCTTCAGCAGTTCTGAATTCTGCACTCCGCGCTGTTTTAAGCATGGTACCGCCCAATTGCAGAATACCGCTGACATCAGATGATTTCAAATTAATAAAATCTCCTTCGATCATTCCCTGAAATCCACGCCTGATACCAACCACTTTTAATTTATTGGCCAATGCCGCACGTGTTACTGCACGGATAGCAGCATTCATTCCCGGGGAATCGCCACCTGAAGTAAAAACGCCAATTTTTTGCAGCTTTTTTCTTTTTAAAACTGGTTCGGTACTCATATCTTTTATTGTCATGGTAAATTTATTTTTAAGTAATGACTTAAATTTGCCTGATCTTTTCGGCCACTTTTTCCATGAGCCATTGCGGCGTGGATGTTGCCCCACATATACCAACGGTTTCAACTCCTGAAAACCATTCTGATTTTACTTCTTCGGGTGAAGACACAAAATAGCTGCGTTCATTTTGCTTTTTGCAGACATCAAAAAGAACCTGAGCATTAGAGCTTTGGCGACCTCCTGTAAAAACAATCACTTCAAACCTTGTGGCAAATTGCCCGAGGTGCGCTACTCTGTTTGAAACCTGTCTGCAAATGGTATCATGAGTCTCAACCCGGCCGGATAGAGCTTGTTCCCTGATATTTTGTGTCAGCTTTCTGAAATCTTCAACCGACTTGGTGGTTTGTGAAAATACAATTACCGGTCGCGACGGATCAAGTTTCAGGTAATCATCAGGATGATCGATAATAATCGCTTCATCATTGGTTTGACCTGCGAGACCTGCAACTTCAGCATGACCTAAATGCCCAAAGATCACCACCTGGCCATCTTCCTTTTTCATCGTTTCGGCTGCTTTTTTTACCCGTTCCTGAAGTTTTAAAACTACCGGGCAAGTCGCATCAATCAATGTGATATTGTTTTCCTGAGCATATTTGTAGGTTGATGGTGGTTCTCCATGTGCCCGAATAAGAACCTTACAATTCTTTAGCCTGAAGTATTCCTCATGATTAATCGTCTGCAATCCCAGTTCCTGAAGTCGTTTTACTTCCAGTTCGTTATGTACGATGTGACCAAGTGAATAGAGCGTATCTTCTTTTCCAAGCGTTTCCTCTGCTTTTCCGATGGCATGCACCACTCCGAAACAAAATCCTGATTTTTGGTCAATTTCTACGATCACTTGTTTAATTTTAATTCATCTAATCATGTCGGCTGAAGCCAGACGGCAAAGGATATTAATCAAATATAAACCTTTTTATCCTAAATGCTATTTTTTTTATGTTGCGATAATAGTACCTAATGGAATTTGTAACCCTCATAGTTATTCACTAAGTTTGATGAAATTTTAGTTTTAGAAGATGAAAAATATTAGTATAGAATTAGATAAGAGTCAGTTTATTGGGATTATAAACCGACTTGACGACAATGATAAAATGGAGATATTCAATGAGTTGAAAAAATCCTTGTTTCTAAAAAGATTCAATAAGCTTTTAAAATCAACTAAGACAAAAGAGTTGACTTTGGACGAAATAACTAATGAAGTTGAATCTGTTAGAAAACAACGATATGAAAAAGGGGAACAAATCCTATAAAATAATTGTTGACACAAACATTTGGATTTCATTTCTGATTGGTAAAAATTTAAAAGGACTTCAATATCAATTAGATTCTAAATTTATCAAAATAATTACCTGCAATGAGCAACTTCTTGAATTGTCTGAAGTGTTCAAAAAACCAAAGATTAATAAGTATTTTTCAGAAGAGCAAATTGTTGAGTTTTTCGAACTGTTAGAGGAGTCGTCTGTGAATTTTGCAATAAGTTCAAGTACAAATCTTTGTCGAGATCCAAAGGATAATTATTTAATTTCTTTAGCAATTGACTCGCAAGCGGATTTTTTGATAACCGGAGATAAAGATTTATTAGAACTGATCAAAGTAGGTGGAACAACAATTCTGAAATATAGCGACTTCGATAAAATTGGAAAAATATTAGAACTTTAATCGTTCCTCCACTTTCCCGATCACCCATTCCAATTGTTCTTCCTGCGTCAAATTGCTGTTGTCCAATACCAAAGCATCATCGGCTTTGCGCAGTGGACTTGCGACACGTGTTGAATCAATCCGGTCACGTTCCTGAATATTCTGCAGAATTTCGGCAAACGAAACCGTTTCCCCTTTGGCTGTCAACTCATCAAACCGGCGTTTAGCACGGATCTCAGCGGATGCTGTTACGAAAAATTTCAGTTCAGCCTCAGGAAAAACTACCGTGCCTATGTCGCGGCCATCCATAACGATTCCCTTGTTTTCGCCCAACTTCCGCTGCAATTTCACCATCGCCTGCCGAACTTCAGCAATAGTAGCTACCGGACTCACATTCTGAGAGACTGGTAATTGCCTGATTTCTTGCTCCACGTTTTCCCCGTTCAGAAAAGTGTCACTTTTTTGTATCTCAGGATAGTAACGAATTTCGATTTTGATTTGAGGAAGTGCGTTAATCAGTTCTTCCCGTTTAACCTCACCGTCGGCAACAAGCTTGTGACGAAGCGCATATAAAGTTACCGCCCGGTACATAGCGCCGCTGTCCATGAAAATATATCCAAACCTGGCGGCAACTGCTTTGGCAATCGTGCTTTTCCCGCACGACGAATGGCCATCAATGGCTATTATTATTTTGTGATTGGTCATTTTTCTCAAAGTTTGCGGCAAAGATAAGTTATTCGGAGTATGGTTCAAACACAAAGAACATGAAGAAATTGCAAAGAGGGGATGTATTTAAAATTCGAGGTTTGTTCTACAGAGGAATATCTCTCATTCTAGTGAATGTCTAATTTTCTGATTCTTTTAATCCTTTAAGCAACGAATAGAAAATCCAGTTTCCTTGAAGTAATAAACATTTTTGTGCATATAACTGTACTCATAGTTCAAACTCCGATTCCACACACTATCATTGGTTAAGTCGAACTCAGTAGAACTCCACCAACCTGCATATCTGCCCAAATAGTTAAATGTTCCATTTTTAACACGAAATCCACTCGGAAGTGCTGTAAAGCCAAAAGTATCATTTTTAGTTAAATCATTCCCGACAGAATTAGCAACTGAAGAGGAAATCCAATCTGTATTAGATGCCAAAGCTTTGGCTACACTGCCTGAAGGGCCTAGGTTGCCTGCCACAAATGATTCGAGTGCTGTCAACTCGTTATGAGTAGGTATATGCCAGCCAATAGGTGCAATATTTCGGCTGTCATTTACTGCGTGCCAATTGTAAAGTTTGCCATATTTATTTCCAGTTATTTCATCATTGCTATAGTTGCAGTAAGCTCCGGAAATAAGGTTTTCCCATTTAGTATCATCCGTGACCATAGGTACTGGATCACCATTTCGGTACTTTGTAGTTTTAAGATTTGTACTCATCCAAATCTGTGTTCCAATTTGTACTACTTGGTAGTTGTTTCCGTCACCATCCGTACAGTCAACAAAAGGAAAAGTTATTGTTTTGTTTTGAGTTGGAGTATCGGTAACAACAGTTGTGTAATTGCCTGATGTGCCTGTAATTTTCAACCTATCTCCAGCGGTGTATTGCATTATTTTCTCAGCATTGGCACTTTTCAACTTCATCGATGTAATCTGAATTATCCCATTCCCAAGATAGTTAATTTTCACTTCTGAGTTTGCAGTACCCTTACTAACCAATTTTCCAATATGGTTATATGATTGTGATGATATTCTTACAGTATAGATTCCACTCCGTAAATCGCATACTTGATAGGAATGATTACCATTAGTTGTTAATATATTCTGGGCAGTACCTACTTTTTTCCCTGTAATATCAAACAATTCAATATTTGCCATACCAATAGCAGTAGCGACAAAATCAATTGTACTATTTCCGTTTGTGGGATTTGGATAAATTCGTAAGGTATTTTCAGTCTCAAGCATCGGAATTATTCCTGTACTTGTTGCCACCAAATGGAGTATTTCTGTTCCATTTAAAGTTACACTTTTACCTTGCGTCAAATTTTCAACCTTTACTGTACCAACTTGTGTACTTTCTCCTCTTCCTGTAAAACTAATCTGATAGTCCTGCGCTTGTATCGATACTACTGCTAATAGTATCAATAATAGCAAATTGAGTTTTTTCATTTGATGTAACTATTTAGTCTGTTTGCAAAGGTTGCTGTAGGTAAAAATCAAATTGTGCCCTCATGCAAATCCCAGATTGGAAAACACATTTCATAATCATTCCAAACAATATCACCATATTCAATAGTAAAGCGCTGAAAAAGATGTTTGTCAAGATATTTCTTAGTCATAGGATTTCTAGCCTTCAATAAAAAGCCTGAAAAGTCAATCAGTTTATGAACTCCATCTGAAAAGAAGAATTCAATTTTATAATCACTTACATATTCTGCTTTTTCGATTGACACAACCATCCCTAAAGTTTAGACATTTATATCATTTTTTTCAAAGGTAAACAATTTTACTTTTGTTTCTATTCACTTGTAATTACCTTATAAGAATATAAACCAATTAGCTCTAACAACTTTAATCATTCATCAACAATGCAAAAAATCATTTTTAAAATCATGGCTTTGGCTGTTTTCAGCCTGGCTTTCCGATTGGGCGCCAACGCACAGGACGAAGCCCGTCTGATGCGTTTCCCTGACATTAATACTAACCTGATTGCCTTTGTGTATGCCGGCGACATCTGGACGGTTGACTCGAATGGCGGAGAAGCCCGCCGACTGACTTCCCATGCCGGACAGGAACTCTTTCCGAAAATTTCGCCTGACGGACAATGGATAGCCTTTTCGGGCGAATACTCCGGAAACCGCCAAATTTTTGTGATGCCTTCGAACGGCGGAACACCCCGGCAACTGACCTGGTACAATTCGGTGGGCGTGATGCCTCCTCGTGGCGGATTCGACGATGTTCCACTCGACTGGACTTCGGACAGCAAAAACATTTTGTTTCGGGCGAATCGCACTCCATTTGGCGAGCGAAACGGCAAATATTTTGTGGTAAGCACCGATGGCGGACTTGAAAAAGAACTACCCATTGTTAATGGTGGTTTCGCAGCTTTGTCACCCGACAATAAAAAACTTTGCTTCACGCCGGTTGACCGCGAGTTCCGTACCTGGAAACGCTACAAAGGAGGCCGCGCTTCCGACTTATGGATTTACGATCTGGATAAAAACACTTCGGAACAAATCACCGACTTTATTGGAACCGACCAGCTTCCAACATGGTTTGGCGAAAACATTTATTTTGCATCCGACCGTGACCTGAAACTGAACATATACCAATACAACACCAATACAAAAGCGTTGAAACAGATGACTTCACACGCTGATTTTGACTGCATGTGGCCTTCCGGAGAAAACGGACAAATGGTTTATGAAAATGGAGGTTTTCTGTATAAACTGAACCTGCAAACCGGCAAGGAAGAAAAAGTGAATGTCAGCATTCATTTCGATAATCCGAACATTGTTCCTTTCTACAAAAATGTGAAGGATTTTGTGCAGGCATACGAAATTTCACCAACAGGAAAACGTGCGCTGATTTCGGCGCGTGGAGATATCTTCTCTATTCCGGCAGAAAACGGACCAACTTATAACCTGACCAATACGCAAGGCGTTCGCGAAGTTTATCCACGCTGGTCGCCCGATGGAAAATACATTTCATACTATTCCGATGCTTCGGGCGAGTACGAAATTTACCTGCTCGAAAACAAAAAAGGAGTCGCCCCAAAACAACTGACAAGCGGCTCATCCGCCTGGAAATACGATTCGGAATGGTCGCCAAACAGCAAATACCTGCTTTATTTCGACCGCAGCCTTCAGCTAAAACTGGTTGATGTTGAAACCGGAAAAACCACTGTGGTAACCCATGCCAACCGCAATGAAATTCAATCGTACTCGTTTTCCCCGGATTCGAGATGGGTAACTTACGACAAGGAAGGGGCTAACGGATTGGGCGCAGTCTGGGTTTACAACCTTGAAACAGCCGAAAACAAACAACTCACCGACGATCGTTTCAATGATGGTTCGCCGGTTTTCTCAACCGATGGCAAATACATTTGGTTTGTTTCCGACCGCGATTATAACCTTGATTTCAGCAGTTTCGAATTCAACTATGTATATAACAAATCGACACGGATTTATGCCGTTGCGCTGAAAGCTGATTCCCCAAAATTATTTACTGATAAAAATGACACCGAACCGGTGAAGGAAACAGAAAAGCCGAAAGAGGAACCGAAAACGGATAAAAAAGCCAAGACTGAAGAAAAACCTGTTGCAAAAGAACCAGTCAAAGTTCAGATTGACCTGGATGGAATTAATTCCAGAATAACAGCATTTCCAATGGTTGCAGGCAGTTACCGCAATTTGGTAGCCATTGAAGGCGGAATTCTTTATATCGGTGAAGGTTCACTCCGGAAATTCACGATTGAAGATAAAAAGGATGAAGAGGTGATGGAAAAAGTGGGCCAGGCAGTAGTGAGCGCCGATGGCAAAATGATGATTTACCGTTCAGGAAAGGACTTTGGAATAACTAAACTGGCTGCCGGACAAAAACCTGGCGCCGGAAAACTGAATTTGGATGACATGGTGATGAAGATTGACCCAAAGAAAGAATGGGCTCAGATTTACACCGATGGCTGGCGTATTTTCCGCGACTATTTCTATGTGAGCAATATTCATGGTGTTGACTGGAAAGGCATTAAAGAGCGATATACCTCGCTGGTCCAGTTTGTCAGTCACCGGGCCGACCTGGATTACATTCTGGGTGAAATTGTTTCGGAAACCAATACCGGTCATACTTATGTGGATTGGGGAGATTTTGAACGTGTGAAACGTGTGGATACCGGATTGCTGGGCGCGGAACTAAAAGCCGATCAAACTTCAGGTAAATACCAAATTGCGAAAATTTATTCAGGAGAAAACTGGAACGAAGCCCGTCGTTCGCCGCTTACAGAGCAAGGAGTGAATGTGAAGGAAGGCGATTACCTGGTTGCTATAAACGGAATCGATTTGACCCTGAGTATGAATCCATACCAGTTGCTGGAAAATACCGTAGGCAAAATGGTTGAAATTACTGTCAATGCAAAACCTGAAAGCGCCGGGGCAAAAACTTATACGATCAAACCAATTGCCAGCGAACTGGAATTGCTGAACCTGAACTGGGTAAATGAACGCCGTGCCATGGTTGACAAGCTTTCAGGAGGAAAAATCGGATACATTTATGTGCCAAACACTTCAACCGATGGAAACCGGGAACTCTTCAGGGGCATGTATGCATATAACGAAAAAGAAGCCCTGATCATTGACGACCGCTACAATGGCGGTGGTTTTATTCCTGATGTTATGACCGGACTGCTTGAACGCAAAACACTTAGTTACTGGCAACGAAATGGTTTATCGGCCATGAAAACGCCTGGAGTGGCGCACAATGGCCCAAAAGTGATGCTGACAAACGGATATTCATCTTCAGGGGGCGATGCTTTTCCATATTATTTCCGCAAAAAGGGATTGGGAAAACTCATCGGAACGCGCACCTGGGGCGGATTGGTGGGCATGTCGGGCAATGCCGGGCTGGTTGACGGTGGCTATATTGCCGTGCCCCGTTTCGGAATTTACGACGAAAACGAACAGTGGATTATTGAAGGAACCGGCGTATCGCCCGACATTGAAGTAGTTGACCGACCTGAACAACTGGCCAAAGGCATTGATCCCTGTATCGAAAAAGCGGTGGAAGTTCTGTTGAAAGAGTTGATGGAATACCCGGTTAAAAAGGTGAACGCCCCTGCCCCACCAGATCGTTCAAAATGGCATGAACAAATGAAATAAACAGCCTCATCATTGGGACGATCCATGCTGGTCGAAGGCAGCCGAAGGTTTTTATAAAAAATTCGTTAAATTTGTAACACTCAAAAAAATAATCGCTATGGCAACAAAAGTTATTTTAGAATTCGACGGACGAAATACAGCTGCCAGGAGCATTATCAACATGCTCAAAACTGTTGGTTTATTTAAGGTCGATGAACAGCAAGCAATGAACGGTATAGAAAAATCGTTGAATGACATTAAAGAGGGGCGGGTATATAAGGCTAAAAACGCGAAAGACTTAATGAGCAAAATTTAGCCCATGTATAGGATCGAATATACCGGCCAATTCTTGAAACAGGCCAAACAATGTAAAAAACGCGGGTATAACATGGTTTTGCTCGAAGAAGCCATACATTTACTGGCCGAAACCGGCCAATTACCTCCCGAATACAAAGCACATAAACTATCTGGAAAATATATTGGGTGTTGGGAGTGCCATATTAAACCAGACTGGCTTTTGATCTGGCAACAAAACAACGATATTCTAATACTCTTGTTTATGAATACCGGCACCCATTCCGATCTATTTAAGTAACAATTTACATTTTTCACCACATACCCACAGCCCGACGAAACACGCCGGGCTTTTTCTTGTCTGGACGGAGTCTTTAACCGTTCAGTACACAATTTTAGCTTAAATGAAGTTTGACAAGGTACAATTACACACAGCTTTTAAAGGGTTTTCGTCGCCTGCTTGTCGAAGGGATGAGAAAAAAAGAACAGGTATTGCGATGCGCGTTACCCGTTCTTTTTAATACTGTTTGCAGGCCTATACTTTGCCGTTCCGTTTTCGCGAACGGAAATTCTGATTTCTCATTTTAAGAAAAAATTTCATTCCATTTAAAATATTCTTCAACCTCATTCGTCTATCCCCATATAAGCTGAACAATTGGATTTGAGTGTGAAACAGATCGGTATACAGATCAGGCTTTTCGGATCAGATTAATTGTCGTCAAACAAAACAATATGAGTGGAATTGAGATTTTAGAGCTGTTGCCCGGCGATTTGTCGGTCGCGCTGATAAAGACAACTGTGAAAGAAAAACAACATATCGCCGACATCATTAAAAACTATGGCATTCGTTTGCAGGGCTTTATCCGGAAACGTGTGCAAAACAGCGAAGATGCCGACGATATTCTTCAGGAAGTTTATTACCAACTGGCTGATGCCGACCGGTTGTTAAAACCCATTGACCAGATGGCTGCATGGCTCTTTACCGTTGCCCGCAACCGGATTACCGATTTATACCGCAAAAAGAAAACAGAATCGTTACCAGAGATTTTCACAGAAACCGACGACGAAGGCATTTTTACTGAATTACGGAATCTGATGTTTGACGATGGAAGCACACCCGAAGACGATTATTTGCGTTCGTTGGTATGGACCGAACTGGACAAAGCATTGGATGAACTTCCGGAGGAACAACACGAGGTTTTTGAATTGACTGAACTGAAAGGCCTTTCATTTAAGGAAATTTCAAAACAGACCGGGGTTCAGGTGAATACACTCATCTCCCGAAAACGCTACGCAGTTTTGGTTTTGCGCGAACGGCTTCAGCTTATTTATGACGAATTATTAAACTTTTAAATAACAGAAAATGAAAACAATGTTCAGAAAAAGATGGTATTTATTTATACCGCTAATTGCCGTCGCCTTTGTGACTTTTGGGTTCTTCACGATGTATTTGTGGAACTGGCTGATGCCCCTACTGTTCCATTTGCCTGAAATTACCTTTTGGCAAACCGTTGGCCTGATGATTCTTTCCCGGCTCATCCTGGGAGGTTTTGGCGGGCATCACGGACGTGGACATGGCCATCATTGCAGACGAAACATGCACGAAAAATGGGAAAACATGACTCCTGAACAGCGTGAGCAGTTTCGCGAACACATCCACATGCACAGGCCGCCATGGGCGCATCATTGTGAGAGTGATGAAAAAGCGAAAGAATCCTGAATTTACCCTGTTTAATTGCAGTTACAAAGCTAATTTTTCCACCAGGGCCCGAAGTTACAAAGCGAACACGAAGATTATAAGTATAGTATTTATTCGTGCAACTTAGTGGCTTAGTGCCTTGGTGGCATTTTTTTGATTTTCAATGTTGCGTAAAATATAGTTCACAAATTTTCATAAATACTAAACACTTTTGCAGTTTCTTTGTAGTTAGTATTTCAAGTTTAATCGGATAATGGGTAATTCAGAAAGTAAAAAAGCCGGGAATAAGGAAAGGAAGCCAAGTGTGTTTAGTTTATTGAAGCCCTACCGGGGAATGGTTGCCTTCCTGGTCATATTTGCCCTGCTTAGTAATGGCGTAAATTTATTGCTGCCTAAAATCATTTCACGAGCTATAGATTCCTTCACAGGAGGACATTTTGTTCTCAAAATCGTCGTGATTGAGTTTATGGTTGCATCGCTGGTTATTTTCTTTTTCACCTACCTTCAAAGTATTGTGCAAACTTTCGCATCTGAGAAAGTTGGTCGCGACCTGCGTACCCGCCTTTCCGACAAAATCTCGCGGCAAAGCTATTCCTATATCCTGAAGACGAACCCGTCAAAACTGCTAACCAACCTGACATCCGACATCGATTCCATCAAAATGTTTGTATCAATGGCGGTGGTTACCATTTTTTCGTCAGTCTTTATTATTATCGGAACCTGTGTGTTGCTGCTCATGATCAACTATAAGCTGGCCATTCCCATTATCACCATCATCCCGATTATTGGCGGGGCATTTTATTTGGTAATCCGAAAAGTGAAGGTTCTATTTAAACGAAGCCGCGAAATTATTGATTGGCTCAATAAGGTCATTAACGAAAGTATCATGGGTTCGGCCATCATTAGAGTACTCAATTCGCAGCAATCCGAATACCATAAATTCCTGGAAGCCAATACCGATGCACGCATTGTCGGGTTAGCAATACTCCGGCTGTTCGCGACGCTGATCCCAATCATCACTTTCACGGCTAACCTGGCAATGCTGACCATCCTGATGCTTGGAGGACATTTTGTAATTACCGGAAACATGTCGCTGGGCGATTTCGCGGCATTCAACAGTTATCTGGCTATGCTTATTTTTCCGATTATCATGATTGGATTTATGAGCAACATTATGGCGCAGGCATCGGCCTCATACGCACGTATCAATCATGTTTTGGAAGCTCCTGAATCTCCTGAAACCGGTTCTTTAAAAGCATCACTTCATGGAAATATCGAACTCCGGAATATTTCACTTTCTTATGACGAAAAACCCATCCTGAAAGATATTTCGCTTTCAGTAAAAGGTGGAACACAGGTAGCCATCATAGGTCCCACCGCTGCCGGGAAAAGCCAGTTGCTTAACCTTTTGACTGATCTCGTTAAACCGGATTCAGGCACCATTGAGTTCGACGGCCACAGCATTGAAAGTTACGACAAGGAATCCTTCCGCAGCCAGATTGGATTTGTACTTCAGGACAGTGTTATTTTTAACATGAGCCTTCGCGAAAACATTGCATTCAGCGATAAGGTTACTGACGAATCGCTAGAAAAAGCTATTGCCACAGCCGAACTGAAAGACTTTATTGATGCTCTTCCGGAGAAACTCGACACGATTGTTTCTGAACGGGGAACAAGCCTTTCAGGTGGACAAAAGCAACGGATCATGCTGGCACGGGCGCTCGCAATAAATCCAGGAATTCTGTTGCTCGATGATTTTACTTCACGCGTTGATCGCACAACCGAGAAAAAAATACAGGCCAACCTGTCCATCAATTATCCTGAATTAACTCTGGTTTCGATCACACAAAAGATAGCTTCGGTCAAACATTTTGAGCAGATCATACTTTTAATGGAAGGCGAAATAATTGCCAGTGGGACGCATAAAGAGTTAATGGAAACCTGCATGGAATACGTTCAAATCTCCAATTCGCAACGAAGCACCAGCCACTATGAACTATAATCTCAACGATATAACTGGTGCTAAGGAGCAGAAAAAATCAACCATATCTGCCCTTAAACGATTGCTCGGTTTAATTCAGGAAGAAAAACGAACGATCATTCTTGCCATGATTATCATTTTTATCAATTCCGGCCTGAGCCTGATTGGACCATTCCTGATTGGGCATACGATTGATTCCTATATTCAGTCAAAACAATATCATGGCGTAATTATTTTCTCGTCTATTTTGCTGGGAATTTATCTTACGGCATTTATTACCAATTACCTGCAAATAAAAATCATGGGCGGTGTCGGGCAACGGATGCTTTTTAGTTTAAGGAATGCAGTGTTCAATAAGTTGCAGGAACTGCCGGTTGACTTTTTTAATCAAAACAAAGCGGGCGATCTTATTTCGCGGATCAACAACGATACCGACAAGTTAAACCTGTTCTTCTCTCAATCGCTTATGAATTTTATTGGCAGCATCTTTACCATGGTGGGAGCCGGTATTTTTCTGTTGAGCATTAATCCCGAATTGGGATCTGCAGCCCTTTTACCTGCCCTGGTTATCTGGATTTTTACCAAAGCAATTTCGCCCTGTGTGAAAAAGAAGAATGCCGAAAACTTAAAAAGTACAGGTGGATTGAGCGCCGAAATTCAGGAAAGCCTGAACAATTTCAAGGTGATTGTTGCTTTTAACCGGCGAGATTACTTCCGAAAACGTTTTGATGAAGCCAATCAAACGAATTATTCAACTGCAGTAAGCGCCGGGTTAGCCAACAATATTTTTACGCCGGTTTATGGACTTTCAGCCAATGTGGGTCAGTTAATTGTGCTGGCTTTTGGTATTTACCTGATTACTGCCGGACAATTCACTATTGGTTTGCTCATCGGATTCCTGGCTTACGTGAATAATTTTTATCATCCGCTGAGACAGTTGGCCGGATTATGGGCAAGTTTTCAAACCGCGATGGCCGGATGGGACCGGATTTCACAAATTCTTTCGCTCGACACCAACCTCGAAGTCATTGAAGATACAACTGTTGAATCCTCTCCTTCATATCTTTCTTTCCGCGATGTTTCATTTACTTATCCCAACGGGAAAGAAGTTCTGCATCACGTCAGTTTTGATCTGGAACGCGGAAAAACATATGCTTTTGTTGGTCCAACCGGTGGTGGAAAAACTACCACTGCCTCGCTAATAGCGCGATTGTACGATGCCACAAAAGGTCAGATATTGCTTGAGGGAAAGGATATCCGTACCTTTCAACCCGAAGAACGAACCGGTAAAATCGGGTTTATCCTTCAGGAACCATTTCTGTTTTCCGGAACAGTTCGCGACAATATTCTCTACGGAAATCCGGAATACAAAAACCTGTCGAACGACGATTTGGTTGAGGTAATCAAAGAATCGGGACTTGAAAGTCTGCTCAGTCGTTTCGATTCAGGACTGGATTCAAAAGTTCAGACGACTGGCGATGGCATCAGCCTGGGACAAAAACAGTTGATTGCCTTTATGCGTTCGGTACTTCGCAAACCTGAACTGCTCATTCTCGACGAAGCAACCGCCAACATTGACACCATTACCGAACAATTGCTTGAAAGTATTCTACAAAAATTACCGACAACCACTACCCGGGTCATCATCGCCCACCGGCTGAATACCATTGAAAATGCGGATGAAATCTTCTTTGTAAACTCCGGGGAAGTTATTCCGGCAGGTTCGCTTGCCGATGCGGTAAACTTGCTGTTACACGGGAAGAGAGAAAGTTAAAAGGTATGTTTTTACTGAAAGAGTGACGAGCAAATTACTGACGGGGTGACTTCGAAGTCAAAAAAAAGATAACTCATGTCCGTTGCCTGAAGGCAAACGGTAAAGGATAGGCTCAGAAATGAAATGCAGCAATTTATCCTTTGCCGTTCCGCTTTAGCGAACGGAAGTAATATAAAGATTTCTTCAGTCTGCAAAATATTAATGAGATATACTTATTTTTGAATCTATGGCGAAATCAATTTTCATAGTATTCATTTTAAGCATTTATTTCATGGCAGGGCGTGCTCAATCGCGCTGGACTTTCGAAATGCATGGCGGACAGGTGTACAATCTGCCCATGTCTTTATCTATCAAACAACAAGGTTTTCCGGATATTAAACTAACTGCCCGTTACAACACAGAAGCTCTGACGTTGCCGGTTTATTGGGATTTACGTTTCGGGCGCTGGCAAAATGCCCGATTATGGGAAATGGAACTTATCCACCACAAACTGTATTTGGACAATACTACTCCGGAAGTTCAGAAATTCAACATTTCGCATGGGTTTAATATGATCATGGTGAACCGTGGTTTCGATAAAAAAACATTTCGATACCGGGCAGGTGCAGGAGTTGTTCTGGCTCACCCTGAATCAATCATCCGGGGAAAAGAATTTGGAAATTCCACAGATGACTGGGATACGGGATATTATTTAACAGGCCCTGTATTTAATCTGGCCATTAGCAGACCCATTCGGTTGGGTGGTCGGTTCTACCTTAATCCGGAAGCCAAAACCACCTTTGCTTATTCGAACATAAAAATAGCACAAGGCCATGCGGATGTTTACAATCTGGCATTTCATCTTATTTTGGGTTTTGGAGTCGATTTTATTAAACCCAACGAAAAATAATATTTATTCACTTGCAACCCTGAATAAAAACAGTTGTCACTATATACGAAAACAAAAGATTTGAGTCAGACAGCATTCATACATCAGGATTTGATAGCGGATAGCATCAAAGGCAGCAACAAAGCCCGCTACCAGCTTTACCAGTTGTATTCCAGGGCGATGTTTAACGTGTGCTTCCGCATGATGAACAACCGCGAGGATGCTGAAGATATGCTGCAGGAGGCCCTTGTTCAGGCTTTCCAGAAGTTGGAAACTTTCAGACATGAATCAAGTTTCGGAACATGGCTGAAAACTATTGTGATACATACCTGCATTAATGCACTGAACAAACGGAAACTCGATTTGAAATATTTTGATGAAATGCACCGCTTCGACACTGTTGAGGAAGAACCTGAAGAAGCTTTGTTCACCACCGAAAACATTATCGAAGCCATGAACCAGTTGCCTGAAGGAGGACGGATCGTTTTCTCGCTTTACCTGCTCGAAGGATACGATCACGGTGAAATTTCACAAATTCTGAACATCACCGAATCAACATCCAAAACACAGTATATGCGCGCCAAACGCAGAGTTTATGACCTAATGAAACAAACAAAATCAAGAGCGATATGAAACCAGACAGATTGGAATCGTTTGTAAATGAAAACAGGCACGAATTTGACCGGATGGAACCTTCGGATAAAATATGGGAAGCTATCAGCAATCAGTTAAACGAACAGCCCAAACTGAAGATCAGAAAACTCAATTGGATGAAGGTAGCCGTTGTGGCAGCTATTCTTGTGCTCGTGCCAACCATTATTTACGAGGTAAAATTCGCTGATCAAAGGCAAATGGGTAAAGCTGTTCAGCTCGATCCTGAAGTTCAGGAATTGATGGAAGCCGAGGCATTTTATGCCCAGGAAGTTTCAGGAAAACTGATTGAAATACAAAAATGCTACAAGATTTATCCTGAATTGAAAGGTGAAATTGAAGGTGATTTGAACGAACTTGAAACCATGTACATTTCATTGAAAAAAGACCTGAAAGAGAATATTTCGAATAAAGAAGTGATTGAAGCCATGATTGACAACAACCGCAACCGGATGAAACTGGTTGACGATGTTTTAGAACAAATAAATTGCTAACCAAAAGGTTATGAAGATTAAATTTTACAAAACAGGTGGAAGGTTTTTAATTATTGGGGCATTTCTACTGAACTGCTTTATTGCTAACGCGCAGTTTACCGAAACCCGGGAGTTTGTCAGGCGTTTCAAAATTCAGCCCGAAACCCGTATCGACATTACCAATAAATACGGACGAATTGAGCTGAATAACTGGAAAAAGGATTCGGTAGTGATTTTTTTCAAAATGGAAATCAACGAGAAAAAGCCCATTAAGCTTGCGAAAACATTGGACAACCTGGATTTTGATTTCAGTAATAGTCAGCATTACCTGATCGTGAAAACCATGGTTGATAAAAACCGGAGCCAGATCGAAAGCGAGTTTCTGAAATTTAAGGAAACGATTCTTCAAACCAACGGCAGCATCCGGATTGACCTGATTGTATGGATGCCCGAAAACCGTGAACTGCGGCTGGAGAATAAATTCGGAGATATCATCATGGGCGATTATGATGGCGAAACAGAAATCAATTTGAGTAATGGAAAACTAAAATGCGGCGATCTCCCGAAAAGGGCCAATCTTAACTTAAGTTTTGCCGGCGCAAGTATCAACAATATGCCAAACGCACGAATCATAAGCAACTACAGCGACATTAATATTCGGAATTCGGGAACACTCAGGCTCGAAACCAAATCATCAACCATCGAAATTTTAAATTCCAACGACCTGAGTATTGATTCGCGCAGGGACAAATACCGTATCCGGATTGCCGACAAGCTGGATGCCTATGGAAATTTTAGCCACTTTACGGTATCTGAATTTAAAAACAAAGCTAATATACGCCTGAGTTATGGCAGTCTCGACATGGAAAAAATACATGCCGATTTCAACAACATCTACGTCGAATCGAGATCAGCCGACCTGAGCCTGTATTTTAATCCAGAAGCTAAGTTTAACTTCCAGATAACCGAATCGAAAACTGACCTGAAGTTAGGCCGCGAGCTCAAAGTGGAAGACATGGAAGTGCTCGATTCAAAAGAAAACAAAGTGCGCCACTCTGGCTATTTTGGGAAAAAGATGAAAGAAGATCAGTTGATTATCAATGCAGTTGGCGGAGAAACAAATGTGCTCTCCTACTAGCTTCATGTCAACAAACTTTTGACGCAACGTCATGCTGAACTTGTTTCAGCATCCAAGGATTAATGAGACCCTGATCCCGTGGTCTCGGGATAGGGTAACTAGTCAGTCAATTTGGCGTTGATACGGCAAAATAGACATTCGCAGCTTCCTTGTCGCTGTTCACGGGATGAAATGGCTTATTGAAAAAAAACAATTTTCCGGACAATTTTCATTATTACATTTTCGCACAGGGAAACTTAGTTTAATTGCTCAAAAAAAAATTAACCAGTTTGCAACCGTTAAAAAAAAATACTGTCAATAGAAGCAGAATACAATTCAGAAAATAAGAACAGAAAACAACCATTAAAGAACAAAAATCTCAAAGCCATGAAAACAACTAAAATTTTCTATCTCTTTTCGTTAGGCCTCATCCTATTCGGATTAAATTCCTGCATCGAGGACATCTTTATCGAAGGCAACGGAATTTCAAGAACAGAATCCAGGTCAGCCTCCGGGTTCGATCAAATCTCATCAAGCGGCGATTTTTTGGTTACCGTTTTGCCGGGCAGCAAATATTCAGTAGAAGTTACTGCAGAAACAAACCTGTTGCCATATATCGAAACGGATGTAGTCGGGAACACACTTAAAATCAGGACTCAGGGACTGTACTCGTTACGCGACCATGACCCGATTGAAATTTACATCACCACACCAGTTCTTAACGGTATAACTTTAAGCGGATCAGGTTTGATTGAAACAGGAAGCTTTTCGAGCGACGATTTCAGGATGACTTTATCCGGATCAGGTGATATTGACACACAAATCAGCGCAGATAAAATTAAAGCCAATGTTTCGGGTTCAGGAACCATTTACATTGAAGGTGATGCATTTGAAAGCGAATTTGTAATCAGTGGTTCCGGCAAAATCAAATCGTACGACCTGGAACAAAATATTTGTCAGGCCATTATTTCAGGATCAGGCGATATGTATGTCAATGTAAGCGAAATCATTGACGCACGCATTTCAGGAAGCGGAAAGGTCAATTACATCAATTATCCGGTCGTTCATACCAGTATATCAGGTACGGGAAAAGTCGTTGACCGAAATTAGTTTAAAATTTATCGTTTAAAATGATACACATGAAACAGTTTTATTTTTTAAGTGTCCTGATATTCTTGTCCATCAACGGTTTTTCGCAGGGACCCCGAAAAGCAATCGGTATCCGTGGCGGTATTTCATCAGGTTTCGAATACCGCGTTTTTTCCGGTGAGCTAAGTTCGTATAAGGTATTGTTATCAACCCGTAAACAAGGCCTCCAGTTAACAGGAATGAAAGAATTCCACATGCCCGAAGCATTCGACTTTAACGAAGACCTGTCGTTTGTTTACGGTTTTGGCGCACATGTCGGATTCGAGTCGTGGTATGTTGGCCGTTATTACTTCGACAGCCATGATCCGATTGACTGGTACCGCGACCGCCGGTCAGGTCCTGTTGCAGGTCTCGATGCTCTGGCAGCCATTGAATACACCATTCCGCAAATTCCACTGGTGGTAGGGATTGAAGCCAAACCTTATTTCAATCTTTTCGGAAAGAACTTCTTCCAGTTACAGCCTTTCGATTTTGCCTTCACCGTAAAATACACTTTTTAAACCCTTGTCAAATTTCATGCAGGGTTTCGCCTCCAGTAAAGCCCTGAATTATTGATGGCAGAACAACATTGAAAATTGGATTATGACTAGCAACGCCATTTATGGAGTTGATTTAATGGGAATTCCGCCACGGCTTTAGCCGAAATGTTTGGGCTAAAGCCCGCGAATTGATAATTTCCATGTCTACGTCTAGTCAAATTGGCTGCGAATTGTTCTTCAATGATAAATGCTATGATTTATAAACTTTTACCGAAACTTTTTTATTCTTTTTTATCTACCCGATAATCCATACTTTTGCGGCTCTATCAAAAACCTAAAATGAAAAATAAATCCTGGGTTCCTTATGGGGCAGTGCTTTTATCCATGATATTCTGGAGTTTTTCATTTGTATGGGTTAAAGTGGTTTACGAAGCGTATGGACCGCTGACTACCGTTCTTTTCAGGCTGATTATCTCCACGGGATTGATGCTCGCGTTTACAATACTCAGCCGTAAACTTCAAAAAATACAGCCCGGCGACCTGAAGCTTTTTCTTTTGCTGGCTTTTTTCGAACCTTTCCTGTATTTTATGGGCGAAAGTTATGGGCTGAAATATGTGTCGTCAACTGTGGCATCGGTCATTGTAGCCACTATCCCGCTGTTCACGCCGTTTGTTGCCTGGTACTTTTACAAAGAAAAGTTAAGCCGCACTAACCTTTTCGGATTGATTATTACCTTTTTGGGAGTCAGCCTGGTTGTTCTGGATACGTCCTTCAATTTCACAGCATCGCCTTTAGGCGTTTCGCTCGAATTTCTGGCAGTAATGGGAGCAATCGGTTACGCAAGCGTTTTGAAAGGCATGTCGCACCGCTACAATACGTTCACCATCATTACCTATCAAAATTTGATTGGATCTGTATTTTTTCTTCCATTTTGGTTGGGTTTCGAAATGGAGGATTTTACTCAGGTGCCGTTCCATGCCGAAGCATTCTGGGCTATCATTAAACTGGCCATATTCGCTTCTACTTTCGCATTCATCTTATTCACTTATAGTATTCGGAATCTGGGAATTAACAAATCAAATATCTTCATCAACATTATACCGGTCTGTGTGGCTTTTCTAGCCTGGTTCATACTCGGCGACCAACTGAATTTTCATCAGATGATCGGAATTGCCATCGTGATCTCCGGATTATTTTTAGCTCAAATCAACTGGAAACGTAAAAAGCATGGACCAAATCCCATATATCAGGCCTGATAAATTAAGAGAATTCAGCAACAACCGGCGACAGGATTTCACCGCGCTTTTCAAAAAGCTGAAGGCTAACAAGCCTAAAAATCTGGACGATGCGGTTCACGAATTACACGAAGAAGCGTTCGATCAGTTCGATTGCCTGACTTGTGCCAACTGTTGCTCGACCATCAGCCCTGTGATTACCGATAAAGACGTTGAGCGACTGGCAAAAAGTATGCGCATAAAAGCGGTTGATTTTATCGTTCGGTACCTGTATATCGACGAAGATAAAGATTACGTTTTTCAGCAGACTCCTTGTCCTTTCCTGATGTCCGACAATTACTGCATGGTATATGAAGACCGCCCCAAAGCTTGTCGTGAATATCCTCACACCGACCGCAAACGAATGTACCAGATACTTGACCTGACCCACAAAAACTGCGAAGTTTGTCCGGTGGTGTTTTGCATTACCGAAGAGTTGGTAAAGAGATTCTAGGATTGTTACGAGTTTTGGGATACAGGTTGAGTTCGGAGTGCCTAAAGTTTGGAGTTCGAAGTTGGAAAAATGTTGCGGGTTGCGAGTTTCGAGTTTTGTCCTGTCCTCAAACTGCGACTGACCACTGAACACTTTCTTCAGACTTCCGTCTTCCGACTCATTAAACTAAAGTTAATAAAACCAGCTTACCGAAAGGCTTAGTAGGTACTTCAGAAGTGATTTTCTATTTTTGATGGAATTTTCAAATAAACTATTAAAAACCATTGATAATGAGAAAAAAGATAGTTGCCGGAAACTGGAAATGCAATACAACCATTCAGGAAGGCGTTGAACTCGCAAAAGCTGTAAACGAATTAGCAGCTAAATCAGGCGTAAAAAATGTTGTGGTGGTCCTTGGAACTCCATTTACGCACCTCGCCAGTGTTGTTGCTGCCGTTGATACCAACCTGATTGATGTTGCTGCCCAGAACTGTGCTGCTGAAGCGAAAGGCGCTTATACGGGCGAAGTTTCGGCTGCCATGGTCAAATCAACTGGCGCTGAATATGTAATTTTAGGACATTCGGAACGTCGTGAATACTACGGTGAAACCAGTGAAACACTGAACAAAAAAGTTGCTTTGGCTCTGGCAAACGGGTTAACTCCAATTTATTGCTGTGGCGAGGCCCTTTCAATCCGTGAGGCAAACGAACAAAATGCCTACGTTAAAACTCAGCTCGAAGAAACCATTTTCAACCTGAGCGTTGAAGATTTCTCAAAACTGGCCATTGCTTATGAGCCAATATGGGCAATCGGAACCGGAGTAACTGCCTCAACCGCTCAGGCACAGGAAATGCTGGCCTATATCCGAGGTTTAATTTCCAATAAATTCGGAAAAGCTGTTGCTGAGGAAACTTCAATTCTATACGGTGGTAGTTGCAATGCTAAAAATGCACCTGAATTGTTTGCCCAACCTGACATTGACGGCGGTTTAATTGGCGGCGCTTCGCTGAAAGCCGAAGATTTTCTGGGAATAATTACTGCATATTAAAAAAAGTCCGGAGACCGAAGTCCGAAGTCGGAAGAACCGCCCCCTGAGTGCGATGGTTCCTTAGCCCCGAGTACTCGGGGTCGAAGGAAAAATACAAAGGCTGTCCGGCAACGGATGGCCTTTTTTATACTACTTTTGAAACCTGCGAATGATTACTTACTCGCACAATATTGGAATTTGAAACCTGGAATTTGTAATTTCTATGATCTATACTCAAATCACTTTTATACTGACTCCTGACACGCAGGAAAACCGCGAGATATTGATTGCCATGTTGGCTGATCTGGCATTTGAAAGCTTCGAGGAAACCGAAGAATCAGTTATGGGATATATCCCCGGTGAATCTTTTAATCTAGAAGAAATCAGTGAAATCACCACTGCCCTGCCCTTTTCAGTTCGAATTGAAAATGAACTGATTCCGGATAAAAACTGGAACGAAGTCTGGGAAAAGAACTATTTCAAACCTTTGCTGATTGGCAACCGTTGTCTGGTTCGTGCTCCCTTTCATACCGAATATGAGCCAGCCGAATTCGAATTGGTGATTGAGCCCAAAATGGCATTCGGAACCGGAAATCATGAAACGACTACGCTGGTTGCTGAACAAATCCTGAATATGGATATCACTGGCAAAACCGTGCTTGATATGGGTTGCGGCACCGGGATTCTTGGGATGTTGGCTTCCCTCAAAGGGGCAAAAAGTGTTACAGCCATCGACATTGATACCTGGTCGTTTGAAAGTACAATTGAAAACGCAAGGCTGAATAATATTTTCAATCTGGAAGCCAAATTGGGTGATGCCAGTTTACTTGGAGCTGAAACATTCGAAATTATTTTTGCCAACATCCATAAAAATGTCATCATCAATGATATGCCAGTCTACGAAAGCGTCTTAAAGTCGGGTGGAAATCTTTACCTTAGTGGATTCTACAAGCACGATATGGCTGATGTTAAAGCAAGAGCTGAATCGCTTGGACTTCAGGAAACCGGATTTCAGGAAAAGAATAACTGGGTAGTGTATTCGTTTGAAAAGCGATGAAAATGGTGTTCAGTCTCAGTCCCAGTGGTCAACTGTGAATAGATATTTGCTTTGCGTTATTGATTGTCATTAAATTGTAAAATGCTTCATCGGAACAATATGAAATACTTTGGAATGAGATGTTTAAACTTTAAAGCGATTAGTGTTTCATCAGCAAATCCAGCATTTTCCGATCCAGTTTGTGACCATACCAATCTTCGTACGCGACATCCTTGCGCCCCGAATCGAGCATACCAAAATCGCCCCTGAAATTCCAAAGCGCATAACCAATCTGATTTTCTGTTAAAACATCCAATACATCCCTGAACCAGGCCAGAAAAACTTCATGGGGAGTTTCCTTCCAGCAACCACATTCTCCGCAATGAACGCCCACACCTTGCTTTACCAGATCAATCCAGGGTTGGTACAATTCCTCCAAATTTTTCCTACTGAATGATTTTCCTTCGATGATTCCAGGCCAAACTGGTTTTGGAGCATCATCCGGATTTTTAAATACCCACGGGGCCCGGTAATGTGAAATGTAATGCGGGAAATACCCACGACAACTTTGGGCAATATTCAGATCGGTAATTTCAGGAATAACAGAGGAACCTACATCATTTCCATCGGCAACTACTAAATGATTTGGGTTTGATTTACGTATAGCCGTCGATGCAGCCAGTGCAACTTTCCGGTACACAGCCCCGGGAATGGTAGTACGTGAACCAAACTGATCATTCATATCATCCCTCCAGCTAGGTTCATTAACCAGGTCGAAGCTGATTTTTTTCGAAGAAACCGTTTTAAACCGATTGCCCCACATTTCCCAATGAAAGCAGAATGCATCCAAGGCTTCCTGGTCCTTCCATAAATTGTATGGTTCGTTAAAACCGGCATTTACACAATAGCCCGGTGCACGGTGAAGGTTGATGCTCATATGCAAACCAGCTTCATTTGCCTGAAAAACCAGCTCCAGAATTTCATCCACCACTTTTTCGTTGATGTTCAAAATGTCAGATGGAGTTACATTCTTCTGACGATCGAAATTGATGTAGCGTGGATAAGCCATAGGCAAACGCACAAAATCGAAGCCCCAGTCAGCCATCCATTTCAAATCTTCTTTGGTTGTTTTCGACCTGTCATCTACTCTTGAAGGAAATGCGCCAAAATAATCGAGCAAATTAAAACCTCTCCATCGGGGAATTACATTTTTTATTAAAGAAACAGGAGGTGATCCAAAAGCCAAGTTTCCGGTTAATGCTGTTGCAACGGTAGCAATACCGGTTGTCTTAATAAAAACACGGCGGTCAATGTATTTATTTTCCATGGTTTATTTGATTTGATTTGGGTTAGGTAGTACAAATTTCAATTTTTTATTTTGATTCGCACAATGTACGAAGATAATAAAACTACAATTCCAGGGATAATGGTCGAATTGATTCATTACCGAATTGCCAAATTAATAATTCAAACTGTATATTTGCCAGGCCGATTGCAGCCTAATGCTTCGGGTTTTAACTTATAACCATGATCCTCGATAAACTTGAAAATGCAGCCTGCTATTCAGGCATCAGCGAAAACCTGAATATTGGCTTCGAATTTCTTAAAAACACCGATCTGGCAGCCCTGAAAAATGGAAAGCACGAAATTAGAGGCATGGAAATTTTTGCCCTGGTCAATGAGGCTGACACCAAAGAAGATCAGGAATGTCAACTGGAAGCTCACCGGAATTATGCCGATATTCAGTACATCGTTTCCGGAAGGGAATTTATTGGCTATGCAGCGTTGAACGATCAACCGGTCCTAAAGGAATACTTTCCGGAAAGGGATATTATTTTCTTTTCAGGCGAAACAAAGCCAATTTATCTGGAAGCCGGAATGTTTGTCGTATTTTTTCCGCAGGATGCACACCGCCCGGGTATGCAGGTTGCCGGCCCGGAAATGGTAAAAAAGGTGGTGGTTAAAGTGAGGATATAGATAGAAGTCATTGGCGATCAATTGGTAAAGAAAGTCACACCGGCAAAACTTCTTCTAATCCCTGACTTGTATTTGTATTTGGGGTGGCCAAAAATGACGACAATTCCGGAAGGTGATTTGGCTGGAAGATTCCATTTCCTCTTCAGTTTTTTGGCGCCATATCGAATGGTTGGATGAATACTGCCAATCATACATGAACCCAAACCAAGGCTTTCGGCAGCCAACATGGCATAGGTTGCCGGAATGAAAGGATCGGCCGGATCAGAATAGGGCGAAGCAGAAAAATACATAACCAGGGGTGCATCATACAATAAATAATCCTCACCTTTATTTTTAGTGTCGGCAAAAAACTGATACATAGGCTGGGCAAAACTTTTCATCAACTGATATGCTTCTTTTCCAGCCAGACGCCATATCCAAATCATCGGTACAGAAAACAGCCATCTTATTTTCCTGAAATAGTCAAGCACATCAAACGAAAATTCATGAACCTTCGCTTTTCCTTTGATGACCACTAAATGAACATCGGATGGTGGTAAACCCATTGGGGCCGAAATAGCGGCCTCAATAATCTTTTCGATCAGTTCCTCTCCTACTTCCTTATCTTTAAAATCGCGGATACTCCTTCTGCCAATCATCAAGTTTTTAAGCTGTTCATAGCTGGATTTGTTTTTCATTTCCGAAAGGTCAATCCGGTCATCCACCGACATTTCCCTTCCTGAAATTTCGATAGCATCCTGAGGGCAAACTGCCATACACTGCCCACATGCTATACAGCCAAATACCGGATGATCACTAACAACGGGTTTATTATTCTCCATGATTAACGAAAAATCTTTGCATATCTTTACGCAAAGTCCGCACGAGTTACAGCGTTCGTAAATAAAGGAGATACTTCCATTTTCATTGGTCCTGCTTGTGATGATTGCCATGGCACTGATTTTTTTATAAATTTAAGCAGTTTTTCGCCGAAAACCTATACAACAAAATTACATTCATGAAGCATTCTGAATTTATTCTGAAATTGATCCTTCCTTTTATATTTTTAAGTCTGAAAATTTCAGCACAGGAACGGTACAAAGAAGAAATTACCGACTCCGTCCGGGTTGAAACTTTCACTTACGCCTTTAAAGATGGAAAATCACTCGATTTGGATGTTTATTTCCCTGCATTCGACAACCAAAATCAAAGACCTTTAATTTTTTACGTGCATGGCGGTGGTTTTTCAGGCGGATCGCGCAACGAGTCCGGAATTCAGGAATATTGCAAAAAACTGGCCAGGCATGGTTACGTCGTTTCATCCATTTCGTACCGGCTTACCCGTCAGGGAAAAGAATCGGCTTTTGGCTGCGACTGTCGGGCAGTCGATAAACTTAATACTTTTAACATGGCTGTCGAAGACCTTCAGGATGCCACTTTCTTCATGATTAAAAACCGTGAAAAAATGGGGATTGATCCGCAAAAAATTATTCTTTCGGGCAGCAGTGCCGGAGCCGAAACGGTATTGAATGCGGCCTACCAACCGCCCTATTGCTACGGGCTCGATAGCGGACCGGTTTCGTATGCGGGGGTAATTTCGATGGCTGGAGCCATTCCCGATACTTCCCGGATTTTTATTGAATCGGCCATTCCTTCGCTGTTGTTTCATGGCACTTGCGACAATCTGGTTCCCTATGCTTCGGCATCGCATCATTATTGCAATGAAAATCAACCAGGTTACCTAATGCTGCACGGTTCATACTCCATTGCCGATAAACTAAAAAAACTAGGAACACCATATTGGCTTTATACCTATTGCAATGCGGCACACGAAATAGCGGGCAAACCTATGTCTGACAATTTCAGCGAAATCATAGATTTTTGTTATTCATTTATCGTAAACAAAGGTATTGAACAAAAAACTTCAATAATTAAAGCCGAAAATAAATCCTGTGAATACCAAACTTTTAACTTCTGTGACGAATGAAACTACTGCTTTTTCATTTTTTATTTTCCTTTTATCTTTATGGCAGAAAAAGACTTTTTAGACTCAAATTTTATCACTATCAAACGACAAAAGTATAAATTTCGATCTATTTTTATATAAGTAATAGATATACAATCAAGTACAATTTCAAATATTGCATATTGAAAAACCTACCCCCTTATTTAAAAAATGGATAATTGAATGACAGGGCTTCGGTTTCTGGTTTTTATCTTTTTGACATAGGTTCTTCTGCAATTTTCAACT
>PNOH01000026.1 GCA_013824715.1 Odoribacter sp. | reverse complement strand
GGGGATAGCTGCAAATTCAAGCCACTTTTTTATTTCGCTTATTTTTTTGTCATAGTTATCCGGATATAACTCTTTAACTGTTTTTTCAAATCGTTCTTTGTTGTTATATAATTCAGTAAAAAGAAACCATCCAAGTTTTTTTAATCGTTCTTGGTTTGTAATAACCAGAGAATCAGTATTTAAAATCAATTCAAGTACGTTTTCAACAACTTTGTGGTACAACCTTTCTTTTGTGCGGAAGTAGTAGTGAATTGCGGCTGTATTGACGTCAGCTTCTGTCGCAATTTGTTGGAGTATAGTTGCATGATAACCGTATAAAAGGAAGATACTATTGGCAGCTTCCAATATTTTAGCTTCGGCGCTTAATTCATTATTTGCCATACTTTTAGATTTAAAACCTTAATTTTTCGGTCATTATTCCAAATCGCAGAACATCCAATCGGTGGCTGAAATACATGTTGTAATAATCCAAACCATGATAATACTGGACAAATAGCCCAATATCTTCCAGAAATTTTGGATGAAAATAGAATGTTAGGCTAAGGTTTAACCTGTCGAACGAGGTCCCTTTTAGATTATTCAATTTACCAAACATCCAGGTAGTTTCGCCTTTTAGCGAAATATTGGCATTTTTCTTTAGATTATTATTGTCTTCAGGGGGAAGTTTAAATATTGATATTGCATTATGCCAACGTACCATACTGTATATTCCATCGAGTTCTTCGCTACTCGAAACTGGCGGATGGATTTCAACAGACGATTTGTAAAACTGGTAGGCATTTAACCGTTTATTTACATTTGTCAGGATTAGGCCTGGTTCAAAAAAGTTGGTTGCAAAATCGCCTGATTTTAAATTTAGTTCCCCATTTTCCAAATAAAAATCCCCGTCCTGTCCGTTGGAATGATGCGCAAACCGCATAAAAAAGCTTTGAGTCCGAACATCCGTCTTATTCTTCAAGAGGTAATATATGGTAATTTGTGGCATGTAACTCGGGGTTCTTACCGGGTACGACTTCTCCTGATACATCCGGATAATAATTTGCGGGGTTAGCACTCCCATTAACCTTGAATTTTTACTTTGCCTGATGTAAAAATTCGGGATCAGGTTTCCTTCGAACCACAGCGGTTCAATGTTCCCAATATCAGTTGGCGCAGTAATATAGCTGTTGCCCTGGTTTACCTGCGATATTACGGCAGGCCCGATCTCCGGAGTTGTTTCTGTTTCTTGTCCCGTGCTTGAAAGGGCAATGAAAATTGAACCCAGCAATAAAATTGGAAACGTTTTCATTTTCTTACAGGTATAAAATTTTAACCTTAATCTTTATGTCGCTTAGCAGGCTGAACGAGGATTTCGCAAATGTTGGCCGGTTTGAGAACCCAATGGATTTAAAGTTTGAAAAGCCGATTCCCTCTTTTGGCAGGATGATCCCCTTTTTTATCTTACCATCATTGTTTTCATCGTGCAGTATATTTACCGCATATTTCCCTTCAGGCAAGTTTTCGAATGTTACAGATGATGCCCCGTTTACTATTTTCCCGGTGAGTTTTTTGAAATACTTTTTGTAATATTCATCGGGGAATGAGTCATCTCGGTTGTACAAAGCGAAGAGCACCGTCCCTTTTGAATTGCGTAATTCGTCCACTTCAATGGTTAATGAGCAGGTTTCGAGCTTTTGAATGCTAAATGAAGACAGTAGTACAATGGCCAAAACCGATTGAAGGATTATGATAATTTTATTCATGTGAACGATGTGTCCATTTGGTTATTTTTTATTTGCTATTTTTTCTTTAATCGTATCAACCAGATAATACATCATCGGGACTAAATAAACAGTCAGAATCATGGACGACAGCAAACCGCCGATGATTACCCATGCCAGGCCGTTTTTCCATTCGCTGGCTGTACCTTTGGCCAAGGCAATGGGCAGCATTCCGATAGCCATAGCCAGGGTTGTCATTAATATGGGGCGCATACGCTCTTTGCCTGCGATGATTAACGCTTCTTTAAAATGCTTGCCTTGTGCTTTCAACTGGTTGGTAAAATCCACAATCAGGATGGCATTTTTGGTTACCAGTCCCATGAGCATAATCAATCCTAACTGTGCAAACAAGGTTAAATGGTTTAGCGATAAGTTTAACGCGAGGAATGCCCCGATGGCTGCCATAGGTATGGCAAATAAAGCCACGAACGGATAAACATAGCTATCGTAGAGGGCGACCATAATCAAGTAAATCAGTATAAATGAGATTAAAAGAACCGAACCCAACGCTCCAAAACTTTCATTTTGCGTTTTGATATCGGCCCCCCAGGTCAACTTTACCCCTTCGGGCAATGGTTGTGTTTTCAGAAAACCTATTGCTTCATCGGCCAGAGTACCCGATGGCCTGCCAAACGATTCAGACGTAATGGTTACTGACGGTTGCCGGTCCAACCTTTCGAGTAACGAAGGTGAATTGTCCTGCCTGACTTCGGCAAATTGGGAAACTTCAATGGGTATATTCATCGGGTTGACGATGGAAAGGCGTTGCACATCTTCGAAATTTTTACGGTCAAAATCATCCAGCCATATCCGAACCGGGTATTCTGTCCCATTTTCTGTTAACGTGGCATCATCGTTTCCGGTGAAGGCCGTTCTTAGATTTAAGCCGACATAAGCGGTAGTTAATCCCAACCGCTGCATCTTATCTTTGTCGGGAATCACCTTGTATTCTGGGCTACCTTCTTTTACCGATAGCTGAACATTATCGGCGCCCGGTATTTTCTCAATTACCGCTTTCAGCTCATTTCCTGTTTTCATTACCAAATTCAGGTTGCTTCCGCTCAGGGTTATTTTTATGGGCGCCTGCTTGGGCAGTAAGCCCAGAACTGCCATTGAAAAGTTAACGCCCGAAAACTCTTTCTTCAGCTCTTCGCGAAGCGATTTCATAAACGCCTCCGTTTTGATGCTTCTTTCCTTTTCCGGCTTTAACTGAATAGTAAATTCCGACAGATTGGCTGAGCCAACCCCCAGGCTTCCGATACCTGTGCTTGGCCCGGCAATGTTGCTGAAAAGTGTGGCTACTTCAGGTTGCTGCAGGATAAAGTTCTCTACTTGTTGAGTTCGGATATTGTTCTCCTGAACAGTGGTTATTTTATCATACTCCAGGTTCAATCGAAACTTTCCCTGGTCGCCTGTTGACATCATTTCTTTTCCGATAATCCCCTGTTTCATCATCACTCCGGTCATCACCAGGAGAAAAACCACAATTCCGGTAAAGATGAGTTTATGGCTGAGTACCCATTCCAATTGATGGCCATACCAATTGATGAAGGTTGTTAATTGCTTTTCGAACCAAAGCAGAAAACGGTTCATGAAGTTGGTGGGCTGTAAATCTTCCTTTTTCCCAATTCGCGAAGCCAGCCAGGGCACCAAGGTAAAACCTACCAATAAGCTGGTAAGCGTTGAAGTTATGACCACGATAGAAAACTGTTTCAGCATATCGGCAACAAATACCTGTAAAAACAGGATGGGCAAAAACACAACCACGTCAACCAGGGTAATTGAAATAGCTGAAAACCCAATTTCCATACGTCCCTCTAATGCTGCATCCCGTTTATCTTTTCCCATATCTATGTGCCGCTGAATATTTTCCAGAATTACGATGGCATCATCCACCAGGATTCCGATAATTAACGACATGGCTAACAAGGTCATCAGGTTTAAGGTGAAACCCATCAGCCACATCACGGCAAACGCGGTAATTAATGAGGTAGGGATTGCAATCAATACAATCAACGAGTTCCGGTAACTACGCAAAAACAGGAACATGACCAATGAAACCAGGATTACCGCTAAAATCAGGTCGTCAACCACTGAATTTACCGCAGCAATGGTCATGTCGGTCGAATCATCGGCAACAACAAATTTCACCCCATAGTTGGAGTTTGCACTTTCAATTTGTTTGAGTTTAGCATGAACTAATTTTGAAACTTCCACCGCATTGGCATCGCCTTGTTTTTTCAATAATAGACCTATTCCGTTTACACCGTTGTAATGGCTTACCGAACTTATCTCTTTCACCCCATCAATAACGGTTGCCACATCTTTTACATAGACCGGCATTCCCAGCGCAGGCATCGCCACCTGAACATTCATGATGTCGTTTACGGTTGAAAATTTGCCGGTCAGGCGGACCGAATTACTTTCTTTATCTGTTTGCGCTTTACCGGCTGGCAAATCAATGCCCGAGCGGTTAATCGCTTCCACAATCTGGTAAAGCGATATTTTATACAGTTTCAGTTTATCCTGATCGGCCTTCACCTGAATTTCCCGTTCTTCGCCGCCAAGCAGCGTAATTTCAGCCACCCCTTTCAATTGCTGGATTTGTGGAAGATACTCGTCCTTCATTTTTTGATAGAATTCCGTCGCGGCCAAGTTGCTTGTTGCACTAATCGAGATGATGGGCAAATCGTTGGGCGAGACCTTGCTCATTACCGGACTCAGGATGTCGGCGGGCAAATCTTTTTTAATATTGTCGATGTAGCGCTGGGCATCCTGCATGGCAATGCTCAGGTTCGTTCCGTATTTCAGGTTGGCAATAATAACTGAAGCGTTGGGCATGGATTTGGTCTCCAGGTAATCCACCCCTTCGAGATTCGATAGTGCATCCTCTATTTTTCTTGAAACTGAGGTTTCCACTTCGTTGGGTTCGGCGCCGGGATACATTGTTTTTATTACCACTACCGGCTGGTTAAAGTCGGGCAACAGTTCATACCCCAGGCTTGTAAAGCCTATAATCCCCAACAGGGCGAATACGCTGAACAGAACGATGATCAGCGATGGCCGATTAATTGCTATTTTTGTAATATTCATGATTCTCAGTTCTTAAGTGAAACATTTGCTCCATCAAACAGATTGACAAATCCGTTGGCGACAACCACGTCGCCTTCGATTAAGCCGCTGGCTACAATCACTTTATCCTGGGCCCTACCCGAGATCGTGATGCTTTGCAGTATAGCTTTACCGTTCTTAACCAGATAAACCTGTGGTTTGATGTTCGTTCCTACAATTACCGATGCCGGGATGATGATTTGTGGTTCATTATCTGTATTTTTCATTTTAACTTTTCCAAACATCCCCGATTTGATTTTTAAATCTGTCGTGTTGGTTACCGAAAATTGTACCGGAAAACTATTTCCCATATTGGCCTTGCTGCCTGTCAGGATTACTTTTCCGGGCAATAAAATTTCAGGATAAACATCTGCAGAAAGCGAATAGGTTTCATTGATCTGAAATAGATTTAACTCATTTTCAGGAACATTCACAGTGAACTTCAGGATTGAAATATCAGTAATTTGAAGCAATGGAATACCCGGCGCAGCGAAAGCCCATTCTTCTGTAAGTTTGGCAGTAACAATTCCGCTGAAAGGCGCTGTGATGGTGGTTTTACTGATTTGCTCCATTAACGTGGCCCTTTGCACTTTGGCCGATTTTAAGCCTAAATCAGCTTTCTCGCGCTGAACTCCCTGAATGGCATCAGAATTTGCAAGTACAGTATAACGTTTTACATCGGCTTCCAATCCTTCAACCTGAATATCTGCCGATTGCAACTGTAGTTTCAATAAGGAGTTGTCTAATTGAACCAATGCCTGGCCTTTCCTTACCATACTTCCGGCATCAACAAAAACCGAATTGATCTTGCCCTGAATATCGGCGCTGATTCGGGTTTCCTTGTTGGGCTCAAAAGTTCCTGTATATGAAATATCGTTTTTAGAACTTTCAAGCTTCAGGGTGATGGCCTGCACATGAATGGCCTGTTCTTTATTGTAATGATAAACCCTGTTTACAGTGGTTTCTTTATTGCTTTTCAGGCGAATTACTACAATGGCTATTAACGCTACTGCCACAACTATGTAAATTATTGTTTTTTTCATTTCGCTAATTTTTAATTCGTAATTTTTAATTTTTAATTGAAATCAGGTTTCCTGTTACACGTTTGTATTCCAATTCAGCCTTTCGAAGATTTACAATTGCAACGATATAGTTTTGCTGTGCTTCGCGTAAGGAATTGTCGGCCAAAAGCAAATCAGTAATGGTTGCCACTCCTTGCTTGTTTTGAAGTACTGTGTTGTTATAAATCTTTTTAGCCAGCTTTATTTGTGTATTCACCGTCGCGATAGTCTGGTTTGCAAGCGAGTATTGCATTTCGGCATTAATCAGGTCGAGTTTTGATTTTTCGGTTACCAGTTCCTTCTGGATGTTTGTTTTTTCAATTTCTATCCTTTTCTGTACAATCTTATGGCGGGTAATGGTGCCATTAAATAGTGGGATCGACAGTTGAGCGCCAACATAACCGATTGGGTGAAAATTGAAAAAGCTGTTAGCGCCAGTATTGCCGTAGCCAGTTGTACCATAGACACCGTAGGCACCCAGAGAAGGCAGTTTTGAATTTTGAAGCCCTTTAAGTTCAGAGTAATTAAATTGTAATTTTTTGTCAATCAACTTTATATCTGTAGTCGTCTTAATTTGAGGATCGAATTCAACCATAGCGGTTTCATTTATTGAAACTTCTACGGAGTCAGAAATTGGTTTACCCATCAGAAATTTGAGTGCATTTAACACTTGCTGCTGCTGCGAAAAAACGGTTTTTCTTTGATTGGCTATCTGATCCAATTGTAATTGGAGCCTGTCCACATCTGTTCCCTTGGCAATTTGCTGTTGGTGCAGTAATGTGGTAGTTTGGAGCAGCTTATTGGTATTGATCATGCTGCTGTCCAAAAAAGCCAGTTGATTCAGCAGGATTTGTGCATTGTAGTAAGCATTTGAAACTTCCAGCACCACATCTTCGTTGGTTTTAATTTTCTGAATTTCAGAAAGTTCGCTGGCAATCCGGGTAGTCATTATCGCACCAAAAGCTGTTGGGTTGTAAATTGGCACAGTTAGTTGCAGATTGGCATTCAGGCTTTGCGGCACACCAAACTGTACCTCCTTATAAGTGCCTTCCGGTCCGCCAAAAGCTGCTGCAGGCATTAACTGATAAGGCAAATCGGTATAATAACGATAGTCAGTCATCCCATTCAATTTTGGGAACAGGTTGCCTTTTATTTCCTTGTTTTTCTCATTGGCCAGAAAAACATCCTGTTGCGATAACTTTATATTTCGGTTATACTGTAGAGCAGTGTCAATACATTGCTCCAGAGAATGTGTTTGCGCATACAGGGTTCCGGAGAACTGGATAAAAATCAAGACAAGGAAAATTTTCATTGTCTTTCGATGTAAGTTAATATTCACTAACATAATTGGATAAATTTTTTTAGGTTACTGTTTTTTATTTCTTGCAATCGTGAAATAGGCAAGTGCAGCGAAAATCACTGTTAGAGTTATTCTAAAAATCATCGCACCAATAGTTTTAGTTTCATAAATACCGCCAGCGCCGATGTGAATAAACAACCCAACAAACGCTGCAATGAGTATTGATGAGGAAATGCCTAATAGTGTGACTGTCCATTTTTTGTTTTCAATAAATCCATAAGCAGCAAATAGATAGCATAAACTACTCAGGAAATTTGCCCAAACAACAAACAAAACATAGTTGCCTTCTTGAGCCCTGACTCCAAATAAATCAAAGATCACAGAGCTACTCAGGAATAAAGTAAGTAAGCCAAAAGCTGCTAATATTGGAGCTACTAAATACGGAAGTGCTTTTTTCATATTCATTTATTTTTAATTAGTGTAAGGATTGATTGAACCATATTTGCTCCGATCCGACTTAAATCAAATTGAAAATTGGCTATTCGCCATTTAAACATTTGTAGCTTGAATGTTCCCATTACTATATGTATAAGTTCTTCGGAAGTAAGAGCATTTGTAAATGCACCCTTTTGCTGACCTTCCATAATGATAGGCATCAAGTGCTTGATCTTAACATTCATGAGTTTAAGGATATTCTGATTGATATGCTGACTTTCTTCCATCAGTCCGTCTGAAAAAACAGCAACCACAAAATGCGGATTTTCACTAAAAAACCTGAATTGTTCGAGGAAGAGCGATTTAAATTGCTCCTCAGGTTCTGAAGTCTTAGTCAAATTCGACAGTCGTATGTCAATTCCATCAGCCAGATAATTTAGCATCGCAACAATAATGTCTTCTTTACTTGCAAAGTGCCGGTAAATTGCACTTTCTGAAAACTTCATTTCTTTTGCCAGGTTTTTGATAGTCAATCCACTTACACCTGATGAGGTAAGTATTTTTCCGGCTGCTTCAATGATCTCTAACTGACGGGGAGTAATATCCATGATGATTTAATTTTAATGTAAGTGAATATTCGCTCACAAAGAAAAATAAAAAAATATTCATTTCCAAGAGAAAAACATTAAATTTTGATGTACTTCGTATTTATTCTTTCAAAAAGGAATGTTAACCCAACAGTCGCCAGAAAAATTGGCACAAACCAGAACATATAAGCCGAAAGTTTCTGGGTTTGATAAATGGCAGTAGCAATGTTTCCGATAATCAGCCATTGCACGACGTAAAAAACAGTGATGTTTTTTCCCAGCCACCGCAGAAAAACGATTACCGGAAATTCGCGGAATTTCTGCACGATCAACCAGAGCAGCAAAACCCACAATACATCAACTCCCATCGCCCAAAGGAAAAACGGGAAAGCATGGTGATAATATTCAGGAAGGTTTATTGTGGTTTCAATGCCGGATTTGGAAAACAGAACCACCAGAATAAATATTGCCGAAAGAATTGCAATTGAAACTGCTTTCTGTTTCTGAAAAAAATCCCTGATACGCGGCTCCGTTTTTTGGAACAAAAAACCAACCAATGGGTAAGCCAGCCAGGGGAAAAGCGGGAAATACGACCATGAATAATCACCACCGATAAATGGCAGGATGTAATTCCGGTCGGTTGCCATTAATATCTCATTGAAATACGAGGTTGAACCGCTGACGAACAGGATCAGGGCTAAAGCGATCCATTGCTGTCCTTTGTTTATACTTTTTAAACCAGCAAGAACAATAATGCTCAAACCAGCCAGATAAAATATGTCAACTCCAAAAATTGCCTGAAGCGGGTCGAACTTCCAGCCTTCTGTCCAGATTTTCAGGAGCAAATGAAAATTCAAGCCGATATTCAGGAAAATACCGAGTATAAAAATGAGCGCACCCCTTAATAAATTCTGTGCTGTACTTTTCTTGCTTAAAGCCACAAAGTAGCCCATTGCCATCATGAACATCGGGACACCAAACGGTCCGCCGAGCAACAACAATATTTTCCCGAAAAGACTTTCCCTACCAGAATAATCGATAAATGTTTCAAGAATATGTACCGGAACAATCAGGAACACGGCAAATCCTTTCAGTAAATCGGGTAGGGGAAACCGTTTCATTGAACAACAATCTTTTTCGAGATTGTTCTCCGATTATCGTATTCGATGTTGTAAAGATAGGTTCCCGACGAGAGTTCGCTGACATTCATGGCGATATGGTCTGAATGGCCATCAACCTGAAAGTTTTTTACTACCCTGCCATTGGAATCTATAAGGTTCAGGCTGGCGCTTTTTACATTTACCGGAAGTTCATATTCCAGGTGGATCACTTCGTCTGCCGGATTTGGCCAGGCATTCAGGAGTACATCATTTTGTTTGCCGGAAATGCTGGCAGAAAAAACCGGGATGCCCGGCAGGCTGTATATATTGGTCCAGACTTTTTCGGGGAAAATTGAATAATCGTAACAATAGGCAAAGAGCTTATATTCGGTATCCCCGGTTTTGTTCACGTAGATATATTGGGCGCCATCAATGGATTGAATATTACTTCCATTCTCGTTAATAACTTTCGAACCATACATGTAATAGTACGAGGTTGAAGTGGAAACATACTTGTAATAAGTATATGCCAGCTCAATCTGCGAATCGGAGTTGAACAGTTTTTCAGAAATATATTTAATATCAGATAAATAATATCCACCGGGAACAGTGCAGTTGATCGTTTTAAACAGCGAGTGGTCCATGTTGTAAATCCGGATCTGACTGGTTGGAACATCCATCAGAAAATATTTGTAGCCAAGCGTTTCGAGTTTCACAACTGCCGTAGAATAGTTGTAGGTTTTTTGAAGGGTAATTTGGGCGAAAAGCGAACTCAATGAGAACACTAAAATTAAAGTTGAGAGAATTCTTTTCATGCTTAGTTTATGTTTTTTATTTTATCAATCCCAATCCTTCGTTGGCCGATTTATCGCCCGGATTGTACAGGTTTACCTTATTAAAAAGCACCTTTGCCTGGCCGGTATTTCCCAGAAAATAGGAAGTCCATCCCAACATCAGTAAACCATCGTAGCCAAAGGGATACAGATCGACTACTTTTTTGAACAGCGTATTCGCCTTGTTGTAATCCTTGCGCCCGTAATAAACCAATCCAAGCCGGTACAATGCCACCGAGTTGTTTGGATTGACTTCAAGGATTTCATCATAGATTTTAATCACATCGTTCCATTTTCCAAGCGCTGCCAGGGGAAGGATCAACCCAAAACGTGCTTCTTCGGAATATGATTTTAGCTTTTGGGCCCTGGAGTAAAATATAATTGATTCGTCGAATAGGCCGGCATTGTAGTTTAACCAACCCAACCTGAGGTTCAATTCGTAAGATGATTCGTCGTAAACTTTTTTTAGCGGATCGAGGGCAGCCGTAAAATTGCCATTCTTTTCGAAGGCGTAACTTTTCGAAAACGCCGCCATTAATTCTGCCTGGTTAGACTGCGAAAACGCAGCATTCACCACGATCATCAAAACTAAAATTGCTGTGCTCTTTTTTAAAAATTCCATGATATTCCTGCTGTTATGGTGTGTTTTAAATAATTATATTCCAATGTATTACTTTTTATTCCTGAAGTATAAACCTGATATTTTTCAATCACGTTTTGATTAATATACCTGAAAACAAACTGGTATTTTTTACCCAATGGGAAATAAACATTCCCCGTGATTTTGCGGTCAGATTTTCCGGGGAAATTTGCCACGACATAACCCGCCGATTCAACAAAGTTTTCCATATCGCCAAACAAGTACTGCCCCGAAAAATGTATCTTTCCAAGTGTGGCCCCACCCGAAATCCCCATGGCATTCCATCCAAAACCACCGGTTCCCGATTTAAAATATACCCGTGGCGTAATATGAAGCCTGGTATTTGCGAACGGATAATAAGTAACCCACGACGACACCTGGGTAAAGTTTGATTCGTTTATGTTTCCTGTATTTATTTCCAGTCCGGGAGCAAAATTTCCAAAATCGGACCAAACAGCAGTCGAGAAGATAACATCGTTGTACGATTTTTTCGTAAGGCTGAATGCCTTTGATGAATCCCTGTTTAAATAGCCGGCATAAACCTCGCCACTCCCGAAAATGAAATTCAGCGATGGCGAAATGTTCAGTTTTTTACCGACAATAAAAACCGGGTTTATAAAGTACTGTAATTGATTGATGCTGGTAGGCGAGCTGGTTTGGCCTGCCCAATCCACCACGGTTTCGCGGTTCACCCCGATGTAGGTGAGGTTGTGGTTCAGTGTAAAATTGGGCGCAACACGGTGGCTAAGGTCAAGTGACTGAAAAGTATAATTTTTCAGGAAATAACCTTCGCCATAATCCCCGCCCAGATTGACCTCGGCGCTAAATGCCCGCGTTTTCAGGGTTTCAAAATCGGGATTAAAACTGTAGCCTGTTTCAAAAGCCAGGCGGGTGACACCAATATCATGAAAGCCGATTTTCTTTTTCATTGCATCCGAGAAAAATGGAGCAAATTTAACGGCTTCAAGGTATCTACCGCTATAAACCAGGCTGTAATACACATATTCCTGAAGCCATTCGAATGATTTGTCGTTTGCATAAGCTTTTAAAAACCAATCGGCCGAATTCCGGTATTTTCCCTGATTGTACCAGGCAATTCCGGTACGTGCCTGAAGGTAAAAAAAATCGATCCCCTGTTTACGGGCTTCTTCCGAGAATTGGATCAGTTCATCCCATTTCTTTTCCTCGAAAAGATCGTATGACCGTTTATCAACCATCACATAATTTAATTTTTCCTGTGCTTTTACCATGGTTATGAAAACCATAAAAAGGCTTAGTAGCGCTATTCGTTTCGACATGTCATCTGAATTTTTAAATCGTTAGACCGAATTTCAATTTCAAAAACCCCGTTTTCTTTTATGCTGATGTTGAAATCGTATTTATCTGTTTCGCGCCCCGCGATTTTTTTCGTGATGGCCGAAATCATTTTCACATCGCCCGACGAAAGAATGTCGCCTGCCTTTTTGATTTCGAGCGTATAATCCACTTTCAGGAATAAAAATAAGGGGGCAATAAAATCCTGAAGGAATTTAAGTATTCCACCAAACATCATATTTACCGGAACCTGGTCAGATATTTTACTGTTGGGCAAAAATCCCAGCGGAACTTTAAAAAGCGTCAGGAAAAACCAATACAATGGCGTTTCTTTTTTCCCGGTAAAATTCGTGAAATAGTGCAGGTTCCCGCTGTTGTAAAGGTAAGCCAGCGAGCCGTCTTCTTCGCTTTCGAGGTAGGTCGAATTGAAAACATCGGTATTTACTTTCCAGTTAAAATCGCTTTTTTGAACCTGAACTCCCGTTTTTATCGATTCGACCAAAATTTCGCCTGAAATTTGCTGCCCTGGAATAAAATGAAGGACTTTGGCCAACATGTCATTCTTTACCGGATTGGCGACCACCTGCCCTTTTTGTGGAACCGAAAAAGTTTCGAAAGTATATTTGTCGCCTTTCAGCAGATAATGTGCAAGAGGGTAATCCAGTGTTGGCGAGCCGATGTAGGGCGTGGTCTGAAACTGGAAATGCAGGTGCGGATAGGGCGAACGTCCCGAATTTCCGCATTTCCCCAATAACTGGCCCTGTTTAACCCGATCGCCTTCCTTTACTTCGACCGAATGATATTTTAAGTGCGAAAGTTTAGAGTAAATATTGTGGCTGTGTTCAAGGATCACTGTATTCCCCCAGTTATTTTTGGTGTTCACATCGCCGATGATATTATCGGGTATCGAATTTACGACCTCCATGACAGTTCCATCAAACGGAGCGGTGACTACTTTTCCGAAGCAGAAATAATCTTCAGGATAATCGCCGCTGCCTTTAAACTGCTTGCCTTTCTTGTCGGTTACAATGAAATCCCAGGCATGTCGCCAGTCGCCTTTGTGTGTGTGTTCGCCGTTGTGCCCCTGACTGATTTCCCATTCGCCAAAAAATGGTAATGATGCCGCTACCGGAAACCTTGCCGGAAAGCGTTTCAGGTTGCCCGATTGCAGATAGAGGTTTTTCTCCGGATTGCCCAATTGTACAGGAGTTTCGAGCAGTCCGCCCGGACGTTTTTCCCGAAGTTTCAAGGCATAAAGAAACATGAGCACCACCATGTTAAACGGTAGCGAATAAGGCGAAATCCGGAAAAGCGCGAAAAGCTGCTGAGTACTGATGGTGATCAACACGACAGAAGGCAAAAGGATGATAATCCAGGCATAACTGGTACGCCCCGGGATGAGATAGTAGCCGCCCAGCGCAACAGCCGTCAAAATGTAATTGAACCCGATAAAAGTATAGCTCAGCGAATTAAACTCGATGCCGACCAAAATATAGAAAAGGTACGAAACCGAGTAACCCAGAATGGAAAGCATAAAGGTAATGCGCGAGTAAATGAGCAGGCCTAACGAAATGATGATTCCGGCTAACAGGCCTTTCTGAAAAAATATTGCACCGAGCGAATAAAAGTAAATCCTGATGAAGGAGGAATCCACAAATGCTTCGAGCCAGTTGTACAGGTCAACCATCTTGTGGCCTCCCAGACCAAAAAGTTCGTTGTAGGTATAAATTCCGCGCTCGCTGATGTTCAGCGCGGTAAGTTGGCCGCCCGACAATCCGATTATCCAGATGGTGACCAAAAACGGGACACTTAAAAATGGCAGTCCATACTTCCCGAGTACGCCCTGAAAAACAATAGTCATAAAGAAACAGGTAATGGATGCAATGGCCACCAACGCGTAAAGTTCGAATGATGGCTGAAAAGCCAAACCAATTCCCAATCCGACGAGCAGGCTGTTAAAACCATATATGCCTGATTTCAGGTAATAGGTGTTGTAGCCCAGATAATGAGCTAATAAATTTGAAATGGCAACAGCGATTAATCCCCCGATCCCGGCGCCATAATCGAAGAAACTGATGAAGACCAGAAACATAGCCAGCACCTTCGAGGTGGAAAAAAATATCTGGGAATAGCTGTTCAATACAGTATAAAGGATATCCTTGCCAATAATTTTGATGTGTTTATCCATCTGAGCTTTAATAAAATCACGTTTCAATATTATGGTGTCACCGCTATGCGGCTTATTTTAGATTTACTGTTCTTTGCTACCATACTTTTAGTGCTACGCACCTAATAATTTGTAATTTACAGCCGCGTCGCGGCGAAAGTATGGTAGAAATTTTCGACGAGTGATTCAAAAAGCCGCATCGCGGCGACACATCTGCTTCAAATAAGTTTCTTACTTTCTCTTCGGATTTAATTCTGCCTGCTTAAACGTTTCCAAACTTTCTTTTTTCCTGATAATATTTGTTTTCCCTTCCATATCAATTAGTACCACGTTAGGGCGGTATGTAATAAACTGCATCGATTGGGTGATGTTGTAGGCGCCAACCCGCTCAATAACCAACTGTTCGCCGGTTTTAACCTGAGGAAAAACAATGGCGTCGCGGACAACATCGATATTCATACACAAAGGGCCATAAATAGTTGACTCTTCAGCATTTCCCAATTCACGGGTTGGATAAACCCCTAAATTATACCAGAATGAAGTGAACAGCAAATTGACCCCGGCATCTATAACCATCGAACGCCTTCCACTGTTCAACCGTTTGTTTGCGATTACCGTGGTCAGCAAATATCCGGCATCGTCGATCAGGGCGCGGCCTGTTTCAAGGAAAAGCACAGGTAAGTTTTCGTGAGGGATTTCAGAAGAAATCAGCGCGTTCGAAATGGCCTCGGCATATTCGTCGAACGATGGGCAGGTTTCGTTACCCGGCATGTACGCGCCTTTCAAGGTGTTTTTTGAAGCGAAGCCGCCACCCATGTCAATGTATTTTAACCAATGGTCGAATTTCCGGTGAATGGCCATGTACAGGTTGGTCAGCTTCGAAGCCGCGATGGCATAAGCCGACTGGGTTATAATATATGTACCCAGATGGGTGTGCAAGCCAATCATTTCGAGGCTTTCGGCTAACATGATGCGGTTGATGGCATTCCACGCGTCGCCGTTTTCATAGTTAAACCCGAATCGGTCCCAAATCGGGTAAATTCCCGCATCGAGGTTCACACGGATAGCCACCCTGGCTTTCATCTTTAATTCACGGCTGGTTTCAATCAGCAGATAAAGCTCGTCGAAATGGTCGATGTGGATGCAGGCATTGTTTTCGATGGCCATGATTAAATCGGCCTTTGATTTGTCGGGTCCGTTAAACAAAATTTGAGAACCGTGTACGCCATTTGAGAGCGCTTTTTCGAATTCGAAGCCTGAAACCACTTCGGCCCACGAACCTTCGTCGTGATAAATGCTGCAAACGGCATCCAGGTAATTGGTTTTGTATGACCATGCAAACTGAACTTTGGGGTAGCGGGTTTCGAAGGCTCTCTTTGCCTCAGCATGAACTTCCCGGATAGTTTTTTCTGAAATAACAAAAAGTGGAGACCCGTATTCTTCAATCAATGATGAAATTTTTATGCCATCAATTTCCTGAATGACTTTTTGTTTTACAGGCAACCCGAACTTACTGGGCATTCCCGCGTTAATCTTACTGATTGTCGGTTTTTCGTATTTTATTTTTTCCATGATTGATCTATTTTTTAAATTTCTCCGTTCATTGCAATTGTTTCAAATTTTTCGAGGTCAACAATAATGTCGTATGAATAACGCACAAACATTTTACCGAAAGCATAAGTTTCCATTGGCGCGACTTCTTGCCCTAAAGCGAGTTTTACCAAAGCTTCAGGAATATTTTGCCCGGCGCCAACGGCAAGGTAAACCCATGCCGGGATACGCGGGTTGATTTCGATGAGATAGTATTCACCTTTCACCGTTTTTATCAGTTCGAGCTCCATTCCGCCTTTCCATTTGGTTTTACGGATCAGGTTTCGGGTAATTTCGAGCATTTTATCGTCGGATAAGGTGATTCCGCCCCAGGCTTTTCCTTTGTCGGTGATGTATTGTTTCCGCATCGGAACGGCTGCAATGGTGTTTCCCTGTCCATCGCCCAAAGCGATTACGTTGACCTCGGTGCCTTTCACAAATTCCTGAATAATGACTGGCAAGCCCCATTTTGACGAAACCTTGTTAAAGGCCTGTTTTACCTGCTCCGAGTTGTAAGCCATGTAAGCATCGTAAAACTTTCCTTTAACCATCACCGGGTACTTAAATTTATCCTTGATCTCCGAAATCTGGTTCTGGCTGCCCAGGTTTAAACTTGCTGGGACATCAATCCCGTATTTTTCGCCATATTCAGGAAGTTTGTCTTTGTCGCGTTCCTGAAACTGTTTCATCGTGGGTAAAAATGTATGGATACCGCTCCGGAGAAGGCGTTCCTCATTTTTCATGAACGAAAACAGTTCCGCGTCGAAATTGGGGATCAACACATCAATTGGGTCGCGCCGGTGTATTTCCTCGATGCGGTCTATCAACTCGTCGGAACCGGTTGATGGATAAGGAATCTGGAATATTTTATCGCACAAGCCTTCCATGTAAATTCCCGGTTCAAGCGTTTCGTAAACCAGCCCTATAATCCGGATATCGAATTCTTCCGAGTCTTTCAGCGACCGTATGACCGGTACGCCAGGCCCGGGATTATCCGTGTTGTTTAGCCCGGTTACAGCTATTGTTATTTTTTGTTTCGTCATGGTCGTTTGTTTATTTAAAATCGAGTGGATCTTCGGTGGTAGTAATCTGATGAAATTTGATCAACGCGCAAAATTCATAGAAGTCTTTTTCAAAGGTCAGGTCATCCAATTCATATTTTTTGAGAAACATGTTTTTGATCGTATCAAAATCATGCCCCAGGGCAATCTGTTTTGTCAGATCCAACCCGGTCGGGTTTACATTGAACGAGTCGCCTGTTTTCGAATTAAAAACAAACCCGTTGTCGCTAATTCTTACTTCGTCTGTTATTTTCATTTTCTTATTTTTTTATATGAATCAAAGATACTTCAATCTACAAATGAATTTGTTACACAATTTTGTAAATGTTTTACAAAATAAGATAGAACATTCATTATTTCTTATTTCTATGGCCTTAATACATTCAGGAAAAGCGTGTCGGCGTTAATGCCGGTAAAAATGCCAAGGCCATTTTCAATATTGGTTGCCGGATTGGTCAGGTTCTGTGAGCTGTTGCCGGTGTCGTTGTATAAGGCGGCATAATCGGCATTCAAGTGGTAAAGTATCAAACGGTGCTTTCCGTAGTACTGAAAGCGCATGGCCTGTATTTCATACTGGTTGGTTTGTGTTGGCGCGTTGCGAAAAAACCTGCCCGGAGGCTCCCTGTCACCATAATCGTTTATTGCCAAAGGCGCGGTTTCCGTATTTTCGATGACAACCATATAATAACTGTTGTCATTGTTAGCCCAGCTAAGTTTCACCGGGTCGGGCATTTCGGGCCGTGTTGGCGGCCTGGTGCTAAAATCAATTCCCAACATTTTTATCGTTGTAACCGACTGCTTATAATTTACAGGTTTTGAAAGGATTTCGGTTGATGAGGAAACTGTTTGATTGTTGAATTTGAATTCGAGTTTGTATTTTACCCCTTCCTGAGGGAAGAAAGTGGCATCTTTATATTCGCCCTTCCCAACGGAAGGAATCAATCTTATTTGATCGTTATACAGGATTTTTACCTGAAGCAAATCCAGATTTTCATCGGATAGGGCTACGTTGAAGTCGTAAGGAGTTTTACGTGATAATTTTACTGAAACAGGTTTGGTCTGTATCAGATACGATTCGACAACCGGAATGTCGTTGAAGGCCAGTTGAGCCTCTTCTGTTTCACACGAAGTTAAAGTGAGCATTAAGCTAATTCCGAAGATCAAACCAATTGATACCGTTTGTATTTGTTGCTTCATTTTCACTGAGCGATTGAAAAATATAGATTTGTTCATTTTATTTAAGTTTTAAGGTAACGGTTAAGTTCGGTGTAATGCCTAAGAATTGTTTGTCAATCGAAATGATTTCACTGTCAATGATCTGATATTCCTTGTACCAGGTGTTTTTCCTGTCGTAAACATTGAACAGCGAGAAACTGATGTTGCCTCGTTCTGTCTTTTGGTCAACCGATTTCAGGAGGTAGTTTACCGAGAAGTCGAGCCTGGAATAATCGGGTAGCCTCCTGCTGTTTTTTGTTCCGGCAGTTATAAACGATTTCTCTGTTCCATCCAGCAGCGTGATATTGTACCCACCTTCAGGAGCGGTATATGGCCGTCCTGTTGCATAAATCCAGGTTGCTGCCAGGCTCCATTTCCTCCATTTATAAATTCCGATCGCTTTAAATTCGTTGGTCACGTCTTGCGCGGCAGGGAAATAATCCGAGCCGTAAACATCAAACTGGTTGCGTGCCTGTGCCAGGGTATAAGAAGCCCAGCCTGTCAGGTTCCCAAATTTTTTCTGTGCAAGGAATTCAATGCCCCTGGCAAACCCTTTCCCCGTAAAAAAATTCTGCTCGTAATTTATGGTCTGCATTCTTCTGGCGGGTTCGAAGCGTAAGGAATACTCCGAAAGGCCTGTCAGTTGCTTGTAATAAGCCTCAACACTGAAAAGATAATCGGGGGTTTCGTAGTTTACCCCGGTAATGTAATGGATGGCCTTGCTTACAGGTACTTTCTGGTCATCGGAGAGAATCCAGAAATCGCTGCTGCCAGCCAGAATATCTTCACGGATTATGCGGTTGGCAAACTGGTAATAGTGGCCCCAGGCGCCAACCAGCTTAATTTTATCGTTAAAGTTATAAGTAGCCGAAAGCCGGGGCTCTGCGTAAAACTTGTTTGTTACATCATAAAAGGTAGTATGAACTCCAGGTGTAATGGTCAGCTTATTGTCAAAGAATTTGAACTTGTTTTGAAGGTAACCACCCATTAAGTTTCCCTTATTCGTAATATTTAAAATGGTAGCGGTGTCGTTCTGGCTGTAGGTATAGTCAATGTCGTAATTCGTGGCCTTTAGTCCAAACCCGATCTGGTTTTTCGATGACACATCCCAGGTATAATCAGACCGGAAGGTAAAATCTTTAAGGTCGTTGTTTTCAAGCGTTCCTATTTTGACAACTGTTTCAACCCCATCGGCATCAGTAGTAGTGCGGTTGCTGCTCCGGTCGCGGTTACTGTAAAAGTTCGAATAGCTGACCAGGCTGTTGCCATAGAGTTTTTCGTTCCATTTACGCGACCATTTGAGGCTGGCCCCCAGGTTTCCGTATTCCGTCAGGTCGCTGTTGTCTGAACCCAAAGATCTGCCAAATCCACCGCCAGAACTTGGTACTTCTACTTTTACGCTGTTGTCCAGGTTATCGGTCCCGTTAAACAGGCTGAACGAAACAACATCTTTGTCGGTTGGCCGGTAAGTCAATTTCGTATTTAAGTCGTAAAAATAGGATGAAACTTGTGAAGTGAAATTATTTGACATCCCTCGTCCCCCAAAGCCAGGTTGTTGAACTGCTGTTGGCTTATCTGCAGTAAACTGGTCGAATATCTTGTTGTATATGGGGCCTTTGTACGATTTTCGGAAAGCGAACAAGGAGGTGAATTTATCGCCAACTGGTAATTCGGCATACACATTGGCGCTAAGCAAGCTCAAATCGCCGCCAATGTTGAAATCTTTTGAATTGCCATCCTTTCCGGTAATGTCGGTAACGCTCGAAAGGCGGCCCGCGTATTTTGACTCGAAACCACCTTTGTACAACTGGACATCCTTGACCGCGTTGGAATTAAAGGCCGAAAAGAAACCATATAAATGATCAACATGATAAACTGTAAAGCCATCATACAAAATCAGGTTCTGGTCGGGAGTGCCACCCCTCACAAACAGCCCCGATGTACCTTCGTTCGCAGCCGAAACCCCGGGCATAAGCTGGAATACACGTAATATATCCTTTTCGCCAATGTTTGGCAGTTCAGCAAGCTTTCGGGGGGTAATTTGTATGGTACTGATTTTATCGTTGGTCTTCATCACGGTGTTCCTTTGCGCTTTAACCTCAATCTCTTTCATCTCAATGCTCGAGGGTTCAATCTGAACGTCTAATTTCGATTTGGACAAATCGGGAGTCAGGAAAATGTACCCGGGTTTATAACCAATGGAAGAAACCAAGACTGTGGTAGTGTCAGTTGGCACATTTTGCAAGGTATAATATCCGTCCTGGTTGGTTTGAGTTCCCCTGCCGGTTCCTGCTACAACAACCGAAGCATAAGGAACAGCTTCACCTGTATCAGAATCAACAATTTTTCCACTGATCAGTATATTGAATGCTTTTGGCGCTCCTGAATAAGTTTTAACGGCTTCGGTTTTTGCTGCCTCCGATCCGGGAGTCCTGTTCAGGCCTACGATATTTATGATTCCGTCAGAATTCCGGTACCATTCCATTTTTGATATCAAACACCACTTGTCCAGCAATTTATCCAATGGTTGATTTACCGTGTTGTCATCAATCTGGATTTGCGCAAGCTTTTTCTTGTTGTAGGTGAATAAAATGCCCTTTTCAAGTGATATCCGGTCAAGTACCTGATCCAGATTTCCGTAGTACTGTTTGTCTATTGTTATTTTATCCGGCGACTGCGAAAATGCCAATAATTGGCACATCAATACAATCAGGCTGGTAACAGCAATTTTCTTTACGATTTGTGTCATTTTTTTTATGTCAGTTGAAAAAGTTATTTAATCTGTAAATGCTAATCAATGTAAGCTAAACTTGAAAACTTTACTGATGGCCATATTGTTTTGTGCCAATCGTAACCGGTGAAGCTCCGGGAGGCAAAACTAATGCGCCCCAAAAAGACTATGTTGCAGAATTTAGTAAATGATTTATATAATACGGTAAGTCGGTATTCAGTATAGTTGATTGATTGGTTTTTTATGGCCGGCGGGGTCTTTTTTGAAGTCGGAAAGTGAAATGCCGGTGATGATTTTAAACTGGTTGGAAAGATGGTGAGGGCTGCTGTAGTCCATCATCCAGGCTATTTCGCTTAACGAAATTTTATCTTCCATGGCCAGTTCTTTTACACGCTCAATCTTCTGGAGGATGATGTATTTTTCGAGGGTAATGGGCTCAACTTTTGAAAATAGTTTGGATAAAGTCTGGTAACTTTTACCCATTTTCTCGACCAGGTATTCTGATTTCCGAACGATGGAATCCACATTGTTCATGTAATGGACGAGTTCGATTACCGTTTGTTTTATTTGGTCAACCAGAATCTCGTCTTTGTTGCTGATCAATCCCATTCCCAAATCCTGCAATACTTCGTCAATCTGGCTTCTGCTTATTTTTTCAGTATCGTAAACGATGGTAGCTTCCCCCAGTTTAACATCAAGCACACTGATGCCAAGTTTGGTCAGGTCCTCTTTCACCACCCGGATACAGGATGAACACATCATGTTTCGGATGAAAATACGCTGGCGGACACCGCTGTTTTGAGTTTCCATATCATTTCTAACCGACAAAAGGGATGTTGACTACCTGAATAGCCAATATCCCAATCTTTGTCTGAAAATTAAGTATTTTATCGTTACTAAAAACCTTTTACAACTTTATTTCCGAAGTAACTCCGCCGACAGTAAGCTTTGCCAGATTATCACATTCGCCGCTTCCGTAATCAATGGTTTGCAAATCACCACCTACTGTATCAATGGTTACAATTCCACTAACCGGATAAAAACATCCGTTTTTGTAAATCATAGGAGAAGTGATGGTCAAGGTGTATTTTTCGCCATCGAGGTTAACGCCCGAACCTGTACCTGTTACCGAATATACATCGTCGGCAAAAAGAATGGTACTTCCGCCGGCAACCAATTCGCTCGTTTTTTTGCATTCCCAGCTTATTGATTTTCCATCTGGATATTTCAGGGAGGCGCCGGTTACCGTTTTGGCAAAAGAAAGGTTTCCTTTTTCGTTTAAGCCGGTGTTCAGGATGGTTTTCACCCCTTCCATTTTATTGCCATTAAAATAGTAATCCTCAAAAGTTACTGTTTTTAAAGAGCCTTTGTTTTTCCAGAAATCAGTAAGGCTGACATGTATTTTCCCCTTTTTGGTGTTACCGCTTAGCAAGGTGCAAGTTCCGCCGAGATAATCCATTGTCCATACCCGTGGGTAAAATGCGCCATCGGCATTTTTAGCCACTGTAACTGTGAAGCAACTTTCCACGGTGGCTGATTTCAGGACAGACTCTTCGCCACTGACCAGCTCATCTTCAAAATCTGATGCAAATGAACTAACAATATTGGCATAATCGCTAATGGTTGTTTTCGCAACTTCCGGTTCCGAAACAGTATCGGTTTTGTTGCACGAATTCAAACCAACTAATGCTGCAACTGCTATAAAGGCAATAATAATTACTTTTAAATTTTTCATGATCGCTGTTTTTTTAATTGTTTAAATGAGAACTATTTTTTTGTTCGGGCTTCATAAGTGTCGCAAACCCCATTATTATTGGCATCAACAAAGTTTCGGTCTTTTCCTTTGCCCTGCCCCTGGCCGGGGCCATCTCTTTTTCCTTTTTGTGCGCCTGATTTACCGGCTCCCTGGTTATCGCAAATGCCATCTTTGTTGGCATCAACAAACGAAGAACCTTTGCCTGTTCCGTTACAATTACCATTTCCTTTTCCGCCCTGAAGATTTTGAGCGCTTGCAAAAGCTGTTACTGCCACAAGGGCTAATCCTGTTAAAAAAATTCTTGCTTTCATAATCTTTTTTTTAATTGTTAAACATTTCTAATGTTACTGTTAGGGCAAGGAATATCCCTGCAACCCGATTTATACGATTTGTTTTTATAATTGAATTATTCAAAATGATTGTTTATTTATTTCGCCATCTACCCCTTTGATTTCCCGGTTGGGGAAGGTTTATCTGGTTGTCTTTATTGAGCATCGACTGAAATAGGAGATGCAGTTTTGCTTGTTGTTCCGCAGTGCATATCTTTTTCATGTCCAGGTAAAAAGTAGTTGTTACCTGCTTGAGTTTACGATGATTGTCCCCAATTTTACTGGCCATTTGGTCTAGCCTGGCGCTATCCGGATTCTGAACTCCCACTTCGTTGATTAAATCCTCACGTAATTGGGCCAAATCCATTTCAATACCTCTGGCTGTGCGGTTAAAAGCGCGGTTAATTTCGCGGAACTGATCGAGCTGATCGTTATTCAAATTCAATTCGTCCCTGAAAAAGCGTGTCCTTTGTTCACCCGGAATGGCAGCTTGTCCTTCCTGTTTAACTTCCGGTATTTTCGATTCGGCGATCCGGTGATAATAGAAGGAGCAAATCGTCGAAAGATTGGTTGCAATCAGGATTACGATGATCCAAATCAGTATCCGGTGTTTATTTGTTGGGTTCATAGTTCGTCGAGTAAAAATGATTCGATTGGTTCAGATTCAAAATCGTTTAAAAGTTGAACTGATGATAAAGTTGCCTGGTTCATTTTTTCTGAAGAAGCGTTGCTGCCTAATTGTAAGCCCCCGTATATTCCGATAGTCAGAAGGATCGAAAAGAATACTGGTTGTGCCAGTCTTACCCATTGACCTTGTGCCTGATATTCCGGTTTTTCTTCCAGTCGTGCGCTTAACCGGGTAAAAAAGAAAGGTGAAGCCTCCGGATTTTTTTCTTTCACAATGACCTGCATACTTTCCTGAATGAAAACTAAAAAACTTCGGCAGTCTGCACATCCTTCCAGATGTTTTTCAACGATTATCCTTCTTTCGTTCGGCAATTCATTATCGAGGTAAAAAATCAGTTCTTTATGGATGCTCTTGTGTTTCATTTTGTTGCTTTTAATGTAAGACACCATTTGTTATAAAAACTTGCATTCAAACACACTTTTTTTTGTAACAATCTAAAAGTTGTTCCTGAAGGTTCTTCTTTGCCCGGTGAATCAGCGACTCAACCGAAGCCAAAGAGATTTCCATGATTTCAGCAATTTGCTGGTAGGGCAGTTCTTCATATTTATTTAGGGTAAATGCTGCGCGTTGTTTTTCGGGTAACCGATCGATGGCACGGTGTAACAAGTCGGAGCGTTGCTGGTCGGTAATGTTACGATCAGGCTGATCGCCGTTGTTCTCCGATATTTCATTAGCTCGGTTTCGTCCTCCGGTGAAAGTCTCCTCAATGGATTGAAAAAAGCGTTTCCGTTTATTATTGCGGATAAAATTCAGCGAGCGGTTGGTGGCGATACGGTACAACCAGGTTGAGATTTTGGAATCACCCCTGAAATTTCCGGCTGTTCGGAAAATTTCCAGAAATACATCCTGCGCCAGATCTTCCGCGTCAGCTTTGTTATGGACAATGGCCAAACAGGTATTCACAACCATCCGCTGGTAGGTCTCTACCAGAATTTGGAAGGCTTTGCGGTCGCCTTGTTGAATTCCTGTTATGAGTTGGGACTCGTCCATTCGTATTTGTCAAATGAGGATTTAGCTAATTTGACACCACAAGATCAGAAAACTTGCACCGACATTCACATTTTAACCTTTTTTACTTATTTCGAGCAATTCCTTGTGATTGACAAGCACAATATCTTTTTCATGCAATTCGATCAACCCATCCTTTTCAAAGTTTTTCAACAGTTTTACAGCACTTTCAGTTGAAATGCCTGCAAAGTCGGCCATGTCTTTGCGCGAAAGAAGTTGAAAAATTTCAGGGTATTCCGTTTTTAGCCCGTCAATGTACAACAGGGCATCGGCAATGCGCCCATTCATTTGTTTGTACATTACCGTTCGCAACGTATTGAAAAGGTTGGAATTTTGCTCGCAATATCGCCTGATAATCCCAAGCCCGAATGTTCCGTTTTGCCTGATTATTTGTGAAATGGCATCTTTCTCGACCAGAAAAACCTGGCAATCGGTTAGTGCGACCGAAGAGTAGTTGAATGTATTGGTTGAAAACACTGAAGAAAGACCGACAAATTCACCTGGTTTAATTATCCTCAGGTTAAAACTTTTGGAGTTATCGCCTTCGATATATTGTTTGGCCAGGCCTTTCATTACAAAAAGCACATACGAAGCGAAAGTTCCCTGCTTGGTCAGGTTGTCGCCTTTCCGGAACATTACCTGCGTTTTACTTGCCTTTACCAATTCGACCTCATCAGGTGCCAGCGACTGAAAACAAGGTGCATGAAGGTCGCAAATAAAGTCGGTATCAGTTTCTAAAATGGGTTTCATATTCTCGCCGAAATTAATTTAGCCAGCAAAGTTAGGATTATATCAATGAAAAAGTTGTGGCAGTTCAATTCAGGAACCGGTTTACTTCATGTCCAAAATCTTTCCTGCCGCATTTGCCGATGTATTTTTGTGTCATAACAATTTAAACAAAAACAGTCATGTTGTACACCAATTTAAAACACATCGAAAGCGCAGCCGAACACGCGCAAATTATCAACGAGAACGAAAACGTAATGGTCATTTGTGGTCGCATGGGCCCAATGTGTATCCCTGTTTACGGAATTGCAGAAGAACTGGAAGAAGAATATACCCATGTAAAATTCTGCGACATGGAGTTCGATAACCCCGAATCATACATTATTCGTCAACTGCCAGAAGTTCGCGGGTTTATGGGTATCCCGTTCACCATTTATTACAAAAACGGAAAAGTTGCAAAAGCTACATCGAGCATCCAAACCAAAACCCAGGTTACCGCTATTTTAGACAAAGAATTTGCATCAACAGTAAATGCTTAATGCGATGAACGCAACAAACCATTACGACGCTATTGTGATAGGTGGAGGGCCTGCCGGTTTGACGGCAGGCATTTACCTTTCGCGGGCAAGGCTGAAAACGCTCATATTAAACGAAGGCACTGTTGGCGGACAATTGGTTTTGACCCATGAAATCGCCAACTATCCGGGAGTTGAAAGCATCAGCGGATACCAGCTTTCGAACATCATGCGCAAACAAGCCAAATCGTTCGGATGCGATATTAAATCGAACATTTCGATTGAAAGCCTCGAACTGGAAGGAGAAGAGAAACGAATTACACTATCAGACGGTAAAATCTATACCTCTGACAGTATTATCCTAAGCCCCGGCGGAAGGTCGCGAACTTTAGGCGTGTCCGGAGAAGATAATTTCAAAGGGAAGGGCATTTCGTATTGCGCGACCTGCGATGGCGATTTCTTCACCGATAAGGAAATAGTGGTAGTTGGAGGTGGCAATTCGGCGCTCGAAGAAGCCGTGTCGCTCACCAAATATGCCAGAAAAGTAACTATTGTGCACCAGTTCGACCATTTTCAGGCCTTCGAACATGCCGTTGAGGAAGCATGGGAACACCCCAAAATCAGTTTTGTGATGGAATCAACCATTACCGCTTTTTATGGCGGCGAAAACCTTGAAAGTGTGGACATCAAAAACCTGAAATCGGGAGAAACACGCCGATTTAAAACCGATGGGGTTTTCATTTTTATTGGATACATCCCCAATACCGAATTCCTGAAAGAAAAGCTAGAACTGAATAAATGGGGCGAGATTGTGGTCAAACCCGACATGGCGACCAACATTGAAGGGGTTTACGCCGCGGGCGACAGCACTGCAAAACGCTTCCGTCAGGTTACAACAGCGGTAAGCGATGGAACAATTGCAGCGCTGGCAGCTTCCAATTTCGTACACGAATCGAAGTCGAAAAAGAAAGAACTAATAGAAATATAATATGCAAATAGCATTAATTGTACTTGGAACACTTGCAACAGCGTTTGTTGTCATGCTGATAGTGGCAAAGGCGAAAATGAAAAACATTCCGATGGTGGCCGACCACGCCAAAGTATTGACTCTCACCGACAAGAATTTTCAGCAACTTATGAAAAACAAATTAGTGCTGGTTGACTTTTGGGCAAGCTGGTGTGCCCCATGCCGAATGATGGCGCCTGTATTGAACGAAGTTGCGGCAGAATTGACCGGAAACTCGCAGGTTGGAAAAGTTGACATTCAGCAATACCAGTCGCTGGCCGATAAATTTAAGGTCAGAAGTATTCCAACCCTGATTCTGTTAAAAAATGGCGTAGAAATCAACCGCTTTGTCGGCGTAAAATCGAAAGAATTTTTAATAAAAGAGATTGCCAAAGTAAAATAACCAACGAATTTAAGCTATGCAAACAGTATTGTCATTAAACGACTTCAACCAAAAACTGACAGGGAAAGAACATGTTGCCCTGTTCATGTACAACCCTGATAATGAATCGTCGCGATGTGCATTCCGTAGCATTACAGAAGCGAATTATCTGAACCGGTCAATCACGGTTTTTGTGGCCGATGTAAGTCAGGTACGCGACATTCATCCATTTTACCAGATTACCAGCATTCCTTCCCTCTTGCTTTTTTCGAACGGTAAATTAATAAATGTGATAAAAGGTTGCCATGAAAGCGAATACCTAAAATCATTGATGAATCATGAATTATCCGAAAAAGGTACAGAAACCGATGCAAAAAAAATAGTACAGGTAACTGTCTATTCAACACCCACATGCAGTTGGTGCAATACGCTTAAAAGCTGGTTAAAGCAAAACAATATCAGTTTCAGGGATGTGGATGTCTCGCGCGACGAAAAGGCTGCTCAGGACCTGGTTCGCCGGTCGGGACAGCAGGGTGTTCCGCAGACCGAAATAAACGGGCAGATTGTAGTCGGTTTCGATCAGCAACGTTTGAAACAATTACTTGAAATTCAATAAAAAAACCAATTTATAATAAATTAAAACACTTTTTTATCTGTTAAACTCCATATTAATCCAATGTACAAACAATGAACGATAAAAAGCGAGTTTTGATTTTGGGCGGCGGTTTTGCCGGTATCCAAACAGCTATTGAACTACAGAAAAGCGGAAAGTTTAAGGTAACACTGGTTTCTGACCGTAATTTTCTTTATCTCTTTCCCATTTCGATTTGGGTACCGGTTCGCCAAACTGAATTCGAAAATGTGAAGGTTCCGCTTGCCACGATTCAGAAAAAATACCCTTTCGAGGTAATTATTGATTCAGTAAAAGAAATTAAGGCATCCGTCAGGCAGGTAGATTGCCAAAACCAGACCTTGAGCTACGACTATTTGGTAGTAGCTTTTGGCGCCGATAAAATGAAGCACAAGGGACTTGAAAACACCTTGTCGATTTGCGGAAAACCTGAAGTTTCGCTGGCCATCCGTGATGGTATTGATGAGCTTATCAGAAAAGGGCGAGGAAAAATCGCGGTTGGTTTTGGCGGCAATCCGAAAGATAAATCGGCAGTTCGCGGCGGCCCCGGGTTTGAACTGATATTCAATATCCACAATATCCTGAAAAAGAAGAAAATCAGGCAGAATTTCGAGCTGACTTTCTTCGCACCAATGGAAGAGCCAGGCGCGAAGATGGGCAAAGGTGCGTTACCAATGCTCAATAAATTATTCGACAGATACAAAATTGAAAAACGTTTCGGTAAAAAGATTACCGGATTTGAACCCGGATCGGTTGCTTTTGAGGACGAATCGAAGCTGGAATCAGATCTGATTTTGTTTATCCCTGCATCGGCAGGTCACAGTGTGCTTCAATCAAGTGATTTGCCATTGTCCGACGCAGGTTTTATCAAAATTGACAACTACTGTCTGGTTAGCGGATTGTCTGATGTGTATGCTATTGGTGATATCGCCGCCATCGAAGGGCCGGAATGGATTGCGAAACAAGGACACATTGCCGAATTGATGGGACAGAATGCAGCTCACAATATCATCGAATCAGAAAAAGGAACGACCAACAAAAAAGGATATCAGGAGCACCTGAATATTCTGTGTGTGATGGATACAGGTGATGGAGCCGCTTTTGTATTCAGGAACAATACGAAATCATTTCTGATCCCAATGCCAATTGTGGGACACTGGATTAAAAAAGGCTGGGGAATGTATTCGAAATTAACCAAAGTTGGCAAGTTTCCCCGTTTGCCCGGAATGTAGAATCCTGACTTAAACAAAATAGATGAGAAAAGTTTTAAAAGTATTGGTTGACAGCCGAATGATTATGCTTTCGGTATTAGGTGTTTTATTGTATCTGGCAATTTCTCAATATCATATTTCGCTTTTGTATATTCTGGCTGCTGGAGTATTGCTGGGGGTGGTATTTGGAAAAGTATTTTGCCGGTGGGTTTGCCCGATGGGGCTTATCATGGAAATAATGATGAGTTTGGGTGGTGACGATGGTAAAATCAAGCAAATGTACCAATATCACAAAATAGGATGTCCGATTGCCTGGATATCCGGATTTCTGAATAAGTACTCCATTTTCAGGATAAAACTGAACGAGGATACTTGCAAAAATTGCGGTATTTGCGATAAAAAGTGCTACATCGTGGCGATGGAACCCGCAAAATTTAGTTTGTACAAACCAAAAATGATCGCTCCCGGCGACAGCTATACCTGTTCGAAATGCCTGAAATGTGTGGTAGCATGCCCGAATGGAAGTTTGACATACAAAGTTTAGAAAATAATTCAGACAAGATGAAAGCAAACTTTAATTCCATAATTGACGGTACAAAACCTATTATTGTTGATTTTTTTTATTGCTAAAAGAGCTACTTCCAAATCTCTATTTTTATTTTCTTTTTATTAATGGGTTGATCCTGAGTCTTAGATGTGTTTTGACGGAGGGCCATGTAAACAATTTCAGCAATATCATGAATCGGTAGTTTGTTGCTTTTTGCAAAGGTTTTTTTGCATAAGGGGCAAGCTGTTGCCAGCATGTCGGGCTGATAAGCAAGGTATTCGTCCAGCGCCTTGTCGCGTATCTGGTTGCGTTCGTTCATTATTATCTTAATATTGGCCAGGCCTCCTCCGCAGCAGTAGGCCGCTTCTTTTTCATTTTTCATCGGAACCAGCATTGCATATTCGTCTAAGATCAAACGGGGCTGGTGATAAATGCCACTTCCACGGCCAAGTTCGCAAGGATCATGATAAACAACCCGCAATGGCAATTTATTTACCGGCAAACGTTTATCGGCCATCAGACTGAGCAGGTACCCGGAATGATGCATAACCATAATGCCCGGCAATGCGTAATCTTCATTAAATACTTTGTAGCAAATAGGGCAGGAAACGACCAGCTTTTTTACTCCTGAAGCCAGAATCCGTTCACGGTTGTGTTCAATCAGTTTTTTGGCTGCCTCGTATTGTCCAACCTGCATCAGCGGCCGTCCGCAACAAGCAGTTTTGTCTTCGTCCATAAACCAGTATTTGACACCAGCCACTTTAAAAATTTCCTTCATAGATTTAAGAATGGCAGGGGTCAGATGTGTCATACAACCGGCAAAATAAATCACTTCGGTTTGCGGATTGATAGCTACATTTCCGTTTTTCAGGTAATCGTATGACGAATTGTATTCTTTGGTTGATTCAATCCGTTGTGTCAGTCGTAAATTATTCAATTCCAGACCTACGGGGCAATCGGGCTGGCAGCGTCCGCAAAGCAAACAGTTGAAAAGTTTTTCGTCAGTCAGGTTTTTATTCCTGATGTGTTTCAGTACGTAAACCGACTGTGTGTCTTTTATGGCAGTATGAGTCATTTGGCAACTATCGAGGCAAATTCCGCAGCGCGAGCACGAATACACCTGAATTCGCGAATATCCGCCAATAAGCTTTTGAACCTTGATCCCGTAATTCCTGAGGAAAATAAGTACTACTTCAACCGGAATGTGCATGTACCGTGAAACTGGCAGCGCAAGGAAAAACAGGCCAAGCGCTCCCGAATAGGCCCACCACAAGGGCATTTCGAGCGATTGGACTGGAAGAATTGAAGCGAGTAGTCGTCCGGTTGGTTGACTGATGAGGCTACCGTTGTGATGAATTCCGGCAGATATGCTTTCAGCAAGAAACCGAAGGGGAAAAATGAGCCAGAGCGCGCTTAGTGCAATGTGGTCGCCCATTTTTAGCCGTGTGGTTTTTTTCAATCCGAATAAATGGCTGTTCACTCTTTTGTAGCAGGCAAGCGCTACTCCTGAAAGAACAAAAAGAAGAAGCAAATCCATGCTGGCAGCCAATATTTTTCCTGAAAGCGTGGTGGATGGTCCGGAAACAAAATAGCGCATAAAAATGGCTTTGTATGCCGGAACTGAAAGGGTTTGGTAATGATAAAAGGCTTCGATATGGCCAATTACAATGAGCAGAAACCAACCGAAAGCCAGGCTCATGTGCATGTAGCCCAAAACCGCATTTTTTCGGAATATTTTGCGGTGAAGCAGCGACTCCAAAACGATTTCGCGAAGGGCCAACCAGCTTTTGGGGGTGAAAATGCTGTGTATGATCCTGCTTTTATCTATGTGCGATAAACTGGAAATCCAGATTCCGATAATGATCACCAGAAAGCAGGTGATAAACAAGAGGCCGATGGTAAATGGCCATATAAACGGAGTAGATTCCATAGCTGCCTACGAATTAACTGGTTTGTATTTCGCAATACTCTTCTTAATGAGCATGATCACATTCCGGAGATTAATTCCGCGTGGGCAAACCAACATACATTTGCCGCAGAGCATACATTTCTGTATTTCCGATTCGAGTTCGATGGTTTCGCCACGCCGCAATAACAGGTTCATTCGCCTGACATTGAAACTGACCAGATCGCCCGCGCTGCAGGTAGCAGTGCATCCGCCGCACGACAGGCAAACTTTAAACGATGGTTCCATTTCGAGAACCTCGTTCAATAGTCGTCCATCAAACTGATCGTAATCAATCGTGCGCTGTTTAATGATCGTGAAGCCAAAGTCTTTCATTTCCCGATTTGCATATCTTTTTATGTTGTTTGCCTCCATTCCGTCCGAAAGAGACACTCTCTTTGTTCAATGCTTTCCCACGGACGGCTGATGCTTCCTAAATCTGATTTGCTACTAAGGTTAAATGTCAGAAAATAAGGTTTTTAATATTCGTTTTTTTTCAAACCTTATTTTTTTCAACTTCCTGGCTAAGCATAAATTTTGACAACCTTAGTAGAAAAAACATTCAAAAAGAATACAACCTCATTCCCTTCACTTTTTTATTTTTCCATCTTCAAAAAGTAGATTTCCATTCCATCCGAAAGAGACACTCTCTCTGTTCAATATTTTCCCGCGGACGGTGGGCTTTCTTAATCCAATTACTACAAATATTTCGTATAGCAACTATTACCCATACAAAATTGAAATCAGCAGCTTTTTCTGAAAACTGCGACTGGTCAATGATTCTTCAACCAAAGATTCACTTCCATTGCTGCCGAACGGGCATGCAAAATGGTATCGTTTACCGACATGGGAGCGGTGCAGCTTCCGGCCAGAAATATTCCTTCCTGCTCCGAAAAATTCGATTTCAGGAACGAGTCTGTTGTTTTCAGAAAGCCTGATTCTTCGCAGCCAATGCCACAAATTACAGCAGTAGCGGCGGTTCCTTTGCCGGCTTCCATGCCTGCTAAGAGAACCAGTAAGTCAACATTCATTTTGAGTGGCCGACCAGAAAGGGTGTCTTCAGATTTGATCAGCAAACTTTTGTCTATTTTTTCCGAAGCTTCAGACAAACGTCCGCGAATGAACTGGATGTCATATTTTTCCTGTGCTTCGCGGTATAGTTCTTCGAAGTGTTTGCCATACATGCGTAAATCCATGTAAAAACAGAAGATTTCGGCTTCGGGTAAACGTTTTTTTAGTTCGATAGCCTGTTTTACACCTGTAATGCAGCACACTTTCGAGCAATAATGGTTGCCCGATTTTTCGTCGCGCGAGCCAACGCAATGCACAAAAGCAATTCGTTTCGGGTGTTTTCCTTCAGCAACAGTAATGTCGTTACCAGGTTTGAGCAATTCTTCGAGATCGGCTGATGTAATGACGTGATCGTAAATTTTGTAGCCGTACTCTTCTTTCCGGCGTGCATCAAAAAGTTCGTAACCGGTGGCAACTACTATGGCATCGGCTTCCAGTTTCTGATGGTTCGAAGTTGCAATGCTGAACTTTCCCTTTTGCCTGTGAATTGTGCGGACTTCTGTTTTATTAAGAATAGAAAAGTCTTTGTTGCGGCATTTACCCTGAAGTTCGCCTATTATCTTTTCAGCAGGAGTAAAGGTAGGAAACAGGCATGACCAGTTGTTCAGTTTTCCGCCAACTTGTGCTTCTTTTTCGATCACAGTTACCCAATGCCCGGCATCGGTTAGTGCGCTGGCTGTTTCTATTCCGGCTATTCCGCCTCCTATAATAACGATGTGTTTCACATGCGAAGTTTAAAAGTCATTCATATAGTCATTCAATAGTCATTCAATAGTCATTCAATAGTCATTCAATAGTCATTTAATGGTCATTTAATGGAATTGCCGAATTTTCAAATTGCCGAATTATTAAATTATCAGCATCCGCAGCTCACCATTGTTGGTTTTCCGATTTGCCTTCCTTCTTTGGTTGCATATTTCAAATCAGGATTGTATGGAATTCCCATCTTATTTAGCAAAGGTTCCACGTTGGTCTGGTGCATTTGCATGCCCATATCCCATGGATTATAACCAAGCACCAATCCTGCTAATTCTTCGTATGTCAGAACCGGAATTCCCTGTCCGTTTTCGCCGTAAGTTTTGCCTTCCATTTCTTCAATCACATATTGCCAGCGATCCATAAACATCGGACAGCCCGGGCAGTTACTCACAATTGCATCAGGCTTATAGGGTTCCATTGATTCAAATTTCTTGCGCGAATTGGAGACCGAATAACCACGGTTCGACATCACCAGGTATTGGCGGAATCCGAACCCGCAACAATGGCGTCGTTCCGGGTAATCAATCACTTCGCCACCCCAGGATTCAATCATGCCAACCAGTACATAAGGAAATTCGGCGCCTCCAACTCCTTTTGAAGGAAACATTTTGGAATAATGACAACCAATGTGTTCGACAAATTTTAGTGGTTTTCCTGTCTGCTGATTAATGAGCGAAAATTTTTTTCTGGCGGCAATGTTTTCCCTGAATTTATATATAATGTCGCCGGCATGAGCTACATTTTGGGGTATTTCAAATTTTCGTCCGGTTGCACTTTTCAGGTAATTGCGGACCTTTTCCAATTCGGCCGGATGCTCTTTCCAGGTTTCGATGATTTCGTTGTAGATGCCAAAAGAGGTGATGCACGAAACGGCCAGATTCTGATATCCAGCTTCGGTCATCAGCGCAAACTGCCGTGCCACAATGGTTTGAATGGTATCGAACGGAACAATATCGGAGTGATAACCAATTCCTGAACAAGTGGTGTGGTGGGGATTTTCGTAGATGTCCTTACCAAGTTCGGAGCGCAAAATTTTCAGGAAAGTTTGTTCAGCTCCCGGAAAGAAATTCTGCCGGATACAACTGCGTACATAGAAATAACGATCATCGGCTATTTCTTTCTGATAATCCTGCCAAACTTGTATTTTGCCTTCTTTGTTCATTATTGCCGGGTGTGTTTGCCGTTGTTGTTGGTATTGATGTATTTTATATAGTCCGAATAATCATCTCCATCTTCTGTGAAACCCATGCTTTCGGCTTTTATTTTAGAGAAATGTTCAATTTTATCGAATCGCCCGAATCCACCTGTAACTTCGAAAATCCGGTAAATTTCGTCCATCGCTTCCTGCGGTATTTTGCGCAGGGCGCCTTCGCCATCGCCCTTGTAATTGGCTCCAACGCGTTCATAAACTTCATCTCTGTTTTCGTAAATCCATTGGCCAACAGGGCCCTGTTCGGGGTGCATTTCAGGCACAAGGTTTTCAGGAAGAACACAGTAACCGCGATAAACGATATTTTCGCCTATAACCCGCTTTATGGCCAATTGCTGGCGTCCTTTCTCTGATTCGGTAAAGTAGCCAAGTTCCTGTGACAAACTTCGTAAAGCCATGATAATCAGTCCGGTTGTATTGCCGCGTGGGCATCTGGTTTTGCACGACATACATTCGCCGCAATACCAGATTGTATCACATTTTAATAGTTCTTCAATTCGTTCTTCGTCTTTGGATTGTACAATTGCTGCAATAATTCTGGGGTCGTAGTCGTAAAATTCGGCTGCCGGGCAAATGGCTGTGCAAATACCACAGTTCATACATGATTTAAGGCCTTCGATAAACCGGACATCTCTGGTAAGTTCCTGATAGAGTTCCATTTTTGGTTTTGTAGAATAATACAAAATTAGTTTTTCAAATAATAAGCGGGTTCAGTCTAAAACCTTATTTTCGGTAAGTATAAGTGCATATTTTGTTATTGAAGTAGTTCATGGTGTAAATAAGATCAAACCCGGAAAACTATCGCATATATCAGGAAAGTACAAAATCAGTAGGATTAGTCCATCACATTCATGATGTTTTATCGCAATCTTTTATATGAAATGAGTGATTTATACTTCCTTTTGTAATCTGAATACGCTATTTTTACCAACTTTATTAATCAAGAATAAATTTCTATGAGTTTCCATAATAACCCGCACACGTTTCATATCCCGGTTATGGGCCTGGGATATTCGATTGATTCTCCGATTAAAGTAGCTCATTATGGCATTTCATCGGTTATTTCGTTGGTTGACGATATTTCGATGGAAAAAATGAGGGAGTTCTATTGCAAAAAATTCAACTTGCCTTTTCAATCCATTTCGCCAAAGGCAGAAGATCACCGCGCTAAGCGAATTACGGCCTATCTGAATACCGTTCATGAAATTGTAAAACACAAATTTGAGAATCTTAAAAACTCCATTTCACATACCGAAGAAGACCTGAAGAAATACATCGATATGTTGCCTGAGATGTCGGAGATTAAGCTGAAATTTAATCAGATGATCAACACCGGCAACCTCAAGCATAAGCTTAATGATTGGTTGCACGAAAATCTGGTTGCAGGCGAAATTGATGTCAATATTATGTCGAAATTGGATCGCGACCGGTTCGAAAATGGCGAAAAGCTTCCTTCCATCATGAGCGATGCACAATCGGCTTTACGCGGGTTTGCCTTGAGCGACCTGAGTTCTTCGATTGTTTTATCGGCAGGAATGAACCCCCGCCTGTACAGTTATCTCGAAGAGTTTGAAGACTTTTATCCTAATTCTGAACTGGAACTGAAGAAAAAAGTAATCCTGAAAGTGAGCGACTATCGGTCTGCCATGATTCAGGGGCGATTCCTTGCCAAAAAGGGAATCTGGGTTTCGGAATATCGTATCGAATCGGGATTAAACTGTGGCGGACATGCCTTTGCAACCGATGGTTTTCTGATGGGGCCGGTTTTGGAAGAGTTTAGAATCAGCAAAGAACAATTGATACAGGCTGTTCACGATATTTACATCAAAGCGTTGGCCGACAAAGGTAAACCTGTTCCTGAGAAACCATTTCTGGTAAAAATTACAGCGCAGGGAGGCGTTGGCTCCAATACCGAACACGAATTCCTGATGAACTATTATCAGTTGGATTCAATTGGCTGGGGAACACCTTTTTTGCTGGTTCCCGAAGCAACAACCGTTGATGAGCAAACCCTTGAAGTTTTGTGCAATGCCAAAGAAGACGACCTTTATATGAGTGAAGTTTCGCCTTTAGGTGTTATTTTCAATAATGTAAGGGGCACCGGAATGGATCTGAAGAAAGAGGCACAAAACAAGCTTGGAAAATATGGTTTCCCCTGTACAAAAAAATACCTGGCCCTCACGCCTGTTTTTACTGAAGAAGGAACCTGCACCGCATCTAGGGAATTTCAGCACAAGAAAATTCAGGAGCTGAAAGAACAGAACCTGGGTCAGATGGAATTTGAAAAGGAGCTTGGAAAAATTACTGATAAAGCCTGTTTGTGCAATGGACTGACTGCCTCGACACTGATGGCAAACGGATTGGATACCAAAATGGAAGGCACTGCGGTGAGCATTTGCCCGGGACCAAACCTGGCTTATTTTTCGAGCACTTACACGCTGAAAAAAATGGTTGACCACATTTACGGCCGTACCAATGTGATGGAACGTACCGACAGGCCCAACCTGTTTGTGAAAGAAATAAAAATGTACATCGACTATCTTGGCACCAGGATCGAGGAAACGGTGAAACCTATTTCAGACAAGCAAAAGAAAAACTTCGATTCCTTTTATGAAAATATGGCAAAGGGAGTTGAATACTACAAAGACCTGTTCCAAAAATACAAAACCCAGTTGGAAGATTCAACTTCAAAGAATAACCTGATGCAGGATTTGGAGAAAATGAAGATCGAGCTTATGGCGCTGAAAGCAAAGCTGCTGTAGAAAGTTTCAAGTTCCAAGGTCCAGGTTCCAAATTTCATGGGAACGTGTTCTGCAAATAACCAATCAAATCTGGGGATATCTGGAAATGAAAGGACGATTGATTGATGAATAGTGGACAAAAAAACACCATCATTTAGGCATTCCCGGAAAAGCAGTTGTCAATCATTATTTTTTCAATGGGCTTTTTCTGGCTTCTCTAATGTTAACCAATACTATTTCTTTCTTTTTTGGATTAAAGCGATAGGTAAGTATGGTTAACCTGTTCTGTTAATCGGACCACGATATAAGTTGTTATGTCTCCAAGTCGTTTCTAACATTTGCGGGTTTTCTTTCAATAGATCAAAGAAGTGTTTTGCTTCACCTACAAAATTGCTCACTTCCTTATCTGTCCATTTTTCTTCCAGATATTTAACAATTCGGGCAAATCCCTGATCAGCCCTTTTTGACCAGACAAGTTTTACAGCCATTTTTTATACTTTTCCATAACTTCTTCATGGGGAATAACCTCTCCTCTGTTCGCTTCAGCCAGGCCTTGCTCTATTTCTACTCTTTCTTCGTCGCTTATTGTATCCCACCAATCAGTTTGTGTAACTGTTTTTTCTGACAAAAGAGTTTTTACAGCATTTAAAATATTACTGTCAGTTATCTTGTCTATCATACTGTGCAGGTCAGTTCTTAGTTCTATGACATCCATGATTTGCATGTTTTTTATCTCCTACAAATTTAACGATTTAACTTTATTTTTAGTTCTATAATACGGGATGAAATTGTATTTTCTAACTTTCTCAATTTTGTTCGGTATTTATTCCTCAAACGAAATCAGCGCCTGTCTGTTTTTGCCATCCATAATAATATTGAGTTCGTTGGTAAATGTGACATGTTTAATGAATTTTCCTTCATCAATGACCGGCATTTTCATTAAAAGGTTTATATTAATAGTGGCATCCTTAGAGTTGTGCGGTATGGTAAAATAGCCCACATTCATCGAGGTAACATTATGGAAAAAATGTGAGCCCAAAGAGCCATCGAGTGGAAAATCCTCCAATCCCATTTCAACAATAATCCGGGCTTTCGAAATATTTGTCCATAAAACCGGAATCCCGGTAAATGGGTCCCGGGTGCCCCATCGGCCAGGACCAATCAGAATATATTCCTTGTTCATTAAATCCATCTGCCGGTTGAAATGATTGATTTCTTCTGCAATCTCGCGCGTTTTCATCTTGTCGAAGAGGTTTGGATCAACAAATATCACATCCCGGATACCGGTAACCACTCCGTTTCCCATACCACGTTTAGCGTACATCAGGGTTTTCTGCGGGTCAATATTCCCAAGATTCACTGTCAGTTGATCGTCGCGCCGGATCAACGGTTTGATTTGCAGCAGGTAAAAGGTCGGAAGCTGGCTATCTCCTTTTTCGAGATCAACAGCATACTCAATTTCGACCGGCGAGCCCATTGCTTCTTGGAATAATCGCAACAGTAATCTTAACGTGTCAGCCAAAGGAATATGTTTGTATTTCAGAATATTGGCAAAGTCAATCACCCGTAACCCCGGACTGTCTATTCCCGGAATCAGGCAATCATTTTCATTATCATATACCGATGCACAGTGCTGCAAAACCCCATCTTTTTCTGCCGACGAGATTTTCATTTTCCGGATGGCCGCATTTTCACCCCCATTTTCAAGATCAAACTGCGAGTGATCCATGTCTATGGCATAAAATTCCTTTTGTGAGTCGCGTACCAAATCATGGTCGCTCGATGTGTTGATTTGTGGATATTTCGGACAAAAGCGGAAGGCTTTTTCCCCGCCAACCACATACATTCCCAGTCCGACTGCCGAAACAGCAAAACCATCTTCAGGCTCCATGTACGAAACAGGGTAGAAATTATACGATTGGGCAATCCCACTGATTGACGGATAATAATGATCACTGTATTGGTGTCCAACGGCCTCCTGAATAATTACAGCCATCTTTTCCTCTTCAATTTTGTAATTGACAGCATCGAAATACGACATGGCCGATTCGGTAAAAATACTGGCATAAACCAGTTTGATGGCAGTTTGGAGTTGTTGATGACGAATGGCAATATCGGGATGGTTATTTGGAATTAAATAGGTTGCGTAAACTCCTGAAAATGGCTGGACAAGGGAATCTTCAAACAGTCCGGATGAACGGATAGCCAGCGGCATAGTCATTTTTTCGAGGTAGATGTATAAACGTTCTTTCAGTTCTTTACTGAATTGTGCTTCAAGAAATATACTTTTCGTCCGCTCATAATCGTTGCTCGAATAGATTTCTTCAAACATGTCGTTGGTTTCCAGGAATTTATCGAATTCCATTGCTCCGATAACTGCGGTGGCCGGGATACGGATATTCAATTCGGGAATTATCCGGGCAAAGTCTATGTTTTCGATGAAGTTGCTCATAAAGGCCATTCCACGCCCTTTGCCACCGAGCGATCCTTTGCCCAGCCTCATCACATAACGGTTGCCGGTAATTAGCGAGGGATCAAAATCAATTATACTGCCCCGAAGTTTCTGAGTTCGTACTTTCTCAAATACATCAAGGCAAAACTGCCGCAAATCGTTGGTGTTCTTAAAATCTTCAAGCCGCATTGGTATAAGCTGTTCAGCAATGTTAATTTCACCGCGGGCCATCAGCCATGTCGAAAATGAATTTCGCCGTCCGTGGTAGGCCAAAGCCATTTCAGGAACAATCCGGAACATTTCCTGAAACTCGGCCATGTTGCGGGCTATCATAATCGGATTTCCTTCTATATCTTTAAACACAAAATTTCCGAAACCAAGCCGCTTGTAAATATAATTGTGAATGTCGAGCGCTAAACTTTCCGAATTTTTGTTAATGAAATCGGCCCCAACTGCCCTGGCGCGCTGGGCATTGTTCACATCGTGGCTCTGTAAAAGAATAGGAATCGGGAATTTTAATGTCGCATTTACATACCTTAGCAAATCAACTCCCGCCTCATCGTCGTCAACGCCGTTTCTCTGGAATTTTACATCAGAGATTACCGAGAGCAGGTAATTCTTGTATTTGTTGATGATTAAAACAGCTTCCTCGTAATTACTGACCAGAATTACTTTTGGTCTGGCCCTCATCTTCAGGATTTTGTGCAATTCGTCGGACGATTTGTCCTCCACCAGATTTTGAGTTTGGGTCATGATGTTGGTGTACAGCATGGGCAAATACCGCGAATAATACTGGATTGAATCTTCGATGAGCAGAATAACCCGGACACTACCATTTTTGGTGTCTTCTTCCACATTCTTTTTGTCTTCGATGTATTTGATCATGGCAAGGAACACATTCGAATTCCCGTTCCATACAAATACCCGGTCAATTGATGCTATTTTGGCTGACGAAGCCTGAAAGTAGCGCAGATCGCCGTTGTTATTGACCAGCAGCAAAATCGGGATTTTGGGCTTCAAATTGTGAATGGCGTCAGCCGCGCGTACCGGAATGTTTTTATCTACCCCAACCATAATAATGACTAAATCAAACTCATGGATTTTAATCATCCGGAGTGCCTCTTCTTCTGTATTTACACTGGTGAACCGCGGATAGGCATAAAGGTTCAGTTGCAGGAATTCGCCGAAAATTTTATCGGTAAACTGTCCTTCGCGAACGATTGAATAGCTGTCGTAGAGTGTTGCCAGCAATAATACTTCTTTAACTTTCGTGGGCATCAGTTCCTGAAAAATATCGCGATCGGTCTTCTTCAGTTTGTATATGGATGAAAGTGATATCGAATCAATGTTTTCCATGGTGTGATTAGTTATGGATGCGAGTTATTTGTTCAACGATTCTGGAAGTGGAAAAGTATAAAAAAATCCGGCGGAAAGCTTTCGGAACAAAGATGTTTAAAAAATATTATTCAGCCTGCCAGAATTACTCCATGAATACTTAATTTTCTATTCACCAAAAAATATAGAATTTGGTGAATATATTCACTAAATTTATATAAATTTGGTGAATAAAAATTCTTGTATTATGATATTGCGCCAATTGGAACAGATAATAGAACAAAAGTTGACTTCAGGTAAAGCAATTATTGTTCTTGGCCCCCGGCAAACCGGTAAGACTACTTTGCTGAAAAAAATTGTCATGAAGCATGATAATTCTCTCGTGTTAAATTGCGATGATCCTTTTGTCCGCGATCAGTTGCAAAATGCGAATACAACACAGATCAGAAAGCTGATCGGATCGGATAAAATTGTATTTATTGATGAAGCACAACGGGTTAAAAATATTGGTATTACCTTAAAGATAATCATTGATGAGATGAAGGATGTGATTCTACTCGTCAGTGGATCATCTGCTCTGGAGATTTCCAGCGAAATTAATGAACCTTTGACTGGCAGAAAGTGGGAATATATGCTGTATCCGGTCTGTTGGAAGGAGTTTTACTCGCATGCCGGACGTTTAACAGCAATGCAGCAACTTGAACAGCGAATGGTATTTGGTATGTACCCCGAGGTTATTAATTTTATTGGTAATGAAACAGAAGTGCTAATGCAAATTGCCGGAAGTTATTTGTTTAAAGATTTGCTCGCATACAATGGCATCAGAAAACCTGAATTGCTTGAAAAATTGCTCAAATCTCTCGCATTTCAGATTGGTAATATGGTATCATACAATGAACTGGCAAACATGTTGCAGGTTGATAAAAATACCATAAGTACTTACATAGATTTATTGGAAAAGGCTTTTGTGATTTTCAGAGTACAACCATTTAGCCGTAATCTGCGGAAGGAAATAAGTACGAGTAGAAAAATCTATTTCTATGATACCGGAATCAGAAATACGCTGATTAATAATTTGAACCCATTGGAATATCGGAATGATGTTGGCGCACTTTGGGAAAACTTTATCATTGCTGAACGAATGAAATACCTTCATTATCAGAAAATTTATGCCAGTACCTGGTTTTGGAGGACGCAGCAGCAACAGGAAATTGACTATCTGGAAGAATGCGGAGGTGTGCTTTCCGGATATGAATTTAAATGGAATCCGGAAAAGAAATATAAGACTCCTTCAGTTTTTAAGGACACCTATCCGAATTCAGAAGTTCAGGTGATAAACAGGCATAATTTTCTTCCCTTTGTTGGAGTTGAGTAAATTTAAACAAAATCCGGCGGAAAGCTTTCGGAACAAAGATGTTTAAAAAAATTCAGGAATATATTTTTACTTTTAGACTTTAATATCATAAAAACTATGAAGGCCATACTAATTTCAGTATTTCTGTTTCTTTTTGTATCCAGCTTTGCCCAAAAGAAACAATCACTTTTTAATGGTAAAAACCTTAAAGGCTGGACAATTTATGTGAATGACCCCAACATATCTCCTGAAAATTTCTTTTATGTGAAAGATGGGGTCATTGAAACTCCAGGGGTTCCGGTTGGATACCTCCGGACGAATAAGGAATATGAAAACTACCAACTTCACGTCGAATGGCGATATCCTGAAAAGCCAATTAACAGCGGTGTCTTACTGCATGTGAATGGTCCCGATAAAATATGGGTGACCCATTATCAGGCACAGTTGAAGCATGAAAATGCAGGGGATATTGTTGTGCATGGAGTAGGAGAGAAAGCAAAAATTCGGGACAGTGTTTATGTCTCGACAGAAACGGTAAAACCTGTTGTGCCGAAATTGCATCCATCGAACGAAAAACCTGCCGGTGAATGGAACAGCTACGACATTACCTGTAAAGGAAATACCGTTGAGATAAAGGTAAATGATTTACTTCAGAATATAGCCACCAACTGCACACTAATAAAGGGTGGAATCGGATTGCAGGCCGAAGGATCCAGAATCCAGTTCCGGAATTTGTGGATCAGGAAGATTAAGTGATCAGGAACAAAAAATTTTGGAGTTTAAAATAATTCTTTCACTCTTTTATTATTTTCTAATACGAACCGGATAGGCAGGCCTTTCCTGTTTTACCGGAGGATTTTTCTTAAGTTGTTCAAGCGCTACCTCAATGGCTTTTTCCAATTGCGGATCTCTGCCATTGATGACATCTGCCGGCCACATTTCGACTTCTATATCTGGTGAAACGCCAACGTTTTCCACAATAAAGCCATCTTTGGTCCATATAGCCAGGTTCGGGGCAGTCACGAAGCCCCCATCAATCAATTCAGGAAAACCAAGAGTTCCGACCAGACCACCCCATGTAGCTTTGCCCACCAGCGTTCCAACATTGAACTTGTGAAACATCCACGGCAGCATATCGCCTCCTGAACCTGCTGTTTCATCAATAATCATCACTTTCGGGCCTTGTATGGAGGCGCTTGGTGTTTTCAAATCGATGCCATAACGCATGTTCCAATGCGACTGGTAAGGGCGTGTGAGCAAGTCAATGTAGTAGTCGGCAATAAGTCCCCCGCCATTGAAACGTTCATCAACTATGATCGCATCCTTATTTGCCTGCGGGAAAAAATAGCGTTTGAAATACTCGTGCCCCTGTTTCGTGGTGTTGGGCACATACACATAAGCAACCTTACCATCGGTGGCCTGCTGCACTTTTCGAAGATTGCCTTCAACCCAGTCGCGGTTACGAAGGGCGGCTTCATTGGCTATTGGCTCTACTTTAACCACCCTTGATCCTGAACCACTGGCATTCGGACCGATGGTCATTTCAATTATTTTACCGGCAGTTTTCTCAAAGAAACTGTAAAGGTTCCGGTCGGCAGTAAGTTCTTTGCCGTTCACCGCCAAAAGGTATTCTCCTGTTTTTGCATTTATTCCCGGTTCGGTGAGTGGCGAGCGAAGTCCTGGATTCCAGTTCAGTCCGCCATAGATCTTTTTAAAACGATAGCGGTTTTCGGCAATTTCGTAATCGGCTCCAAGTAATCCTCCTTCGACACGTTCAGTAGTATAACGCTGGTCGCCTCCGCCAACCCGGTGATGGCCTACTGCAATTTCGCTGCACATCCACATAATCAGGCGGTTCAGGTCGTTACGGCTGGCCACATCAGGCAGAAGGGCTGCATATTTTTCTTTCATCGCCGGCCAGTCGGCGCCATGCATCCCAGGGTCATAAAAATAGTCGCGGTTAATCCGCCATGCCTCATCAAATATCTGCTTCCATTCAGCTACCGGGTCAATCCTGACCTCTATGGCAGCTACATTCAAAATTCCTTTGCCAGCTTCGGGCTTTTTGCCTGCATCGGTAATTCCCCAGGTTTGAGCTTTGTTGTACAGCATTTTTTTACCGTCAGCCGATAGTGTGTAATTGTCAAGTTCCATAACCTCGCTCTCTTTACGCTCTTTCATATCGTATTTAAAGAGGCGTGCTGCACCCGAAAAATCCGGTGCAACTACATAAAGAATTTCTCCTGATTTTGCCATACCCAATTGGGAATAGTTACCCGCCTTTAGCGGTACATTTACAATCCGGTTTTCAATTTCATCAAATTCAATGGAAATATTTTTAACAGTTTCTTTCGGTTTTTCAGTTGATTTGGCTTTGCTGTCTTTTTTTGTATTCTCCTTGTTTTCTTCTTCTTTCACTTCCGGTTTATCTGTTTCCTCATCACTTTCGCGGGCAAATGGGTTCAGGATATCGGCTCGGAGAGTGGCCATGTAAACCGAACTGGTCTTTTGCATATCATGACTCGACTGGTCGAACCAATTGATTACCGGACCGGCATCGGTTGAAGCCAAAAAAATCAGGTATTTACCATCAGGATCGAACACCGGACTGTCGGCATCGCTCAGTCCATCGGTTATTGCGTATGATTTTCCCTGATCAACCGAATAGATATAAACCTGTTTGAAATGGGTAGAAGTGACTTTGGTATAGGCAATCCAGCGAGAATCTGCCGACCAGTGCCCGAATATGTTACGAAATGCTCCGGGAATGTATAGTTCGTCGGCGTCAATCTTTTTAATTGTTCCTGAAGCAACTTCGAGTAACCAGAAGTTACGCCCATTGTCGCTGAAAGTGATGTATTTACTGTTGGGTGACCAATCTGGAAAAGCATAAAAACCAGAGCCGTTAACCGGATAAGACCGGGGTTCGCCTTTTCCATCCTGTGGACGGACATGCAGTTGATATTCTCCCGTTTTATCGGAAAAATAAGCTACTGATTTTCCATCGGGCGACCATGCCGGGTATTTTTCGTGCGCCCCGGTGGTTTCGGTAATGTTACGCGGATCGCCTTTTTCAGCGGGTACGGTAACAATGTCGCCCCTGAAACCGAATACAGCACGCGATCCCGAAGGAGAAATATGTGCGCTTCGTATATTCTGTACCCCTTTCACATATCGGGGGCGGAGTTCAGTTAATTCTGCGGCAATACCAAGCTGTAATGTTTTTGTATTTCCGCTGTTGGTATTAAAAATATGGAGTTTCCCGGCCTGTTCGAAAACAATTTGGCCTCCAGAGGCATTGGCCGAATTGATTGGAAAGTCATTGTAATGGGTCAGTTGTGAAACTGCTTTAGTGTTCTGATTATACGAAAAAAGGTTAAATTCTCCGTTGCGATCGGAAAGGAAATAGATCGTATTCCCCGTCCACATTGGGTTCCAGTCGTTACAGCGTTTTTCGGGCTGCGGAATTTTTACCGTTTCGTAGTTATCGAAATTAAATGACCAGATATTGGAAGCTGTGCCACCCCGGTAATTTTTCCATTGCTGGAAACGAGGCGAAATCGGTGTATAAGCCATGAATTTTCCATCGGGGGAAAAAGTTGCCTGGAACGCATTGGGAATAAGTAGCTTGGTTGGAAAACCGCCAGACAGGGAAATGGTGAAAAGCTGTGTATAGCGGCTTGAAAAGTCATCGCGTTGCGAAGCAAACAAAACGGCTTTTCCATCGTGCGTGAACCCACGGACCATATCAGCCGATGGATGCCAGGTTAACCGCTGAGGTATGCCACCCTCTGTGGCAATGGTAAAAACATCGGTATTGCCATCGTACTCTGCGCTAAAGGCAATGAGTTTACCGTCGGGCGAAAAACAAGGATTTGATTCGATTCCGGTATCGGAAGTGAGCCTGCGCGGATTCGATCCATCGGAGTTTGCCAACCATAAATCGTTGGCATAAATAAATGCAATATGCGTTGAGCTTACAGCAGGTTGGTGCATCAGCCGGGTATCGGTGGTATTGACGGCAAAAGAAGTCCAACTCATTAGAATCGAGGTGGCAAAAGCCAAAAATTGAGGAAAAGTTATTTTTTTCATCTGATATATAAATTAGTTTTGGTCACGGAACAGTTCAGAATTTCAGTATTAGCCTGCAATTTAATAATTCTGATAGATCATCATCCGGGTTTGGTCAAATTAACCGATAAAAAATCTGGAATGAATGGCCTCGATCATTATCTTTGAGAATCATAAACCTGAAAGTTATGGAAAACTCAAACTATTCGCGTAGAAATTTTATCAAAGGTACTATCGGAACCGGCTTGCTGGTTGCTGGTTCAGGCTTGTTGCCCTCTTGCTCCATTTTTCGGATGTCTTCAAAATCAGGTTCGGACTACGATGCTAAAGGTTTACCAACAGCCATTCTGGGAAAAACTGGTGTCCGTATTCCACGAATTGCCATCGGACTGGGCAGTCGGTTTTGTACCATTAAAAGTAATGAAGAAGCATACCAGCTTCTGAATTTCGCGTTAGACAACGGATTGTATTACTGGGACACCGCCTGGGCTTATGAGAATACCAGTCTGGGTATTACCAGCGAGGAAAGGTTGGGCGAAGTGGTTAAAACCCGGCGGAATGAGATTTTCCTTTCTTCGAAAGTAGCCAGCCGCAATCCGGATGAAGCCATGCGACAGGTTGAAAGCAGCCTGAAGCGCCTGAAGACCGATCACCTTGATATGCTCAAAATTCATGATGTACAGACCGAAGCTGATGTAGCCAAATTAAGTGAAAAGGCTGGCCTGATCGAAATTTTAATTAAGCTGAAAGAACAGGGGATCACCCGGTTTATCGGATTTTCGGGGCACACCGAAGCTGTGGCTATGAAATTGATGGCAGAAAAAGGTGTTTTCGACAGCATGCTAATGGCCATGAACCATTGGAACATGGCCACCAATCAGCAAAAACGACAGGAGTTGGCTATTCCGGCAGCAAAAGCGCAAGGCATGGGAGTGATGCTTATGAAAGTGATCCGTCCGCGTGAAACGATTAAAGAACTTGATCCCCGGGAATTGGTACGGTATGCCTTGTCGCTCAAAGAGCCCAATGGTATTGTTCTGGGTATGGATAGCCTGGATGTAGTGAAATCGAACCTCGAAATTTTGAAAAATTTCAAACCAATGGACGAGGCCAAAATGAAACAAATGGCCATGCAACTCTCACCCTTTCATAACCACGAAAATCTGCCATGGATGAAGCCGGATTATTGCGACGGACACTGGGCATAAAACATCTACAAACATGAAACATTTACTCATTTACTTGCTTTTGTGTGCCCCATTTCTGGCAAATCGTTCACAGATGGTGGCCAAAGACGAGGTTACCCATGTTCAGGAAGTTTACAAAACGATTGACTCATTGAAACTTAAGGTTGATATTTTTTATACCAACCAATCGTCTGAACGAGAGAATAATACTGCGATTGTTTTCTTTCATGGAGGGGGATGGGCTTTTGGTACCCCCAGCGAATTTTTTACAACCTGTGAACGATATGCAAGAATGGGCATAGTGACATTTTCGGTCGAATATCGTTTGTCAATTGAAAACGGCATAACCCCACATCCAACAATTAGTCCGATAGAATCGGTAATGGATGCTAAATCTGCCATACGATGGGTGCGCGAAAACGCGGAAAAGTTTCATGTTGACCGGAATAAAATAGTGGCTGCCGGCCAATCTGCCGGAGGTCATTTAGCTCTATCTACAGCAATGATAGAAGATCACAATGAAAAATCGGATAACCCTGGTACAAGCTGCCGACCTGATGCGATTTTGTTGTTTTCGGCATGTGTAAATACCGTTGAGGGTTGGTGCGACCGTTTATTGGCCGACCGCAGAAACCAAATATGGAGCATCTCGCCAGCCCATCATATAAGAGGAGGATTACCTCCCATGATTGAATTCCATGGTAATGATGATGAACAGGTTCCCAAATGGACTGTTCAATTCTTTGAAAGTGAGATGAAAAAGAAAGGAAATTATTTTGAACTTCATATCTATGAAGGAAGAAAACACTATCTGGGCGATGGGAATCCAATATATTCCCGCTACTTTGATGATGAAATATTAAAGCTTGCAGATGATTTTCTTCGAAAATATAAACTCCTGGATTAATTCAGTAAATCCAACTAAACATGAAACCAATTTTCTTTTACCTGCTTCTATGTTTACCTTTTCTGGCACAATCGTCCGATGATGGAGGCCGATTGGTAATTAATCTGAACGGCACATGGCAGTTCGACCAGACAGTGAATGCCTTTCCTCCTGCGAAATTTACGCGAACCATTCCTGTTCCGGGGTTGGTGCATTTGGCAACTCCGAAAATTGAAGACTACGACAAATTTTTTAATCGAGCCGAAAAAGTTGTGGCCAAAGATCAGCACAATCTTTACAACATTGATTATACACCGCGATACAGTTGGTACAGAAAGTCGGTTTTTATCCCGAAGGAATTGGAAGGAAAAGACGGGATGATCACCATCAAAAAGAGCCAGTATGTCACACAGGTATTTGTGAATGGCATTGACCTCGGAACTTCCATGGCCTGCTATACACCTGTTGAATTTCCTGTAACAAATGCCCTGAAATTTGGCGCCGATAATGAAATCCTGATTAAAGTGGGAGATCGCGTTTGGCTTCCATCCGAAGCTGCCGGTGGCACCGATAAAGAAAAAGAACATTATCTCCCCGGAATATGGGACGACGTGCAGGTTTCGTTTACCGGAAATGTTCGGGTGAACCGGCTTTTGGTTTTGCCTTCTGTTGCCGGTAAAAAAGTCACAGTAAAGTCTCAAATCCGCAATTTTAAGCCGGCTCAAATTTTCTACGGCGATGCCATGAGCGATTCAGTGACTTTGGAAATTTCAATTGCAGAAAAGCTAACAGGAAAAGTGATTGCCACCAAAAGCGGACGATTGGCTGCTAAACGTGATAATCTGACCGAAGCAATTCTTGAAATTCCAATAGCGAAATTCACGAACTGGTCACCTGATCAACCTTTTCTGTATTTGGCAAAAGCAACGCTGAAAACCGATAAAGGCATTTCCGACGAAACAGGCAAACAGTTTGGGATGCGCGACTTTACCCGAAAAGGCAAATTCTTTTACCTGAATGGCGAAAAAATCATTCTCCGGGGAACAAACGTTACGCTGCAGCGGTTTTTCGAAGATCCCGACTGTGGAAATCTGGTCTGGGACAAAGAATGGGTGAAGAAACTATTGGTCGAATACCCTAAAAAACTGAACTGGAACATGATGCGCATTTGCGTGGGCATTGCACCCGATTTTTGGTACGACATTGCCGATGAGTATGGATTGATGTTTCAGAACGAGTGGCTCTACTGGCAAAATCACGGTTGGGACGATCAAATCCGTAAAGAATATACCGACTGGGTTTGGACCGATGGAAACCATCCGAGTATTGCCATTTGGGATGCGATCAACGAAAACTGGGACAGCTACATTGGAAATACACTGATTCCTGAACTGAAAAAATTAGATCCTACCCGCGTTTGGGATGCCGGTTACATGACCGGCGATCAGATGGGATTGGATGAAATGGATGAGCCTCATCCCTATCAGGGAGTAGTGAATTGGATTCAGCCCGGCGCAAACCGCGACATTTATCCTTTGGGAAATCTCGACTTTAATCCCAAAATTATGCAGGATATAAACAATGCCGGTTCTGCCCAACTGGTAAACGAATACGGATGGATCTGGCTTTGGAGAAATGGTTCGCCAAGTAAACTAACGGTGGAGGTTTTCGGGCATTACCTTGGCAAAAACTCCACTCCTGAACAAAACTGGGAATTTCAGGCCTACTGGATGCAGCTCGAAACCGAATGGCTCCGCAGCAATCCTTCCATTGCCGGAGTGCTGGCTTTCTGTTATCTGGCCAACAATTACGGCTATACGGGCGACTGGTTTACCGGCAATATCAAAGACCTGAAACCGACAGCCACTTTGGATTGGTTCCGGCATGCCTTTGCACCGGCGGGCATCTTTATCAACCTTGCCGATGAGCGTTATGTGAAAATGAAAGAGCCACATCAACCTGGATCCAACTTGCTCTTTAATTTGGCCGGCATTAATAATTATCCGGAAACAGCTTCAGGAACAGTGAAACTGAAACTCATTGATTCATCCGGAAAAACAGTTTCTGAACAGACAAATGTTGTGAAACTTCAATCGTTTATACGTACCGACATGCCTGTTTCAATTCTTTTGCCAACACAAGCCGGCGGGTATTTGCTGGTTGCAGAATTTACTCCTGAAAACGGTTCGCCTGTTATCAGCCGCAGGTTCATCAAGGTGGGGAAACTGGCTGAATATTCGTATTACAAATTAAATCCAACTTCGAAATAAGCATATAAATTCCATTACTCACCCCAAGCCAGGGGACTCGGGCTTTCACCCTCTACGTGTAGCTACTCTTTTCCTCACATGCGACTGATCACTCTTGCTCAACCACTTCCAAAATCGAATGTATTTCAAGTTTCGGAATTAGAACTGTTGATTTTCCGTTGATATAGGTAAAATCAAGTTTCTTGTTTTCAGGTTGAAGTACGATTCGCCCTGGTTTTGCTGGTGTCTTGATGGTCACTGTCAAATCAGTCAGTGGCGGAACCTGATCGTAAGCAATTGCAGCCTGATTGGTATGTTCGCCGGCCACATTGATCAGGTTGACATAGATATTTCGGTTCAATTTGTTTATAGCAACATGAACCAGATGCGAACCGGTAACTTCAATCATTTTTTCAGGAGATAACAGAGAAATGGTTTCAGCAATAAAATCGCGGATGACCGGTGTTTTATATTGCGAATAAGCAGTTCCGGCATTGAAATAGATGCCTGAAATTTTTCCTTTCCCGACTTGCCGGATGGACGAAGCGACTGATTTGCTTTGGTCACGATAGTCGTTGCTGTCGTAAAAACCGGAAATGACTTTGCTGTCGGAACCCAGTTCTACCGAAAGTATTTTAGAACTGACTCCACCCAGACAGTTAGCTGCTGAAATGAACAAAGTTTTTTCATCAGTCGTGTTGGCTGACTGAATACCCAGTTCACGTGCAAATATGCCGGACGTTTCAGTGCCAATAACCAAAAGATTTCCCCCGTTTTGCACATAAGTCTGAAGTTCGCTGAGCATCGAAGGATCAATGTAATCACATTCAGGAATTACAATAAGCGGGTATTGGCTCATTTTACCCTTTAAATGATGTTCCATCAACACTTCAACAGGAAGTTGATTATCGAGCAAGGCATATAAGGTTGCCTGAAGTTTGTCGGTTGAAGCTGAGAAAGGAACTGACGCATTGCGCTGGTACGATTGAGTAGGAAAAAGTAGTGCAATTTGTGGAATAGCAGTGGCTTTGTGACAGAAAGCCTGTCGCTCGCGGCAAAAGGTTCCCAGGTCTGAAAGTTTTCCGGCCAGCCAGGGTTTGAGCGATAAGTCGCGGTTTTGCTGAAAATAAAACTGTACACCGCCACCCATGCTAATAATCTGGGCGGCTTCCTGCTTCAGTTGTACAATTGATTTGTCGCTCATCGGCATTTTAGCGCCATTCCACGAAAATCCCCAGGCCATCAAATCCCAGGGCTTGCCCTGAGGCGCCAGGCAGCGTGCTTCAAAAGCCGAGCGGAACACTCCATTTTGCGGGGTCACATCCCCGGATAGGAAATCAACATTGATCTCTACCTTTTCGGGCATTAACGATGAATAGGCCCAGTTGCTGGTGATCTGAAAATTGGGATCGTAGGCATGAATGGCATCAACATATTTGCGCATGTGATCACGGAAAAGGCTACGGTTATATTCGATATATTCCGCGTAATTCGGATCATTCTTTCCTTTTGGAACTGCTGTAAATCCGGTTCTGCGTTTCCATTCCTGAATGGCTTTTTCGCTGTAATCGGGTTCAACCGCCCAACATTCGCCATCAATCCAGGCGCCGTCAACATGATATTCGCTGCTCAATTCCTTGAGTTGAGGGATCATCAATTCATCCAGGTATGGACTGAAAAAAGATATTTTCTGTGTGCTTTTTTCACCGTTGGCTTTGACGATTGCCCAGTCAGGATGTTCGGTGCAAACCTTCCCATCCCACACTCCTGAGTAATGCATAAACAAAGCGACCTTGTATTTTTCGGTTACATCGCGCCAAACACGCAGCGGATCTTTCTGGAAGCCTTTGACATGATAACCTACTTTAGTTGGATAGCTTGTAATTCCAGGGTGACCTTTACAGTCTATCTGAATAAAATCGGGACGAACTTTGGCCAGAAAAGTGTCAACCATTTCAGGAGTTAAAGTGCGTCCGGCATCGGTTATGTCTTCGCTGGCGTGTAAATCGAAATGAACACCAAAAAAACAGTCGGCGCGACGCAGTTTTTCAGGATTTTGAGCCTGTATTGTGCTGTTTATCAAAGCAAACAGGATCAGGATAGAAAGAGTAATTTTATTCATGGAGTTTAGATTTGGTTTGGAGCTTCTTTGACAACCCGACAACTTGACAACGGTTTCATTTGCCCTCATGAAATTCTTCTTTTGACTCATATTGGGGGACTATTTCCCCATCAACTTCTCCTTCAGAAAATTCGTCATTTTGGTATAGAGGTGAAGGCTGGTATTTCCACCCCTGATCCCGTGGTTACGGTTTGTATATGCGACCATGTCGAACTGAACTCCGGCCTGCACCAGTTTTTCGGCAAATTCCATGGTGTTCTGAAAATGCACATTGTCGTCGGCTGAACCGTGAATCAGGAGGAAGTTCCCTTTGATTTTACCTGCATGTGAAAGCGGTGAATTGTCATCATAACCTTCCGGATTTTCCTGAGGAGTCCGCATAAAGCGTTCGGTGTAAACACTATCATAGAATCGCCAGTTAGTAACCGGGGCAACCGAAATTCCGGCTTTAAAAACATCGGCTCCCTTTTCCATACAAAGCGCTGCCATGAAACCACCATAACTCCAACCCCAGATTGCAATGTTATTTTTATCAACAAACGGAAGAGCGCCCAAATACCGCGCAGCTTCAACCTGATCGTCAGATTCAAATTTTCCTAATTGCATGTAGATCATTTTTCGGAATTCTTCGCCACGGGCGCCGGTTCCGCGCGGATCAACACAGGCAACCACAAATCCTTCCTGTACCAGGTAATCGTCGAAGCCAACACTCCATTTATCGAGTACCTGTTGTGAGTTTGGTCCGCTGTATTGGGTCATTACAACCGGATATTTTTTTACCGGATCAAAATTGGCCGGTTTAAGCATCCATCCGTTTAGTTCAACGCCTTCCGGAGTTTTAAAACTGAAAAATTCCTTTTTGCTGATTTGAAAGTCATTCAAGAACTTTTTTAATGCGCTGTTGTCTTCCAGAGTACGGATGAGTTTCCCGGTCTGGTCATGAAGTGTGACCAATTTGGGTGTTTCTGTATTGGTGAAATTATTGATAAAATATTTCATCCCATTGCTGAAATCGGCTTCATTTGTACCGGTTTGAGTAGATAATTTCCCCGATTTTTTACCATCGAGGCTCACAAAATAGACTTCGCGACGCATGGGAGATTCTTGTGCTGCCTGATAATAGAATACTTTCTTTAATGGATCGAAGCCATAAAATTTAGTAACATCAAAAATTCCACTGGTCAGTTGTTTGATTTCGAATCCCTGGTGGTCATATAAATACAGGTGTGAAAATCCGTTTCGTTCACTGGTCAGGACAATGTATTTATTATCAGGTAGAAATTTGAAATCATCATAAAATCCTTCGTCAATGTAGCGTTTGTTTTTTTCAGTAAAAAATGCACGGGTATCGCCGGTATAAGGATTTGCTAAATCAATATCCACTTTATTTTGCAGGCGGTTTACTTTCATAATGGCTAAATCAGAAGCATCAGCAGTCCATTTGATGCGCGGAATATATTGTTCCTTGTCTTTACCAGTTTCAGCAGTGACGCTACTTTTGGCCTTTAAGTCGTAGATGTGAACACTTACTACAGAGTTTTTTTCGCCGGCTTTTGGATATTTATAACTGGTATTTCCTGGGTAGAGTTGGTTTTCTTTTATTTCAGGCTTTTGACCCTGATACATAGGGATGTTGAATGTCGGAACTTCTGTTTCGTTGAATTTGACAAACGCAAGAAATTTGCTGTCGGGCGACCACTCAAAAGCCTTGCTGGAACCGAATTCTTCTTCATAAACCCAGTCGGAAGCGCCATTGATAATTTCGTTGGTTTTCCCATCGCGGGTAATCTGGTTTTCGGTGCCGAATTTCAGGTTTTTAATGTAAAGATTGTTGTTGCGTACAAAAGCAACCCGTTCACCATCGGGCGAAAAAGTAGCCAGTTGTTGCACTCCGTTTAGCGAAAGGGGTGTCATTTCTTTGGTTGTGAAATTCCAGATGAAATATTCGGCGGTAAACGAATGTCGGTAAATGGACTTTTTATTGGTCAAAAAAAGAATTTTGGTTTCATCGTTGCTGAAGGTATAATCGCTAAATCCGGCGAATCCCGGGTTCTCTGCTTTGGACAGATCGAACAAAACTTCGACCTGGGTTCCGGATTTGTAACTGTATTTTACTATTTTTTTTCCATCTTCATGGGTAGTGTAGCTCAATCCATCATTCATGGAACGTAGTCCGGTAACACTCTTTTGAGCAAAGGTGCGACTGCCAACTATATCTGCCAATTCTAATTTCTTTTGAGAAAATGCAGTTAATGAAAAGCTTACAAGAAAAAGGATGATCGTGTGTCTTAAATTCATGAAGGATTGTTTTAAACGTTGTTTTCGGAATCAAAACTTCTAATTTTTTTCGACATAAAAAAGAATACCTTTCATAATTGGTAAATTTGGTTTGTCGGTGCATAACCAATATTGAATCTCCGGTCAAACATTGGTGGAATCAAAGATCAAAAATATATCTTTGTTTTTAACTGAATGATGATTTTGGCTGATTTGAAAATTGAAGCAAACTCACAATAAAAACTTTTGATTATGAAGAAACTAATCTTGTTTATTTTTTTTGGATTCTGTTCCCTGATGACTTTTTCACAGTCTGATGTTGTTCAATTTTTAAAGGGAGGTAAAAATGATGCCAACGCACTTGTTAAAGCTTATTTAAATCCTTATGCAATGGCTTTGGGCGATGGGTTGAATAATGGTTGGTATAATTCTGCCGCAACCCATAAATTATTCGGGTTCGACATTAGCGTAAGCGTTAGCGCCATTCAGATTCCCCAGGAGGCTACTACATTCGATTTAAATGCAATTGGCTTAACAAAACTGACACTTGAAAATCCTTCCAATCATTTAGCTCCTACTGTGGCTGGCGCCGATGTAGTTGGACCGAAGTTGATTATCAATGGTCCTGATGGAAAACCTATTGGCTCATTTAGCACACCAAAGGGGCTTGGCTTGGATTTAGTACCGGTTCCGATGGCTCAAATCGGGTTTGGTTTACTGCCACATACTGATATTATCGGAAGGTATGTCCCTGAAATGAAATATGATAATAATGGCGATGAAATGAAAATTGGGTTTTGGGGTGTGGGTGTAAAGCATAATTTTCAGGAATGGGTTCCCATTATAAAATCACTTCCCTTTGATGCTTCTGTTTTTGGCAGCTATTCGGAAGTAAGTGCGCAAAGTGAGATTGGCTTTGATCCAAATGATTACAATGATGGCAATGTTCGTATTACATTTGCCACCAACAACAGCCAGATGCTGAAGTTTAATACGAAAACCACCAAGTTTGGACTTATCCTGTCAAAAAAATTTAGCATACTTACGGTTTATGGAGGAATAGGTCAAAGTACAAGCGAAACAACAATTGACCTGCTTGGAAAATATGTGATCGAAACTACTGTCCAGGTTGGGGGAACAACGAATGTAACGAAGGAAAATCTGGATGATCCGATAGCTTTAAGTTTTGATTCGAAAAATATATGTATGGATGCAGGCCTGAGAATTAAACTGGCTTTTTTCAGCCTTTTCGGTTCTGTAAACAAAGCTGAATACACTTCTTATAATGCTGGACTCAGCCTGGGATTCAGATAGTAATTAATTAAAATCCAAAAACCGGCATTAACATGTTTTTATTTTTCATGTTAATGCCGGTTTTTGTTGTAAATCCAATCTTTTTAGTTTCGAAAACAATTTTATTTGAATTTATATCAGCTATTAATATTTATCTTTGCACCCTGTTTTTTATTACTCAATAAAACCGATGATTAAAATTACTTTACCCGATAATAGTATCAGGGAATTCGAAAGTGGAATTTCAGGATTGGATATTGCTGAAGCAATTAGCAGCCGTTTGGCTAAAGAGGTATTGTCTGTTTCAGTAGATGGAGAAGTTTGGGATTTGACCCGTCCAATTAGCAGGGATGCAAGAATTAAACTCTTTTTATGGGACGATCGTGAAGGAAAAGAAACCTTCTGGCATTCGTCGGCCCACCTGATGGCCGAAGCAATCGAATCATTTTACCCCGGGACACAATTTGGCATCGGACCAACTGTTGATAATGGTTTTTATTACGATATTGATCTGCCACAAGGCGAACAATTAACCGAAAAGGATCTGGAAAAAATCGAAAAAAAAATCATTGAGTTGGCCCGCGAAAAACAGGATATTGTCAGAAAAGATATTTCGAAGGAAGAAGCGCTTAAAATGTTTTCAGCAAAAGGCGATATCCTGAAAGAAGAACTGATTAGTGAACTGGAGGACGGCACAATATCGGTTTACAATCAGGGTGGCTTTACCGATTTATGCCGTGGACCGCACTTGCCAAACACCGGATTTATTAAATCGGTTAAACTCACGTCAATTGCAGGAGCTTACTGGAGAGGTAACGAAAAGAACAAAATGCTCACCCGTGTTTATGGCATCACTTTTCCGAAACAGAAAATGCTGGAGGAATACCTGGTTTTGGTTGAAGAAGCCAAAAAACGCGATCACCGTAAACTGGGCAAGGAAATGGAATTGTTCACCTTTTCGCAAAATGTCGGTCAGGGATTACCCATGTGGTTGCCCAAAGGAGCCATGTTGCGCCAGCAATTGGAAGATTTTCTGAAACGTGTCCAGAAAAAATTCGGCTATGAACAGGTGATTACTCCTCATATTGGCGATGTCAACCTTTATAAAATGTCGGGCCATTTCCAGAAATACGGCGCTGATTCGTTTCAGACCATCAAAACCCCGGCTGAAGGCGAAGAATATATGCTCAAGCCAATGAACTGTCCTCATCACTGCGAATTATACAAATTCAAACCAAGATCGTATAAAGATTTACCCATTCGCATGGCTGAGTTCGGAACAGTTTACCGTTACGAACAAAGTGGCGAGTTGCATGGATTGACCCGCGTTCGCGGATTTACACAAGACGATGCCCACTTATTCTGTCGTCCTGATCAGATAAAAGACGAATTTAAAAAAGTGATTGATATTATCTTTATCATTTTCAAAGCTTTGAACTTCGAAAATTATTCGGCCCAGATTTCCTTGCGCGATCCGAATAAACCTGAAAAGTACATCGGTTCAACCGAAAACTGGGATAAGGCAGAGCAGGCAATTATCGAGGCTTCAGCAGAAAAAGGCCTGAAAACTGTAACCGTTATAGGTGAAGCTGCTTTTTACGGTCCGAAACTCGATTTCATGATTAAAGATGCTTTGGGGCGCAGTTGGCAACTTGGAACGATTCAGGTGGACTACAATCTTCCTGAGCGATTTGAATTGGAGTACATTGGATCTGATGATAAACGACATCGTCCGGTGATGATTCACCGTGCCCCATTCGGTTCGATGGAACGTTTTGTAGCTGTTTTAATTGAGCATACAGCCGGGAAATTTCCGCTCTGGTTAACTCCCGATCAGGTTGTTGTATTACCAATCAGCGAAAAGTACAATGATTATGCAAAAAGTGTTTCAGAATTTCTAAATAATTCCGATATTCGCACCATAATTGACGACCGTAATGAAAAAATCGGTCGGAAGATCAGGGATAGCGAGATGAAACGTATCCCTTATTTATTGATAGTTGGCGAACAAGAGGCTGAAAATCAGCAAGTATCGGTGAGGCGGCAGGGAGATGGTGATAAAGGAATAATGGATATTCCTGGATTTATTGCATTTATTAAAGCCGAGGTAAAAGAACAGTTATCATCATTAAACAATTAAGAATATTAACTAATAATAGGAGAATTTGGCCATAGCTGTAAAAAGACCATACAATGGTGGTAGGGCAGAAGCTGCTGCCCAGCACCGGATTAATGAGAAAATTCGCGCACTACAAGTTCGTGTTGTAGGCGATAACATCGAAAACCCTGGTGTTTTTTCGCTTTCTGAAGCTTTAAAGATGGCAGATGTTCTTGAACTTGACCTTGTAGAAATCTCACCAAACGCAGATCCGCCAGTCTGTAAAATTACTGATTACCAGAAGTTTTTATATCAGCAGAAAAAGAAACAGAAGGAAATTAAAGCTAAAACTGTACAGGTTGTAGTTAAGGAAATCCGTTTCGGGCCAAATACTGATGACCACGATTTCCAGTTTAAAATGCGGCATGCTGAAAAATTTTTGCACGAAGGCGCAAAGGTAAAAGCTTACGTATTCTTCAAGGGAAGATCCATCCTTTTTAAAGAGCAGGGCGAAATTTTACTTCTCCGGTTTGCGCAGGAACTGGAAGAAGTCGGCAAAGTTGAGCAATTGCCACAATTAGAAGGAAAACGAATGACCATGTTTATTTCACCTAGAAAGAAGAAATAAATTTCTTACATACATTAATTTTAGGAAAATGCCAAAAATGAAGACGATCTCCGGAGCTAAAAAAAGGTTTAAATTAACCGGCACCGGAAAAATTAAAAGAAAACATGCCTTCAAAAGTCACATTTTGACCAAAAAAAGCACCAAGCGTAAACGTAACCTGACTTATTGGGGTATGGTTAATAAAGCTGATGTGCCAAATGTTAAGGCCATGTTGACCATCTAAGCAGGTTTTCTTTTTCAGAGTAATCAAATTAAGTTATTAATCGAATGCATTAGCTTGAAGATCCCAAAATTGGGGCGCTAACCATTCTAAAATCAGTTTTATGCCAAGATCAGTAAATGCAGTAGCATCCCGGGCTCGCAGAAAAAAAGTCCTGAAGCTTACCAGAGGTAACTTCGGCGCCCGTAAGAATGTATGGACTGTTGCAAAAAATACCTGGGAAAAGGGTTTGCAATATGCCTACAGAGACAGAAAAGTAAAAAAGAGAAACTTCCGTGCTTTATGGATTCAGCGTATTAATGCTGCCGTTCGTACCGAAGGTTTATCTTATTCTCAGTTTATTGGTTTGCTCAAAAAAGCAAATGTAGAAATCAACCGTAAAGTTTTGGCTGATTTAGCAATGAATCACCCTTTAGCTTTCAACGCAATTGTTGTTAAGGTGAAATAGTTCTCGTCAGTTAGGTGAATAAACATACGAAACCCCGCTCCTGAGTGGGGTTTTTTGTCTTTTACACGTTTGCCAGTCTGGGCAAATACTTCACATATCAATTTTTTGCGTCTATGACGTTTGGTATGGGTAAGATTTAAACTGACCACAAAAATATATAAAACGAGAAATGGCCGTGCTCCGAAAAACCTTATTTCAATTTAAGTAACCTTAGTAGAAAACATAATCCGTCTTGTTTTAAACCTTATTAATTCATCTGTAAATCAATAAGGTAATAAGGTCAGACTCACACACACTCAACAATTCTACTAAGGTTTCCTTGACAAATAAGGTTTCATGAAAAAAATATAAAAGTATCCATGTCTCAGGTAATCACATCTGCACAAAATTTGATTACCCACAATATCCGTCATAGAGCGAATTTTTAGTTCAGGTAAAAAAAGTATTTTTGTTTTGAAGCAGGATAGTATTGCTTGTGAATTTTGACCTTTTAAATTGGAGCCCAATGGAAAAAGAACTGTACGATATTCCGATGCAGGCCAAACTTTGTTACGAAAAAAACAAAGGCCTGATATTGCCCGACAAAGTTCCGTACATAGGGATGGGATCTTCATACTTTGCTGCCATTGTGCTCCGATACCTGGGAGTAAAAATATTTCCTGAACTGGCTGGCGAATATTTCTATTATCTTCGGAATATCAGGCAATTTGAAAATGCCGTGCTGATATCACAGTCGGGACGTACCACCGATGTAATCAACTGTGCAAAATGTTTTCGCGAGTTCGTTGCCATTGTGAACCAAATGGATTCCGGTTTAACCAATCAGCCCAATTTAAAGTTAGCTGTTCAGATTTTTGCCGGTGTCGAAAAATATTCTTCAACAAAAACATTTATTAATACACTAATTGTACTTTATCTGGGTCATGGTTTTGATGTTAAACATGCGTTGGATTTAATGGAACGAAAGTTTCCTGAATTTGAACTTGTCGGTGAATCTGTTGGATCATCCATCGAAACCAGCATAAAAAGGAAGAAGTTAAAATGCATCAATATAATCGGTAGCGGACCTAATGTCGGAACAGCTTATCAGGCAGCTTTAATGCTTAGCGAATCAACAAAATTCCCGTTTGTCGCAATGTCACTTTCCCAATACGAGCATGGATATAAAGAAACAGCCGAAAATGCGATTGTAATTGTGATCAATCCTACAAAAAGCATTTTATACAAACGAACCCAAAAACTTATGGATATTCTGAGGAATGCAGGGGCTAAAGTGTTTGAGATTAACGAAACTGAGTTAGATGAAATTTACAGTCCGTTCACATCCATTATTCCTTTCTTTTTTATGGCCCGTTTTTTAACCAATAGCCTTGGGATATCAATTCCGTTTACTATCGGAAATAAAATTACCGAAAGGATTGGAGATCAGGATTGATTTTGATAAGCAAGTTTTTCTATATTTGCCATACTTTTGATACTTCGGTGTATGAACGTGAATATTGGCATTGTGATGAAGTTGATCGGATTACTGTTTCTTTTTTTGACTGTTTCAGCAACAGCAGATGCTTTGAAAGCAGTACCTGATGATACCTACATTTTCAATAAAAGTAAAATCCGCATTGAAGGTAAACTTTCTCCCTTCGAAGCTACCGTCGAAATTGAAGATTTTGGACTCCAAAAATATATTCTGAAAATATATTTGCATTCTGCCTTTGCCGCAATTCCTCCATCCTTTAACCTTGAAGTTAAGTTTCCACTCGAAAAGATCAACCAAATATGGAATTCGAAAACATGGTCGAATAAATCTTTTTTCACCCTTCCTTCATACGACCGGGCCGCTGCCGAGTTCTCAATTATTTCAGGCCTGACTATAAACGATCAGAATCAGATTACCTTAACGTGTAAGGATGCCTATAAAGCTAAGTTTGTGAGTTCTAATATCCGTGAAGAAAACGATTCAATCGTTTTTTATCTTGGATTTTTTGAAGACAATCCTCCTTTGTCAAATCTTCAGGATTATCAGGCCGAAGTGTTGGTTGATTTTAGTAATGTCCATTTCTCAAAGGCAATTTTTGATGCCTCATCATGGTTTTTGACCGATGAATTTAAACTAGGTGTTGCCAGTGTGGATACGACTAATGTTCCGGTTTTTTCAACCTGGTATCCGATGCACCGTAACATTCCACTCGAAAATATTACCCGGGAATTAGACTCCCTCAGGACTTTCAACTTTAAATCAGTTTTGGTTGATGATGGCTGGCAGTCACTGGTAAAAATGAAAATTGATACCTCCTACCAATACGAAAATAACAGCTTCAAAACGATGAACCTGTTTAAACAGAAATGCATCGAAATGGGACTTCCCTTGTACTTGTGGTATTCCATTCCATTTATGGGCGGCAATCCGGTTATCCTGAAAAAGTTTGAAGGGAAATATATTCGCTACCGGGCGCCACGGCAAATGTCGGTACTTGATCCCCGGTATCCTGAAGTTCGGAAACATTTGGTCAGCACCTATGCCAACTTTCTAACTGAATGGCAGTTTGATGGGTATTGGTTCGATTTTCTGAAGGAGTTCTATCCTAAGGAAGGAGCTTTAATAGAACAGGATAAAGGACGCGACTTTGTTAATATACAACTGGCTGTAGATACTTTGTATGCCGACATGGAAGCCCGTTTAAAGACGATAAAACCAAATATATTTATGGGCCAGAAATTCATGGATGTTGGCCCCAACCTTGTAAGCTATCAGAGCCTCCTGACTGGTTTTGTTGGGGTTGAGAATACCCAGGTGGTTCGCGAAAAGATGGTGAATAACCGCCTGCTTTATGGAAAGTTTACGCCGTTTATGGAAGTGGTTGCCATTAACCCGCGCGAAAAACCGGAAGATATAGCCCGGAAATTGCAGTCGGTTCTTTTTGGTAATCCATATTTGTCGTTTTTCGTGACTACCCTGCCACAAGAATCTAAACAAACGATCCGGTTTTGGCTCGATTACTGGAAAAGGAATCACAAAGTCCTTTTTGAAGGAAACTTCGAACCCATGCAGGTTTCGCGGTTCTATCCGGTAATTAGGGTTGATAACGACCATAAAACCATCTACATGTTATACGGAGATTACTCCATCAGTTTACCGGTAGTTCTCAATTCAACATTCGATGTTATCAATTCAAAAGTAAGTGAATCGGTTCAGTTTTTACTTGCAAAGCCCGGCTTACAATATAATTATGAGATTTTTAACTGCAAAGGTGTGAGTACTGAAAAAGGAATTATGAAAGGCAAGAATAAAAATTCGTTCGATTTTTTAGTTCCATCTGCTGGTTTTATCCGGGTTACCCCGTTCAGCAATCAGCATTAGTCTATCTTCTCTAAAATACTGGTTTGTAGTGTCGTTTCAGCCATTTTGCCAATCCATCGAGACCTGGGAAAAGAACCCTTTCAGTAATATTTGCCTGATCTAGTTTATCTCTGACTTCAAGCTTCAATTCTTTTGGAATAATGATCCGTCGGTATAAATCCTGATGAGTGATCAGCCAATCGTCCAGAATAGCAGTTGGGTTCATCATGACCGAAAATAAGGCGAACTGGTTTACTATGCGCTCATCGAGCGAAGGCGGTTCAAAAAACAAGACCTGATTTTTGTTAAACAGCCTGTCGAAATCAGATAACGAAACGATTTTTTCTAGCATTTCGAGTGTAAAAGCGTTGCACTTTTCTTCATTCAGCCCATCGCTGAAAGGTGCCGGCACAAGCTGGTTCACTTTCACAAAATCAACTTTCCAGATCACACCATCAATATCATATTTTTCGGTATTGGCTGTTGCAAAGTGCATGGCAATAAAAGGCGAATAAGTCCAGTCAATTAGCCGGGTGGGTAAACCGTGATGTTGCGCAAGAACAAGCGAACGCCAAAATGTGCTGGTTAGTATCGGATCGCTTGAAATGGAATATTTCCTGAAATTTCGAAGCAAGTGATATTCCAACTCAGGGTTATCGCCACAATTTCGCAGGAAACTGTTTTTCAGTTCGTAATTCATGTCCGACAATCCCCTGAAAGCATAATCGGAGCGGTACCGTCCCAAATCGGGTTTCCACGACTCGTGGTAAACTTCCTCGCAAAGTTGTTCCCATGAACTTACAGTGATATCATTCTGCCGGATCATTTTTTAGGAATTTGATTGAAGGTAAATATACCATTTTAATCATGCCCTGGAAACACAATTCCGGCGTCTTTCCGAACACGATCCATGATTTCCATCAAATCAGACGAAACAGACCAGGGCATCAGTTCACTTTCTATTTTCCCGGCATCCAGGCAATCCATCACATGGGCAGCTTCCAGTTCGTAACCAAAACCTGCACCTTTTTCAAACGTAATTACTTTTTCTTCTTCTTGTATTTTCCAGAAGGTAAGGGTAGTCGGGGTATAAAAACGGCGGTTTAGCCTGATGAATCCGTTTTCGAACCAAAATTCGGTTTGGGTCCCCGAAAAAGCAGCAAAGCTCGAAACCAGCGAAGCCATTTCCCCGCCGGGATAGCGGAACGACATCATGATACTTTCTTCTGCACCGGTTGAGCAGAACGAAGCCATCGTTTGTATTTCTGAAGGTTTGCCGAGCGTCATCAGCGACATAAAAATCGGGTAAATGCCGATGTCGAGCAAAGAACCGCCTCCCAGATTTACATTGTACAACCGTTTCTCCGGATTGAATTCAGCATTAAAAGCCAGATCCGCCCTGACCAATTTAAGGGCGCCAAGTTCTCCTGAACGGATGATTTCCATCGCTTTAAGGAAACTGGGCTGAAACATCGTCCAGAAGGCTTCCATCAGGAAGGTGTTGTTCTTTCGGGCAGCTTCAATCATTAAATGAACCTCCCTGGAATTAAGGGCAAAAGCCTTTTCGCACAAAACAGCTTTTTGATGGTTCAGGCACAAAAGCGTATGTTCACAATGGTGCGAGTGTGGCGAGGCAATGTAAACCACATCAACTTCGGGATCATTCACCATATCTTCGTAGCTGCCATAAGCCTTTTCAAAACCCAGTTCGGAAGCAAAATTCTGAGCATTTTCGATTGACCTTGAAGCGGAAGCATAAAGCCGTGCATTGGGGAGTAATTTGAGATCGGTGACAAATTTCCGGGCAATTTTTCCGCATCCCAGTATTGCCCAATTGTATGTTTTATTCATGATATTTTAGTGGTGTTATATTTCGTATTTGCTAAAGCCAGCCTGTTTCAGAATTGTATAAAATGTTCCTTTAAGCAAAGATAAAAAATTAAGGCTTAAATGAATTCCGCTTTAAAACAATTATATTTGGTACGCTTTACTAAACTATTTTAAACTTATTAAATCAATTACTATGAGTGAAAAAATGAACCGGCGAAAATTCATCGGTAATTCGGCCATGGCTGCCGCTGCATTTACAGTTATTCCACGTCAGGTTTTAGGCGGAAATGGCTTTATTGCCGCCAACGACCGCATCAATATCGGCTACATCGGAGTTGGGAAACAAGTCTATACTTTGCTTAATGGGATCGGTAAATGCAAGGAAACCATTGCCCTGGCTGCCTGCGATGTTGATCAGAAAAAACTTGAAAAATTCAAAGGAGTTGCCGATGCCAGCAACAAGGCTAAAAATCTGACGGCCAATGTGGATACCTACAAATATTACCGCGAACTCTTAGAAAGGAAAGACATTGATGCGGTGGTTATTACTACTCCCGACCACTGGCATGCCCAGGTCGCCGTTGATGCTGCCAAAGCCGGAAAGGATATTTACTGCGAAAAGCCAATGGCCCTTACTATTGCCGAAGGCCGGGCTATGGTGAATGCTACCCGCAAATATGACCGGGTTTTTCAAACCGGAAATATGCAACGTTCATGGAGAGATTTCCGGCATGCCGTTGAACTGGTTCGAAACGGGTACATAGGTCAAATTACCGAAGTCAATGTTAATGTTGGTGAACCGGTGAAACAGTGCAGTTTACCAGTAATGGACGCACCGGCTGAACTTGACTGGAACGAATGGGTTGGCCCTTCTATGTATCGTGGATGGCATCCTGATTTAGCTCCTGTTTTTGGCGATGAAAAATGGGCCTGGTGGCGCGGTTACCGCGATTTTGGCGGCGGCCTGGTTACTGATTGGGGCGCTCACATGTTCGATATCGCCCAGTGGGGATTGGACATGGACAAATCGGGCCCGGTTCAGTTCCTGCCACCTTCAGTTCCCGCAAAAACCGGACTAACGATGAAATATGAAAATGGGGTAGTGGTGAACCACAAAAACTGGGGCGAAGGCAATGCCGTTCAGTTTATTGGAACAGAAGGCCGGATTGAAGTCAGCCGCGAATTTTTACGCACTTTCCCCAATAAAGATCTGGCAAAAGCCGAATTGAAACCGAGTGATAAGAGGGTTTATGTAAGCACCAACCATTATCAGGATTGGGTGGACGCCATGAAAAAACGCACCCGGCCGGTTTCGGATGTGGAAACCGGGCACCGCACAGCCTCGGTCTGTAATATCGTGAATATCGCTTACGAATTACAGCGACCACTGCAGTGGAACCCGAAAAAAGAAGAATTTATCAACGACGACTATGCCAACCTGATGCGCACCCGCGCCTATCGCGGAAAGTGGGATTTTAACAATTATTAAATCCTGAAAAAGCCTTCTTCTTATGGGGGTTGAAGATGATCTTAAAGCCTTGCCGGAATAGTTCTGGTAAGGCTTTTTAGTGGGAATTCAATAAAAAGGTAACTGACTCGTTTAGGATCATATGATATTATTGTGGGGAAGTAGGGAAATCTTTTTAAAAAGCGGTACTAAAAAAACCTGAATAGTTCCCCGATATGTGAAGAATATGGCTCATAAATGTACACCAGTCACCGTTCTGCACCAGAGGTGCAAAATATTTATAGAAAGAGAAATTGGAAGACAAAATCGTCCGCGAGATAAAGCGGGTCAATGCTTTGGCCTCTTTTCGGACGAAATAGGATCGGCCTCCTGAAATGTTTTGATCGTGAATCCAATTCCGTCCGAAATAAGGTTTATGCCTTGAAAAACCCAATTACACGGACGGTTTCCTTTCGCTCTTTCCTACCCGGGCTTCGACGTGAGCTCAGCCGAACGGCGACACTTCCCGAGTTCTCGGGATCGTTTTGCCCTGGGCTATAAATATCCCGCCCATACTGGGCTAAACCCCAAATCCCTATCGCTTCCCATTTTAATCATCTATGAGTTGCATCATTTCGTGAGGATGAACGACAAAAGTTTCTTGAAACAGAATAAGGC
>PNOH01000025.1 GCA_013824715.1 Odoribacter sp. | reverse complement strand
GCTAATTGCAACAACTTCTATTGTCCTGAACAGGAGGACAGAGAACACTGCCATAAGAACAGAAGACACAACAATCACCTTTTTGAGGTTTCAAAACTGTTTTACAGTTCTCACATTCGTAAAAGAACTGGCACGAATCTTCAGGCATAGTTTCTTCCTTCGCAAATCCGCAGTTCGGGCAGGTAATGATTGAATTTAGCTGAATGATTTTTTGCATACCTGATTATATTAATTTCATTCTGATTCCAACCATCTGAAATATGAACACAAAAATTAAAAGTGGTAAATATAAGTACCAGACAAGATCTGGATTTGTTTGGACAATCTTATAATAAACGGAATGGATTATTGCAAATAGAAAGGCCAGATAGGAAAATCGCTGAATATTTTTCCAGGTAGTTGTGTTAAGTTTCCGGAACGAATAATCATTGGAAGTAATCAGTAATACAATAAGGATCAAGGCAGAAATCAGGCCGGTATAATTCGCCAATCCAAAATCATCAATCCGGATCGAATAACCGTGTTCTGTTTTATTCAGAAAGTACTGCCAATTTTTGCCTCTCAAATGAACGAACAATCCGGCCACTGAATGTATAACGGCTAAAACACCTCCGGTTATCCCAATATCGCGTCTGAAATACGTCGAAATCGGATTTTTACGCCTAAATACCAGATTGAATGGCCCGATAAGTAATGAAAGGGTGATCAGGATCAATGAAATATATCCGCTTGCACCGGTAATAAAAGTTATCGTGTCTCTTTTCGGCCAATTATGATGAAAAATTATACTGGCAAATAAAACGATAGACAATAACGGTAAATAGTGTAGTTTTAATCTCTCTTTCAAATTATCCATAAACAATCTGTATATTCAATGACCTTTTTTTCGCAATATACAACATTGTGGATAATATTTGGCTTATTCCATAAGGATGTTTCGTCAGAATTTCTTCCATTTCGGTTGTTCCTTGAAAAACTTACGCTGGTATTCCTCCATTTCGAGCATCTGCTGATGAAGCTTTTTCATCATCTCGTCCAACGATTTTAATTGCGAATTTAATAAAGGCTGCCGTTCAAATTCAGATAAAATGCTGTCACTTTCGTTTTCCCTGAAGTCTAAAAAATCATTGAAGTCTTTAAAGTTCAAAGCCAGTGAATCAGTATTAAACCGGAAATCGTGAAATAGAAGATTTAAACCGAATTTTTTCATCAGCATAGAATCCCTTTCTCCATAAAAAGATCGGGCAGACAACTGGTCAAAATCATCAAAGAAAGAATGTCCGGTAAAAGCGCTGTCATTGAAGAAGCTAAAGTTATCTCCGAACAGGTTATCAAAATCTTTGAATGAAAGTGAATTTTGAAGTGTGCTATCACTTGACCAACTGTAGGTATAGGTCGAATCGAATCTGATCAGGTTACCTTGTTCATCGTATTCTCGGTTGACTTTGAAATCTTCCTTTGGAGAGTTCTTTTTTAATGTTCCTGTTTGGGCCAGACCGTTAAACAAGAGGCATGTGGCCATTATGAAAAAAAGAAAACTGCGTTTCATAACCTTCGATTTTAAATTCACCTCAAAAATAACTTCAAACCGCTAAAATTGTATTTTAAAAAATCAGAAAACATTCTAAAAAATCAGAAATCGTCCATACCTCTCAATTCCTTCGAAATAATTCATAATTTGATAATTTCGATTATCTTTAATTTTTTCAATAAATGAGTTGATGGAAAACGTAAAGTTTCAGATATTAGCAAACGAGCAAGGACTTATAACGAACCTTTCATTGAGTGGCTTACTTGTTGTTGAAAATGCTCAACAAGTTAAAAAAGAGTTGGTTGGAACCCTAAATAGTTTAAATGATTCCGTTGAAATTGATATAGGTGAAGTTGATGATATTGACCTTTCGTTTATTCAGCTTATTGTTGCATATACAAAACAATTGGATGAGAAGGGAATCAAATTCCAGCTAAATTGGAATTTAGATGATGATCAGCAGTTATTATTTAAAAGTGTGGGTTTGAGTGACGAACTATATATGAACTATTGATATGTTGAAACAAATTCTAATTGTGGACGATTCAGAAAGTATTCGTGAAGTACTGGCTTTTAGTATTTCGAATGCCGGATTTCAGGTTTTAGTTGCATGTGACGGAATTGACGCACTAAAATATTTTGATGGAAGGACCATAGATTTATTATTGACCGATTACCATATGCCCAACCTGAATGGCTTGGAGTTGATTTTAAAAGTCAGACAAATAGAACCTTATAAGTTTATTCCAATTTTGGTACTTACAACCGAAAATCAGGTGAAAATGATCAAGGAAGCCAGGGAGAGCGGGGCAACCGGGTGGTTAACGAAACCGTTTAATACAGAGAAACTTTTGCAGACTTTACGAAAAGTGATAAGATAGTGAATTCATTTGTTGAAAAATTCAAAGACGAGGTAAACGAATACTGCGAACGGCTCGAATCCGGGTTGCTGCATCTGGAACATGAACCTGAAAATTATCAGATCATTGATGAGATTTTTAGGATTATGCACTCGATGAAGGGTAGCGGTGGAATGTTTGGGTTCGACCTGTTAAGCGATGTTACCCACGATCTTGAATCTTTATACGATATTTTCAGATCAAAAAAGCGGCCAATTGATTCTGAGGTTATAAGCTTCACTTTAAATTCTATTGACGGATTACATAACCTGATGGTCGTGTCGCCCGGCAGCGAACATCATCTGCTGGCCGAAAAAATGAAGTTTGAAACAAAGCGGCAAATCGCCCGGTTCACCGATGAACAGAATTCGTCTTCAACTGAAAATTCATCTGATACAGACCATTCGGTACAATCCAATTTTAATCAGAATACCTGGTACATTTCCTTTGTTCCGAACAAAGATATTTTGAAAAACGGAACAAATCCACTTTACCTTATTGATGAACTTAACGCACTGGGAGAATGTAATATACAAGTTAATTTTGACAAGCTTCCAGCTTTATCAGAAATGAATCCTGAGTATTGCTATGTTTCATGGAGCCTTTTTATTGCCACTACCGAAAATATTGAAACATTGAGAGATGTCTTTATTTTTGTGACCGATCAGGCCGGGATTCAGTTGGAGAAAGTTGCATCTCAAAATGTTCTTCAGGATGAAGCCGTTTTGACCAGTTTTCTGAATGCTAAACTTAACCATGAAATATGGGAAACCATTGAATCTGAAATGCCCAAACCTGACATTCAGGAAGACGAAACCGAAGAAATTGGTGTGTTGTTGAAATCATCGGTCGAAATTCCAAAAAATTCAGTTTTTGCCCAAACAACTGTTGATTCGATAAGGGTTGATTCCCAAAAGATTGACCAGTACCTGAACATAGTCAGTGAATTGATAACTGCGCAATCGAGGCTTGAGGTGATTGCCTTAAAGCTGAATCATCCGGATTTGGAAGTAGTTACCGAAAATTTCGGAAAGCTTAGCCGACAACTACGTGACAATGCTTTCGATATGAGTTTAATTCCATTGGAAAGTGTAGCTGTCAGGTTTAAACGGTTAATCCACGATTTGTCAAAATCTCTTGAAAAGGAAGTTGTTCTGGTAACCGAAGGAATGGAGACAGAGTTGGATAAAAACATCATTGAGAAGTTAATTGAACCACTGCTTCATATCATTCGGAATTCGATGGACCATGGCATCGAAAATAAGGACGAAAGGCTGGCCAAACAAAAAGCGGCAATTGGCACTCTTTTAATAAAAGCTTCAACTGCCGGCAGTCATGTATTGATTGAGATTGAAGATGATGGAGCCGGCCTCGACCTGGCCAAAATCAGAAAGAAGGCTATTGAAAAAGGGATCATCAATGATCAGTCGCGGCTAAACGATGAAGAAATTGCACAATTTATTTTCGAACCCGGATTTACAACCTCTGAACTGGTTACAGATGTATCTGGCCGGGGTGTGGGTATGGATGTGGTGAAGAAAAGAATTCAGGAAATGCGCGGTATGATAGAACTAAGTACCGAAAAAGATCGGTTTACCAGGATTTCAATCAAACTTCCACTTTCATTGTCAATTATTGACGGCTTACTAACCAGGGTTGGCGATGGATACTATGTTATTCCATCATCGGTGATCAAAAAGATACATTTTATCAAACATGAATCATTGAAAAACGGATTCAGGCAGGTAGTTGAACTTGAAGGAGTTCAATTGCCTTATTTAAATATGTACGATGAGTTTGTTGGCGACGGGAATACTCCGGAAGATCAGCTTGTTGTAGTTGTTGGTTTAAATAACCAGTTGTTTGGTCTTGTCGTTGATGAGGTTATTCATGAATATCAGGCCGTGATAAAACCTTTGGGCAGATTATTGAAAGGACAAAATGCGTTTTCGGGTGCCAGTATTTTGGGGACCGGCCAGTTAGCGCTGGTGATTGATACCAATAAAATGATTAAAAAATATTCGTAATATCATGGCAACAGAAATTATTCAAGGACTTGATTCCTATTTTACGTTCAGGATTGGAAATGAGCTGTTTGCAGTAAACATTGGCCATGTGACTAAAATTCTGGGAATGACTGATATTACCAAAGTACCCAATTCACCCAGGTATTTTAAAGGAATAATCAACCTTTTTGGTGATGTTTTGCCTGTTTTTGATGGCCGTTTGAAGTTTGGATTTCCGGAAACGGAAAATACCCGGAATACCTGTATCCTGATATTCGTTTTTGAGTTGGATGGTCAACCGGTCAGCTCGGGTATTGTAGTTGACTCAGTCGAAAAAGTGGTGATTTTTGAACCTGAACAAATAAAACCTGCACCTCAGATTGGCAAAGGTTTTAACTCCGAATTTATTCATGGAATTGCCACACTTAATGATGAATTCGTTATTATTCTGAATCTTGAAAAAATATTTTCGGAGGAAGAAATTAGTTTGATAAATGCTGTAGAATAAACACATAAAAATAAGGTTATGAGATTTGTTGACTTAAAAATTCGGACCAAACTTTTTGGGGCATTCGGGATTTTGATTCTGATTGGGTTTATTTTGGTTACTTATTATGTGGTAACCTTGTTCCTCATCAAAAAGGATATCAATTCTTTCTCGAAAGAGTTTCTTCCCCAACTGGAGCTTTCAACCAGATTGAGCAACGAAGCCCAGAAGGTGGCTTTTAACATGGAAGGGTATTATTTAACCGGAATGCCCGAATATTTCAAATTAGCCCGTACCGAACTCGACTCGTTGAAAATTACTTTGGCAGAAGGAGAACAATTGCTTGAAAAGTCGAATAATCTTTCAAAATTGGAACAGAACTTAAGCGAAGCCAGAATTCTGATGCCACAATATGAACAGGTTATGATGACAGCATTTAAAACTATTCAGGAAATCAACAGCCTGAAGATCAAAATTAGCCGCAATCAGGCCAACATCGTAAATATTTCGCCTCAAAAGAAAAAAGCCGGGAAAAATTCATCCAATCTAATTGAAAAATCATCGCCCAATTCTAAATCGGCTAACGAAGAACTTGCAAAAAAAACAGCAACACTTCAGGAATTGAGGAAAACAAATACGGAAATATCCGAAAAACTTAAGCGAAATTCAGAAAATTTAAGAAATTCTTCAGTTGCATATACTACTGAAGTTGCCGAAGGCTTTGACAAATCAATCAGGTCGTCTGTTATCAGTTTATTAATAATTGCCATTATTGCTTTTTCATTAGCTGTCTGGATTGCCATTTACATTTCGCGAAAAATAACTGAACCCTTGAAAATAGGGATCGAGTTTACAAAGATAATGGCCAAAGGAGATTTGACCGGCGAAATTGACATCAGCCAAAAGGATGAGGTTGGTATTTTGGCATTAAACCTACAGACGATGAATAACCGGATTCGGGAGATCATAACCTATGTAGCATCAACAGCAGAAAACCTGGGTACAGCCAGTCTTGAACTTAGTTCAACCTCTCAGTTGGTATCACAGGGAGCATCGGAGCAGGCTGCCTCAGCAGAGGAAGTATCGGCAGCAATCGAGGAGATGGCAGCTAACATTCAGCAAAACAAGGAGAACGCCAAACAAACTGAAATTATTGCGATTAAAGCCGAAGCCGATATCTTCCAGGGAAGTGGAAAAGTGATTAAAACTGTGGATGCCATGCGCGAAATTGCCAATAAGATTTCAATCATCGGCGATATTGCATTTCAAACCAACATTCTGGCCTTAAATGCGGCCGTCGAAGCTGCCAGGGCAGGTGAACACGGACGTGGTTTTGGTGTTGTGGCCAACGAAGTTGGAAAACTTGCCGAACGAAGCAAACTTGCCGCAACCGAAATTGACCAACTTACCAAATCGAGTGTGGTTAATGCTGAAGATGCCGGAAAGCTCATGAAAGAAATTGTACCCGATATTCAGAAAACATCACAGCTCATTCAGGAAATATCGGCAGCAAATTATGAGCAAAGCGCCGGCGCCGATCAGATTAATCAGGCCATTCAGCAACTAAACATGGTTACCCAGCAAAATGCAGCTTCTTCTGAAGAACTGGCAACCAATGCGGTAGAACTGTCGGCTCAGGCCGAACAACTTCAGGATATTATTTCATTTTTTAAAACAGGCACTGACAGAAGTGCTTTAAGAACATCAAAAGAAATGAAAAGCCAGGATCAACCAGCTTCCGAAACCGAACCAAAGGCTAAACGGAGAGTGGTAATCAACCTTGACCAACCTGACATTTCTGACGATGAGTTTGAACGGTTTTAACTGTATTACTGAAAAAAAATGCACTGATAGTTTCACTTATGAAGTTAGAATTTATTCAAATATCAGACGAACTTTTCCTCAAACTTGGAAACCTGATCACCACAAGGTTTGGAATAAAAATGTCGCCGGATAAAAAAGTTATGTTTCAGGCCCGGATGCAACGACGTTTGCGTGAGCTTGAGATTAATTCGTTTGACGAATATGCAAAGATGTTACTGACTACGAATCTTGATTCACCGGAGCTTTCGGTCCTGGCCGATTATATTTCGACCAACAAGACTGAATTTTTCAGGGAAAAAGATCATTTTGATTTCATTAAAGATCATATTCTTCCGGAATATTTGAATAATAAACACATTCACAAGGTATCCAAATTGAAATTTTGGAGCGCCGGATGTTCCAACGGACAGGAAGCTTATTCGATTGCCATTGCGGTTGAAGAATTTATGCGTTTAAAGCAGGTGCTGATAGACTATTCAATACTTGCAACCGACATTTCCGGCAGGATATTAAAAACAGCCAAAGAGGCTATTTATCCGATTTCGAACATTGATGTATTTCCACTTGAATATAAACAGCGGTATTTGTTAAAAAGTAAAAATCTGAAAGATCCCAAGGTTAGGATTATTAAAAGTTTAAGGGAAAAAGTTACCCCGGCTTATCAAAACCTGATGGATGACGCCTATCAGATGACCGATGTTTTTGATGTCATTTTCTTACGGAATACACTTATTTATTTTAATTCAGAGGTTCAGCAAAAAGTTTTAATGAGGGTTCTGAATAGTTTAAGAACAGGAGGTTATCTGCTTATTGGGCATTCAGAATCGCTTATAAATATGAACCTTCCAATTCGATCAATATCACCTAGTATTTATGTCAAAATTAATATATAAAGGTTATGGATTATTCAAAAAATCAGCCTGATACTGAACTTGATGTATGCAGGAAACAAATTTCTGATCTTAAAAAAGAAAATGAAGAATTGGTCAGGAGCCTTTATAAGGTCAACGAAAAGTTACGCGATTCGGAAAAACTAAAAGGTCATTTCATCAGCAACATTACTAACGAGATTGTAAATCCATTCGCCAGTGTGCTTGCGCTGGCCGAAAATATCAGGGAGCTAAAAGAAGGCGATATCCATTATGCACACCGGTTGGCCGAGCTCATTTACGAGGAGGCATTTCATCTCGATTTCCAGCTTAAAAATATATTTGCCGCAGCTCTGATCGAAGCCGGAAAAGAAGAACCAAAGCTCGCACAAATACCACTCAACGAACTTTGCGACAGTGTTTGCCAGTATTTCAAAACTCAGTTGAAAAAAAAGGACATTACACTATCAGTAAAAATGAATCATGTCAATAAATTAATTTCTGATGCTCCGGCGCTATTCATTTCTGATAAAGATAAACTTGAAATGATTATCAAAAATTTGATTAGCAATGCAATCAAATATAGTCCGGATCAATCAGTAATTAATCTGGATTTTGTAATAGGAAATGGATCACTTTCTATTGAGGTGTCTGATCACGGAAAGGGGATCAACAATAATGACCGGAAAGTGGTTTTCGACAGGTTCAAGCAACTCGACGAAAAAATAAATTCAATTAACACGGGACATGGACTTGGCCTCTCAATTGTTCAGGCCTATGCTGAATTATTGGGAGGGAAAGTTAGCCTGAATGATAATTACGAAGGAGGTATTCGCATATTGGTTACAATTCCTGAGAGTTCCGGAACTGAAGACTGGGATGACCTGGAAGATTTTTTACTTGATACTGAAGTTAGTTACTAATGAATGAATATCGCCCGTCAGACTACTTCTTGCATCCATCGTCCATACGCGTAAGTAAAGATCCAGAATGGATTACTACCGTGTTGGGATCGTGTGTGGCTGTTTGTTTTATTGATCGGAAAAGAAATATCGGTGGTATTAATCATTACATGTTGCCATATTGGAATGGAGATGGGTTGGAATCTCCTAAATTTGGTAATGTGGCCATTTTGCAATTATTGAAAAAAATGCTTGATTTTGGCTCAAAAAAAGAAGATATCGTATGTAAAATTTTTGGCGGCGGCGAGGTACTTGGTGAACAAAATTCGGTTTTTAATGTTGGACAGCGAAACATCGAATTAGCTTTCAAAATGGTATCCGATTTGGGGATATCAGTAGCAAGTTCGAGTACCGGAGGAAAACTGGGCCGAAAGATTCATTTTAATTCCGGAACAGGCGAGGTACTGCAAAAGTATCTGGTCAAATCAACTAACAACGATAAAAAATGAGTCGGAAAATTAAAGTTTTAATTATTGATGATTCGGCTTCGGTACGGAATACACTAATTCAAATCCTTAGTTTAGATTCTGAGATCGAGGTTATTGGGGCAGCCTCTGATCCTTATGAGGCAGTTTCCATGATTTCAGTAAACCTTCCTGATGTAATTACTTTGGATATTGAAATGCCCCGGATGAATGGACTTACCTTTTTGGGAAAGCTCATGAAACAACATCCAATCCCTGTTGTGGTCATTTCATCAGTGGTTGGCGAAGGTTCTGAAGTAGGAATCCGGGCGTTAAAACTTGGCGCAAAGGAAATCATCTCCAAACCCAGGATTGCAAATCAGGAGCAGTTGGATGAATATAGTATCAGGATTACTGATGCAATAAAAGCTTCTTCCATGACCCAGCGAATCCGGATTAAACCGATGAAAAAAGAACAAAAAGAAAATGTTCCTGTTAATCAGCCTGATCAGCCAATAACCGTTATTCAAAGCCCTAAACTTCATTCCGAAAAGATAATTCTGCTTGGCGCTTCAACAGGAGGAACCGAAGTGATTTCCCGTATTTTGAAAAACCTGCGGACCGATCTGCCAGGCATCTTAATCGTGCAACACATGCCCGGTGAGTTTACCAAAGCATTTGCCAAAAGGCTAAATACGGAAAGCCATTTAAACGTAAAGGAAGCAGAACATGGCGATGTTATATATCAAGGTAATGTGTACATTGCAAACGGATTTAATCACCTGCAACTGATCAGGGAAAACGGACAATACAAATGCAAACTTGAAATGGGGCCATTGGTTAACCGGCACCGTCCATCTGTTGATGTCTTGTTCAAATCGGCAGTTAAATTCAAAGGAAAGAATATAACTGCCATTCTCATGACCGGAATGGGGGCTGATGGCGCTCGGGGAATGCTTGAATTGCATCAGGCAGGAGCCATGACATTTGCCCAGGATGAAAAATCATCGGTAATTTTTGGAATGCCCAAAGAAGCCATCAAGTTGAATGCCGCCAGAATGATTGGTAATCCAGAGGAATTAATTAAATGGTTAAACACTTCATTTCAGTAAAAATGCAGGATATCGCCCAAACTTCCAGAATTTTGATTGTTGACGATGTACAACTCAACCTTGATCTGATGAAAGATATTCTGTCAGACCAGGAATACCAGATTGCTACAGCGATTAACGGCAAATCAGCTTTGGCGAAAGCAAGGGCCCATAAATTTGATTTAATTCTGCTTGATGTAGTTTTGCCTGACATTGATGGGTTTGAAGTCTGTTCAATACTGAAATCAAATCCACAAACCCAGGACATTCCGATCATTTTCCTGACTGCTAAAAAAGAAAAAGACAGTATCGTCAAAGGATTTCAACTTGGAGCGGTTGATTACATTCCCAAACCATTCAGTAAAGAAGAACTTCTGGCCCGTGTCAATCTTCACCTGACCCTTCGAAGGGCACAACATGAATTGATTCATTCAAAAGAAATCGCTGAGGCTTCAGCAAAAGCAAAAGCGATTTTTCTGGCCAATATTTCTCATGAAATCAGGACTCCGATGAATGGTATTATTGGGATGATAGACATTATTAAACGCACCAAAATGACCGATGAACAGCTTGAATATATTGATATAATCGGTATATCAGGCGAAAACCTGTTGATGATTATTAATGATGTGCTTGATTTTTCGAAAATAGAAGCCGGCCAGGTTACCTTTGAACGGATCATGTTTAATTTGGCAGATGAAATTAATGAAGTAACCAAAATTCTTCGGTATAAAGCGCTGCAAAAAGGGCTCAGATTATCGTTCCGGATTGCACCCGAGGTGCCTGAATTTTTGATTGGCGACCCGCTTCGATTGAAACAGGTTTTAATAAACCTGTGCAATAATTCAATTAAATTTACCTCCAAAGGTTTTGTTCGCATACAGGTGAGCCTTATTAAATGTGATGAAGAACTTGTTCGCCTTTATTTTGAAGTTCAGGATTCCGGCATAGGTATTTCACCTGAAAACCAATCGAAATTATTTAAATCATTTACTCAGGCTGAAACATCAACTACCCGAAAATTTGGGGGAACCGGACTGGGATTGGCCATTTCAAAAAATCTCGTTCAATTAATGAATGGCAATATTGGAATAATCAGCGAAGAAGGGAATGGGGCAATATTCCATTTTGAATGTGAATTTGGCAATTCTGCGCAAGCCACTGAAATTGAAGAAAATAAGGAATTGGAAGAAACACTGAATTTTGATAAAAAATTTAAAATTTTAGTTGCAGAAGATAATGTTATCAACCAAAAAATTGCTATATTAAATCTCGAAAAACTGGGGCAATCTGTTCTTGCCGTTTCTGATGGAATTCAGTCTGTTGAATCCTTTATCAGAGAGTCGCCCGATCTGATTCTTATGGACATTCAGATGCCCAAAATGGATGGAATAGAAGCAACAGCTAAAATTCGGGAATGGGAATATCAGAATAATGTGATAAACCGGGTTCCGATTGTTGCTATGACTGCGAATGCCATGAAAAATGATAAAGAATTATTTCTGAAGGGAGGAATGGATGACTTTTTGGGCAAACCTTTTAATGCGATTGACTTAATTTGGTTGCTCAACAGAATTTACAAACAAATGGAGCTTAAGAATATTTAACCAATAATTACAAAATGGAACTGACAGATTTAAATTATTCCTGGGAAGGAAAAACGGTACTTATCGTTGAAGACAACGAAACCAGTAATATTTATTTCGAGGCTGCATTAAGAAAGACCAAAGCGAAGCTGTTGTGGGCGAAGAATGGCATGGATGCCGTTGAAATAGTAAAGAAAACCGAACGTCTTGATTTGATTTTAATGGACATCAATATGCCTAAAATGGATGGTATTGAAGCCACGAAAATCATCAAGGACATGCGTCCTGAAATTATCATTGTGGTGCAAACAGCTTTTATTTTATCGGGTGAAGAAAGATTGTGCCATGAAGCAGGTTGTGATGAGTTTATCACCAAACCTATCCGGTTAAAATATTTGCTCGATACCATTAACCACTATCTGGTGCCGCCTATCGAAAAATAAGCGCCAAATTTTTTCTGGTGCCCGGGTTCAACCAATGGGAAAAAACCTGAACTTATTTTTCCGTCCTTTATTACAGGCGGATTAAGTAGTGTTTCCTTTCCGGCAAAAATCTCAAATTCACCCGGCGCTCCGTAATAAAGTTCAAATTTGCCTTTTGCTTCCTTCTGAATTTTACTTTCCAAAAATAGAGTTAGTATTCCCATATTCATCCTGCAATTGATCTCAATACAAGGTTGCATCATCAACTGTTTTTCATTCCTGAAAAACATAGCATCAACGCCTAAAAATCCACGATGCCAGCGTAAATAAACCGAAATTTTTAATGCCTCACCGATTACTTTTGCTGTTGTACCAATCATGTTGCCTATTTCATCTGCGTTTTCACCTGGAAAAACATCCATCAGTCCGGCGTGGATAAACGACCCTTTATACTGGCCATTTGAATTGGTTTCGAAGAAAGAATAACCCAAATATTCAATCTCTGAACCATCATTTATTTGAAACTGAAAAGACAGATCAGCCAGTTTTTCAAGAAATGGTTCGGCAATCAGGTAGTTTTGCTGTTTTAATACTCCTGAAATCCATTCTTTGTTTGAATTATTCAGAATTTTTCTTCGGATGATCTGGATTCCCCGCCCAGAAGAACTCATTGGCGCTTTTAAGACCAATGCCGGATTTTTATTGAGCATTGATTCAATTTCTGTCAGGTTAGTCACCTTTACGCCGGTCATTGATTTGCTGATAAGCCAGGTTTGCGGATTATTATTCAGGATACCGGTCAGGAAATTTAGAGAAGTTGATCGTTCGAAAAGTGATTGATGCCCTTCATGCCAATTGTAAACAGGATTTGTCTTAAATTCTCCTGAACACTTTTCTTTGAGGTTCTTCAATTTAAAATGTGCCGCCGGGCTCCAGCCCCAGGGGAAGATGACATCATACGAACCGGCTGGCATTGCTTCAAGTTCGGATAAACTGCAAAACCCGGGAACTTCAAATCCCCATTCTTTAAGTTGTTGAATATATTCAGCCGAAGGAGGATTTGCCGAAATGATAAAATCGTTTTCTGAGGCAAAAACAAATGGAAGCAGTGCTAAATCGCGTTCCATTTCCTGAAGCAGGAGTGGCGGCATGTAGCTGAACGACCCGTTGGCAACAGCCAGTTCGCAGGTAGGATTGAAATAGAAAACTTTCGTTTTTGACATAAAATGGCTAAAATCAAAAGGCAAATATAGAATCCAATTTTGTGCGTTTCGATGATTTAACGAAAAATAAACATGGAATTCCTGTGAAATGTCAAATTTGACTCTATATTTGCAGCATTGAATAATTGCAGATCATTAAGTCTTTTACCGATGAACAAATTTTCTCCTGAAATAGCAAAAATGAATATGACCAGCAACATGTGCGCTTCAATGGGCATGTGTATGTGTTGTATAATAGTTATTCAGGAGGTTGACAGGATATAGGCGAACTATTGCCAAGATATATTTAAGCCCTTCTGGAATCCAGAGGGGCTTTTTTTTTGACTTATAAACAACAACAAATGAGTGAGAAATCATACCGAAGCATTGTGAAGTCGGTTTCATGGCGAACCATCGGAACACTTGATACTATTGTAATCTCTTTGATAATAACTGGCAAACTTGATATGGCCATAGCGATTGGGGGAGTAGAAGTTTTTACCAAAATGGGACTATATTTTTTGCACGAAAGAACCTGGAACCGAATCAATTTCGGACGAATAAAAAGTAATGGAACCGATTATCAAATTTAAAATCCAGACAGCATGTCAAGAATCTTTTTACCCATATCCATTGATATTTCGGACCGGAAAATTCTGGTGATCGGCGGCGGGCAAAGCGCTCTGAAGAAAATCAGGATTTTGCAACGGTTTGGCGCCCAAATCAATGTGGTAGCCGAAAATATCATTGATGAAGTCCATGCCTCCGGTGTAGCTTGTTTTCAGAAGAAGTACGAAAAATCCGATCTGCAAAATTACCTGATGCTTTATTCGTGTACCAATAATGAAGAACTCGACAGGCAAATTGCACACGATGGGAAAGAGGCCGGAGTGTTGGTCAATATTCATGACAATCCGGCTCTTTGCCAGTTTGTTTCACCAGCCATTTATCAGGATGGGAACATTTCTGTGGCTGTAAGTTCAAATGCCGAAAATGTAAATGAATCAATCCATATTCGGAATCAGATTCAGGAATACTTAGAATTACTTGTATCATCCGGAAACAGTCAGCCTGCAAGTACGCCCATTCAGGCTAAAAACAGCAAACAGCTAAAAATTCTGTACGGAACCCATACCGGACGAAGTAAAACAATTGCGGGAAAATTGGCTGAAAAGCTTGCCAGCCGTGGAGTTGAAGTACAGTCGGTTGCTTTGGACGATTATAAAACCAGGCAACTGTCTTCTGAATCCAACCTGGTTTTCATCGTAAGTACTCACGGCGAAGGAGAACCCCCGGCAATGGCCGAAGACTTTCATCATTTTATAACCGGAAAACGCGCCCCGCAACTGCCCGACCTGAACTACTCGGTATTGGCCCTTGGAGATAAAAGTTATAAACTATTCTGCAAAACAGGAATAGATATCGAACAGGCTTTAAGCCAACTGGGCGCAAAGCCAATTCTGCCATTATTAAAGCTGGATGTTGATTTCGAGGAAGAAGCCGACAATTGGATTGATACTTTTGTAAAAATCTTTGCCGAAAAAACCGAATCAGAGCCGGTAATTAATAAAACTTCGGCAAACAATTCTTCAGCAAACAAATCATATTCCAGAAAAAATCCCTTTAAAGCAACGGTCCTCGACAAAGTTAAAATTACCGGACGCGATTCGGACAAGGAGGTTTATCACGTAGAACTTTCGCTCGAAGGATCAGGAATATCTTACGAACCGGGCGATTCGGTAGGAATTCTGGCAAATAATCCTCCTTCTTTGGTAGAAAACATTATCAGTCAAGCCGGTTTTAACGGAACTGAACCAGTAACACTTAAAGAAGAAGAAATTTCACTGAAGGAAGCCTTATCTGATTGTCTGGAAATTACCATACTAAACCGCGAGGTGATTCAAAAATATCAGGAAAAAACCGGAAATAAAAAGCTTCAGGAAATTATTAAAAATGACGGGCAACTGGATAAATATTTATACGGACATGATGTACTCGACTTGCTCGAAGAATTTCCATTCAAATTGATGGCACAGGATTTTGCCTGCATTCTTAGAAGTTTTCCGCCCCGGTTATATTCCATTTCGTCAAGCCAGTCGGCTGTTGGCAATGAAGTGCATGTTACTGTAGCAACAGTTCGCTATTCATATAAAGGGCGCGAACGTGCCGGCGCCTGTTCCACTTATCTGGCCGACCGGATTGATATTGACTCTCAGGTTTCAGTATTCATTGAAAAGAACCCGGCATTTAAACTTCCTGAAAACGAAGAAACCCCGGTAATATTGGTGGGTGCAGGAACCGGTGTAGCTCCGTACCGTGCATTTTTACAGCACCGCGAAGCCAGTAACCAGAAAGGTAAAACCTGGCTTTTCTTTGGAGAACGTCGCTTTCATTCCGACTTTTTATACCAGCTTGAATGGCAGAAATTGCTGAAAGATGGTTACCTGGAAAAAATTGATGTGGCTTTCTCGCGCGATCAGGAAGAAAAGGTATATGTGCAACACCGCCTTTTGGAAAATCAGAAGGAAATATTTGAATGGCTTGACAACGGGGCAAATATTTATCTGTGCGGCGACATGAAACAAATGGCCCGCGATGTGCAAAAAACCTTGCTCCGGATTTTTGAGAATGAAGGCGGCATGAGCGAAGAAAGAGCGCTGGAATACCTGAAAACATTAAAAAAAGAGAAACGGTTTCAAACAGATGTGTACTAAAAAGTGAACAGTGTTCAGTCTCAGTTTTCAGAAAAGGAAATCGAATTATTCAAAATTTATCATTCAAAATTCATCATTCAAATGAGCGATACAATAAACTGGAAACTACTTTCAGAAGTAGAAAAAATAAAATACGACAGCAATTATTTGCGTGGAACTTTGGTTGAAAGTCTGGCTGATCCTATCACCGGATCAATTGCTCTTGCTGATACCCAAATTTCAAAATTTCATGGCATATACCAGCAGAGTGACCGCGATCTGGAAAAAGAACGCAAACGACAGAAACTGGAACCTGCTTATTCTTTTCTGATTCGTGTGCGTATTCCCGGCGGTGTTGTGACTCCAAAACAATGGTTGCAAATGGACGATTTATCGGAGCAATATGCCAACCATACGCTGAAACTGACCACCAGACAGGCCTTTCAGCTACATGGAGTCATTAAAAAAGACCTCAAAAAGACCATTCAGGGAATCAATGCCGGATTAATGGATACTATTGCTGCCTGTGGCGATGTGAACCGAAATGTGATGTGCCATCCAAATCCAGCCGAGTCGGAATTGCATGCCGAAGTTTACGAAACGGCACGCCGGATCAGCGAACATTTGCTGCCATCAACCACTGCCTACCACGAAATCTGGCTCAACCAAAAGTTAATAGCCGACAGCAAGAAAGATGTTGAACCGATTTACGGTGACCGTTATCTTCCCCGTAAATTCAAAATCACGGTAGCTATTCCGCCATATAACGACTCGGATATTTTTTCGCAGGATTTGGGATTTATTGCTATCGTGGTAAATAACAGGATTGTGGGTTATAATGTTGCTGTTGGCGGAGGAATGGGCTCAACCTTTGGAATGCCGGAAGCTTATCCGCGACTGGCCGATGTGATTGGCTTTTGCACTCCCGGACAGGCGCTTGATGTGGCAGAAAAAGTAGTTCTGGTTCAGCGCGACAACGGAAACCGGCAGAACCGCAAACGATCAAGACTGAAATATACCATTGATGATCATGGCATTGACTGGTTTATAAACGAACTGCACAAATACCTCGGCTTTGAACTTCAGGAGCCAAGGCCATTCAATTTTACCCGCAATGGCGACCGACTGGGTTGGAAGAAAGGCACAGATTCGAAATGGAGCCTGACACTGTTTATTGAAGGTGGACGTGTGGCTGATAAAGACGATTTTAACCTCAAATCAGCGCTTCGTGAAATTGCCCATATTATTGACGGGAAATTTATCCTGACCGGAAACCAGAACCTTATCATTGCCAATTTGACGGCTGACGAGAAGAAAAACGTAAGCGCAATCCTGAAAAAGAATGGCGTAGTGCCCGGCGAACTTTCAGGACTCCGGCATAATTCAATTGCCTGTGTGGCGCTCAATACCTGCGGATTGGCATTTGCCGAAGCTGAAAGGTATCTGCCATCGCTGGTCACCAAAATTGAAACGATTCTTGTTCAGCATGAGTTGTTTAAGGAAGAAATTGTGATTCGAATGACCGGATGCCCCAATGGTTGCGGAAGACCGTATCTGGCAGAAATCGGCTTCATTGGAAAATCAGAAGGCCATTACAACCTCTACCTGGGCGGAAACTTTAACGGAACCCGCCTCAATACGCTCTACAAAGAAACGCTTACTGAAGCGGAAATACTGGCTGAATTATCACCCATCCTTTCTGATTACGCACAGAATAGGATTGATGGCGAAAAGTTTGGCGATTTCGTTATCCGGAAGCAGTACGTAAAAGAAACATTAAAAGGAAGTGATTTCAAACATTAAAAAATTAATATCATGAAAACTCCAGTATTTTTTATCGGCGAAAAATTGTCTCATAAAACCAGGCAATGGCTGCAAAAGCAGCAAATTCAGTACATCGAGCAACCTTTTTTGCGGACCGGGTACAAAAAGCCCAACCTTCCATTCTTCGGAACAATAGCCAAACAGAGCAAACAATGGGTAGTAACGAGCGCCTATGCCGCGCACTGGCTGGTTCGTTTCGGGGCACAACTTGGCTTTACCCAAACCGACCGAATCTATTGCTGGTCCGAGAATCAGGCTGAAATTCTAAGCAAGCTTAACTTACCTGTTTCTGTATCATCATTTTCAAAGCCGGTTGAACTGGCCGGGAAGGTTATTTTCCAAAATGAGGGCGAGTCGGTTTTATTCCTACATGGCGATAAGCTATATACCGAAATCAATTCAATTTTTGAGACAACAGCCTTGCAGTATTCCGCGATTGAAGTATATAAAAATACTCCCATTGAGAAAATCGTAAACGGAATTTTTGATGCCTATCTTTTCTTTAGTCCATCCGGAATTGATAATTTTAAAGCCTCTGGTAATTTTACTAATCCTTCCTCGGTTATTTTGGCTAACGAAAACTCTACGGCAAGAGCGGCTTGGCGGGTTTTTACCAATAAAGTGTATCTTTCGCCTGAACAGGAGGAATTGTCGTTTGTTCAGTATTCTGTTGCACGATGGATTGAAGAAAACAACAAATAAGCATGAATGGATAAAGAAACAGTTTCGATTTTGGGGTGCGGGTGGTTAGGAGTGCCGCTGGCAAAGCATTTACTGGAAAAAGGTTTTTCAGTGAAAGGTTCTGTTACCTCTCCTGAAAAGTTCGGAATGCTCAGCGATGCTGGCATTTTGCCTTTTCAGATTGTTTTATCCGATACTGAAGTCATCATGGATGATCCTGATTTTTTCAACTGCAATGTATTGATTATTTCTATTCCACCCCGGAGAATCGAAGGAATTAAGAAGTATTATCCGGCACAAATCGGGCAACTGATTCCATTTCTCCTGAATTTTGGCATTCAAAAAGTGATTTTCATTTCTTCAACCTCAGTTTATCCTGAAGATACTGGAACAGCGAAGGAGGAAGGCCGGAATATTCCGGACAAAGCAAGTGGAAAAGCTTTGGTACTGGCTGAAAATCTGTTGAAAAACCTGACCGATTTCGAAACTACGATCATACGGTTTGGAGGGCTTATTGGAGCCGACCGTAATCCGGCACGGTTCCTCCTGAAATCGGCACAACCAATAGCCAATGCACCGGTTAACCTGATTCATCAGGAAGATTGCATTGGGATTATTTCAGCTATTATCGGAAAGAATCTGTGGGGCGAAACGCTGAATGCCTGTTGCCCGGAACATCCTCTGAAAAAGGATTTTTATGGCAAAGCAGCACAAATTTCAGGTCTTCCTGAACCAATCATTTCTAATGAATCTGAATCCTTTAAGATTGTAGACAGCAGTAAATTACAACGATTATTGAAATATAAGTTTAAATACTCCAGTCCGATGGAATATCTGGATGACCTCGAGACAAATAAAAAGTAAAAGGGAAAAAGGAAATCCGGGAATGAGTTCATGACCAGGGTTGGGGTTTTTCCATTCATCATTCATCATTCATCATTCATCATTCAAAATGTCTTCACTCATTTCCATAGTTGGCGCTGGTCCGGGCGATCCTGAATTACTGACCATCAAAGCGCTGAAACGCATTCAGGAAGCGGATTGTATTTTGCATGATGCCTTGGTGAGCAAAGAAATTCTGAACCTGGCCAAACCAACTGCTCAGCGCATTTATGTAGGCAAAATTTACATGGATGGGCAGGACCAAACTGACAGGCAGGAATGGATTAATCAATTAATCATTGAATTGGCAGGGAAAGGACAAAAAATTGTTCGGTTGAAGTCGGGTGATCCGATGATATTTGGGCGGGGCGCTGAAGAAATCCGCTTTTGCATCGAGAACGGACTAAATTACGAAGCCATTCCCGGAGTTACTTCAGCCCTGGGTGCCGCTTCATTGTATGGTATTCCGCTCACCGAACGTGGCAAGAACAGCATGGTCCTGTTTGGTACCGGTCATTACTGCAAAGGCGATTTCTGTGATCTGGAAACCTTTGTTTCTGTCCTGAAATCAGGCTCGCCGGTCATTTTATATATGGGGCTGAATAAACTGGTTCGCTTGGCCCGGCGGTTAATGGATCAATCCATTTCGCCTGAAATAAATGTTCAGGTACTCAGTAAAGTTTCACAACCCGGTTCAACTGCCCTGGAAGGTACATTGGGAACCATCGGCCAAATACTGGAACTGGAAAAACCACCTATGCCGGCGTTGGTTATTATTGGCAGAAATGTGGAGCGATTGAGTGGGTAAGGATTATTCTACGTCGGGCTTCCAAAAAGCAGGCAATATCTTACCGGCTCATATTATTCCCCAATACCAGTTTTCGAACCTGATTATTTCCGTTAATCCTGACACTCAATAAATAGATTCCTGAAGTCAAAAAACCGGGATCGAACTCGTAACTACTTTCCATTGAATTGCCTTGAAAGCGTTCTATGCCATTTAAATCATAAACTGTAATTTGCAAGTCCAGATCATTTTTTTGTTCAGTTTCAATTTTGAGCCGACTGGAAAATGGAATTTGGATGACTATAAAATCGATGGGCTTATTAATCAGGCGACTTTCGGTTACCTGATCGAAAACACGAAATATTTTACCGCTGGTTAAGCCTGCAACGTAGATTTGGCCATCGGCATCCTCGCCAAACGTGCTGAAATTATTTCCTGAAAACTGTCCATAATCTACTTTGACCCAATTCCCAGCCACTTTGTGCAAGGTCCAAATTCTGTCGGAGCAATAATCAGTAAAGAAGTAATGCCCATAAAATGGAGATAAGGTTGACCCACGGTAAACGAACCCTCCGGTCACTGAACATTCCTGACCTTGAGGATAGAAAAAAACAGGAAATGTGAAGGAAGATAACGGACTACATCCACAAGAATTGTAAGCCTTATTCCCTTCATAGCACCGCCATCCGTAATTTTCGCCCCCTTTGCTTCCGGCTGGCTGAAAATCAATTTCTTCAATAGCATTCTGTCCCACATCGGCTATCCAAAGGTCACCTGTAAGACGATCGAAACTGAATCTCCACGGATTTCTCAATCCCAGCGCCCAAATTTCACCCCTGGTGGTAGTACTGTTATAAAAAGGATTTGTGGACGGAATCGAATACGGATTGCCATGATCAACATTAATGCGCAGCATTTTGCCCAATAATTCCTTTGTGTTCTGAGCCCGGTTTCCAGGATCGCCGCCCGAACCTCCATCACCCATACCAATGTATAAATAACCATCAGGGCCAAATTTCAAATTGCCCCCATTGTGATTGGCATAAGGCTGAAAGATCGTCATCAGCTTAAACTCGCTTTGTGGATCGGCCAGATTAGGATCGCCCGAACTAACTGTAAATCTGGAAATATGTGTGCTGTCGCCTTTGCCAATATAATTGACATAGAAATACCCGTTAGTCTTATATTTCGGATGAAAAACTATCCCTAATAAACCACGTTCTCCTCCGTAAACAATCCTGTTCGTAATATTGAGGAAAGGCTGAGAATTAAGAATTCCGGTGGACCCAATTATCCTGATGTATCCCCGCTGTTCAGCAACAAACAGTCGGCTGTCGCCTGCATTCGCGATGCTTACCGGGCTTGTTAAGCCTGAGGCGAAAGGAATGAGTTTGTTAGCATTCTGACCATTGACAGCATTTATAACCAAAAGAGAAGCTGAAATGAATAACACTAAATGAGTATATTTCATAGAATAGGCCTTTCGGTTCAATGTACTTCACTGTAACAATGAAATGGAAAATTTGTTGGATTTTGAATTGGCAGATTGCTTTTGCCATCAGGATGTTTGTTTAATCAAAAAAAAGCCCCGCTTTAATCCAGCGGAGCCTCATCCTGTTTTTCTTTATCAGTTTACTTTTTACTGTTCCTGATTTTACTATGTCGAATTCCGTACGTAAAATAAATAACGAAACCCAAAGCCATCCATGCGATTAAGCGGAGCCAGGTTTCCCAAGGCAACGATAACATTACCAAAATACAAATTCCGGCGCCTAAGAGAGGAACAAGCGGAACAAAAGGTGTTCTAAACGGCCGTTCAATTTCAGGGCGTTTCACCCTTAAAATAATAATTCCGATACAAACGATGGCGAAGGCCAGTAAAGTTCCAATTGAAACCAGTTCTCCAAGAATACTGATTGGTAAAATTCCTGCAAAAATCATTGCTACAGCTCCAGTAATTAATGTACTTACGTATGGTGTTTTGAATCTTGGATGAACCTTTGAAAATACCGGAGGTAAAAGTCCATCTCTTGACATGGTAAGGAAAATTCTTGGCTGACCAAGCAACATGACAAGGATAACCGAGCTTAATCCAGCTAAAGCAGCAATTTTTATAATTATTCTTAGCCAGTTATAATCACTTCCCATAGCATCGACAGCAAGAGCAATTGGCGCGGGAACATTTAAAAATTTATAACTTACCACACCTGTTAAAACAATTGCAACAAGTATATATAGAATTGTAGAAATACTTAATGATGCTAAAATGCCAATAGGCATATCGCGTTGCGGATTTTTTGCCTCCTGTGCGGCTGTTGATACAGCATCAAAACCTATGTAAGCAAAGAATATTACTGCGGCGCCCCGCATTATTCCACCCCAACCAAAATGGCCCCATTCTCCTGTTCCTTCAGGGATAAATGGGTGCAAATTTGAACTTTTTACAAATGCAAATCCAAGTGCAATGAACAAAATAATGACCGACACTTTTATAATAACCATTATATTGTTGAAATTTGCACTTTCTTTAATACCAACAACAAGCAACATAGTTATCACCGCAATAACGAACATTGCCGGAACATTGATGATGGAAGTTACCATCGGCAAGCTACCTGAATCAACACCATGATTGGCTAAAAATTCTATAATCTGAGGAGTTTTAGGAAACCACCCGGCATCAATGCCGGGCATATTTGCTGGTATCTGTAATAATTCCATTCCTCTGGCAGATGTATATTCAGGTGGTATATTGATCCCAATTTGTGTTAATAAACTAACCATATAACCTGACCAGCCAACTGAAACTGTTGAAGCGGCAAAGAGGTATTCCAAAATTAAATCCCAGCCAATGATCCAGGCCATAAACTCGCCCATGGTTGCATAGGAATAGGTGTAGGCACTTCCTGAGATTGGAATCATCGAAGCAAATTCGGCATAGCATAAACCTGCAAACAAACAGGCAAGTCCGGATATCAAAAATGAAATAACAATTGCAGGTCCGGCATATTGTGCTGCTGCCTGGCCAGTTAATACAAAGATTCCTGCTCCGATTACTGCCCCAATACCAAGTGTTGTAAGATTTAATGCAGAGAGGGATTTACGAAGTCCAAGATCGGATTTCGATTCAGAAAGTAAGTCCGAAATGGGCTTTAATGCGAATAGTTTTGACATAGAAGTTATTTTGAAGAATCAAAAATAACTTTTTTGCCGGATAAATATAGGTTCTGGCGAAATTACAGAATCAGTCACGCATTTTTCTTCCGAAAAACATGGTTTTAATCGCGGCATAAAAAAATGGGATAAGTGTAACCACAATTAATCCAAGAAAAATCAGTTCGAAATTATCTTTAATCCAGGTGATTTCGCCCAGAAAGTAACCAGTCAAGGTAAAAAATGGAACCCAAATTAAAGATCCAATGATGGTATAGGTATTGAATATCGGATAATCAAACTTTACAGTTCCGGCCAAAAACGGAATATAGGTGCGGATTACAGGAAAAAAACGACCAATAATGATTGATTTTTTTCCATGTTTCTGATAAAACTTCCGGGTAGTAATAATTGATTTGACCAAATATTTCCGGACAAACCTGTTTTTGCTGTGTTCTATTCCATTGCCAACCTGTTTTCCAATCCTGTAATTGAAGTGGTTTCCCAATATTGCAGCTACAATTAAGATGGGAACAAGCAACAGGATACTCATTTCGGATGAAGCTGCAATAACTCCGGCTGAAAACAGCAAACCATCGCCCGGAAGAAAAGGAAAAACAATGAGCCCGGTTTCCAAAAAAATAATCAGAAAAAGAACCAGATAGGCTTCCCAGACATTTTCAGAAACAATGGCATATAAGGCTTCGTTGGTGTGAAAAAGTATTTCGTAAATTTCGTTCATCATGGCTCTGAAATAATACTGCACAGAATACATTGCTGGCAGAAATACAAAAAAAACAAATAGTTTAAATTGCAGTAATACAATTTGAACTATTTAAACAACCAAAACCTGTAAAATATTACGTTGAATGAATTTATTTTAGAAAATTTATTTCTTACCAGGGTGCATCATGCCAAAAACTGTAATCCATATTTAAAAATGAGAAGCCAGCATTTCGCATATTCTTGCCAGGAACTTACTGTCTTCCTCTGTAAAAGGGGCAGGGGAGTGGCTGTCAATATCAAGTTCGGCCACAAACAGTCCATCTTTCATTACCGGAACAACAATCTCCGATTGAACATCAAGGCCGCACGAAATGTAATTTTCAACCTGGGTTACATCCTGCACAACCATGGTACGGCCACTTTCGGCAACCTGTCCGCAAATTCCTTTTCCAATCGCAATGTTGGTGTGTTGGGTCGGTTTGCCCACATAAGGACCCAATACAAGTTCGTTCTTTTCCTGATCAAGTATATAAAAACCGACCCAGTCGTAATGATAAACTTCCTGCTTCAGGAGTTGGCAAATCCTGAAAAGTAAATCTTCCGGATTCAAGTTAATCAAATCCGATACTTTCTGAAATGTTGCCGGGAAATCGGGTGAGGTCATTTCGTGCATTTTATAACGATTTATTTAATCACCATTTGGTGCTCGTGTGTTATCTTTTCGCAGTATTTGCATTTAAGGTCGAGCGGATTTTTCGAAATAACCGTAAAATGGGTAGTTATTTCTTCATTGTTGGTTATACATTTTGGATTGAAGCATTTAACAATCCCAATTATTTTATCAGGTACCTCAACCACACGTTTTTCAACCACTTCGTAATCACGTATAATGTTCAGATTGGCATTTCGAGCAATCAATGAGATTTTATTTATTTCATCATCTTCAAAAAATACATCCGAAAGCTTAATGATAGCTTTGTTTCCCAGTTTCTCACTTTCGAAATTGGCTCCAAAGGTGATTTGGCTTTTCATTTTCTGAAGTCCCAAAATTGAAATGACCTTGAACAGATTTTCGGAAGGGATATGATCGATTACAGTGCCATTATTGATTGCACTGACTTTCAGTTTTAATTTCTTTTTTAAATGATCGCTCATGATACTATTTATTTGAGGTTGAGGATGTGTGCGATAATTGCCTGCCGGGTGAAAACACCATTCCGGGCCTGTTCAAAATAATAGGCTTTTTCATTGGTATCAACATCAGGATGGATTTCGTTGATACGTGGAAGTGGATGTAAAATACGCATGTTGGGTTTGGTGTTTTTCAGCATTTGGTTGCGTAAAATATATACATTTTTAACTTTTTCGTATTCAATCGGATCCATGAACCGTTCCTTCTGAACACGGGTCATGTAAATAATATCAGCATGATTAATGTTGTCTGTGATTTCAGTGTGCTCGAAATATCGTATCCCTTTTTCTTTTAAAAAGAGCTTGTATTCCTCGGGCATGGCCAATTCTTCAGGGGCAATAAAATTAAATATCGGATTTTCAAATTCGGTCATGGCCATTAGTAACGAATGAACGGTTCGTCCGTACTTTAAGTCGCCAATCATGAAAATATTGATGTTATCGAGCGTTCCCTGGGTTTTCAGGATTGAATACATATCGAGCAGAGTCTGCGTGGGGTGCTGGTTAGCTCCATCACCGGCATTGATTACCGGAACATCGGCAACTTCTGCAGCATATCGGGCGCTACCTTCAAGCGGATGCCGCATAACGATTAAATCAACGTAATTACTCACCATCCGGGTAGTGTCGTGCAATGTTTCGCCTTTCGAAACACTGGATGAGCCGGCATCGGAAAAACCGATAATTCGACCTCCAAGGCGGTTAATTGCGGTTTCGAAGCTCAAACGAGTACGGGTTGATGGTTCGAAAAACAAAGAAGCAACTACTTTCCCTTCAAGTAACCTCTGGTTTGGATTTTTCTCAAAATCGGCTGCAAGCTCCAAAATTCGCAGGTAATCTTCTTTTGAATAATCAGTAATCGAAATTAAGTCTCTCTTCTTCATTTTAGATTATATTTTTTATTGGTAGTATGGCAAAAAAAAACCAACAGAAAGTTTATTCTGTTGGTTTTATACATAACCGGAAAGACCGGTAAAAAACATTGCTGAGCCGTTTGGCTCAAATGATGGAAACAAAACAGGAAGTTTGGGAAAATTTTTTTCAGGAAAATTTTTTCACCAGGAATGCAGGAATATGGTTTGATCAGGTGTTCCATCAAAATCCAAAATTAAAGTGTTTTTATCAGCTTTTAAAAAATACGGTTCAATAGTTATGAAAACGTTATTAACATCAACCGCTTCGGGCAAGCTAATTTTAATGGCTTTATAACGTCTGGTGTGGGTAATAATTTTTACTGACCACAAAGTAAATTTCAAATTATAAAGTTCTTTGTTAAGAAAAACCTTATTTTTATTTAAACAACCTTAGTAGAAGGCATAATTCCCCTTGCTTTTAACCTTATTTTTCATCTGTAAATCAATAAGGTAATAAGGTTGGTTATTCGCATGTATCATAATTCTACTAAGGTTTCCTTGACAAATAAGGTTTTAAAAAATGAATAATCCCGTAATAAATCCTATATAATTGACTCCAGCTAAATTAAAATACTCACAGAATCTATTACAGAACCAATTTCAATTTATGTAACTTATCTTTAATCCTTCAATTTTTTTCAATCCTTCTTCAATACGGTTTAGTTCGCTAAACCTGATTTCGTCTTCCGAATCAACCGGAAATGCAAACGACAGGAATTTGCTGCCTTTATCCTTAAAAAGTCCTTCCGAAGGTTTTGCTAATGTTTTGTAGGTATCGTACATCAGTTATTCAAACAAAAAAAAAGCAGATCAAACTGACCTGCTATATCTGTTACAATTTCAATTTCTTTTCAATTTCGTCAACACAAAGTTTAAATGCTTTATCGGTTTCTTTCAGATTACTGACTGTTTTACAGGCATGAAGCACTGTAGCGTGGTCTTTATTGCCGATTTGCGAACCAATGGATGCCAGCGAAGATTTGGTCATGTTTTTCGAGAAGAACATGGCCAGTTGCCTCGCCTGAACAATTTCACGTTTTCTGGTTTTGGCCTGAAGTGAATCAACCGGCATATTAAAATAGTCACAAACAACTTTGGCAATATAGTCAATAGATATTTCGCGTTTCGAATTCTTAACCAGCTTATTAATCATTTCACTGGCCAGTTCAATGGTAATTTCTTTTCTATTCAATGTTGACTGGGCGAGCAGTGATACTAATGCACCTTCGAGTTCCCTGATGTTGTTGGTAATGTGCGATGCAATATATTCAAGTACTTCTTCCGAAATAAGAATGCCGTCTTTATAGATTTTACGCCTCAAAATGTCCATCCGGGTTTCGAAGCTGGGTTGTTGCAAATCGGCAGTTAAGCCCCATTTAAACCTCGAAAGCAGTCGCTGTTCAAGGCCTTTAAGTTCAATTGGTGGTTTATCTGAGGTTAAAATCAATTGTTTTCCACTTTGGTGCAAATGGTTGAAAATATGAAAAAAGGTTTCCTGAGTTTTCTCTTTGCCGGCAAATTCCTGAACGTCATCCAGAATCAGTACATCAATCATCTGATAAAAATTCAGGAAATCATTTCGGTTATTGTTACGGGTAGCTTCGGTAAACTGGGTCTGAAATTTATTGGCGTTGACATATAAAACTACTTTTTCAGGATGACGTTCCTTGACTTCGATTCCAATTGCATGAGCCAAATGTGTTTTTCCCAAACCCGAATTTCCATAAATCATCAGGGGGTTAAAAGCGGTACCTCCCGGATTTTGTGAAACTGCATATCCGGCACTGCGGGCCAGGCGGTTACATTCACCTTCAACAAAATTGTCGAATGTATTGTCAAGTCTTAACTGAGGGTCAATCTGGATTTTCTGGATTCCGGGAATAATAAAAGGATTTCTGATTGATGGCCTCCCTTCCGTTTTGAGAGGAATGCTCATCGGCTTGTTTTGAATTTTACTGTTGTTGCTGGTCGGATATTTAACCGTGTATGGTTGTGAGTTGTTCTGATTATTGCCCATAACCACTATATACTCAAGTTTTGCGCCTTGCCCAAGCTCTTTTCTCAATGTTTTGCGGAGTAAGTCAATGTACTGTTCTTCGAGGTATTCGTAAAAAAACGGACTCGGAACCTGAATTGTGAGAACTTCTTCTTCCAAATTTACCGGAACGATGGGTTCAAACCATGTTTTAAAACTAATGCCTGGAACGTTATCCCTAATTATTGACAGACAACGATCCCAAACCAAACGATAATCATTAATCATTTTGGAGCAGGATATTAAAATATTAAACAAACTGGTATTCCTGAAATTTTCCTTGAAAACAAATTTTACGAAAAAAAACGTATAAAAAAAATTGATTTTCGCTTGACTTTTTCAAAAAAAAGATAAGGTCTTTAAGGCTCAGGCATTTAAAAAATAAAAAAAAAATAATATTTTTTCATTAATATTAATCTACTGAATATCAACTAATTAGACTTCCAGTTGAATTTAATGCTTGTTAATAAAGGAAAACAGCTTGATTTTCAATAATAATTATTATTGTAAATAATCAATTTGCCTCTTTTTTAATGGCTTTTTCCAATTTTAGCTTTCTGCCATTCTTAAATGCAACGATACTTGCATTCGGAAAATTAATTCTGGCGGTATCAAGCATTTTCGTTATCTCCCCGAAATCGGATGTTTTTCCTGCCAGGTAATTGTAGGTTTCACTCACTTTGTTTTCCTCAATAGTTCCTAATCCTTTAAAAAATGGAGATTCAGTTGATAATTTAGCCGGGCTTGAAATTAAATGCACTTTATAAATGATCTGATCTTTTTCTTGAGGAGCGCTTGGTTTAGCTGTGATGTAAACATCTTTTCCAATATTGAAGGCTGAAAAATGAACGTAACGCTTAGGATTATTCCGCACATCTTTTAAAAGCAAATCCAGGCTACCGGCTAAATTGTTTAGATTTTGATAGAGTACCGGGTCGTTTATTAATAAGCCAGCCGAACTTTCGGTTGTATTCAATTTCTGAATGATGGCGTTTAACCCGGCAATGGAAGAGCTGATTTCTGCAAATACAGGACTTATATTCAGTTTGGACAATGAATCGGATAACGATGATAAATTCCTGATAATATTGGCTATCTGACCTGAATTTTGTTTGATTGTTGTACTGATACTGTCGAGATTTGTAACAATCGAATTGATTTTGCCATTACCCATCATGGTTTTTAGTTCAGATGAAGCTGATTCGATATTGGCAATAGTCCTGTTGATGTTTTCAAAGCTTTGGCTCAGGTTTTCGCGCGTTCGTTCGTTGAAAACATAGGTTACCACAGTAATTGCTGAATCTAATGATGCAATTAATTCTTCGGCCTTTTTTTTCAGGGGAAGCACCTGCATACTGACCTGTTCCTTTAAATCACTTTCGGTAGCCCCGGGAATGGTGTCATCAGGCTGATAATATTCCCCGGAATGAACAATCTCAAGCTTAATTGATTTCGTGCCCATTATATCACTCGATACAATTTTGGCGGTTGTTCCTTTGGCAATCTTAAAATCACCTTCAATCGACATGGTTACCAGTAGCCGGCCCGAATAATCACCTAAAAAACCAACTTCCGTAACCTGGCCAACCTGAAAGCCATTGATTGTTATTGTACTGGATTTGAGCAATCCATCAATTTTTTCATAAATCACGTAATAGTTGGAGCTTTTCTTCAGCAAATCAATACCTTTCAGGTAGTTAATACCCCAAATAAGTATCGTTAAGCAGGCAATTACTAAAAAGCCAAGTTTGGTATATTTTGATATTTTAATCATGTTTCTTGTTGTTTCCTTCTTTCTAAGACAAAGCTATGCACCTGTGAGCATAAAACCAAATGGTTTAAGTATTTTAAACTTATGCCTGACCTGTTTTATGGAATTGACGAATTATTAATAATAATTCGTTTCCCGTCAACAAATGATACAATAAATGCCTGTGGAAATTTCAATTTTATTTGCTGCAAAATGGGTGTAATTCTGGCCATCGTTGTCTCTTTCCCAATGTAATATCGGTAATATTTGTCGGTTTTCTCTCTTCTAATTTCTTTCAATCCTTTAAAATTGGCAGCTACAGGCTCAACCGGGCTTGTATTAGCGCCTATTTGTACACTGTAATAGGTATTCTCATTAATCTCAGCATTTTCCAAAACTTTTTTTTCTGAAGGGGCATCAGGTATTATATCTGGCATAACTTCAGGAGTTTTACCGGCAACTTTGGTTATTATTTCAGTTTCTTGTTTTGTGTTTGGTGAAGACGTTTGACTGGTTACTACTGGCTGCTTCTCAGCAATGGTTGGGACAGGGGTACCTGAATTTTTAGACCTGAACTTCCGGAAGGCGTCAAGAATTGATGCTGCAATGTTTCGCTGACCTTCTTCACTTCTGAGAGAATTGGCTTCGGCCTGATTACTAAGGAATCCGGCTTCGATCAAAACGCTGGGCATAGAAGATTGCCGTAATACAAGAAAACCAGCTTGTTTTACTCCCCGGTTTTCAGTCGTAAGGCGCGACTGAAATTGATTCTGAATAGCATCAGCAAAAGATAAACTCTGGTCCATGTAAATATCCTGTACCAGCTCAAACATGATGTAAGACTCGGAGAGGTTGGGATCGAAACCTTCATAGTTTTCTGTATAATCGTCCTCCAGCAGGATTACGGAATTTTCTTTCTTGGCTACTTCCAGGTTGTCAGCCGATCGGTGAAGTCCAAGTACGAAAGTTTCTGTTCCTCTGATAGATGGCGTTCCACAGTGGTTGGCATGCAATGAAATAAATAAGTCAGCTTTATTTTTATTGGCAATTCTTGACCTTTCAATCAGTGGGACGAATACATCGGTGCTACGGGTAAAAACAACTTTAATGTCTGAATAATTATCATTTAGCAATTTTCCCAGTTTAAGTCCTATCCCGAGCACAACATCTTTCTCGCGAATACCTTTATTCATGGCTCCCGGATCTTTGCCTCCATGTCCGGGATCAATAACCACAACCATAAGTTTTTCGCTTTTAGTTACCGGTCCTGATGAAAAAGCATTTTCCGAAAAAATTACACCAATAACGAGGAGGATAAATGCCTTACAGTAAAAGTACTTCATCATAATGAAATCGTATTTCGGAACAAAAATAGAAATATTAAAATTATTTTACATTTCTTGACGTTTAGGTACAGGCCTTATTTATACTTTTGCAAACCAACCCAAATGTATATGTATATCTTATAAATTGTGGTTTTGATAAAAAATCTTCTTACAAATATATTATTTTTAGTTGCCATGTCCTCATACGGACAACTAAACCTAAAATCTGACACGATTAAATCATCTAATCTGCCCGATAGTCTGGCAATACTTCCTGTTCAGACATTGCAGGATTCTGTTACCAAACCCGTACTCGAGGCAATCATCACCTATACGGCCGAAGATTCGACCATTGCTGATTTTGAAAATCAAAAGGTTTTCATGTATAAAAAAGGAGTTGTAAACTACCAGAGCATTGAGCTAAAGGCTGATTATATTATGCTTGACTTTGCCACCAAGGAAGTTTATGCTGAAGGATTACCTGATTCAACCGGAACAATTGTGGGGACTCCGATATTTAAAGATGGCGATGAGGAGTTTGAATCAAAAACCCTGAGATATAATTTCGAAACTCAAAAAGGGATCATAACAGATGTAAAAACATCACAGGGAGATGGATTTGTTCACAGTGAACTGACTAAAAAAATCAGTAAAGATGCGTTTGTTTTGGAAAAGGGGAAATATACTACCTGTGACGCAGAGCACCCTCACTTTTATCTCCGGATGACAAAGGCAAAAGTTATTTCAAATAAAAAGATTATTACCGGCCCGGCGTATATGGTTCTTGAAGATTTTCCGATTTACTTTCCGATGATCCCGTTTGGATACTTCCCGAATTCAACCACTTATACATCGGGTATCCTGATTCCAACCTATGGAGAGGAACAAGTTCGCGGATTTTTCCTGCGCGAAGGAGGTTATTACTGGGCTGCAAACGAAAATTTTGATCTGGCTTTAAGAGGTGATATTTATTCGAAAGGCTCATGGGCAACGAAATTACATACCAACTACAAAGTCAGGTACAGATACAATGGTAGTTTCGATTTTAGTTATAACCTGAATAAATACTCTGAAGAACCGCTTCCTGATGCAAAAACAACAAAGGGATTCAGTGTGACCTGGTCTCATTCACAAGATTCGAAAGCCAATCCGAACCGGACTTTTTCGGCCAATGTAAATTTATCAACCAGTTCGTTTGACAAGGAAAACTCCTATATGAACAATACTGTGTCCGTCCAGAATTACTTGCAGACACAAAAATCGTCCAGTATTTCGTATTCGAAAAAATTTGAAAATACGCCCTTCAACTTGTCCCTGAACCTGCGCCATTCGCAAAACTCACGTGATACAACCATCTCTTTAAGTCTTCCTGAATTAACATTGAATATGTCTAAAATCAATCCGTTCAAGATTAAAAACAGGATAGGACCGGTTAAATGGTACGAAAAAATCAGTTTCAGTTACTCCGGAAATATGAAAAACTCGATCACTTCCAAAGAAAAGGATCTTCTTAAAAAATCACTTGTACGCGACTGGCAAAATGGGATTCGCCATTCTATACCGATTTCATTACCATCGTTCAATTTGCTGAAGTTCATTAATATGAGCCCGAGTTTCAGTTATTCTGAACGTTGGTACAGCAGTTATTTGGTCAAGCGGTACGATCCGGATGCAACATATTTGCCACCACGCGCCAACCATGTTGTAGTTGACACCGTTTATGCTTTCAGACGGAATTATGACTATTCATATAGCCTGAGTTCATCGACCAATATTTATGGTATGTATATCATGCGTAATCCAAATTCACGGATAAAAGCTATTCGTCATAAGATCACCCCTTCAATCAGTTTTAGTTATACTCCAGATTTTGGCCAGAAAAAATTTGGTTTCTGGGGAACATATGTTGATAAAAGCGGTGTCACCCAATACTACAACCGTTTTGAGAATTATATATTTGGTTCCGCCGGCCGTGGTGAAAGTGGCGCTATCTCGTTTAGCTTAAGCAATAACCTTGAAGCCAAGGTGCTTGAAATTAGCGATAGCATAGCTTCAAAAGATGAAAAGCCTAAATTCAAAAAAGTTAAAATCATTGATAATCTGGGAATCAATACTTCCTATAACATGATTGCTGACTCATTTAAGCTTAGTCCGATTTCCCTTACAGCCCGAACAACGATAAAAGGCGTAAGTGTAAATTTTGGAGCTAATTTGAACCCCTACATGGTTGATAAGGATGGTAATATGTATGATGAATATGTTTGGAACCATTTGAAAGGGTTCAAAAAACTTGGCAGGTTATCCAATGCAAACATGTCGTTCGGGATGAATTTCGAATCGAAAAAAGAGAAGAAAGAAGCCGAAGAAAAGAAAGGTCGGGAAAAAGCAGCGCCAATTACACCAGATGGGGAAGATGAAATACCTTACGTTGATTTTAAAATGCCCTGGAGTTTCAGGTTCGACTATTCGCTTTTTTATAATAATCCATACAAACCTGATAAAGACGGAAAAATTAAAGGTACTATCAACCAAAGCCTCAACCTGGGAGGACGACTTACTTTAACCGAAAAATGGGACATGAATTTGAATACCAACTTTGATATTCAGGCCATGAAATTTTCGTTTACTACGGTAAATGTGACCCGGACCTTGCATTGCTGGAGTATGTCGTTCAATTTTGTTCCGTTTGGCGACCGTAAAAGTTATAGTTTCAACCTTTCTGCCAGTTCGGCCATGCTTCGCGACCTGAAGGTCTCAAAACAAAGCTCCTGGCGCGACAACTAAATTTTCTTCAATACTCTTATATTTTAAACTTATTACGAAAAACTGATAAATCAAATGTATTTTCTAACTTTGTTTTTGTGACAATTCAATGTTTTTGTGATATATTTATACGTGGTGTTTGATATGTTTACGATATATTAAATACGATGTATGAAAACTAAATAAGCAGTCAATGAATTTTCAAAAGAAAATACTTGTTATTGAGGATGATGAAAGACTAGGGATCACTATACAGAATATCCTGATTGTTCACAAATATGACGTATGTTATACAAACAATGGCGCTTCAGGAATACAAAAAGCTTTTGAATATAACCCTGATTTAATTTTGTGTGACATTAATATGGACACTATTGATGGTTATCAGGTATATCGGGTTTTGGAAGAAAGTTCGATTTTGAACAGGATCCCATTTATATTTTTAACAGGAAGTTCAGATTTGGAAGATATCCGGTTCGGAATGTCACTTGGCGCTGACGACTATTTGGTAAAGCCATTTGTCAATTCCGATTTGATCAGGTCGATTGAAAGAAGACTGGAGAAATTCCGAACGATCAGGGAAGAAGCCCGTTTAGGTTTCAATCAATTATTTAATCTTTCACCTGTGGGTATTGTATTGTTCGATGGAAATAAAGTATTTCGTGCAAACCATGCATTTCTTAACCTAATAGCGACGACTGAAAATAATCTCATCGGGAAGAAAATTGAAGCTTTTTTCGATGAGGCTTCATTTAAAAAGTTCAGTATAAAATCCAGGAGCACCGTCCTGAGAGAAGTTTGATTTTCAATGATGAAGTAACCATCATCACACATGACAAAGAAGAATCACAAATTCATTTGGTTATTTCCGAATTTGAAAAATTCTCCAATTACAAGTTATATATCGGAATACTGGCGCCTGAAAACAAAGTAAATGCTGAAATTGATGGCCATCAGTTTGCTGATGAAATCTATAGTTTGCTAAAACATGAAAATATTAAGATATCTGATGCTTTGGGAGAAAAAATCACAGAAATATTCAAGCAGAAGAGCTTAAATCATAAAAACCAAAGAAATAACTTCTATACAAAACGTGAAAATCAGGTGCTTTGTTTGTCAATGGAAGGATTACCTATAAAGATTATTGCTGACCGGCTTTCTATTTCTGATCGTACAGTTTTGAAAAACACAGAACAAAGCTGATGGAAAAATCAGGAGCAAACAACATGATAGAAGTTATCGTGTTTGCCCTGAAAAATAGTTTAATCGAAATTTAGAGTGAAATTAATCATAGAAAAAGGCCATATCTTCATTGAGTATGGCCTTTTTCTATTTTAGAATGGCAGATCGTTGCCCGAATCGTCAGCGGGTTCAGGCGGGATTTCATTGGACGAAAACTGTGGAGGGTAATTACCTGCTGCATTTACAGCGCCACCCTTTTCAATTTTCCAGGCATTGATGTTGTGATACCATTTGCCATTGAAATCGCGCGATTCAACTGAAAAATACACTTCAACTTCCGAGCCTTCAGTTATTCCGTCAATCAACGATATTTTGTCGCCAAACAAGGTGAAACATACCGTTTTGGGGAATTGCTCATTGGTAACCAATATAAAATCCTGTTTTTTCCATTCTTTGCCAGCTTTGCTCACTCCAGATTCCAGTTTCAGAATTTGCTGAAGCGTTCCTTTTACCTGCATACTCATAGTATTCTTATTGTTTTACTATTTCGAGCAATTCAACTTCAAAAATAAGGGTTGAATTCGGTTTAATTTCCTGACTTGGGGCTTGTTCGCCATAAGCCAATGCAGATGGAATGTATAATTTCCATTTTGATCCGACTGGCATAAGCTGAAGAGCTTCAGTCCATCCCGGGATAACTCGGTTTACAGGGAATGTAGCAGGCTCGCCGCGATCAACTGAGCTGTCAAAAACATTACCTTCAATAGTAGTTCCATGGTAATGACATTTAACCTCATCTTCAGGTTTTGGTTTTACGCCGGCGCCTGTTTTGATAATTTCGTATTGAAGTCCGCTGGGAAGTGTAACCACACCAGATTTTTTAGCGTTTGCGGCTAAAAATTCTTCTCCGGCTTTTTGATTTTTATCACCTTCAACTTTTGCGATTTCAGCAAAGAATTTCTGAACACTTGCATTAGCAACTTCAGCTTTTATCTGAATTGAATCTCCCAAAAATGCTTTCTCAAAAGCAGCGAGCAGAATTTCCTTGTTCAGTTGATCAACGCCCGGGGCGCTTTTCATCTGTTGTTTGTTACTTTCGCCGATCAGAACACCTAAAGCGTAACTGACCGAATCGTTTTTAGTTGCAAGAGTAATCTCGCCTTTTTTTCCTGAATTTTGGCAACCGGCAACTCCTACAGTCATAATAAGGGCCGACGCATAAATGAATGATCTTAATTTCATGTTCTTCTTTTTATTTATATAATTAAACAATTTCCAATAATTCAACATCAAAAATTAAAGTTGCATTTGGGCTAATCAACCCACCTGCCCCCTGATCACCATAAGCCAGGTTACAAGGTATAAACAGTCGCCATTTTGATCCTACACGCATCATTTGTAAAGCTTCGCTCCAGCCTGGAATTACAGCGCTTACAGGGAAAATGGCAGCTTGCCGGCGTTCTACTGAACTGTCGAATACAGTTCCATCGAGCAAAATACCATGATAATGGCATTTTACGTCATCCTTTATGGAAGGGCAATTGCCGTAGCCTTCCTTAAGAACTTTATACTGCAATCCGGTTTCAGTTTCAATAACACTTTCATTTTTAATGTTATTCAATAAAAATAATAGTCCGTCTTCAAAATTTTTGTTCGCCTCCTCTTCATTCTGTGCCAACATAAATTCCTGTAAAATCTGATTGGAGTCATCCATTGAAATTTTCGGTCTATTGCCGGCAAAGGTATCCTGAAAACCAGATAAGAATTGCAAAGAATCAATATTTTTTACACCTGACTGGATGAGGTTTGATGAAATTGTCAATCCTAATGAATAGGAGAACTCTTCCAGTCGGTCTTTAAATTGATTATCAGACATTTTATAAATTTGATTTTCAGGCTACGAATATAGATTATTTTTTTTATCGGGGGAAAATTTAATTTCGCTTCCTACCCCTTAAAATCTCTTTTTTTCCAACGGGACCGGATAAGCGTTCCATTTCAAATCCTGCTGCTGCCAACGCCCTCCGTACAGAACCTTTTGCACAATAAGTGGTTAAAATCCCATCTGTTTTCACCGAAGCGGCAACTTTTTTTAATATTTCATCCGACCACATTTCGGGTTGTTTCCCCGGAGCAAAAGCATCATAGTAAACCAAATCAAACTGTGGCAAGGCCTGAAACTGAAAACTCAATAAATCGGCATGAATTTTTTGCAGCTTGAAATCAGGCGAGAGCTCTGCAAGACAATCCCAGTCAGTGCGATGCATTTGTTCAAAAACAAACGCAAATTCAGGAAAAATAGTATCGGTGTAATTCAATCTCAAATATTCAGATTCTGTTAATGGATATTTTTCAATGCTAAAATAATGGACTTTAATTTTCATCTTCCGGGCATAACAGTAGGTTAGATAAGCATTTAACCCTGTTCCAAAACCAATTTCCAGAATCGTGAGTTCATTTTTTGTAGTCTGAAGAAGTCCTTCCTGAATGTAAACATGCATGGACTCCTGAATTGCTCCGTGTACCGAATGGTAATGCTCATCTATTTCAGGAAGATAGATGGTGTGTGATCCATCCTCAGTAATCAGGAACTCTTTCTTCATGTGTTTTAGATTTGACAAAAGAACTGGCCAAAATAACTAAATTTACGGTCTCACAAAAAATGGAGGGCTTAATGTTACTAAAAATCTATCCGGAAAATCCGAATCCGAAAGATATAAGGCAAGTTGTAGAAGTACTGCGGGGCGGGGGTATTATTATTTTCCCAACTGATACCGTTTATGGTCTGGGTTGCGATATTACCAATTCCAAAGCGGTCGAGAAGATTGCACGGTTGAGAAATGTAAAAGTCGAAAAATCTAACTTTTCATTTATTTGCAGCGATTTAAGCCACTTGTCAGGTTTTTCGAAACCGGTTTCGAATCAGGTTTTTAAACTTTTAAAACGCAATTTGCCAGGTCCGTTTACCTTTATTATAAATGCCAACAGTAATGTCCCCAAATATTTCAAAGGAAAGAAAAAAACGGTAGGCGTGCGAATACCTGACCATTCAATTATTATCGAGATTGTTCGTGAACTGGGAAACCCGATCATGTCAACCTCCATTCACGACGATGACGAGATTATTGAATACTCAACCGATCCGGAACTGATCTACGAAAAATTCAGGGAAATTGCTGATTTGGTAATTGATGGTGGATATGGTGATAATATTCCTTCAACAGTAATCGATTGTACCGAAGATATTCCTGTAGTTATCCGTCAGGGAAGGGGCATTTTCAAAGATTGAACCTATCTTTTCCAAAAAGCTGGCGAAAACAATACCAATACCGTAAACAATTCAAGCCGGCCCAACAACATTAAAAAAGACAGGAACCATTTTCCAGCCGGATGTAGTGCGCTGAAGTTTTCAGCCGGACCAAAAATTCCCAACCCAGGCCCAATATTTCCAAGCGAAGTTGCAACTGCACCCATTGCTGAAGGCAAATCGGGGACGACCAACATTAAAAGGACACTACTGCTGAAAAAAATGACAAAATAAAACATGAAAAATGCCAATACATTGGTTATGATCTGGTCAGAAACAGGCTTTTGGTTGAAACGGACAGGAATAATTGCTTTTGGATGAATAAGGCGATGAAGTTCGTAGTAACTGTTTTTCAATAGAAGTACGATCCTCATAATTTTTAGTCCACCACCAGTCGAACCGGCGCTTCCACCAAAAAAGAAAACAGCAAACAGGACTATGGTAAGGAATGGTGTCCAGTGAAGATAATCAGCAGTAGCATAACCTGTTGTGGTTAAAATGGAGACAACCTGGAAAAGAGCATCACGAAATGATTGTTCAAATCCCAGTTCATTAGATATTAAAAGCCCACCAAAAATAATCAGCGTAAAGACAGAAATAAAAAACAGATAATATTTAAGTTCTTCATTTTGGATTGCCTTTCTGAATTTTCCGGTCAGCATTAAATAGGATACAGTGAAATTTGTTCCGGCCACAACCATGAAAAATATGATTACATACTGAATAAAAGGAGAAGACCAGTAGGCGATACTTGCTTGTTTTGTTGAATATCCGCCTGTTGCCATGGTTGTGAAAGAATGATTGATGGCATCAAAAAAGCTCATGCCACCTATCCAAAGTAAAAGCATTTCAGCAACAGTGAAGATAAAGTAGATTACCCACAGTTTTTTTGCAGTAGCCTGAATACGTGGACTAAGTTTGTCGGCTACAGGGCCGGGAACTTCGGCAGAAAAGAGCTGCATGCCGCCAATACCAAAAATGGGTAAGATAGCAAGACTAAGAACAATTATCCCCATACCTCCAAGCCATTGCGTCATGCTACGCCAGAAAAGTATTCCATTTGGCAATGATTCGATGTCGTTCAGAATGGACGATCCTGTGGTAGTGAAACCCGACATGGTCTCAAAAAATGCATTTGTCAAATCTGGAATTGTATGGCTAAGGATAAAAGGCAAACTTCCAAAAAATGAAAAAAGGACCCAAACCAGGCTCACAATTACAAATCCTTCACGCTTGCCCATTTCTTTGCCGGTATTCCTGAATACAAAGAATAAAATTCCACCGGTACCCATGCAAATAAGTGCCGATTGACACAGAGCAATTACGTCGGTGCCATTGTATATCAAGGCAACTATCAACGCCAGAAACATAGCTATTCCTTCAACAATCAGTAACAGACCAAGAGTACGGAATATCAATTTAAAATTCATATCAATGGCAAATAGATAACATTAGTTAAAAAACTTTTCAATCTTGCTGATTGCAGAAGTCAGAGCAAAAACAACAACTAAATCTCCAATTTTAATTTGGGTATCGCCAGTTGCGACAAATCCTTTATCACCCCTGATTACCCCACCAACGATAGCATCTTCAGGGAAGGAAAGTTCACGCAGCGGTTTACTGGTAATCTTTGATTCATTTTTTACCTCAAACTCAAAAACATCAGCATCAGAAGCGGTTAAACATTTGACCTGAGATACAGAAGTACCCATGGTATATTTATAAATATAACTTGCAGCAAGCAGTTTTTTATTAATAATACTCCCAATTCCCATTTCTTCAGCCATATTCAGAAAGTCGATATTCTCAATTTCTGCAATAGTGCGTTTTACCCCAATTGATTTAGCTAGTTGGCACGATAATATATTTGTTTCTGAATTTCCGGTTACGGCAACAAAAGCATCCATTTTCTCCAGCGATTCTTCTTTCAGTAATTCCATGTTTCGGCCATCACCATGAATAACCAATGCATTCCTAAGCTTCCCGGCTAAGCGAATGCTTCGGTCCCTATCGTATTCAATAATTTTAATGTGATACTGGTCGCCAAGTTTTTCAACAGCTTTTTGAGCTATCCGGCTACCACCAAGAATCATGATGTTTTTTATCTCATAGATTTTTTTTCCGCAAAGATTAAAAATCTGATCTTTATTTGCTTTGTTAGTAATGAAAAATACAATGTCCCCATTTAAGATTACTGATTTTCCGCGAGGAATAAAAACTTTATTTTCCCTTGATATTGCTACGGTGCGAATTGCCTCATCGGTTAGTGAAATATCTTCCATAGTTCGATTAACAATCGGTGCATTTCCACGAACTTTTATTCCCATTAAAATCAATTTTCCTCCAGAGAATTCAATCATTTCACGGGTACCAACCTGCTTAATCGAATTTACAATTTCTTTCGCCGCTAAATTTTCAGGATAAATAATTTCATCCACGCCAAATTTGGTAAATCGTGCGCGGTTATGAGGATTCAAAAATTCGCCGTTATTTACCCGTGCAACTGTTCTTTTGGCTCCCAGGTCTTTGGCAATTAAGCAGGCTACAATGTTCCGATCTTCAAATGGGGTTACAGCAATAAATAAATCAGCATCCTGTGTGCCTGCTTCCTGAAGGTCTCTGATCGAATTGGCATATCCAGTTACAGTCAGTAAATCAATATGGCTTGAAATCTGATGAAGCTTTTCCGAATCTTCATCCATCAATATGATATCGTGTTTTTCTTTGCTTAACATTTTGGCAAGGTGTGTTCCAACTTCACCGGCTCCGGCAATTACTATTTTCATCTTCATAATCTTTTTTTGCGACTTTGAATATACGTTAAAATACATGATCTTGCTTTGTATTCTAATGATGAATTTTCTCCTGGAATCAGTGAACAATGACGTTTAGTTGATTTTCAAGCTATAAGCTCCATTATTCTTTATGTTGAATTCTGTCGGATCTTTTTTTCGCCTGTTCGAAGAAGTACCGCCCATTGTTAAGGTTTGTATGATGTTTTTAACTTGATTCGAATTCTGTACTTTAAGTTTTATAATTTCGGTTCCCCGACTGTTGTATTCTGATTGATATGAAAGTTCAAGCTCGCAACACAGAAATTGAATTGTATTGGGATTTATGACTAAATCTGTAGTTCTCAAATCAAACCATTTTTTTCTGTTAATAATAATTGGGGTATCAATCTTAGAATGATTTTCAACTTGCTTAACAATCCTGATATCTGTTTTAGGTATGGTATCCAGACCATTTGTTATCAGATAATTCTTTCGGCCATTAATTAAATGAATCAGTGTGTTTTTAGAATTATATACGATAATTGCCTTTTGGTTGAGTACTTTGTATTTTTCAACAAATCCATTAACCTGAAAAAGGAGAATCAGCACCAGCCCGGAAAGCAGCCACACTTTTTGTTTTGAAGCAAAAAATATAAAGACAAATGTAATGCAAGCGAATAGTAGCAATACCTGAAATAAGGTCAGCACAATGCCTTGACTGACAGCATAAGGTAATTCATCGAGCGCTTTAAGTAAATAAAGCATTATGTGAGTGATTTTTTGAATAATTATCCCTAAAACAAATCCAAAGCTTTGCACTGGAGATACAATAAAAAATGCCAGAGTCAGCCATATGATAAGAGTTGTTGCAGGGATTACAATAAAATTACTTAGCCAGAATAAATTCGGAAATTGATTAAAATAGTATAACCCTAATGGAAAAGTTGTCAACTGTGCGGCAATCGAAACCGTAGTTAAACTCCAAACCCATTTAATAATCGGATTGGTTACTTCAATCAATTTATACAGAACAGGTTGTATTGTAATGATTCCAAACACTGCCAGATAGGAGAGCTGAAATCCAATATCATAAATAACAAGTGGATTAAGGAGAATCAGAAACAAGGCTGATGCCATGAGGGTGTTGTAAATATTGGCAGGGCGTCGGAGTAAATTGCCAATTATCAGAAAGGAAAACATGACTGTTGCCCGCTGAACAGAAGGTGAGAAGCCTGAAATAAATGCGTAAATCCAAAGAAATGATATCATTAAAACAGCAAATATCGCTGAGCCTGCTTTTCCCCTTTTAATGAACGACAAGAGAAAACCAAGAATAAAATAAATTAAAGCCACATGCAACCCCGAAACTGATAAAACATGCATTGCACCGGTCGAGGCAAAATAATCGATGGTTTCCTGATCAATTTCAGTACGGTATCCCAAAGTTAAAGCAGAAACTACTGAACGCTCTTCTTTTTCGGTAATTGAAGTAGTCAAAAGGGAAATAAGTTTGTCGCGATATTGTTCGGCTTTCAAACCCAAACGGTTGACCTTGTTTTCAGTCTTTAAGTAGGTTCCTTCAGTTAAATATACCGAAAACCAGATATCATTTTTATGCATCATCGATTGATAATCAATCTCATAAGGATTTCCAGAATTTCTGATTTTCTGCGGCCTGGCAAGCAGTATTATCTGATCGCCGGTGGTAATGGTTGGGTCAAAATTAGTTTTGCTGAAATAAGCAATAAGCTTTTCTGGTTTAATCAGTGATTTATTTTGTATTCGCAACACAGTTTGGTAAGTCCTGGCTTTTTCTGCCGGTTTCTGGCAAACTTCAGCTAAAAAATAATCTTTTCGGTCGAAAGAGGGAAGAGGCCTTTCCTGACCTTTGCCTGAATAAAAAACTCCGGCAAGTATAATCCCAACTGAAATCAGCAGGTTCTGAATTTTTATTGCGGAGTAGTTACTGTTTCGCCATAAGAAAATCAATGCCGAAATCAGCGTGGTGCACAGGATTGCAGCGATGCGCAGATCCAAAGTCTGATACCAGCGAAGCAATATTCCAATCAGGAAAAGACCGGTGATTCGGATAAAGGGGATTTTTTGGAAAATATTTCGGGTAGCCGGCATTTTTGAAGTTTTTGCCGGATACGATAATTGTTTTGGTTGGGTTAATGTTGAGTATCAATTTATTTTCTGAAAGCCTGATCTTTTACACGAATTGGGAATTTTCAGCGATGAAAGCACCCGTTTTATTTTCCGGGAATTTTAATGCGATATTTAGGAAGAACCTTTCCTTTGGTAATAGCAGTCAGTTTGCTTTTTAAAATTCTTCTTTTTAACGGAGTCAAATAGTCCACAAACATGATGCCTTCCAGGTGGTCATATTCGTGCTGGATGACCCGTGAAGTAAAGCCGCTATAAGTTTCTTCGTATGGATTTAAATCTTCATCCAAATATTTAATCTTCACTGTTTCGGGCCGCAAAACATCTTCGCGAATTTCCGGCAAACTTAAACATCCTTCGTTCAATACCCATTCATCACCTGATTTCTCGATAATCTCAGGATTGATAAATGTTTTTTTTATTCCCGTTAATCCATCTTCTTCAGTGGTTGTGGTATCGAGAATAAATAAACGAACCGCCTGGCCAACCTGCGGAGCAGCCAAACCAACACCATCAGAATTATACATGGTCTCGAACATGTTCTGAATAAATCCTTTTAAATCCTGAAAATCCTTTGTAACTGGTTCTGCTTTTTTTCTTAAAACAGGGTCGCCAAATACAGTAACCGGGTAAATCATTAATGATATTTTTTTTGTTCTAAATAACTTTGTAAAATGATGGTTGCACTTACACCATCAATGGTTTCCTTGTTCTGCCTGTCCTTTTTTTTCAAGCCCGCGTCAATCATAGTTTGAAATGCCATTTTCGAGGTAAACCGTTCATCAACCTGCTCCAGTGGCATATCCGGATAATCCTTCTGGAATTTCCTCAAAAACGGATTAATATAGAGAACGGCTTCGGAGGGCTGATTGTTCATTTGCATCGGATATCCAACGATAACTTTTTCAACATCCTCCTTTGCCAAATAATCCTTCAGAAAAGTCCAGATATCATGTGCAGGCACTGTTATCAAACGGGTTGCGATCAACTGAAACGGATCAGTTACCGCAATTCCAACCCGCTTTTTTCCGTAATCAATGGCTAATATTCTCCCCACTTCGTCAGTTTTGCGGCAAAAATAACAATATTTAGTCCGTATATCAATCCGAAATTGTAAATTCGTTGAATCAACTATCATAAGCATGGTTAAAAAATTTCCACATACCTATGTTATTGTATTTTTTATTATTCTGCTGGCAGCAGTTACCACCTGGATAGTTCCGGCAGGTGAGTTTAACCGGCAAACCATTGATACCAATGGAAATAAACGTGAAGTTATTCAACCTGATTCTTATCATCAGGTTGAACAGCAACCCCAAACCTGGCAGATATTTTCAGCTTTTTACATAGGATTCGTCAGGTCTCCCAAAATAATTGTCTTCATTCTAATTCTTGGGGGCGCATTCTGGATATTAAACGAAAGCAGGGCCATTGATGCCGGCGTTAACTCATTTTTGCAGAAAAGCCAGCATCTCGAAAAATACTGGTTTTTTAACAAGCTTGGAGTTAATAATATCATTATCGCCCTTGTGATGTTCATGTTTAGCTTCTTTGGCGCCGTCTTTGGAATGAGCGAAGAAACCATTGCCTTTGTCATTATTTTTGTTCCTCTTGCCGTTTCGATGGGTTACGATTCCATAGTTGGAGTGTGTATGTGTTTTATCGGGGCAGGAATTGGCTTTGCCGGATGTTTGCTCAATCCGTTTACGCTCGGAATTGCCCAGGAAATAGCCGGATTACCATTATTTTCGGGTATCGAATACCGCCTGGTTATCTGGATGGTCATCAATGTTGTTGGAATTGGCTATGTTTTGAACTATGCCGCCAAAATCAAGAAAAATCCAAAGAAATCAATCGTTTACGTTGAAGATGAATACTGGCGTACCCACCACAATCAATCAAATAATGATCTGCAACAACCTTCACTAACCAAAACCTGGATCGCTTATTTCTGCGTTTTGATTGCAAGTGTTATCTATGCGGTATGGATGCCAATGAATAGCATCAAAATTGGACCATCAGTTCTTAAATTCCCGTTACTTCCGGTTCTAAGTGTATTGTTTGCTGTATTCGGATATATTTCTGCCCGAAAATCGATTCAGTATTTTATCCTGAACCTCTTACTGTTTACCATCGCCTATCTTATGGCAGGCGTAATGGGTTTCGATTGGAGCCTGATGGAAATTGCCGCGCTTTTTTTTACCATGGCCCTGGTTGCAGGTATGGCCATGGGCAAAGGCCCCAATGATATTACCAAATTGTTTGTAGCCGGTGCAAAAGATATTATGTCGGCTGCATTGGTGGTAGGTTTAGCCGGTGGAATTATTGTCATTCTGGAAGATGGTAAAGTGATTGATACCATTCTGCATGGAATTTCAAAGTCAATGATTGGAATGGGTAAAGTGGCAACGCTTTCGCTGATGTATGCTTTTCAGTCGGGTTTAAATATGGTGATCACTTCCGGAACTGCAAAAGCTGCTTTGATTATGCCCATTTTACGGGATGTTTCTGAAATGATTGGAATGTCGAAACAAGCCACTGTTACCGCATTTCACATTGGCGATGGGTTTACCAACCTGATTACGCCAACTTCAGGAGTATTAATAGGCGTACTCGAAATTGCCAGGATACCGTTCAATAAATGGTTCAGATGGGCCTGGCCACTTATCCTGATACTTACTCTTGTGGGCTTTTTGCTACTGATACCAACAGTAACGATGAAGTTGAACGGATTTTAAGAAAAAAAAGGCTGCCTCCTTCCGAAGACAGCCTTCTCTTTTTAAATCGTTTTCAGGAAAGTCAGAATGTTGCTTTCGATTCGTTCCTGGATGTTGGACAAATCAGATTTAATGAACTGATCGCCGGTTATTTTTTCGTAAAGTTCGATGTAACGGTCGGAAACTGAATTGACAAATGCTTCGTCCATTTCCGGGATAACCTGGCCTTCATGACCCTGAAATCCGTTTCCGATCAGCCATTGGCGCACAAACTCCTTTGAAAGTTGTTTCTGGTCTTCGCCTTTTGCTAACCGTTCTTCGTAGCCATCGGCATAAAAATAACGCGATGAATCGGGGGTGTGAATCTCGTCAATCAAATAAATCTTTCCATCCTTTTTGCCAAATTCATACTTGGTATCCACCAGGATAAGTCCCATTTCAGAGGCGATTACTGAGCCTCGACGAAATACTTCAAGCGTATATTTTTCAAGCAATTCATAGTCTTCTTTACTAACGATGCCCTGCTCAATAATTTCATCTCTTGAAATGTCTTCGTCATGTCCTTCATAAGCTTTCGTTGTTGGAGTGAGCAGTGGTTCCGGGAATTTCTGGCTTTCGACCATTCCGTCGGGCATAGGAACCCCGCATAACATCCTTTTTCCACTTCGGTATTCGCGCCAGGCGTGGCCAGTCAGGTATCCGCGAATAACCATTTCTACTTTAAACGGATCACAATGAATGCCAACCGTCACATTCGGATCGGGAGTAGCTATTTTCCAGTTTGGAACAATATCGCTGGTGGCATCCAGAAACTTGGCAGCAATCTGGTTCAATACTTGCCCTTTGTATGGAATTCCTTTCGGTAAAACCACATCGAAGGCTGAAATACGGTCGCTTACAACCATGACCAGATACTCATCGTCAATGTTGTAAACATCTCTTACTTTGCCATGATAGACACTTTTCTGGCCTGGAAAGTCAAAATCGGTACGTGTTAATGCTTTGCTCATTTTTCTTAAGTTTTATCTGTTTGAATTTTCTCTTTTTCCTTTTCGCGTTTCGACAGTTCATGCGCATGATGTTTTTCGTAAGCCATAACAATATCGCGGACCAACCGGTGCCTGACAATATCCCTCACATCAAACTGAACAAATGAAATATCCTTAATGTTCTTCAGGATTTTTTTTGCAAGAATCAATCCTGAAGGACTTTGGGTTGGCAAATCAATCTGGGTTTCGTCGCCCGTTACCACAAATTTAGTATTGAGCCCCATGCGTGTGAGGAACATCTTCATTTGGTTGATTGTCGTATTCTGAGCTTCATCGAGTATCACAAAGGCATTGCTTAATGTACGTCCGCGCATAAACGCCAATGGGGCAATCTGAATGGTGCCGTCCTTCATAAATTCATCCAGTTTTTTCGCCGGAATCATATCCAGAAGGGCATCATACAACGGTTGGAGATATGGATCAATTTTCTCTTTTATATCGCCCGGAAGAAAACCCAACCGCTCACCGGCTTCAACGGCAGGACGGCTCAGAATGACTCGTTTGATTTCCCTGTTCTTTAATGCTTTTACAGCCAGAGCAATGGCGGTATATGTTTTTCCGGTACCGGCAGGACCAATCGCAAAAATTAAGTCAGAATTTTTACAGACCTCAACCAGAACCTTTTGATTCGGCGTCCTCGCCCTGATCGCTTTTCCGTTAATACCAAAAAGCAGCACATCTTTTTCTTCTGTTGCTGATTCTGACGTTCCCTCTGAATCATCCATAAAAACCTGACTGATAACACTGTCAGGTAAAACATTAAATTGATTGTAGTGATCGGTAATCAGTTGAAATTTGGATTCGAAACGCAGTATTTCTTCATCATCTCCTTTGATGATCACATCGTCGCCACGGTAAACTATGATTAGTTTTGGAAAAAAGGACTTAATCAGGTTCATTTTGGCATTGTTTACACCAAAAAATTCCAGCGGATCTATACCTTCGAGATGAATCAGCTTTTCGAACATAGCTATTATAAGCGTTAATTGCCCCGCAAAAATAGGCACTTTTAACAGACATTTATCAATCAACATTTATAAATTATCAATTACTTAATTTACCTTTGCCAACGATTGGGTTCCGATTATTTTGGATTAAAAGGGAAACAGGTGAACCGTTAAGTTTCGGTAATTCCTGCACAGTTCCCGCTGCTGTAATTCCGGTAAAACTTTGTAGCTATGAACCACTGTCTGTTTTCGATCGGGCGGGAAGGGGTTGCAAAGAGGATAAGTCAGAAGACCTGCCTGCTCAAACCTGGATTTTGAAGCTTTCGGCGAAAAAGCAAAAAACCGTGTATCCTTTTCATTTTTCATTTCTGAAAAGCTGCAAAATCCAACTTATTTTTTTTGATTTTACAGCTTAATGACCCAAAGAAGAAATACATATTTCGTATTGGTCATCGGTATTCTGATGATGTTCTTTCATGATTCGAAGGCCCAGTTCGCATCAAAACTCATTGAATATTTACCGGCACCGGGGCAATATACCAATGCTGAATTTATTGGAACACCCAATGCCGCCAATTCAATAGTGGGCATCAATAAGGGATTGGTAAGTTTGGGCGCATTCGGAGGATCGGCAACCTATTATTTCGATCAGGGAATAAAGAATGATCCACTAAATCCGTATGGCGTTGACTTCACTGTTTATGGAAATGCTACTCCGACCTGGTCAGAACCGGGTATTATTCAGGTGATGAAAGATGAAAACAAAAATGGTATTCCAGATGAAACCTGGTTTGAAATTGCAGGAAGCGATCATTTCTGGAATTCAACTTCACTAGCTTATGAAGTCACCTTCAAAAACAGCGGATCAACCAAAGCAAGTAACATACCATGGGCCGATAATCAAGGTAAATCAGGCATTATTCCGGAAAATAGTTTTCATTCACAATCCTATTATCCAAATGCGGTTATATTCCCCGGAATCAATCCTTCACAATACACCCTGAAAGGAACCAGAATTGAAGGTTTTATTGACCTGTCAAATCCAGGGGTCGTAAATTCGTACCGGCGGAAGTTTGGCTATGCAGATAATACCCCGGTAATATCCTTTACGGAAAAACGGCCTGACAATCCATATACTTATGAAATTGAAGGAAGTGGGGGAGATGCCATTGATATGGACTGGGCAGTTGACAAGGATTTAAAACCCGTTTATCTGGATGAAATTAACTTTATTCGAATCTATACCGGAATGAATGCATTGGCTGGCTGGTTGGGCGAAATTTCAACTGAAATAACCGGAATACGCGATGTTGAACCATTTCAAGTTACCGGAATCCAAACGATGATGGTCATTCAGGATTTTGCGCCGAAAATCAGAATTAATGATTCAGTGAACTTGAATGCATTTGTATTTGATCAAGGGCTAAAACAGGAAACTAAGATAAACTGGAGTGTCAGTAATCCTGAGCTAGCTCAAATAATTAACGGAAAGCTGACAGCCATTAAATCGGGAACATTTCAATTAAAGGCTTCATCTTCAGTAAATCCAAACATTTTTTCAGAAAAGGAACTGGAGATTTTTTCGTTTGGAAAGGCTATCATAACAGTTCCATCCAAAAGCATAAAAGTCAACGACAAACTGGAATTGACCGGAAAAATTACCGACCAGAACGGAATTATTCTAACAGGGATCAATCCGGTTTGGAGGGTTGGTAATGATTTAATCGCTGAAATTGTTCCGTTGGATGGTAAATATTTTCTGAAAGGAAAACAAACGGGTAAATGCTGGTTATTTTTAGAAACCGATGAATTAAATCCCATCAGGGACTCGGTATTGATTGAGGTATTTCCTGAATCAGCCCTGAAAAAAGTTTATATTTCAGTTAAAACTACCGAAAAGACCATAGTTCCCCGACAATCGGTATGGGTAAATCAATCTGACCTGACTCCAAAAGTTGACCATGCCCAGAAATCATATAGCTTGTCGGACATACCCTTTGTTTCACTGGCTCATGCAATCGCTTCCACCTTTAATAAATTGGAATTGGCCAGCGATTTTGCATTCCGGGATGATGCTGAAGGCGGTTCAGCGCTTTATTTATGGAAAGTTCCGGCGATTGAAGATGGATCAAAAGTTTATACCTATGGTTATGGAGGCTCGCAAACATCTGCTTCATACCGGAAAACCTGGGTCGTGATGCTTAATCAGCAGCCAGTTGTCAATGGATTTGACCAAATTAAAGTGAATAACGACGATGAAATTCTGATCTATCACATCGCGGACAACAGCCTGCCGTGGATGGTCAGCCATCTGACTTCAGGAACCGACAGCATAAAAGCGCATGAAAAGATACAGGTACAGTACAAAAACTATTCATGTTACATGGATGCCAATCGGAATATTGTTACAAAAGCCTCTGAAGTTATCGCCAATCAACCCATACAGGTTGAGAGTAAAATTCAGCCTGTTTTGAAGCTGACAACAGACGAATGGGGAAATGCTTTATTTATGGCGGAAAATTCAGGTGATTATCTGATCAAAGCTGGCATTAATGAATCCATGATTTTTGCAGAATCAATAACCGGAAACCGACCATTAATCACGAATCAGTTGTCTTGCAAAGTTTACCCTAATCCTTTCACAGAAACAATCGGGATAGAAACTCCTTTAACAATCAGGTCTGTTAAAATTTATAATACTGAAGGCCAATGCGTATATAAAGATAATGGACTTAAAACAACTATTGATTTATTGGCCATCCGATCAGGAATTTATGTGATTCGGATATGGATAGGAAATCAGGTTTTTCAGCAGAAAATCGTAAAAAATTAGGCCGGTGAAACCAAAATACAGTATAAATACCAGCCTGATTTTCAAAGTTTCTCTTTGTATTGTGCTTGTATGTTTTTTTGCTGAAGAGATTAAAGCACAGAAGCTTAACGATACCATTTCACTTCATGAAGTTAAGATATTTGGTAAAAGAAAGATTGAGGAAGCAGGTTTACATGTCAGCCATATTGATACGCTCGAGTTAAAGATGATGAAGACACTGACTATTTCAGAATTATTGTCGTCCTTTTCACCGATTTTTATCAAATCGTATGGCAGGGGATCAACAGCAACGGCCTCTTTCAGGGGAACGGCTCCATCACACACACAACTTTACTGGAACGGAATAAAGTTAAACTCACCCATGCGGGGTGATGTTGATTTTTCATTGTTCCCGGTTTATTTTATTGACGATATAAGTCTTTTGTATGGTGGAAGTTCAATAAAATCAGGTTCCGGCGCTCTGGGTGGGAGCGTTTTAATCGGCAATAAACCAGACTGGACTGATAAGTTAAGCTTTAGATATGTCCAAACTATTGAAAGCTTCTCAACAAAAAAGGAATACCTGAATGTGGGATTTGGAAATGGCCGGTTTCAGTTTAAAACACGCTTATTTTCAGATGAAAGCAAAAACGATTTTCCATATTTTAATTACGGAGTTTTGCCCATGCACCAAACGGTTCAAAAGAATGCCGGTTATTCGAAGCAGGGCGTACTTCAGGAAATTTATACACGCCGGAATACGCATTTTTTTTCTGCCAAATTGTGGGCCTCCAAAAGCCACCGAAATTTGCCACAGTTAATGTCCTTCGAGGGTGATGTCAGAAAGGAAACGATGGATGATCAGAATCTCCGTGGTGTTTTTTCGTGGAAGCACCATACACAAAATAGTAAACTGGAATGGGTGGGTGGCCTGAACCTGAACGATATCAATTATTTCAGGGCGAGTACCGAGGCTAGTTTTGTGAATTTTGACAGCAGAAACAGGGAGCAGAGTTATTCCAATCAGATTGACTTTGACTGGAATCCCGGTGAATTTCTCCATTTGAACTGGAATGTTAATTCATCTTATCATCAAGTCTCCGTGTTAGACAGGGCTCAGAAGCTAGGCTATAAACATGACCGGTTTGAACTTTCACTTTTAAATTCAATATCTATCATGGCTAGTTCTGAAGTTTCACTTTCATTGCTTTCAAGAAGCGACCTCTATGACAACCATTTAATAGGATTTATACCATCTTTTGGACTGGAATTTACTCCTGCAAAATGGGGCTCATCAACAGTAAAACTCAATCTTGCACGCAACTACCACCAGCCCGGATTAAATGATTTGTATTGGCTTCCGGGTGGAAATCCTAATTTAAAACCTGAAAAAGGATATTCAGGAGATTTGACCATTAGATATTCCGATAAAAATGAAAATTCAAGTATTTCAGGACAACTTTCGGGTTTTGCATCGTTCATTGAGAACTGGATTGTCTGGCAGCCCTCAGCCAACGGAGCCTACTATTGGGAGGCAAGTAATATGAAAAAAGTATTTGCCAGAGGACTAGAAATTCAGCTTTCATTTCAGAAAAACATTGCGAAGTCCGCATCTTTTAATTTGAAGGCCAATTATTCGCATTCGGCTACCTCCAATTTGAATGCTGTTCCTTCAGTTGATGAATCGCGAGGTAAACAGTTGATATACATACCAAAAGATAAAGCAAATATTTTTGCTGAAGGGAATTTTAAGGCATGGCATGTTAAAATAAATGCACCGTTCACCGGGAAACGATATACATCGAGCAACAATGTTGAATCTGACTTTGAAAAGGTGCTTAATCCTTATTGGCTGATCAACCTGACTGCCGGGAAAAGTTTTCATTTTAAGTCTGTTTGGATGGATCTTGCGCTCAATATCGAAAATCTGGCCAATACCGATTATATGGCCATACTCTGGCGACCAATGCCCGGTAGATATTATTCTCTAACCGTACAATTTCAATATAAAAAGTGAAAGAAATTCAAGGAAAAAGGAAAAAGGAAAAAGAATTTGAAAATGAGCATTTGAATATTTGTTCATTAGCTAAAATTAGGAGACCATTATCCTTTGCCGTTGACTTCAGTCAACGGATTAGGTATAAACTTGTTACCATAGCTTTATTTATTCTTTTGCTTTCTTCCTGTTCTGAAAGTCCGGTTGATACGGTTTTCTTCAATTTTTCAGGAGACCATGGTGTTTACATCGTAAATGAAGGAAATTTCATGTATGGCAATTCATCTTTATCATTTTATAATCCGGATACTAAAAGGGTATATAATCAGGTCTTTCAGGCCAGGAATGGTGTGCCGCTTGGAGATGTTGCCCAGTCTATGGCCATCTGGAAAAATCTGGGATTTATTGTGGTCAACAATTCAGGTAAAATATATATCATAGACAACAGTACGGGTGAATACAGAGGCCATATTTCAGGGTTAAGCTCTCCCCGGTATGTTTATTGTATCAACGAAAAGAAAGCATATATCACAGACCTTTATTCAAAGAAGATTACCATTTTCAATCCAACTACTTTTCAAATATCAGGTTATATACCAGTCGGGAATTCTAGTTCGGAATTCAGTCAGCATTCAACAGAACAAATGATACCATACAAAAATCTGGTTTTTACGAATTGCTGGTCGTATGACAACAAAATACTGGTAATTAACTCTGATACTGACCAGTTAGTTGATTCAATTGAAGTATTTAAGCAGCCAAACAGCATGGTTATTGACCGTGATAATAAAATATGGGTATTGTCAGACGGAGGATTTGAAGGAAGTCCGTATGGCAATGAACAGGCCGGATTAATGAAAATTGATGCGGAAACCCATGAAATTGAGCGGACCTTTCGATTTGAGAAGAACGATCGTCCGTTGAACCTTTGCATCAATCCAACCAAAGATACCTTATACTTCCTGAACAGGCATGTTTGGAAAATGGCAGTAACTGAAAAACGCCTGCCAGAAAAGCCTTTTATTACATCAAAATATACCAGTTTATACGGTGGTTTTTACAGCCTGGCAATCGATCCGGCAAACCGCGATGTTTATGTTGGCGATGCCATTGATCACCGGCAAAACGGATTAATAAACCGTTACGATATTTCAGGAAAGCAAATTGATAGTTTTAAGGTTGGGATATCACCAGGCTATTTTGCATTTAAAGTAGACTAATTCGCTGGCTGTCTATCTTAATTTAAGTCCCAAAGTGACATTCACTCCGCTTTTCCATGTCAATTGGCCTAATTCCTCGTTCATGTTATCGTCTAAATCCACTGCATAGCGAACGTCAAGAGTAATAAATCCGAATACATCAACACCTCCGCCAAGTTGAAGTTTATAATCTTTTTTAGGCCTGATCATTAGCGGATTGGTATTGCTTTCGCTAAGTAAAAAAGTACCCATTGGGCCAGCCATCACATGAGCGCTTACAATGCCAATGTCAATGAGCTTAATGCCCAACAGTACCGGAACTTTTGCAAAAGTAACAGTCACATCTTCAGGAATTAAGCTGCCGGAATATATTCCGTTTTCTTTAACTACCGAATAATAAATTTCTGGCTGAAGGTAAATTTTTCGCCCAAACTGAAAGAAAAATCCTACCTGATAATTTGATTTTAGCTGCGCTTTGATGTCATTTTGATCCAATGTTGGCGTTGCCAGATCCATCCCAACTTTAGGACCATACCAAAATTTGTGCTTTTTCGCACTTACATTATCTCCACTTGGTGGAGTAGTATCCTGACTGAAAACAGTTGTAACTGATATCAAAAAAAATAATGCGATTGGGAGAAAAAAACAAATCCTTTTCATAATCAAATCATTTATAGGTTTGCAAATGCTTATACTCTATAAATTTATGAAAAATCTTTGAGTTAAAAAATAGGCACTTCACGTTTAAACGTTTCGTCGAGCGAAATGAAGGTTTCTGTGCTGGCTACTCCGCTGATTTTTTGAATTTTATCGCTTAAAATATCACGAAGGTGTTCGTTATCTTTGGCATATACCTTTACAAAAACGGCATACTGGCCAGTTGTATAATGGCACTCAACAATTTCAGGAATTTCTTTTAACCGCTCGGCTACCGTTGAATATAAGCTTCCTTTTTCGAGAAATACACCAATATAAGTACAGGTTTTATAATCAATTTTCTTGGGATCAATATGATAGCCCGAACCAACAATCACATGTAAATCAATCATCCGGTTAACTCTCTGGTGAACAGCGGCCCTTGAAACGCCCACTTCTGCAGCGACATCCTTAAAAGGCGTGCGAGCATTCTTCGAAATGATATCCAATATTCTCAGATCAATGTCGTCCAGTTGATTTCTTAAAGTCATGATGCTATTTGAGTTGAACTAGTCGGATTATTTAATTGGTACCTGACGTTTAAACTCCATTTCAAGCGAAATGAATGTCTCAGTTCGTGCAATGCCTTCAATCTCCTGAAAATCTTCGTCAATCAGCTTTTTCAAATGCTTGTTGGTCTTGGTCTGAACCTTTATAAAAATAGCATACGAACCGGTAGTGTAGTGGCATTCAACAATTTCAGGAATATTGATCAAAGCTTCAACTACTTGTTTATGAAATTTTGCTTTTTCAAGATGGATGCCCATATAGGCACAGGTAAAATATCCTAGTTTCTGTGGATTCACAATAAATTCACTTCCGGATACCACTCCCAGATTGAGTAATCTTTGAACCCTTTGATGAATGGCAGCCCCGGAAACACCACATTCACGGGCAACTTCCAGAAACGGAATTCTTGCATTTTTGGTAATCAATTTCAGGATTTTTTCATCCAGTTCATCGATATTTGGAAGTGGTTCAATATGTTGATCATTCATAATATATAGAATAACGGAGGTTTATAAATTTGACACTCAAAAGTATAAAAAAATGATAAATTTTAAATATTCTTGTTAGAAAACATCATGTTTGTAATGATCTGAAAGCAAAATTGTCAAAAACGATTCATATAAGTTTTTCTACAAGTCGGCAAATATACCTGATTTCAGCTTTCATTAGGGTTCAAGCCGAATTATTAATTCCTAATGATAATTTTTCAGAAAGGTCCTTAATATCATTTCCGGATGGAGATTGAAATACACGTAATTCAAATTCAGGAATTACCGCCAGAATATGGTCAAAAATATCAGCCTGAATGCCTTCATATTCATTCAATTCTTTCACTTTGCTGAATACATAAATCTCAATAGGCAACCCTGATTCAGCGGGTTGCAGATGTCTGACCAGAAAGGCCATATCCTGATTGATCTTCGGATTACTCTTCAGATATTCTTCGAGATATTTCCTGAAAACTCCTAAGTTCGTCTGTCTGCGACCATTAGGAACACTTTCATTTTCAATTCCAAGGTTTTTATTATGATCTGAAATTTCCTTTTGTTTTTCGACCACATAATTACTGATTAATCTGAATTGCCTAAATTTTTCAAGCATTTGTTCATCACAAAAACGAACACTTTTCATATCTATATTGATAGACCGCTTGATTCGGCGACCTTCAGATTCTTCCATCCCTGACCAATTAATAAACGAGTCGGCAATCAGCGAATAGGTCGGAATGGTTGAAATGGTTTTGTCACCGTTTTGCACTTTCACTGTATTTAAAGAAATATCCACAACCGTACCATTGGCGTTGTGTTTGGGAACTTCGATCCAATCGCCGGGTTTAAGCATTTTATTGGCCGAAAGCTGAATACTGGCAACCAGTCCGAGAATGGTATCTTTAAAAACAAACAAAAGTACGGCAGCAAAGGCAGTAAGGCCGGTCAGCAGTACCAAAGGCGATTTTTTAAAAATAAATGCGATAATAAAAATGATTGCAATAAAATAGACCATTATCATGATCAACTGAATATATCCCTTTATGGAGCGGGTTGCTGCATACGGTGTAGTTTGGTATATTTCATTACCAGCTTTTGTTACTCCTGAAGCCACCTTTACAAAAATGATCACAAAATAGATGTTGGTAAAAGTGTTTATAAAGCTGGTAACTTCAATTATTCCAGAATAGTTTGAAGCGTAATAAAAAACCATTGCCGAAGCCAGGTGCGACAACGACTGAAAGACCCTGTACTTTAGTAAATAATCATCCCAGTTGGTTTTGGTATTTTCCACCAGACGATGGATTACTTTGATTATAATTACTTTAGTTATCCAGTGAACAATTACAGCCACGAGTATTAAGGCGATAAATGTCAGCAGAACTGCTGTTAGCCTGGCGTACATTTCCAGAAAATTCATTTCCAGAAAAGTTTCATTCAGAAGTAAATAGAGTGCTCGCATGTGTTTAATTTATCAACAGTATTTAATTTTTTACACCAAAGGTTCTGGCTCACTCATCAATTTTCTGACGGTTTTGCTTTATTTCAGCTTTAATTCGCTTTCCGCTCAACCGTTTTTCAACAGAACTTTTACTGGGACTAGTTTTTTTTCTGCGTTTAACAGGTTTTAAAGCTTTGGTCAGGATAAGGTAAAACTTGTTTACGGCGTCTTCCTTATTTGAAAGCTGGGACCGGTGGCGCTGAGAAATCACACTCAATATGCCATCAATACTGATTTTTGCAGCAAGTTTTTGAATTAAAATCAATTTTTGATCTTCAGATAGCAACAGAGAATTCCGAATATCAAAACGAAGCTCAACTTTCGAATTTACCTTGTTCACATTCTGCCCTCCAGGGCCACTGCTCCTGGAAGCAAGAAACTGAAATTCAGTTGACAGATCAGGTATATTTAAAGTCATTTCCAACATTCAGGTTTCCTAGCTAATTAGTGGCTTTTCCACTTTTCCTGGCTTTCTCACTGGTTTACAGGCATAATAATAATAATAAGCAACCTTTTCAATAGCTTTCCGGATGCTCACATTGATCGGATTATAATCGTTGGCCATTTGGCTGTCAATGTAATAGATCTGATAATAAAAATCAGAAACAATCGGAATATGCAAGTCAGTATTGATTCGTTCCATCGTTAATTTATATTCTGTCGAAAATTCAGCTTTCATGTGAGAACAAGTGTAAACAGCAAGTTTTGCATTTTTGTCGCGCACTGCCGAAAAGCCAAATAACCGGCAAATTAAACCGCGATGATCGTATATCGAACATCCTGCTGTCTGCCCTTGAACCTGTATTTTAGCCAGGTTTATGCAATGTTCAGGATTGGTATCTATAAGATCGAGAGCTGCTTCATGAAGATTATTCTTAACCAAATAGTAAGCAAGAGGAAGAAATTCAAGAACATTCGCCTCCAGACCTTTTTTCATACAGCACAGGTTGCAGTTCGTCAAACATTTAAGTCCCGACTGCTTACCAAACTTTTTAGTTTCCTTATCTAATTGGTTAAAAATCCGCTCAACTTTTCTGATCTTGTCCAGCATAAATATATTTCCCTGGTAAAAGTGCTCCAAATTTAGTGGAAAAGTTTTGATTTTATGGTTCCAGGTGATTGGGCCTGTTTGAAATGCTTACCCGGCCTTCGACTTTAAAATTTTTTGACACTTTATACTGCAAAAACATCGAAGCACCTTTGGTACTCATATCCTGAATGGAAGGGTTAATTCGTGGCAGGTCAAAAACTGATTGGGAGCCAAAACTGTTTCCTCCTAATGATAACCGGTCATTTACCCGGTAAGTTGCACGATTAAATATTTTCCCGGCAGAAAGAAACGGGGAATATCCGAAGCCTGAAATGAAGTATGGCACTCCCTCTACCTTTAAAGCACCCGAAAATTTTAAAAAATCCAGATTTTGATTGTAATCAGGGAGAAGCGGCTGATTAAATCTGAATGGTTCAAACAGACTCAATCCTTCAGGAGAAAAGGAATCGTCAAAAGCTGAAGGCTTTATCAAATGAGGTTGGTTAATAACGGTTGCACTCTGAAATTTTGGAATCGAATCTAAAACAATTTCCTCTTGTGAAAAGGCAAACAGCATTACACAAGAGGAAATGATTGTTAAAAAAAACCGTTTCATACGGCGTTTGGTATTAGAATAATTTTACGCCCAAACTGATTACAAACGTACCATTATTGGTGTCGAAATTTGGTGAACTGAAAACATCAGTACTGTAAGATTGCATCCTGGCATCGAGCGTCACGAAAAGAATATCAACACCTGCGCCATATTGCCATCCAAAGAAATTATCTTTCAATCCAGACTCTGTAAACACCTGACCTTTAACGCTCTTATCAGTCACAAAAGAAAATACCGGACCTGCCAGAATTCTTAGATTAAATGCTTTTTGATTGATCAATTTTATTCCAACCAGGGCCGGAACATCAACCGCTTTTAAATCGAAGGAATTGACAGTTGATAAATTTACTTTGTCGATATATTCGCCGCCTTTTGAATTATAATAAGCTTCCGGTTGAATATAAATACGGCCCAGATTGATTCGGGCAAATGCTCCAAATGAATAATTGTTAATGGTTTGCGGAGTATAATCACTGATGTGAGTTGAAATTTTTGATGTGTTCAGTCCGGCTTTTAAGCCAGCATCAAAAAAATCCTGAGCATGCGCTACACCTGTAAGCACTGCTAAAATAACAAGAATTGTAAGTTTTTTCATAGCATATTTTTTATTAGAACGTATAAGCATGAATTTATATTGCTGTCTTATACAGTGGTCCGTAGGTTGCACAAGCGCGGTAATCAGCTCCTTCTTTATTGGTTCCAAAGGCAGACCATGAACTTGGCCTGAAAATCTGGTCATCGCTTACGTTGTGCATGTTTACCGGAATCCGGAGAATTGATGCCAGTGTAATTAAATCGGCCCCGATATGGCCATACGAAATTGCTCCATGATTGGCTCCCCAGTTGGACATTACGCTGTAAACATCTTTAAAAGCATCATTATCAGCCAGACGGGGTACAAACCAGGTGGTTGGCCAGGTCGGATTGGTGCGTTTGTCGAGTACAGTATGGATTTCATCAGGTAATTCAACGGTCCATCCTTCTGCAATCTGCAAAACCGGCCCGATTCCTTTAACCAGATTTACGCGCGACATGGTTACCGGCATTTCTCCTGAAGTTTTGAACTGCGACGAAAAGCCTCCACCCCTGAAATAACCCAGATCAGCCGGGCACCACCGTGTGTTTTCAAGACATGCCGCAGCTTCTTCTTCTTTAATTTCCCAGAATGCCTTCATGGCAGGATTCCCTTCCGCATCGTGTTGCTGTGCAGTTGCATCAAGCGTTGTTGAGCCGGAGTTGATCAGGTGAATGATTCCGTTACTAGCTTTTCCGGTCAATTCTTTGCCAGTTACTCTTTTAACAGCGTCCGGACTCCAGTAGGTGCGAACATCTGAGAAAATCTGCGAGGTATTGGTGAGTAAATGGCCAAACAACATGGAAGCGCCATTCAGGCTGTCATTTTCAGTGGCAAACACATAGGCCTGACGGATTCCATTCCAGTCGAACGATGAATTCAGGATTGCTTCCGTAAAATCGGCATTTGGATAATAATCAGTCCATTGGCGCTGCCCCTGAAAACCGCCCAAAATAGCATTCCTGCCTTTCGATTCTTCACCAAATCCCATTTTTTTCAGCTTTGGATTTCCGACCATCAGGTCGCGGGCAATCAAAGTCATTTTTACTACAATTTCCCATTCCCAGTCTTTCCGGTCACGCGACGATTGTTTGGCTGCAAGGTTGTGGTCATCGCCTTCTATACAGTTTGCTTTGGTCCATGCCAAAGCCTTTGCATATTCGTCCTGATCAAATATTCCCTGTTCAATCCGGCGTAAAAACTCCACGGATTCAACAAATTCAGTCCGGATTCCCAGATATTCCTGGAAGAAATCAGGATCAACCATTGAACCGGCAATTCCCATTGATGAATAGCCGATGGATAAATATGACTTTCCTTTCATTTGCGCTGAAGCCAAAGCAGCTTTCACAAAACGCAACAATTTTTCCTGAACATCGGCTGGAATGCTGGTATCGCCCGAATCCTGAACATCTCGGCCATAGATTCCAAAGGCAGGAAGACCTTTTTGCGAGTATCCGGCAAGTGCAGCCGCAAGGTACACAGCACCCGGACGTTCAGTTCCGTTGAAACCCCAAACAGCTTTAGGCAGTAGGGGAGTGGTGTCCATCACTTCGGTTCCGTAGCACCAGCAGGGAGTAACTGTCAATGATACACCAACGCCTTCTTTTTCAAATTTATCGGCACACAAAGCAGCATCTGCAACGCCGCCAATAGTGGTATCGGCAATCACACATTCTACTTTTTCACCACTGGGGAAACGAAGGTTTTCCTCAATAAACTTAGCCGCAGCTTTGGCCATATTCATGGTCTGAACTTCGAGCGATTCGCGCACGCCCATTTCCCTTCCGTCAATCACCGGGCGGATGCCAACTTTGGGCAAACGACCGATCAATCTGTTGCTTGAAGTCATTTTGAAGTAAATTTTGAGTATAACTTGCTAGTCATTGTATTGTCTTATAATGTACTGCTAAGTAAATGCTTTTTAACGTAAATTGAAGTATTCGGGAACAGAATTAAGGAAATTAATTAACCCGGTTATATACCAGTTTGAACGTTGGAAAATAGGTATGTGCATCTTTTAATGCCAAACGAAGTAACTGATCCTCTTTACAAAAATTTATCATGAAAAACAACTACAAATATGGAATTTTCGTGTTCATAACTTTTCGCCTGATGGACAAAAAAACGGTTTTTTATACGAACGGTTATTCTGAGCATATAAGATGACCTGAATTTTACACGAACGTTTTGTTGATAAATAAATTATGCCTGACTGCATGTCTTTCAGGAGGTTACCTTTACAGCAAAAAATGGATTAAAGGATATGAATGATCGGGCCTGGCTTCTGATTTTTTGGAGCCAGTTTTAATTATTAAAATGCGTGTTCGATTGTAAATCTATCTGGATATCGTTGAAGGGTATATTCTTTAAAGGAGAACTGCGGAGGGTTGAATTAAGTGACCGGATATTCATTAAACAGAATCAACAATAGAGGCTTTCTTATTTCCCTCCTTGCAAGGCTATTGTGTTATTAAATCCTGACAGGTTTTCGAAACCTGTCAGGATTGAGGAAACAACAAAAACAAGCCCCGTTCGGCGTAACAGGCCAAACGGGGCGTAATAAATAAACAAATCAATTATTAACAAGGGAGTAGTACTCCCAAAAATCAGTTAAAAGTATGAAAAAGTTAGTTATTATTTTCGTTTTGGGTTTTATTACCCTTTCGTTTGGCGCGTTTGCACAGATCAAGGTTGACGCCAGTGGCAATGTAGGTATAAACAATACAACCCCCGGCTATCGGTTAGATGTTACGGGAAATGTGCGTTTTTATGATTCCGGTTCCAGTAAGAGTATTACCTATACTTCTGGTAGTTTTTATTCTTCATTGGGATCAAATAACCTTGGATCGTCAGGCAATTATTGGGGGCAGCTTTATGCTACGCAACCTTTTTTTACTTATAGTCCTGTCATTACTTCTGACAAGAACTTTAAAACCGACATTAGGGATTTTGATTCAGTTAAGGATAAACTAAACCTCCTACGACCTGTAAAGTATAAACTTAACCTTCCAGACGCAAATGGTGACATTACGGGAGGAATAGAACAATTTGGATTTATAGCCCAGGAAATGCAAGCATTATTTCCGGAAATTGTAGCCGACAGGGGCGATGGGATGTTGGGAATTCGTTACACCGAACTTATCCCAATTCTGGTAAAGGCTTATCAGGAACAACAGGCTGAATTGGAATCATTGAAAGCACGGGTTGCAAAATTGGAAGGAAAGTAACATGAAACAGTTTATATACTTTTCAATAGTATCGCTTTTCCTGTTCCTGGCAAGCCTGGGAGGAAATGCACAGACCACCCACTCGTTTACTTATGATGCCTCCGGAAACCGGCTGAGCAGGATCATCCCGCTGAAAAGCGCCCATATTACAAAACAGGACACGCTGGCCAATAAACTAAGCACATTTGAAGACCTGATTGGCAACCGGCCGGTTAAGATTTACCCCAACCCAACCAAAGGGCTGCTTAAAGTTGAGATACCGTTTACCGCAGAGGTAACGGCAACTATCAGGATTTTCAACTTACAGGGGGCATTAGTCAAAGATCAGGAAGTCACGGATACTTTCACGGAATTAGATTTGAATGACCAACCCACAGGGATGTATATTCTGAGGATCAGTATCGGGGAGTTGTCGTCCGAATGGAAAATCATTAAGGACTAAAGTAAAAGCCCCTCTCCTGACTTCTCCCCGAAAGGAGAGGAGATTGGCCTGCGTGAAATTGGACTGCAAGACATCATAAGATGCTGTAAACGTTTATTCACAGGGCAGAATTCTCCCCCATCTTGGGAAGTTAGGGGGGGCTAACAATTTTTTCACATTAAAAATTATTAAAATGAAATGGAAATATATCATACCCTTTTTGCTTATCGCGATAGGGATAAATACCGTTTCGGGACAGGAATTCGACCTTAGTTTTTCTTCGTCCGAAAGCGGCACGCAAACACATCAGGCACGAAACAGCGTTTCGTTGCTCGCAGGATATACTTATACACCCGGAGGAACCGGAATGGTTGCGGAAATTGTTAATCCAGTTGTAAACGGGAGCATATCGTACAATTACACACCTGTTGATCCGGCAAACCGTTCAATCAATACCTCTTATTTGGTTGGGACCACACAAGGGGCATTTGATGTAAACCCTGCCGGTGGCGCCAGCTACACCATCCCAATCGACGTATTGCCGGGAGTTAACGGCCTGGCGCCATCCCTTTCCCTGGTTTACTCCAGTAATTCTGGGCCCGGAGTGGCTGGATATGGTTGGCAAATTGGAGGGCTCTCGGTTGTTAGCCGTAGTGGACAGAACTATTACAACGACGTGGCTGCAACCGGTGTCGACCTGGCTTCAACCGACCGCTTTTCACTCGACGGACAGCGCCTGGTACTAGCCCCGTCAACAGGAACCTATGGTGCAAATGGGACCACTTATCAGACCGAAATTGATGGGTTCACCAGAGTACAATCTTTAACTACAAATGGTTATGGTCCAGAGAAGTTCTTAGCGCAGACTAAATCGGGCCTAAAAAACCTTTATGGATACGATGAAGATGGAAAACAAAGGCTTGATGGCATTAATGAAATATTGAATTGGTATGTTACCGAAACTTCTGATTTATATGGGAACCTGATCAGCTATTCGTATTTGAAAGATAACAGCGTGGTTTATCCGGCTGAAATTACCTATGGCCCCAACAAGGTAACCTTTTATTATAAAACAAGGACTGATGTTACCACAACATACCTGAAAGGCAAAAAGATTATACAGCAATTGTTGCTCGATAAAGTGACGGTATCTTATAATAGTAACGTGGTAAAAACTTACCAACTCAAATACATTCAGGTTTCTGACAATTACAATACGTATTCTGCCTTGAATGAGGTAATCGAGTCTGGCACTGGTGGTAGCCAGTTAAACTCAACCGTTTTCAGCTACCTGACCCCCGCTAACGTGGCAATGGCTCAATCGACCTATAACACGACAGATGCGTATGTAACTTACATGTCGCGGATGTGTACCGGCGATTTTAACGGTGACGGAAAAGCAGATTTCCTCTGTTTGCCCGATGCTTCGAAAGGGGCAGCCTGGACCGGGATGAAAGTATGTTACGGCGATGGTAACGATAACTTTTCCTCTGTTTCATCCTTGACAAATACCATTGACCTAAGCAAGTTGGACGACATGCAGGCACTGGATATTAATGGCGATGGAAAAGATGACTTTTTATATGAATTGGTTAACTCTGGTACTTCATCATTCTACTATATGTTATCCACTGGCACTTCATTTGGTACACTTGTAAGTATTCCCGGAACACAGCCAAACAACTCAAGCGCGGGAATGGGAGGAAAGGACCGAAGAAGAAATGGGAAACAAGAAAAGGATAATGAACTTTCCGGGGCTGATTATGATGGTGATGGGACAAATGAAATTTTCCTGAATGATCCAAATGGAAATTGGCGTATTCTTTCCCCAACTGATCGCAACTCGGTACTCATAAAAGGTAGCGGAACAATAAGCACATTGGCTGGACAAACCCTTAGCGGCGATTTTAATGGTGACGGTAAAGCCGATATCTGGAGTTTTGAAACCACAGGGGTGAAAATCTACACTTTCTCCGGCTCATCGCTTACCCAAATCTACACATCAACATGGCCTACAAAAGATCATTTTTTTACGCTCGGCGACTTTAACGCCGATGGGAAAGTTGATATCTTCCTCTATGGGTATAAAAGCGGTAGTACGGAGTACGACTGGAGCGACTGGCAAGTGCAACTTTCAACCGGAACAGGCTTCGAACAGTTAAATATTCCTCAAAAGAAAGCCAATCTAAAGAATGACTATGTGCGATTGGGCGATTTCAACGGCGACGGGTGTACCGACCTGATGGTAACCTCATTGAACCAAAGCTGGACCGGCACTTATTTTTACATTACCAAAAACAAGGGAACAGACTTTTACACTCATACCTTGCCCGGATATCCAGTTGAATCGCACAACTATTATGTGTCGGATTATAATGGCGATGGCCGAACCGATTTTATCTGTACGGATGGGCTCCCAGCATGGTGGAATGGCTATCAAGTATACAAATCGACAGGAAATACAACCCCACTACTCGAAAAAGTGGCCAATGGGTTGAACCACCTGACCACCATTGCTTACACCAAACTTTCGCAGGCCCCATCAACGGTTTACCAGCTTGGCTCAACAACCCCAGGCTTCCCGGTATTTAATTTCCAGGGACCTTTGGCTGTGGTCAGTTCTATAACGATGGATAACGGAATCGGCAGTACGAACTCCCTCTCTTACTACTACGAAGGGGCTAAAATACACAGGCAGGGCAAAGGCTTTTTGTGCTATTCGAAAATGACTGCAACTGATGCCACGGCGGGGATGCTCACCGAAACGCAGTCGGGCTATGACAATACTTATTTTTACCCGCAGGTAAATACGGTAACCAAAAAGCTGAGCCCTTCCGGTTCAACGGTCGAAACAACCAGCAACACCTGGGCACAAACGGTGTTGGATGCTACCACCAAGCGGATTTTCCCGTATGTGCAATCTTCCACTCAAACAAATGCACTGACAGGTTATTCTGTTACTGGTTCAATTTCTTCGTTCGACAGTTATTGCAACCCCACCCAAACGGTTAAAACTTACAGCAACGGGGTGAGCGAAACCACGGTATCCAATTATACCAATATCGAAAATTCAACTGATTGGAAATTGGGACGATTAGATAACTCGACCATCACGTATGCCAAAAGCGGCGAGACATCGGTAAGTCATACGGTACGGTATACTTATTTTACCGATGGAATACTGAAACCTGATTTTATTTATTACAACGAGGGCTCTGCGTTGGAATTTTCCAAGAACCACGATTACGACAGCCGCGGAAATGTTACCCAGGTATATACTTACGGGGCAAGTATAGGCGCCAGCCAGTTGAATTTTACGTATGATACCGATCTGGTAAGGGTAAAAACAAAGACAGACGAATTGGGGCATGTTACCACCTTCAATTACAACTCGTACGGGCAGTTGCAAACCGACGTTGATTATTTGAACAATACCAACACTTACGCGTATGATGCGGTGGCTAGGCAAACCTCTATATCGAATACCAATGGTAGCCAAACCACAACCAGTTATGTCTGGACGGGAACCAACAAGCCTGCACTGGGCTTTTATGGGGTGACCCAAACCGGCAACGACGGTTCGGTTTCTACGGTATGGTACGATAAAGTACAACGGGCTATCCGTGCCGAAAAGAAGGGCTTTGGCGGTACCATGATATTGATCGACACCGAATACAATGCCAAAGGACAGGTTTATCGGGTATCCGATCCGTATTTTGCCGGAGGGAGTTTAGTGTGGGCAGAAACCTATACGACCTACGACAATTATGGACGTGTTACCGTTATTACCCGAAACACTGGCAGAAATACAACCTATTCGTACAGCAGCGCCACAGTAAGCGAAACCACGGCCGGGAAAACCTTCTCGAAAACATACGGGGCCGATGGAACGTTGACTTCGGCTACCGACAATGGCGGAACCATTAACTATACGTATTACGCCGACGGAAAAACCAAGAACATTACAGCACCCGGAGGCGTGGTAACCAGTATGCAATATGCTGATGCCGCACGTAACCAAACCCAGTTGGTTGACCCCAGCGCCGGGACAATTAACTACACTTATGATGCATTGGGAAGGGTTAAAACACAAACCGATGCCAGAAGCAAGCTTACTACCTATACTTACCTGGCTGATGGAAGGAACGATAACATAGTGAATCCTGAAGGTACGACCACCTACAGTTACAACACCAACAAACAGTTAACCGGTATCAGCAACTCCACAACAAGTGTAAGCCGTACGTATGGCTACGACACCAAAGGCCGGGTAACCAGTGTAGGCGAAACCATTGCCGGGCCAGCTTTTTCCACCTCGTTTACCTACGATTCGTACGGACGGTTGAGTACCCGAACGCATCCTTCAACAATTGTGGAAACAATGAACTACAACAGTAACGGATATTTGTCGTCTATATCGGCCGGAGGCTCAACTCGATATACGATAACCAGTATGAATGCAAGGCAGCAACTCACAGGTAGTACGTACGGCAGCAACCTGACCGCGACCTACGGGTTCGATACCTATGGCTATCCTACTTCTACAGCAACAGGCAGTGTACAGGATTACCGTTATGTGTTCGATGCTACAACCGGCAACCTGACGTCGCGGCAAAACTTTTTGCGCAGCAAGTCGGAGAGCTTTACCTACGATAACCTCGACAGGCTCTTAACCGCAACAGGCCCGCAAAACCTGACGATGACCTATGCCTCTAATGGTAACCTCAGCA